>NZ_BAKF01000041.1 GCF_000614025.1 Prevotella aurantiaca JCM 15754
GTAGCCGTTCCCAAGATGACCGACAATGAAAAGGAAGCCATTGCCGTACTCCACCGAACGGGAATGTACTACGCACAGGTTTCCAACCTCATCAGGATAAAGGACGAGTCATGGGTGCCGATAACCAAGAACCTTTCGATATGTGCCAAAGAAGCATTTAAGCGTTTTTTCGACCCCCACTTCCGCATTGGTGACGATATATATAAGGTCTTAAATCTACCGAGGTATGATAGGAAAGTGTAAGGCGATAGCGCACGGAAGCACTGCATTGGACTATATCTTTAGAGAAGGCAAGCTGGGCAATCGGCTTGCCTTCCATAACCTTTGTAGCAGAGAATCAAAGGCTATTTACGAGGAAATGAAGTTGGTCAGCGATTACAATACCAGATGCAGAAACAAATTCCTGCGCATCGAAATCGGCATTGCACCACAGGACGAGAAGAAACTATCAGCTTCCGAATTTGCCCAAATCGCTCATCTATTTGCCAAGAAAATGGGACTTGACAACCATCAGTGGGTGGCAGTAACGCACAAGGATACAGACAACAGGCATATCCACATTATCGCCAACCGCATCAGCCTAAACGCCAAAAATCGCACAAACTATAAGAGATATGGCAGATGCAGCCATCAGCACAGCCGATGATTTGGTGGAGGGAGTAGGCGGAATGTTTACACCAACCACACATGGCGAGGACTATGCCGAAACCGCATGGCAGCGCAAACTCAGAAACCAAGCTAACAGAAAGAAGAAGCGAGGGAGAGGATTATAGCAACTCCAACAGCAACAATCCAAAATGCAGATATGTGAATATTTCTTTGAAAACGCTTGTTATTCGGTAACAAAGACAATAGTTATTGTTGTGAAAAATATTTACACGTTTCCTGCGCTTTAAAAGTTGTATTATTACAAACTAATCAATGTTATGATAAATAGTATTCATAAAACTAAACCAATTGAAATTGGTTTAGCTAAAGTTATTATTCCTCTATACTTTTTCCATTAGACTTCCACTCCAAGATGCCACCTAACAGGTTGTAAGTTTTAAAGCCCGATGCTTTTAAGATTTCACAAGCCTGTACTGAGCGTCTTCCCGAACGGCAATAAACAGCTACTGGCTTTCTTTTGTCAAGTTTCTGCTTAGCTATTGCAGCAAACATATCTTTCAGTACGTCTATATTCTGTGCTTCTTTTATGTGTCCTTCCTTGTATTCTTTTTCGGTGCGAACATCAACAACTTGAACATTGCCTTTCTGTATTAGCTTCTCAAACTGATTGACATCTACATTGTCAAATGCTGCTTTTGGCGAATTGCAGGCAACAAAGCCAACAAACGCAGATAAAATTATGGAAACTCTGATGCCGTTTTTTAGAATATTCTTCATATTTGTAATCCTTTTCTTGAGCAAAATTAGCTAATTTTTCCTTTCTTACAAATCTTGTTGTAATCCCATATGGGTATTGGAAGGATTTTGTTTTGAACAACTATTTTGTATTGTCGCATGTGTTTGGGTATCTTGCATTTAGATGACTGCACCCAGTAATAAGGATGCTTTGTCTTGGTTGTCAGTTTATTGATTTCTGGTGCTTTTGTTGCCAACCATGTTTTAAGCCACTGAAGTTTTTTGACTATCTTCGTTACTTCACTTGTTATGGCTGAGTGTACTTCTATATAGAACACTTCGCTATCATAGCAAAGGGCATAATCCCAACGGCTCTCATTTGGATAAAGCGTGCTAGTTGTGGCATCAATGTCCAAACTTCCATCTATTTTACTGGATTTTGGAACTTTTATCTTGGATGTATATTTGCCAAATGCTTCTATACCTTTATGGTATCCTGTCGCTACATCGGGTGTCGCTTCTACCGCTTCTTTGAAAGTCAATTTCTGCTGCTGCTTTTTTTCCATGGTCTCGTACTTTCTTAATCTGTGTATTTATAAACGATGTCCGCCACTTTGGAAGAGAATTGAGAAAGTCCACCCCACTCGGAAATGGCTCTATTTTCATTTCCTGCATCCAATGTTGAAATGTCAGTTGACAAGACTTTCCCATTTTTAGAGCGTGAGAAATAGTAAGTGGATAGATTCTTAACTAATAATCCATCAAAGATTTGGGAAGTAGTAGCAGTCTTGCATAAGTCAAACATTTCGTATAGGGCGTTTTCCTTATTTACAGTTGACGAGTCCTTTACGATATTGAAAGCCCATGCAAAATCTAAAAGCGTAGTAGAATGGGTAGAAACGATAACTTTCAGTCCATTATGAATAAGTTCAAGAATTTCTAATAATACAGCTTTGATAGCTTGAGGGTGGAGTCCCATTTCGGGCTCTTCAATAACTACATATTTATAATTTTCTTTTTTGAACACTTGAGAGGCTGGTCCCGAAAGACAATAGAAAGCAATAAGTAATGGCATGAATTCCTTTTGTCCTGCACTCCATGTCATAAAAGGTATGCTCATATCATCGATTTTCATCTTCATTTTTTTCTGACCCGAATTCTCTTCCATGACAATCTTGCCGCCATGGAAAATGTTTTCGTCAAAAGACTGTTTTAATGCGCTCTTCAGGCGATTACTTACGGGAAAAAGAGTCTTAGGGTCTCCCATCCCCCTTGAATATAAATTCTTAATGTCTCACTAAATGATTTCAAAACATATGGGGTTGCCATATCAAACTCCATAAAATTCTTTGGTCGGCCATCAGCTATGCTTAATATTCGCTGTGCTGGTATATAAAACATTGACTCCTTTTTCGGCACATTCCTTTTCAAGAGAGAATTTAATGACACGGCATGTCTGTTATACGTGATTTTTGTGTCAGGCTTGAAAATCTTATTCATTCCATCACCGAAGAATGTATCAACTACTTTATGTGGATTCTTCTTATCAATAATATAATTGTATTTCCGCAAAGTGGACAAAATAAAATCTTTGTCTATAATATATTTAAGCAGTTCTAAGAACAAGCTTTTACCACTAAGCTTGAGGACCTACTAAGAAAGTTAGGTCGCCAAATGTTACATTCACGTTTCCAATAGGACCGAAATTCTCTATCTTTAATGATTCCATACTATAAAATTCTTATTGCCTTAGGTTTTATGTATGCAAAGGTATCATAAAATTCTGAGACTAAAGAAAGAAGGGTGAAGAATCCCCTTAAAAGTTTTATTATCTCACATATTCTATGTACCTTTGTCAATGACAATAAGTCATTGAATAGGTGGCAGTTCAGTTTCAGAACTTGATTGATAAGCAAATTATAGCAGAATAGCGGGATTGAGAAAGGTCTCTTATCTGCAACCCCGTTTTCCTCAATCCTTCAAACTGCCTTTGTTCACAAAAGATTTGCGATTTTTCCAATTTTAGGAAATCCTTATCTTGATGTATTGGGAATGGTGAAGTATAACAATGCACCTCTCCCCTACTGATTTGAAGAAGAAAATAGTATAAGAAACTTATAAGTAACAAGTATGAATAGAAAGTCGATACAGCAAAAACTATCATTAGCCATTGCTTCTATTGCATTGGCAATGGGCATTTCTGCCTGTAAAACTCCTAAACAACAGTCTGATATGCATATTATTAATATTAAACCAAGTGTAAAATTTGCATTTAATAAGAAAGGTGAATGCACTGTTAAAAACAAACAAAGAATTTCTGAAAAGGAATTTCAAGATTTAATAAAACATGGAGGTTTTATGTGGGTTTCTACCCGTATAGTATTAGAAAATGGTCAATTAGATACAAAGGATTACTATCGTTCGATACTTGGCGTCAGCCCCATAAACTATTATTTTAAGAATGGTAAATGCCATACCATTTTCTTTTCATCGGCTATTGGTAAAATTGTCAGTTACGAATACAACTACAAGTATAATTCTGAAAATAATCGCCTAACGATAAAAGACCTATCCGAAAAAGAGGTCATAACACTTTCAGAAGGAGCAATGGAAGTGATAGAACCCATGGGTAAATTTCCTAATGGAAAACCACGATATGGTTATACGGTCTATAGACGAACTAGTGATGAGGAAATAACTGACATGCTTATGCGGGCTGGTTTGCTTAAACCAACAATAAGTTTAGATGAGCTAACTGAAGAGGGAAAGTAAATTACATAAATAAAACGCATACAACGAGAAGGTTAAAACTCTTGTATGCGTTTGTTTTATGTTTGGTGTTATAGTAAAGTTACAAAAGATTATTTACATAATCTTTTTTGAAATTCCTCTCTATCGAACTGTAATATGAAAACACCCCTGTCGCTTTTCATATTTGATATGACACCTACCTTGTTTTCTTAAATCTTTCAGCACTTCACTTAAAACCCACTTTAGTGTATCGTCGCGTACCGAACGTGTTATAGGTGAATACTTATTATAAGCTATGTCAAACGTTGTTCCATAAAGATGGCAACTATTCTCAGTAGCGTTATGGTTGTAACGTCTAAGTTTTTCAACATCTTCCTTAGTGCGTAAGACACTTGTAACCAATAGTTTTGTTAATGGAATACTCTTTATCTGTAAACTATCAAAAAAATTACGACCAATGTCTTGAAGTAAGATGGCAGCAGTAGGTACAAGATATGGGATACTACTTGATAAGCGTTTTACTTCAAAAAAAGGGTTACTACCTATATATACAAGCTCTTTTTTTCGCAATTCAGCATCTTCGCGATTTATAACTGCTTTTACAGCATACTTCATTGCAGATTCTAGTTGTACGTGTTGTGAATCAGGAAAACTTTCATCATAATCTGCAACACCTACAATTCTGTGCTTAATTTCTTTTCCATTTGTATCAAAAAATTTTGTAAATCTATTACTTGGTGGAAAAGTCTGCGCAGTTATCTTTGCTTCTGATGCTTCTTCATTCTGATTTGGAACATCTATATTCTTAATAGTTGTGTCGTTTAGAGCAGTTGTTTTTCTTACTGTATAAGATGATTTAGCAACAGAAGGAAAAATAAGCCTTACAACCGCCAAAAAAGCAGTCGTAGCCATAAATCCTATTAAAAAATTATTCTTTGTTATCTTCTTCTTTGTTTTCATTGCTACAAAGGTAATGCTTTTTTAATAAAATCGACTTACAAGATTTGATAATTATTTGCGTGGTTCATGTTTTTATATTAACTTTGCAGCAGTATTAAAATAGGTGAAATAAATTGATAGAAAAACATATTGTTCTTGACGATATTGACCCCGTAGTGTTCTATGGCGTTGGTAATGTACATCTACAGATGATCAAATCTCTCTTCCCAAAAGTGAGAATTGTAGCTCGCGACAATGTTATAAAGGTATTGGGCGATGAAGAGCAGATAGCTAAATTAGAAGGAGATGTCGAGAATCTACGTAAACATATCTCAAAATTTAATATTATAAACGAAGAAGATATTCTTGACATAGTTAATGGAAGGCAAACAAAAACAGATGCAGGCAAAGGAGTGTTAGTTTACTCTGTTTCTGGAAAGCCTATAAAAAGCCGCTCACGCAATCAGGATATATTGGTTGATGCTTTTAACAAGAATGATATGGTGTTTGCCGTAGGACCAGCAGGTACTGGTAAAACCTATTTGAGCATTGCACTTGCTGTAAAAGCATTGAAATCAAAAGAGGTAAAAAAAATCATACTCTCCCGGCCTGCAGTTGAAGCAGGAGAGAAATTAGGTTTTCTGCCTGGAGATATGAAAGAAAAGATTGACCCATATCTGCAGCCTTTGTATGATTCGCTTGAAGATATGATACCTGCTGTCAAACTTCAAGAAATGATGGATAAGCATATAATACAAATAGCTCCACTTGCATTCATGAGAGGAAGAACTTTGAATGATGCCATCATTATACTTGATGAAGCTCAGAATACATCAACAGCCCAAATCAGAATGTTTCTAACTCGCTTGGGGATGAACTCTAGAATGATAATAACAGGAGATTTAACGCAGATCGACCTTCCTCATAATCAAAAAAGCGGACTAAAAGAAGCAATAGAAATACTTTCTAGAACAGAAGGAATATCTGTTATAGAATTAAATCAGAAAGATATTGTAAGGCACAAGCTTGTAACAAAAATAGTTACAGCTTACGACACATACGATAAAATTAAAAATAAAACTACTCCATAAATTATTAAAATTATGAATGCACTAACCAAGACCGACTTCAATTTCGAAGGACAAAAGAATGTTTATCACGGAAAAGTTCGCGATGTTTATGACATCAATGACGACCTAATAGTTATGGTTGCTACGGATCGTATCTCAGCATTCGATGTAGTATTACCTAAGGGAATCCCTTTTAAAGGGCAAGTATTAAACCAAATTGCATCTAAGTTTTTAGATCTAACATCTGATATTTGTCCTAACTGGAAATTGGCAACTCCAGACCCAATGGTTACAATTGGCTTAAAATGTGAAGGTTTTAAAGTAGAAATGATAATCCGCTCTATTCTTACAGGTTCGGCATGGAGAGAGTATAAAGCTGGTTGTAGAGAAATATGCGGCGTGAAACTTCCCGATGGAATGAAAGAAAATGAACGATTCCCTAAACCTATCATCACACCAACAACAAAAGCTGACGAGGGACATGACCTTAATATTTCGAAAGAAGAAATCATCAAGCAAGGTATCGTTTCAGCAGAAGACTACAATACGATTGAAGATTGGACTAGAAAACTTTTTGAGCGCGGACAGGAAATTGCTGCTCAAAAAGGACTTATCCTTGTTGATACCAAGTATGAATTTGGTAAGCGTGATGGAAAATGCTATTTAATAGACGAAATACATACACCAGACTCAAGTCGATATTTCTATGCTGATGGCTATGAAGAGAAGTTTGCAAAAGGTGAACCTCAGAAACAGCTTTCAAAGGAATTTGTCCGCCAATGGCTCATAGAACACAACTTTATGAACGAACCAGGACAGACAATGCCCGAAATAACTGATGAGTATGCAACAAGCGTAGGCGACAGGTACATTGAGCTCTACGAGCATATCACAGGAGAAACGTTTGTTAAAGTTAATAAAGAAATGGACTTGGCAGGTCGTATTGAAAAAAATGTAAACCAATATTTGGCTTCTAGAAAATAAAAGTTCTTCAAAATATCTAGTTGCAAGAAATAAATCGACATCAACGTGTATAATCAAGAAAAGATAAAGCCCTATAACAGCACAGATGAAAAAGGGAAAGTGGTTGAGGAAATGTTTGATAACATTGCTCCAACCTACGACACCTTAAATCATAGGCTGTCATGGAATATAGATAAAAGCTGGCGCAAGAAAGCTATAAAACAACTTTCACCATATAAACCAAAAACAATACTCGATATTGCAACCGGAACAGGCGATTTTGCTATTTTATCAGTAAAAATGCTTTTACCTAATACATTAGTTGGTGCTGACATTTCGGAAGGAATGATGGAAATCGGACGAAAGAAGGTAAGAGATGAAGGGCTTGATGGGATCATATCATTTCAAAACGAAGATTGTTTAAATCTTACTTTTCCCTCAGATACATTTGAAGCAGTAACTGCTGCTTTTGGAATTCGTAATTTTCAAGACCTTGAGAAAGGCCTCTCTGAAATGTATAGAGTTCTAATGAAAGGTGGACATTTATGTATTATAGAGCTTACAACGCCAATATCATTTCCTATGAAACAACTCTTTAAACTATATTCAAAGGTTGTTTTACCTTTTTATGGGCGCTTAATCTCAAAAGATACCAGCGCTTACGATTATTTAAATAAGACAATTGCTGCATTTCCACAAGGTGAAACAATGATAAAAATCCTTCAAAAAGTTGGCTTCACAAAAACTTCCTTTAAAAGATTAACTTTTGGTATTTGCACAATGTATATTGCTGAAAAATAGAATATAAGTTACTTATGGACAAATATGGACTGATAGGTTATCCGTTAGAGCATTCTTTTTCCAAAGGGTATTTTAATGAGAAATTTCAAAATGAAGGTATAGATGCCGTGTATGATAATTATGAAATTTCTTCTATTGAAAATCTTTTGGAAATAATTGATACGAATCCGGAATTGAAAGGACTTAATGTTACCATACCTTATAAAAAGCAAGTTATTAAGTATCTTGATGCTTTGAGTCCTGAAGCAAAAGCTATTGGTGCTGTAAATGTCATTCGTATAGAACACATAGGCAATAAAACATATCTCAAAGGCTATAATAGTGATGTTATAGGATTTACAAAAAGCATAGAACCTTTATTGGAACGCTATCATAAAAAGGCACTTGTATTAGGAACGGGTGGTGCTTCTAAAGCTGTATGCTATGGATTGAAATCTTTAGGTATTGAGACTAAATGTGTTTCAAGACGCAAAAACATAGACGTCTTGACCTATAATGATTTGTCTCCCAAGATAATAAAAGAGTTTAATGTAATTGTAAATTGCACACCTGTAGGAATGTATCCAAACGTGGAGGAATGTTTGCCACTTCCATACGAAGCTATGGATAGCCATACACTTTTATATGATTTGCTTTACAATCCTAACGTAACACGCTTTATGGAAAAAGGCAAAGAGCATGGTGCAGTTGTTAAGAACGGATTGGAAATGTTGCTTTTGCAAGCATTTGCAAGCTGGGACATTTGGAATGATAAAGAAGAAAAATAATCTGAAAATATAGTCGAGACAATGAATAACAGATATGCAATGCGTGGCGTTAGTGCTGCCAAAGAAGATGTACACAACGCTATAAAGAATATAGACAAGGGAATTTTCCCACAGGCTTTTTGCAAAATCATTCCAGACATCTTAGGAGGTAGCGAGGAATACTGCAATATAATGCATGCCGATGGTGCAGGTACAAAATCCTCCTTAGCTTATATGTACTGGAAAGAAACAGGCGATTTAAGTGTATGGAAAGGTATTGCGCAGGACGCCATTGTTATGAATACCGACGATTTGTTGTGTGTTGGTGCAGTAGACAATATTTTAGTATCGTCTACTATCGGGCGCAACAAGATGCTTGTTCCGGGCGAAGTTATATCTGCCATCATTAACGGCACTGATGAGTTGCTGGCAGAAATGAGAGAGATGGGAATAGGCATTTATCCTACTGGTGGAGAAACAGCAGATGTTGGCGACTTGGTGCGTACTATCATTGTCGATTCCACCGTTACTTGCAGAATGAAACGCTCTGACGTTATTGATAATGCGAATATTCGCCCTGGCGATGTTATCGTTGGCTTAAGTTCAACTGGACAATCAACCTATGAAAAGAAGTACAATGGCGGAATGGGCAGCAATGGCTTACAAGTGCACGCCATGATGTTTTTTCAAAGTATTTGGCTGAAAAATATCCAGAGAGTTTCGACCACGCTGTGCCCAACGAACTTGTTTATAGTGGCAAATACAAACTGACCGATACGGTAGAAGGCAGCCCTCTGAATGCAGGAGAGCTGGTTCTCTCCCCCACCCGCACCTACGCCCCTGTAATTAAGCGAATACTCGATGAATATCGTAGCGAAATACACGGAATGGTACATTGCACGGGCGGAGCACAAACAAAGGTATTGCACTTTGTAAATGATAATTGTAAAGTAGTAAAAGACAATATGTTCCCAGTTCCTCCTTTGTTTAAAGCTATAAAGGAATGTAGCGGTACGGATTGGAAAGAAATGTATCAAGTGTTCAATATGGGACACAGAATGGAAATTTATGTCTGCCCCGAAATGGCAAACTCGATTATTGCTATTAGCAAGGAATTCAATATTGATGCACAAGTTATCGGTCATATTGAAGAAGGCGAAAAGAGCTTAACTATCAAAAGCGAATTTGGAGAATTTAATTATTAAACAACAACAGAAATAAATATATGCCCGAAAAGAATAGTATATTAGAGAAGCTCGATGGACTTGAAGCACGTTTTGAAGAGGTCTCTACGCTCATTACCGACCCAGACGTAATAAGCGACCAACAAAGATATGTCAAGCTCACCAAGGAATATAAAGACCTTGGTGATATTATGAATGCTCGAAAGCGATATATAAATTGCCTTACTACAATAAACGAAGCTAAAGATATTCTTACCAATGAAACCGACCCTGAAATGAAAGAAATGGCAAGGTTGGAACTGAGTGAGAATGAAGAGTTGCAACCAAAACTTGAAGAAGAGATTAAGCTTTTACTTGTTCCTAAAGACCCTGAAGACGACAAGAATGTGCAAATGGAAATCAGAGCAGGAGCAGGTGGCGACGAAGCTGCATTATTTGCAGGCGATATTTTCAATATGTATAAACGTTACTGCGACAAGAAAGGTTGGACACTGTCTATCACATCGGTTTCGGAAGGAACTGTTGGCGGTTTTAAAGAAATAGACTTTGCTGTAGCAGGTGCCGGCGTATATGGCATTCTTAAATACGAATCAGGTGTCCACCGCGTGCAACGTGTTCCATCTACCGATACACAAGGTCGTATGCAGACGTCGGCAGCGACAGTTGCCGTACTTCCGGAAGCCGATAAATTTGAAGTAAACATTAATGAAGGCGAGATAAAATGGGATACTTTCCGTTCGAGCGGTGCAGGCGGTCAGAATGTGAACAAGGTGGAATCGGGCGTTCGATTGCGCTATCCGTGGAAAAATCCTAATACAGGAGAGGTGGAAGAAATCCTTATAGAATGTACCGAAACCCGCGACCAACCTAAGAATAAGGAAAGAGCTTTATCGAGATTGCGTACATTTATATACGACCGTGAGCATCAAAAATATGTAAACGACATAGCGAGCAGGCGTAAGAGTCTTGTTTCTACAGGAGACCGTTCGGCTAAAATCCGTACTTACAACTATCCACAAGGTCGAGTAACCGACCACCGCATAGGTTTTACGACTCACGATTTGCCCGGTTTTATGAATGGTGAAATCCAAGATATGATAGATGCACTGACTGTTGCAGAAAACGCAGAAAAATTAAAAGAAACAGAATTGTAAGTTATTGCATAATACAGAAGAAGAAATTTAATCTCCACAGGTATAGTAGACAGAGAATGCGACAATATATACTTTCGTGGGGCACAATATATACTTTCGTGGGGCACAATATATACTTTCGTCATTATTAACATTTGCCCCCGTTTTTGAGTATAAACATTCAAGTCTGTAAACAATTCGTCAAACCCACGTTAATAATAAATACCATTTCGTGGTTTGAAACTAAAGAATAAACATAAATAAGTATGGAGAGAAAACAATTAATAGAGCAAATATTTACAAAGAAATCGTTTCTTTGCGTCGGGCTTGATACCGATTTAAACAAGGTTCCTAAGTTTCTGTTAAACGAAGAAGACCCTATTTTTTCTTTTAATAAAGCCATAATTGACAGAACAGCTCCTTATTGTGTAGCATACAAACCTAACTTGGCATTTTATGAGTGCTATGGATTGAAGGGTATGGAGGCGTTTGAAAAGACAATAACATATCTGAAAGAGAAATATCCAAATCACTTCATAATAGCCGATGCCAAGCGTGGAGATATTGGAAACACATCAAAGATGTATGCACAAACATTCTTTAAAGAATATAATGTTGATGCGCTTACCATAGCTCCATATATGGGAGAAGATTCTGTAAAGCCTTTCTTGGAATATGAAGGGAAATGGGTTATTCTTCTTGCACTAACAAGCAATAAAGGAAGCCACGACTTTCAGTTATTTGAAGACAAAGATGGCGTACGCTTATTCGAGCGAGTACTGAGCAAGGCGCAAGAATGGGGCACAACAGAGAATTTAATGTTTGTTGTCGGGGCAACACAAGGAAGCTTGTTTGCCGATATACGGAAATTAGCCCCCAATAGTTTCCTCTTAGTACCGGGAGTTGGCGCACAAGGTGGAAGTTTGCAAGAAGTTTGTAAATATGGTATGAATAAGGACTGCGGTCTTTTGGTCAATTCCTCACGAGGTATTATCTATGCAAGTTTGGAGGCAAATTTTGCAGAAGTTGCAGGAGAAAAGGCAAAAGAATTGCAGCAAGAAATGGAAAAAGAGCTTGACAAGCTAAAAGAATAATTCAAAAGAAAAGCGTTCTATGAATGGCAGTAAGATTATAAGCGACCCCGTATTTGGATTTATCAGGATTCCATCGGGGCTTCTTTTGAATATTGTTAAGCACCCATTTATGCAACGCTTAACCCGTATAAAGCAATTAGGACTAACTACAGTTGTTTACCCTGGTGCTCAACATACAAGGTTTCAGCACTCATTGGGAGCATTCCATCTAATGAGTGAGGCAACCTTGTCGCTGCAACAAAAGGGTGTTTTCATTTTTGATAGTGAAGCAGAAGCAGTTCAAGCAGCCATCTTGATGCACGACATCGGACACGGCCCTTTCTCCCACGTGCTCGAGAATACATTAATCAAAGGAATTACCCACGAAGAAGTATCTTTAATGGTAATGAATTGCATCAACCAAGAAATGAATGGTGAGCTTAATCTTGCTATTAAGATTTTCAAGAATGAATACCCCAAGCGTTTTCTTCATCAATTAATCAGTAGCCAACTTGATATGGACAGGTTGGACTATCTGAAACGAGATAGCTTTTTTACAGGTGTAACGGAAGGCAACATAGGTTCGGCACGAATTATAAAAATGCTGAATGTCGTAGACGATACCTTGGTAATAGATGCTAAAGGTATTTATTCAATAGAGAATTTCCTTACATCGCGCCGCTTAATGTATTGGCAAGTATATTTACATAAAGCCACGGTTGGGTACGAAAAACTCTTAATCAGTTTATTGCTTAGAGCTAAAAAGTTACTGAAAGATGGATATAAACTATTTGCCTCTCCTGCTTTAGCTTTCTTTCTTGACAACGACGTAAATGCAGAATACTTCAAAAATAATGAAGAAACACTGAAACATTACTTAAATTTAGATGACAGCGACTTATGGAGTGCTATAAAAGTATGGCAAAAATCAGAAGATAAAATACTATCACTCCTTGCCGATGATTTTATCAATCGTAAGCTTTTTAAGGTCGAAATTCACGATGAACCAATTTCACAAGAACAAATAGGCGAATGCAAAGAACGAATTTGCCACTTCTTAGGGGTTACTGAAGAAGATAGCAGCTACTTGATGCAGATTGATACTGTTCAAAAAGATATGTACGATATCAACGACGACCGTATTAGCATATTATCAAAAGATGGTAGTTTAAAAGACATAACAGAAGCTTCAGAGATTTTGAATGTAGAACTATTATCTAAAAAAATTCGTAAATATTACTTTTGTTATCACAGAATCTAACAAAAGTTTGTTATCTTTGCACGAACAAGCAATTATCATTTATTATATAGAATGGAATTTAACGCAAAACAAATCGCAGAATATATACAAGGAAGCATAGAAGGCGATGAAGAAGCAACCATTAGTACTTTCGCAAAAATAGAGGAAGGAAAGCATGGTGCTATAAGTTTTTTAGCAAACCCGAAATATACTCATTATATATACGAAACTGAATGTTCTATAGTTCTTGTAGACGAAAGCATAAAGATTGAGAAGCCAACGAAAGCGACATTAATACGTGTAAAAAATGCACGCGACTGTGTTGCAAAGCTTCTTCAGCTTTATGAAAGTATGAAGCCAAGAAAACAAGGAATAGATTCATTAGCGTTTATTTCTCCAAAAGCAACAATAGGAAAGAATGTCTATATTGGTGCTTTTGCATATATAGGCGATGGAGTGGTTGTTGGAGATAACTGTATGATTTATCCTCATACAACCATTATGGACAATACAACTTTAGGAAACAATTGCATCATTTATCCTAATGCTAGCATCTACCATAATTGTAAAATCGGAAATAACGTTATTTGTCATTCTGGCAGTGTCATAGGTGCAGATGGCTTTGGCTTTGCCCCAAATGCAGAAACAAACAGCTATGATAAAATTCCGCAAATTGGCATTGTGACCATAGAAGACGATGTTGAAATAGGAGCAAACACGTGTATTGACCGTTCAACTATGGGAAGCACGTATGTGCGTAAAGGCGTAAAACTCGACAATCTTGTACAGATTGCACATAATACTGATATTGGCGAAAACACTGTTATGAGCGCACAAGTTGGTATTGCGGGCTCTACTAAAGTTGGGGAATGGTGTATGTTTGGTGGACAGGTTGGAATATCTGGTCACTTAAATATTGGTAATAAAGTCTTCCTTGGTGCACAGTCAGGCGTATTGAGCAAGTTAAAAGATAATCAGTCGCTTATGGGAAGCCCTGCTATTGAGCCACGCAACTATTTTAAATCACAAGTCATATTCCAAAGACTTCCTGAGATTTATAAGCAGATAGATGCTTTACAGAAAAAAGTTGATGAATTGAAAAAGAATAAATAAGATATATGGAAACAACAAAACAGAAAACACTGAAGGGAAGCTTTTCCCTCTTTGGAAAAGGTTTACATACAGGATTAAGCCTTACTGTTACTTTTAATCCAGCTCCAGATAATACAGGATACAAAATTCAACGAATTGATTTGGAGGGACAGCCCATTATTGATGCTATTGCTGAAAATGTTATTGATACCCAACGTGGTACGGTAATAGCGAAAGGCGAAGCACGTGTCAGTACTATCGAACATGGTATGGCTGCCCTATACGCAATGGGAATAGACAACTGTTTAATCCAAATTAACGGTCCAGAATTCCCTATTCTTGATGGTTCAGCTGCAATGTACGTTGATAAAATTAAGGAAATAGGAATTGTTGACCAAAACGCTCCAAAAGACTATTATATTATTAGAAAGAAAATGGAGTATAAGGATGAAAGTGGCAGTATTATTACAATTCTTCCTGATGAACAGTTCTCCATAACAGCAATGTGTTCTTTTGAGTCTAAGTTCATTAGCAGTCAATTTGCAACACTTGACGATATTAGTAAATTTGCTGACGAAATATCTCCTGCAAGAACTTTTGTTTTTGTTAGAGATATTATGCCATTATTACAAGCAAATCTTATCAAAGGTGGTGATCTTGATAATGCTATTGTAATTTACGAGAAACAAGTAGAACAGCCAACTCTTGACCAGTTAGCAGATCTGCTCAAGGTGCCTCATATGGATGCAACAAGTATTGGCTATATACAAAACAAACCGCTCATTTGGGACAATGAGTGTACAAGACACAAATTGTTGGATATTATTGGCGATGTAGCTTTAATAGGAAAGCCTATTAAGGGACGTATTGTGGCAACTCGACCTGGTCATACTGTGAACAATAAGTTTGCAAGAATGATCCGTAAAGATATTCGTAAACATGAAATTCAAGCTCCAATTTACGATCCAAATGAAGAGCCTTTGATGGACAATATCAGAATACGTGAGCTTCTCCCCCATCGTTATCCTATGCAACTTGTTGATAAGGTTATTGCAATGGGAGCAACGACGATTGTTGGCGTTAAAAATATTACAGCCAATGAGCCTTTCTTTCAAGGTCATTTCCCACAAGAGCCTGTAATGCCAGGTGTACTTCAAATAGAAGCAATGGCACAATGTGGAGGATTATTGGTACTTTCTCAAGTAGAGGAGCCTGAAAGATGGTCAACCTACTTTTTAAAGATTGATAATGTTAAATTCCGTCAGAAAGTTATTCCTGGCGACACTCTTTTATTCCGCGTTGAATTGTTAAGCCCAGTACGTCATGGAATTAGCTCAATGCAAGGTTATATGTTTGTAGGCGATAATGTTGTAGCAGAAGCTACATTTACTGCGCAAATAGTAAAAAATAAATAAATATAATTATGAATACTATTAGCCCTTTAGCATTCGTACATCCCAATGCAAAGATAGGTGACAATAATATCATCGGACCATTTTGTTTTATTGATGATAATACAGTAATTGGCGATAATAACAAGTTACTCAATAGTGTTACAATACACACTGGTGCTCGAATTGGCAACAGAAACGAATTTTTCCCTGGTTCAAGTATTTCTACAAAGCCACAAGATTTAAAATTTCGCGGTGAAGAAAGTCTATGTGAAATTGGTGATAACAATTCTATACGTGAAAATGTTACTATCTCTCGAGGTACAGCTTCAAAGGGAACAACAATTGTAGGCAGCAATAATCTTTTTATGGAAAGTGTGCATATTGCCCATGATTGTGTAATTGGTTCAAATATTATTATTGGTAATTCAACAAAGTTGGCAGGAGAAGTTACAGTTGAAGACTATGCCATTATTTCTGCTTCAGTTCTTTGCCATCAGTTCTGTACTATTGGATGTAATGTTATGATTCAAGGTGGAAGTCGTTTCTCTCAAGACATCCCTCCTTATATTATTGCTGGTAAAGAGCCAATACGATATGCTGGCATTAACATTGTAGGTTTAAGACGTAAAGGATTTACCAATGAACAAATAGATCAAATTCATGATGCATATCGTGTACTTTATGGTGAAGGCACTCGCGAAGAAAAGATTCAGAAAATGAAAGAAACTTTACCTATGACAAATGAAATTCAACATATCATTGAATTTGTTCAAGCTTCATCAAGAGGAATTATTAGATAGATAACATTGAATATACAAACTCTCATTGTATTGACGGGCCCAACAGGTGTTGGTAAAACAGCTTTAACACTTGAGATTGCGCAGCATTATGGTATAGAAATTATAAATGCTGACTCAAGACAGATATACAAAGAGTTACCTATAGGTACGGCTGCTCCAACAAAGGAGCAGCTGAATCATGTAAAACACCATTTTGTTGCTTGTAAGAATGTAATTGACTGTTATTCAGCAAGTCTTTACGAGCAAGAAGTCATAAGTTTATTAAATTTAAATCCAACATCTTCATATATCTTATCCGGTGGGTCTATGATGTATATCGACGCCGTTTGTAATGGCATTGACGATATTCCAACCATTGATGATAGGATAAGACAATCCTTAATGCAAAAATTGGAAACAGAAGGTTTAGAGAAGCTTTGCGAATTATTAAGAAAACTAGACCCTGCTCATTGGGAAATCGTAGATAAGAAAAATCCTCGTAGAGTTCTTCATGCACTTGAAGTATGTATTCAAACAGGAAGAACTTACACTTCATTCCGTACTAATAAAAAACAAGAACGTCCATTTAATATAATCAAGATTGGATTAAATCGTCCACGCGAAGAACTATATGAACGGATCAACAAGCGTACAGAATATATGATAACTTCGGGTATACTAGATGAGGCTTTGAACATGTATGAGTATAGGAATTTAAATGCTTTAAATACTGTTGGCTATAAAGAACTATTTGAATATCTTGATGGCTTGACAACTCTTGAAGAGGCAATTTTTAAGATACAGAGCAATACAAGAAAATATGCACGTAAACAACTGACTTGGTATAAAAAAGACCAAAATATTTATTGGTTTCACCCAAATGAAACTAAAGAAATATTAAATCACATAGATAGTTATCTTTTTTAAAAACATTTTACTATTTTTGCATTCCTATTGGAATTAGGCATTCTTTATAAATTTCTTTTAAATGAAAAATATAATCAAAATATTCAAAAACATAATTATGGGGATCCTTAATTTCTTCCCATGGTACATTAAATTATACAAAGGACGAGCATGGTACACTAAGTTATCTGTAGGTATTGTCTCTTTCTTTGTGTCAATCTTTATCTTCTTAGGAATGGTTGATATTAATTTCTTGTGGCTCTTTGGTAAGTCTCCAGGTTTTGCTGAAATAAAGACTCCTCCTACTTATGCAGCTTCAGAAATATATAGTGCCGACTCTGTCTTAATTGGTAAATATTTTAAGGAAAACCGTATCCCTGTAAAGTATGATGAAGTAAACCCAACATTTTGGAATGCCTTGATAAGTACGGAGGATGAAAGATTTTATAGTCACCACGGAGTAGACTTTATGGGAATCGGTGGTGCTGTAAAAGATGCTGTAACACGTGATGGTGCTCGTGGCGCATCTACTATAACGCAGCAACTTGCTAAAAATATGTTCCACATAAGAAATAAGGAATATTCTGGTCTTTTGGGTAAGATTCCTGGCATACGAATGCTAATAGCTAAAGCTAAAGAGTGGATTATTGCCTACAAAATAGAGTTTATTTATTCGAAGAATGATATCTTAACAATGTATGCCAATACGGTTGACTTTGGAAATAATGCGTATGGTATTAAAACAGCTGCAAGAACTTATTTCAATACAACACCCAGCCAACTTACTACCGAACAGATTGCAACTTTAGTTGGAATGTTGAAGGCTACAACTTACTATAACCCTATTTTACATCCTTCAAATTCTATTGGCAGACGTAACACTGTATTATATAATATGGTAACACATGGACATTTAACAAAAAATGAATACGAAAAGTATTCAAAGATGCCAATGGCACTTGATGTTCATGTAGAAGAAAACTATGATGGTAAAGCACAATATTTTCGTGAATACGTAGCAGACTATCTAAAAGATTGGATAAAAGATAACGACTACGATTTGTATAGCAGCGGATTAAAGATTTATACAACTATTGATACTCGCATGCAGAAGTATGCAGAAGATGCTGCAGAAAAACAAATGCGTAAAATTCAACAAGATTTTGATAAACATTGGAGTGGACAGGATCCATGGCGAGACGAAAATGGTAACTTAGTTCCTGGTTTTATAGAAGGAATTGCAGAACGACAGCCATTTTATAAAAACTTAGTAAAGAAATATCCAAACCAGCCTGACAGTGTATTGTACTATATTAATAAACCTCACAAGGTCAGATTGTTTGACTACGAAAAAGGAGAGATTATAAAAGAAATGTCTTCAATGGACTCTATCCGTTACATGGTAAGGTTTATGCATTGTTCAATGATTGCCATAGAACCTCAAACAGGTGCAGTTCGTGCATGGGTTGGCGATATAGACTTTAAATCATGGAAATATGACAAGGTTACAGCACAGCGCCAACCAGGTTCTACATTCAAACTCTTTGTTTATTCAGAAGCAATGAATCAAGGATTGGCCCCATGCGATAAACGTAGAGATGAATATATCAGTATGGAGGTACCTGATAAGAAAACTGGAATTTTGAAAACCTGGACACCTCGTAATGCTAATGGTAATTACTCAGGCGACTCTATAACATTAAAAGCGGGATTTGCTCGAAGTGTGAATACCATAGCTGTTCGTTTAGGACAAGAGATGGGTATAAAAAACATTATTCGCACAGCTCAAGACATGGGTATAAAGAGTCCGCTTGAGAATGAGCCTTCATTAGCTCTTGGTTCAAGCGACGTAAATCTGCTAGAATTGGTAAATGCTTATTGTACTGTTGCCAACGATGGTGAATATTGTGAACCTATTGTTGTTACAAAGATACTTGACCAGCGAGGTAATGAAGTATATGTTGCACCACACAATAACAAACAGGTGCTGTCTTATCAGAGTGCTTTCTTCATGCAAGAATTATTGAAAGGTTGCCTTACAGAACCAGGTGGTACAAGTCGTTCATTAAAACAATACACATTTGGCGATACAGATTGGGGTGGAAAAACTGGTACTTCCAACAATCATTCTGATGCTTGGTTCATGGCTGTAAGTCCAAAACTTGTAGTCGGAGCATGGGTAGGTGGCGAATATCGTAGTATTCACTTCAGAACAGGTGCTTTAGGGCAAGGTTCTAAAACTGCACTTCCAATGTGTGGTAATTTTATATACGACCTGATGCGTGATAAATCTTTCCAAAAATATCATGCAAAATGGATACCTGACCCAGACAAAGACATAGACCCTTCTATGTATAACTGCCAATCAATTGTTCAACCAAGGCGAGAAACAGATAGTTTACATATTCGTCACAGAAGTGGAATAGGAAGTGAACTCGATGAGAACGAGCAAAATGCTGAGGGAGAAGAGGAATTAGATATTGAAAATACACAGATTCCTCAACATAATAGCGAAGAAGGCAATCGCCCAAAGAAGCCGAAACAACCAAAGCAACCTTCAAATACTCCTATCAATGCTCCCAAGCCACGCATAGAACCAATTGAAATTTAGTAACTGCATCTAATGAAAAGTATGTTAGATAAACGAAGACTTTGTAGTATGCTGTGTATTGCATTAGCAGGACTTCTTGGTTTTGTCTCATGCAACAATAATGCTAATCCATCGTCGTCACTGAAAGATACGGTGGCAGCCTCAGTGTTTGCCCCAATAGTAAATGACACGACGCTGAACATCGACCTGTCGGCTATTACAAATATGCGTTTTCCGAAGTATAAGATTCTAAAACAACAACCCATTATCCCCGACTCTGTCAGCATTGCACTCGACGAAGAGACTGTAGCAGGTGGCAACTATTCAGCTATATTGAGCTTTGATACAATTCCTTCTTCAGAATTTTATAAAAAGGTTGAGCAAGTTGCCCTAAAGGATACATGTTGGAAAATAGACAATTACGCTTATAATTACAAGCGAAAAGATAAAAAAGGTGGACTCTACAAACTTGCATTCAGTAAAGGAAGTCAACAAATAATTCTCAGCCATCTAAATTCAGATATGGTTAAAAATTATAACAGCAAGCAATAATTAGCATATTTGTATTATTTAATAGTCAATCGGTAAATTTACCAACTGACTATTAAAATAATTATAATATCTTTTTGATATAAAAAGATTAAAAAATCATAATTAGTCCTCCCTTATAAACCTAATATTCCTCTGATTCATAGTATATTATGCTATAAATTATTTGCAAA
>NZ_BAKF01000040.1 GCF_000614025.1 Prevotella aurantiaca JCM 15754
TTTATGCTGAAATATTGTTTTTAAGGGAGGACTATATAGTTGTAGCTATAAGCAAATATTTTATAGGATAATGTACTATGAATCATCAGAATATTAGGTTTTTAAGGGAGAACTAGATAGCTGTAATATAATTTGTATATCACTCGTAATATATCAACATACTCCACTCGTATTATATGAAAATATATTACGAGTGGAGTATGAAGTCTTCTTTTAAAGTACAAAAAAGGAGTGATATATTAAATGGTTTAAGCTCTAAGCATTAGCTGTTCTACGAAGTATCTCATCGCGACACTCTTCCATTAGCCATTTAGGAGTACTGGTTGCGCCACAAATACCTACAGTTTGTACATTCTTAAACCATTCCATATCTATTTCATCAGCACTTTCTACTTGATGTGAGTTGGGATTTACACTTAAGCATTCGTGAAACAGAACTTTTCCGTTAGAACTTTTCCGTCCTGCAACAAATAGAATGAGGTCGTGTTTTGCAGCAAACAACGAAATGTTTGGCATGCGATTAGCTACTTGTCGACAAATAGTATCGAAACTACGGAACTGAGCACTTACGGAAATATGTCCTTGAATGTATTCAATGATGCGATGGAATTCATTCAAACTCTTTGTTGTTTGAGAATAAAGATATATATCACGATTAAAATCAAGTTGATGCACATCTTCGAACTTCTCTATCACAATTGCATTACTATGTGTTTGTCCCACCAAACCCAATACTTCGGCATGGCCTAATTTTCCAAAAATTACGATTTGCGATGCAGAAGCTTTTTTCTTATCTTTTAATTCTGCTTTCAAATCAACCTTCTCAAGTTTGCTTACTATCGTATTACCATTCTTTTCGTATTGGTTTTTTATGCGACGCTGCAATGCCAACACAACAGGACATGTGGCATCAATAATTTCTATGTTATTCTTTCGTGCCAATTCATAGGTCTCAGGAGGTTCTCCATGAGCTCGAAGCAATACAGTTGCATCGTGAAGTTCACGCAACTGGTCATGATTAATGGTTATCAGCCCACGTTTTGCAAGCCTTTCCACCTCCATACTATTATGTACTATATCGCCAAGGCAATACAACTGCCTTCCTTTTTCTAATTCCTCTTCGGCTTTTTTTATGGCTGTCGTAACACCAAAGCAGAAGCCGCTGCCTTCATCTATTTCAATTTGAAGCATTGTTGCTATTCACTTTTACTTTAATTGCTCCTTGGCGACCTGTGTATTCAGGTGCATAAGCACATTGTGCGGTGCACGTTCCCGACTGATAAACGCCCTCACGGTCTACAAAATACTCTGTTTCCACAACGTGAGTTCCCTTTGCCATCATATCGAAATAATAGTTTGTGCAGTAGTCTTTCGGTGCTATGTAGTAGCCACCGTATTGGTATCCGCTGATTTGCGATACGGGTTCAAGACACGCTGGACGCTTGTCAGAAACCTGAACAAAGTCATAATCACGATCTGCCACAATGGTTATGCGCACCACAACCTTATCGCCAACCTTTGCCTGAACGGCATCTTTCGCATTGTTGTTGCTGTTTCGTACAAACAATTCGCGCTTGACTGTAAGTCCTGCATTGCTTGCTTTAATCTCTGTAACAGGTTGGAAGAACTGCGCATACACTGCTCCCCAGCTTGTTCCGCTGCTTATTTTCTCTACGGTAAGCGTGCTTGCAACTTGCTTGCCTTCGTTTTCGTTACGTGAATTAACTACCACTGGCTGTGTTACCTTCACATATCCCAAGCCTGCAGTAGCCTTTGGAAGTTCCATAACCTTTCCGTCGAGTTTCAAAACGCTCGCTTCACCATTGTCCATTGTCCACTGTCCGTTGTTCATAAATGCCCAAATAGCATTTACAGAGTTTACTGGCGTATCCCAAGCCTGCGTCCGTTTCGACTGTAAAAGCCAACGTTGCAAGTCTTCTACCGTCTGCTTGTCGGTTGGAGCAATCGTCTTGAACGATTCTATCGCAGCCACTTGCGTTGGTATCTTATAGTCGAACCAGCTGTAATAAGCTTTCTTTGTATCGAAATATCTGCCCATTTCTTCCTTGTAAACAGTGTATTCTTTGATGCTTTGCAAGTATTCCTTAGCCTTTTGTATCTGCTTATACTGCTGCAAGATAACCGCCGTATTAGCCTTGCCATATATCGTTAAATCTACAGGCTTCTTTGATAACAGGTCGATAAGATAGGTTATATCTGCTGTTGTCTTGCGTTTTGCCAATGCATTGCTGTACAAATAGTCGCAAAGCGCATCAGATGGGAAGATATTCTTATATCCTTTGCGTTGCAGACGCTTCATCTCTGCAACACGTCCAGCCACTTCTTTGTCTAAGAAAGCAAATGCAAAACGTAGCATATCTTCGGTTTTCTCATCTTTTTCGCCCATCAACACGTTCAAGCGGGTCAGGGTTTTCACCACTTCAATCGTCATGTAGAAGCTACCCGGCATATTCTCCCACCAAGAGAAAGAACCATCAGGATTTTGCAATTGACTTAGTGCTTCGATGGTAGACGACAGGTTGTATTTTATCTGATTGTCGTCGAAGAAACGCACAAGCATTTGTTTCTGATCGCTTTCGTTCTTTGCTTCCATTACCCAAGTCGTTTCTTTAAGGGCAAATTCCTTTAAGTCTTGGTTCTTTTCCAATGCCGACATCATAGAAGTTTCGTTTCCTTGCTCGTTTCTCCAGCTTTCAATGGTCTGTCGTATCTTAGGCGACGTCTTCAAAATCTTACTTGCCAAGCTGTTGGCATAGTAGGCTGACACCAAGCTAATGGCGTTTAGATCGTTCACATCAGCAACATACGGCAAGGCTTGTATTATCAACCAATTTGGATTATTGGTGTATTCAATCGTCAATCGCTGGTCTGTGCTGTTTGCTGGGAACAGTTTTGTAAGGTCAATGCTCTTCTCTCCCGCCTTGTTTTGCGTAAACGGATAGGTATTAACCACGTATTCACGAATTGGAAGAACTGCCAAATATTGCTGTTCGCCGTCCGAATAATCATCGCCACTGGCTACGATGCGCACGATAAGCATACTTTGGTTGGCAATAGAGAGCTTGTTTGCGCCTTCTTCCGACAGCAAACTTGCCAACGAGAACGTTGCCGTTGTTGTCGCATTCGCCTCTAAAGCATAGTCTTTGCTATCTGCGTAAAGCACCTTTTCGGTTTCAGCATCAAGTATTTCTATGGTTGCCTTGCCCTTAACAGCTTTATCTGACGAGTTAAAAATACGTGTCGATAGCATTGCTTCGTCGCCCATACGAACAAAGCGAGGCATATTGGGCTGTACCATTACCGTCTTTTTGGCAACCACTTCGTCGGTTAGCATACCATAATTTATATCCTTGTCGTGTGCAAGACCGATAAAACGCCAAGTGGTAAGGCTCTCTGGCAGCGTGAATTTAATGCTTACATTGCCGTTGGCATCGGTGTTCAGACGTGGATAAAAGAATGCTGTCTCATTCAGATTTTCACGCAACTGGACATTATTAGTACTTCTTTTTACAACAACAGAAGCAGAGTCGGCAACTGCATAGTCTACATCAGCCTCCTCACGAACATCGCTATCCTCTTTTATAACGGGTGGAGTGAACTTAACAGTTCCCCTTTCAGCCTTTATCCCAGGAGCCTTTCCTTGTAGCACTTCATTTAGTTTCATAGGCTCCATCTTTGCAAATTCCTTTGTTGCCGCTGTGAAACGGGTTCCTCGAATAAATACTTGATTATAACTAAAGTCATTCACGAAGCGTGCATCGAATCTTGCAAGAGATAATGAAGATTCAGTTAACGACTTGTAGTTTGCTACTTTATAGAAGCTTAAAGTTGGGAAATTGAAGCTACTCCACTCTATATAGGCTGGAAGATTATTAGTGTATGAAGAAGAAAAGTCCCACGAGTGCTCTGCAATTTGGTCAAGACTCTTGTCGTAAAGCGTTGCCATGAGCTGCGCCTTTGCTGGTTTTCCATCGGGATAGCATACATTAAGTGTCCATTCTTCCTTCTGTCCAGGTAGCAAAAGGTTACGGAAGGTAGTCCATTTCACGTTCAGATGTCTGTCGGGCATAGGGCGTCCGATGTTCTCATTATGCGTGTACAGATTGCCATTCTTTACCCATGCAAGATTCAAAACAATGCCATCGCCATACTCTTCCTTATATGTTAGTTTCCAAGTAGTAAGGCTATTGCTTTGATCGATAGTCCCACTGTCAATCACTTTATCGCCTGAGAAGATAGAATAAACTATGTGTTGATCGGCATCTGTAGCACCAAATTGCACATAAACAGGCTTTCCATTATTTGAGAACTTATTTTCATTTATATAGAACCAATCGTGTGTCTCTATAACAGGACGCTTGTCGTCCATTGAGAACACTACAAATTCTTGCTCTAATGTATCTTTTTCACAAATAGCTTGTAACATATAATGACCTGACTGTAATGGTTTCAGATCTACAACCTTATTAGCTTCTACTGTTGTATACTTGCTAAACGATGGAGTTTTACTCTTATAAGATGCTATAGCATAGCGCACGTTTCCATCAATAGCCGTACCTGCAGCATTCAGATAAGAGAACTTAATCTGGCGTAAACTATCTTTCAGCACTTTGTCGGGCATATCGCTTGTTAGCATTGCGGGCTTTGTACCTAATGGTAGCGATGTACTTGCAGAGCGGGTCTCGCCTGCAAGGTCGGTAACATCGGCATCTACATCGAAACTGTAAAACCTTGCTGACTGCCAATTGCTGCGCTTTCTTGTCTTCTTACTATTCTTTTCGTCAGGGAATATAAAGGGTAATGTGATTTCGAAGTCGCCCTTTTCGTCGGTTACGGCTTTACCTTCGTAAACCAAATCCTCGTTTTCTGTATCATACCAACACCATAATGCGGCACGACGATAGACAGTGTACAGAACATTTGCACCTTGAACAGGCATACCCGAATAAGTTTTTGCATGTCCTTTCAGTTTGATGGTATCGCCAATAGCGTATTTTTCTTTATATTCGTCTACATCTACCGTGAATGTAGGACGCTTATATTCTTCTACTTTAAAGTTCACAAAGCCACTTCTATCACTATTTGCATAGATAGCGAAGTCGCCTGTAAGTAAGTTTTTAGGTAGTTCGAAATCAGCAGAAGCAGTACCAAACTCATCTGTAACAACCTCTTTCGAAGTTATATCTTCATCGTTTGCGTCTCTTAATATTAGACTTACACTTTTATTTGCAAGCGCTTTACTCTTCAAAGTTTTATTATCTTGACTATAAACAACGACCGAAGCATGCACAGTTTGTCCAGGACGATAAATTTCTCTATCGGTAAATAGGTCGTAAATCTCTTCATACGGAGTTGTAACCTCATATTCATAGTTTGTTCTAAGACTAGAGCTAGGGCATGCTTTGTCGGTATTTGTAGACACATACACCTCGTCTGGAACACCTTTGGAATAACTGTAGTAAGCTTCTCCTTGTGCATTGGTCTCAACAAATTTTACAGTGGCTGGCTTGCCGTAGGGACCTTCTATTGTTAGTTTTATCTTTGCATTTGGCACAGGTTGTCCTGTTGTTGAATTAACCACGACATATCGTACCTTAGAATTTGGCTGTTCTTCTGCAATTAGATATAGGTTGGTAACATAATACAGCTCATATTGTGGAGCTAATTGCTTGTTTGATGAGGTCAGTTCCAACAAATAAACACCCTCCTCTAAGCTTGGAATTTGTAGTGAGTCCTCGATTTCCTCGTAAGGAGCATACGATGGATAATTACGCTTAACAATTTTCGTGGTAGCAGGCTGTAGTTTTGCTTTTATCTTTGCTAAATCTAGGTGATAGCTAGGGGCTAATTTGTTATCGCCCGTCAGTGTTGTGCGTGTTATTTTCAACGTCAAGTCGTTGATATTCCTTACTTTAATGTTTTCTATAGTCTGTTCTTTATGAGGTATACCTACATTATTTTCGGTCCACATCTTAAACATTGGCGCAGTGAGGCGTTCATGTTCGTTGTGCAGATAGTTTATTCCTTCCCATGTTCCCCAACGTTTCACGGCATCGTCTATATATTCGATGCGCTGCTTTGCACTAATTTCTTCAAAATTAACCAAGTACTTATACTTCGCCACAGCCACGCTCCCACATATTGGCAAATCGCCATAACGTGCTATGAGCGAGTCTAAGGCTGCCTTGTCATTAGTGTCTTTCACATTCAGATAAGCACTGTAACAAGCAGCTTCGCGGTTACCGACTGATGTATAATATTTATCTGCCTTGTCATATTGTTCAGATTCGAACGCAATAACGTGGAGAAGGTCGTTCTTAAATATGGCATCGTTCTTTCCACCTTTTATCAATGGGGCATATTTACTATATTGTACGTCTGCCAACAAGGCTGGATTAGCCATTGCTTTATCGAAATAAGTGGTGCTCGAATTATCTTCTGCATCGTCACTATCGAAGAGTTTGCCTAATGCACAGCAGTAAACGGCGTGCAGTATCTTGTCGGTTTTCTCTGTTTTATCACAGAGCTCCTTCAGGCGAGCCTTTTCCGTATCAACCGAATCGGGCGAGATTTGTGTCTGCAAACTTGAGGTTAGCAACTCAGCTGCCAACAAGTTACCGTACGATTTCTCTCTTTGCGCCTTGCCAACAATCTTCTTTAAAACAGTCAATTGTGTCTTGGGCAAGTCTTTTCCCCGTGCTACGTCTACTTGTTTCCACAATTCGCCATAGCTCTGTGCAGACAGATTGAATGACACCATAAATAATAATGTAAGTACAGTTAATAGTTTTCTCATAACCTTCTCTGCTTTAGAAATAACTAAAAATATTTGCGAGCACTTGTTTTAGATAATTAGAAATCTGGCTATTCATGCCCCTACTCTCTGTATAATGCCCATTATATCGCTCCTTTCTCCATACGTAGGAACGCCATTTGTGAAATTCCTATCAACAAAGAGCAAATCTTTATATGGTACAAAGATACGTCTTTTATATCATAAATAATTAAAGAAGCTGTACTTTTTATTTAATTGAACGATATTTTTAATAGTTTTTCTATATCTTTGTAGACAGAAATAATTTACCCAATACGGCAACTTTTCCATGCCAAACAAACACTTTCGAAAAATGACACTCACAAATATTGCCCTCATTTTGCTTACAGTACTCTGCATTATATGGCTGGCAAAGCAAACAAAAGTAGCATTTAGCAAACCACAGAAATACGTTGAGCCTTTGCCATATAAAGCTTTAAGTCTGGACGAAGTTAAGGATTTCTACTCCAATGGAGAACTTTTGTGCCGTGCTGGCTACCTATATTACCATTTAGATGTAGCTAATGCAGTAAAAGAAGATAAAGAAGGACTATTCGTTGGCTATGCGAAAGTAGCTCCACAGCATGCTGGGCGCATCTGCATTTACGACCTCCAACACACCGAAAGAGGATATATTGAAAACCAAACCGACCTATACCATAATCTTTCTGTCCGCAAACAGACTGCTGTATATGGCTTTTTGCTGCGCAACAAGGCAAAAGAATATTATGGAGAAGTATGTATTAAAGTGAGATAGAAAAAGAACAATAACTGATAATAATTATGTAAAGATTTTATACAAACATCTATCTTACATAACATTCTCTTTTACAACACATTACAACACCCATTGTTTTACGCTCCAATAGTGCCTGTTTTGCGCAGTAAAAGAGCCTGTTTTGCATTGCAAAACAACCACTATTACAACGTAATACAATATATATTGATTTTTGCTTGTACTTTTCTTTACAAATTAAAATGATTTTATGATTAAATGATTTGTGCAATTAAAAAATGTTTCTAGTTATATTTCGTAATATCTAATAACTATTTTAGCGAGTAGTAAGAGAAGATTATTCATACAAGCTCATCGACTTCTAAGTTTGTATTTTATACCTATTTTACGATATACTCAAATATATCGAAGCGATAAAAGCCCATTCTTTCTAATTGTTTTCTGCTTTTTTCTTGTGTTGAATCAGTATTGTAATAAGGTATTAGCGGCAAACGGACTATTGTTTTATCTGTATATCTATTTTCAGCAAGCCACTTTAAGTTGCTCACAACCATATTATTGTTTTGCATAGTGTAGGCTTTATAGATTGGTTCGTCCATATCTTTTACATCAACAACAAACTCATTGACAAGCGGTGCAACTATTTTCAGCTGCTCTAAAGGTACATTCAACGATGTTTCCAATACAATATTCCACTCAGGATTCATTATTTTTGCAAACTCAACAATGAATTTACTACGCAACAAAGGCTCGCCTCCGCCAAAGCAAATGCCTCCACCTGTTGCCATAAAATAAAGGTCGTCTATCTCCACCTCGCTGTAAAGCTCGCTCGGCGTAATGGTTCTCAACACACCATCGGGCGAGAAACATTGCGGATTCAGACAATACTTGCAATGCAACGGACAGCCGTGAAAAGCCACAAGGGTAGTTACGCCCTCGCCATCAGTAGTGAGTCGGTGGCGATTTATGCCGATTATGGGTGCCTTTACTTCTTGCATTTCTTCTTGTGCGACTTGTATTTAGGTGTCGTTCGGTTGTAAACATCGTCGCCATTGCGTGTTACGACTACGCCTGACAGTACATCTTCGCCCAATAAAACTTGTTCGTCAGGTTCTAAAACAATGGTTCTGTTCTTCCTATCCAACAAGTCTTTTGCCTTGACAACCTTGCTTTTCAAGCCGATATAGGATATTTCCAAGCTCGCATCTTGGGGGACTTTTACAGCAAAATTACCATCTAAGTCAGTTACAAGCCCCTTCTTCGTTCCCAAAACTATTATCGAAGCTCCTATCAGTGGTTCTTTGTCTTCGTTGGAAATCAAGCAACCACGCACCACAATCGCATCTCCTGCTCCGTCTGAAAGGTCTTTCACGGCAACGCTATCTAAGGCATTAACCTGCGGAACGGAAGTTTTCAGGCTGTCTTTATTTATGTTCTGTGCCTCAACTTGCGCAGGAACAACCATTGCGCACAAGCCTGCCGCAATGCCACCAACCTTTATAGCGAAGCCATTGCGTCCCTTTCGTTTGAGTTCGTCCTCTAAATAACGTACTTCAGCCTCGCATTTGGGACACGTTCCCTTACATTCTCCTTCGTAATGACACTCATTTGGAGAGTAACTGATACCATTTACATCGGCTATCTTTTGTCGAATAGCTTTCAAAACCTTACAAGTTGATTTTCCTTTATTCATAAATATAATACCATTAAAAGTTTTGTGATTAAACAGGAAGGTAACTTCCTTTCGATTGTAAAGCTACAAATAATATTTCAAAAGCCCAAAGAAAGAATATAAAAAGCGACAAAATGTCTGCGTTTTAGTCATTTTGTCAGTTTTAAATACTTGGGAATAGAGTTTGATTATTAAAGAACAGAATAATTAAATAAAAGGAACGAACTATGACATTAGACAAATTTACAATTAAAGCACAAGAGGCTATCCAAGCCGCAGTAGGTTTGGCGAGTCGTAATGGGCAACAAGTAATCGAGCCATTACACATTCTTGAAGGTGTGATGGAGAAGGGAAAAGATGTAGTAAACTATCTTTTCAATAAGTTAGGCATCAATCTTCAGATTGTAGAAAATGCCGTTCAAAACGAGATTACACGCTTGCCAAAGGTTTCAGGAGGCGAACCTTACCTTTCTCCTGATGCAAATAAAGTGATGCAAACTACAATGGACGAATCGCAAAAAATGGGCGATGAGTTTGTAAGCATAGAACCTTTGTTGCTCGCCCTCTTAGCAGTGAATTCCACAGCAAGCCGTATTTTGAAGGATGCTGGCTGTACAGAAGAGACCATGAGGGCTGCTATCAAAGACCTTAGACAAGGTTCAAAAGTGCAAACGGCAAGTGGTGACGACAATTATCAAGCACTATCAAAGTACGCACGTAACTTAGTGGAAGATGCACGAGCTGGTAAACTTGACCCAGTAATAGGCCGAGACGATGAAATACGCCGTGTATTGCAAATTCTTTCACGAAGAACAAAGAACAATCCAATACTTATTGGTGAGCCAGGTACTGGTAAAACCGCCATTGTAGAGGGGTTAGCAGGACGTATTGTCCGTGGCGACGTACCTGAAAACTTAAAAGATAAGCAACTATACTCGCTTGATATGGGTGCTTTAGTAGCAGGAGCAAAGTATAAAGGCGAATTTGAGGAACGACTGAAAGGTGTTATTAAGGAGGTAACAAATGCTGAAGGCAACATCATTCTTTTTATCGACGAAATCCATACGCTTGTTGGAGCTGGTGGCGGAGAGGGAGCAATGGACGCTGCCAACATACTGAAACCTGCGCTTGCACGAGGAGAATTGCGTGCTATTGGTGCAACAACACTCAACGAATACCAAAAGTACTTCGAGAAAGATAAAGCACTTGAACGCCGTTTCCAAACTGTTATGGTAGAAGAACCTGATGAATTGGACGCTATTTCAATACTTAGAGGTTTGAAAGAACGTTACGAAAACCACCATAAGGTGCGCATTCAAGACGATGCTTGTATTGCTGCCGTACAACTTTCGGAGCGCTATATATCTGATAGATTCCTTCCTGACAAAGCAATAGACCTGATGGACGAAGCCGCAGCAAAGCTTCGTATGGAGCGAGACTCTGTTCCTGAGGAGTTAGATGAGATTACTCGCCGTCTGAAACAGCTTGAAATAGAACGCGAAGCCATTAAACGTGAAAACGATACCGATAAGATTGCTTTGTTAGATAAGGAGATTGCTGAACTGAAAGAGCAGGAAACAAGTTTTAAAGCAAAATGGGAAAGCGAGAAAAACTTAGTGAACAAGATTCAACAAGACAAGGAGGAGATTGAACATTTAAAGTTTGAAGCAGACAAAGCAGAACGCGAAGGCAATTACGAACGTGTTGCAGAGATACGCTATTCTCGCTTAAAAGCATTGGAAGATGACATTAAGAGCATACAGCAACAATTACAGTCTACGCAAGGTAGCGAGGCAATGATTAGAGAGGAGGTAACATCTGAGGATATTGCAGAAGTGGTAAGTCGATGGACAGGTATTCCTGTTACTAGAATGTTACAAAGCGAACGTGATAAGTTACTCCATCTTGAAGAAGAATTGCACAAGCGTGTCATCGGACAAAACGAGGCTATTGCTGCAGTAGCAAATGCTGTGCGACGCTCTCGTGCTGGTTTGCAAGATCCCAAAAAGCCTATAGCTTCTTTCATCTTCCTTGGTACAACGGGTACTGGTAAGACTGAATTAGCAAAGGCATTGGCTGAATATTTGTTCAACGATGAAACGATGATGACGCGCATTGATATGAGTGAATATCAAGAAAAGTTCAGTGTTTCTCGTCTTATCGGTGCACCTCCAGGATACGTAGGATACGATGAAGGAGGACAACTTACTGAGGCTGTTCGACGTAAACCATACTCTGTTGTACTCTTCGATGAGATAGAAAAGGCGCATCCAGACGTATTCAACATTTTGTTACAAGTGCTTGACGATGGACATCTAACAGATAATAAAGGGCGTGTGGTGAACTTTAAAAACACCATTATCATAATGACATCAAACCTTGGCTCGCAATATATCCAGCAAGAGTTTGCAAATCTCACAGAAGGAAACAGAGAAGAGATTATTGAGAACGCACGCAACATCGTGATGGAAATGTTGAAACAAAACATACGTCCAGAGTTCTTAAACCGTATCGACGAAACGATTATGTTCCTTCCACTCACGAAAAGCGAGATTTCTGAGATTGTAACCTTACAGCTCGAACGCGTAAAGACGATGCTCGAACCACAAGGATTCACTTTGAAATGGACAGAAAGTGCTATCAATTATCTTGCTGAAGTGGGCTACGACCCTGAGTTTGGCGCACGACCTGTCAAGAGAGCTATTCAGCGTTATGTGCTAAACGATCTCAGTAAGGCTATACTTGCCGAGACTGTTAGTAGAGAAAAACCTGTCATTATTGACGATTTCGGTGATGGATTAGTATTCCATAACTAATAAAAAAGGATTAGGAGTTAGAGGGGATGTACTTCCTGTCTAACTCCTTTTTCCAATTTTTCAAATTCAATTCGCACTCCCTTATTAAACACACGTTAGTATCTTATCAAGAGAGTGAATAAGAAACATATAATAGTCTTCCTCTATTTAATCTTTAAAAACTGCCATTTTATTTTGATTAATGTACGAATTAACGTACCTTTGCGATTGTTTTCATATTGATAAATGAGCAAGACTGAACAAATTAAGGCAATGCCATAACAAGAAAACGTACTTTTTAGAAGAACAAAAAAGAACAGATAAAAGAATAAAACCAATATGAGATGTAAGAATTGCAACACAGAAGTAAACAAGAACGAGCAGCAATGCCCTAATTGCGGTGCGCCTTTACATAACAAAAATAACGAACCTACCATTGGACGTGGGTTGGTTATATTCATCATTATAGGTACCATCATGTTGGTTGGCTATGGCTTTTTCTATTATTTCAACCATAAAAACGACCCAAAATATACGCTTACATCAATAGAGCCAGATTCTAACTTAGCAGAAAAGAACGCTATCAAACTTGATACTATTGCACAAGATGCACTTTCAAAAGACTCGTTAGCCGAAGAAGAAGCAAAGCAAGCAGAGAAGGTTTTAAATAGTATTCGAGGAAAAAGAAACAAGCGTAGTAGTTCGAGCGAAAAGAAAAAGTCGAGTGAAGAAACTGTTCCAGTAACCGTTCCATCTAATCCAGACGGCAGCAATGTGGCTCCTTCCATTACATCTATTGCTCCAACGGTATCGAAACCACGCGTAGAAAAAATTGAAGTAAGATGATATAAGAACTACGCAAAAAAGCAAATAGAATTTTAAGAAACTATTTCAACAACTATACAGCGTCTGTTTTCCACCCGAAAACGGACGTCTTTGTTTGCAAATATCATTCCGTAAACACGATTAGCATCTTTCTGATAATGTGGACGTGGGTCTTGCTGAAGAACTTTCGATAAGGCTTTCACCTCTTCTTCATTGAAGAAATTATCTATATTATCAGGAAAATCTACTTCCAATGAGTGCCAATTATTATTATCGGTAAAGCCGCTACGGACTTTAGTATGTGCATCTACGTATGGTAAATAAGGCTTAACATCATAGATAGGCGTACCATCCATTAAGTCAGCACCCGATACTTCTATAACTCCTTTACCAATAGATACTATTCGCACAGACGATAAACCTAATCCATTAGGACGAAAAGGAGAACGAGAAGCAAAGACCCCTACTCTTTTGTTTCCACCTAAACGTGGGGGACGCACAGTAAGATTATCTCCGTCTTTCCATGTTCTATTAACAAGTTCATTCGCTGAAAATCCCCATATTAGCCATATATAATCAAATCCTTCCAAACCGCGTAAAGCATCTTCGTTACTAAATTTCGATTCAAACACAATACTTCCACGTAGTTCATCAACCAATCCACTTTGTCGTGGAATACCGAACTTCGTTTTAAAAGGGGAACGAAAATAAGCGATAGGTTCTATTTCTTTCATACGGCAAACTTACATAAAAAACACAAAAAACAAAGAAACAACGCAGCATTTATTGCGATTTTATTGACATTCAATGCAACTTTTCCCATTTTTTATTTATCTTTGCGATTGTGTAAAACTAAGTTTGCGAAATTGCAAAATAACTTTACCTTGAGATTAACATATAACTAAGGATATGGAAAATAAAGAAAAACAAAACATTGAACTTCCTGAGAACGCCTTCCGTGAACTGAAAGAAGGTGAGGAATATCAACCTGTGATGAGCCCGAACAAGGTTTATCCAGAAGTAAGCACATGGTCTGTAACTTGGGGTTTGGTTATGGTGGTACTGTTTTCTGCAGCTGCTGCCTATTTAGGACTCAAAGTTGGACAAGTATTTGAAGCAGCAATTCCTATTGCCATCATTGCTATTGGTATGTCATCAGCAACTAAACGCAAGAATGCTTTGGGTGAAAATGTAATCATTCAGAGTATTGGAGCATGTTCTGGTGCTGTTGTTGCTGGTGGTATTTTTGTTATGCCAGCAATCTATATGCTTAATTTGCAAGCAAGTTTCTTCCAAATATTCATTGCAGCTGCCTTAGGAGGTATTTTGGGAATCCTTTTCTTAATACCATTCCGTAAGTATTTCGTTAAAGAACAGCATGGTAAATACCCGTTCCCAGAAGCTACTGCAACAACACAAGTACTTGTAAGTGGTGAAAAAGGTGGCAGTCAAGCAAAGCCATTATTACTTGCTGGACTTATTGGAGGTTTTTATGATTTCTGCGTAGCAACGTTCGGTTGGTGGAACGAAACCGTTACAAGTCGTATGGTTAGCTTTGGTGAAACCATTGCTGATAAGGCAAAACTTGTATTCAAAATTAATACTGGTGCAGCTGTTTTAGGCTTAGGCTACATCATTGGTCTAAAATATGCTTTCATTATTTGTATGGGGTCACTCACAGTATGGTGGTTGATTGTTCCAGGAATGGCACTTATATTTCCTGATACTATTATGAATCAATGGGATCCAAGTATTGTAACCACAATAGGAAGTATGTCTGCGGAAGAGATTTTTAAGAACTACGCTCGTTCTATTGGTATTGGTGGTATCGCAATGTCAGGTATTATTGGTATTGTAAAGTCATGGGGCATTATTAAAAGTGCTGTAGGTTTGGCCGCAAGAGAAATGAAAGGTAAAGGCGGAAGCCAAGAAGAAGTAATCAGAACACAACGCGATATTTCGTTTAAGATTATTGCATTTGGCAGTATTATCACTTTAGTGATTATCTTCTTATTCTTCTACTTTGGCGTAATGGAATTCAACTTGTTACATGCCATTGTTGGTATTTTGCTTGTTGCAGTAATAGCTTTCCTCTTTACAACAGTTGCAGCTAATGCTATTGCCATTGTAGGTTCTAATCCAGTATCAGGTATGACACTGATGACACTTATTTTAGCTTCAGTAGTAATGGTAGCAGTCGGACTAAAAGGTAATTCTGGTATGTTGGCAGCATTGCTTATGGGTGGTGTTGTATGTACAGCTTTATCAATGGCTGGTTCTTTCATTACAGACTTAAAGATAGGTTATTGGCTTGGTACTACACCGAAGAAACAGGAAACTTGGAAGTTCCTTGGAACTATAGTATCGGCAGCAACTGTAGCAGGAGTAATGATAGTTTTGGATAAAACTTATGGTTTCGATTCTGGACAGTTGGCAGCACCGCAAGCAAATGCAATGGCAGCTGTTATTAAACCATTGATGAGCGGACAGGGCGCACCTTGGATTCTTTATGGTATAGGTGCAACTTTGGCCTTAATATTAGATCGTTGCAAGGTACCTGCATTGGCATTCTCACTTGGTATGTTCATTCCTATTCAGCTGAACATTCCTTTAATCATTGGCGGTGCTGTGAATTGGTATGTTACAACACGTTCTAAAGATGAGCAAATCAATAAACTACGTGGCGATAAAGGTACACTTATAGCATCAGGCTTTATTGCAGGTGGTGCACTTATGGGTGTTGTTTCTGCTTTACTTAAGTTCTTTGGTGTTGAATTTGACCATACAGAATGGTGGCAGAACCATCTTTCTGAACTTCTTGCACTCGTAGCTTACATTGCTCTGATACTCTATTTTATCTCGGCAACAAAAGTTTCTAACAAGGATAAAAAAGCATAAATATTAATTGAGATAACAAATGTATCAACGCCCCTTTCTAATTATTGCGTTCTGCATACTGCTCACTTCTTGTAGTATAGGCGGTATATTCACAGACTATAATAAGTTAAGCAAACAGGAGAAAGAAAACGTGGTAACCTACGCAGGCAATATTTCAGATATACGAGATTACACAAAAATCTATAAAATAACTGTGGAGCAAGTGAAACAATACATTAGCGAAAAGAAAAATGTAGTTGTATACGATTATGTTCCTTTTTGTAGATCTGAAAATTGCGTATCTCCTAAAATACTTATAAATGAGGCCAAATCAAAGGGATATGACGCTTTGATTATAACAAATACATATCTTGATGCTTTCATAGCTGTCGGAAATGATTTTCCGTTACTGGTGATAGACAACTCCAAATACAATACAAAACTTCGAGGAAAGTACACCGACCTCTTCTATCAAGATTTATTAGGAGTTTCTTTAAAGTCAATAAACTACGCCTCTTACAATCTCTTTAAAGAAGGGAAATATACAAGAAGCTATAAAAACAGTAAAGATATTCAGTAAACAACATAAAAAGAGAATGTATCTAATGAATACATTCTCTTTTTGATTTTAATCTATCTTGAATCAATTATTGAGGATAGTTCCCCAACAACAATAGCATTTTCATGTTACTTTCTTCCTTACTTTACCACCATTATAAAAATATAATTACATTTCATAAAAACGTAATTACGTCTACTAAAACTGTAATTACAAATTCAAAAAACGTAATTACAATCTTCAAGAAAGTTTATTAGATTCATATAGCTCTTAATATCAGTTATTTATAATTATACAACAATAGAAAACATGAAATATATCTTTTCGTATTTCACATTATTGCAAAAGGCTACGTTTACCTGTTGATAATATTTTTATTGGCTCAAAACGGAGATGATGAGGCATTTCAGCACGGGACAATTTTTGTTTTAACCAAGCTTTTAAATCAGTTTCATTCAACGTAGCATCTGTTTCCAATTCTACCTGCGCACATAATACGTGACCAAAGCGAGCATCGGTAACAGCGTAAACTACTGCATCAGCAACTAAGGAATGAGTCTTCAACACTTTTTCTACATGTTCAGGATAAACATTTTCACCTCCACAAACAATCATTCTATCAGCTCTTCCTCGATGAAAGAAACGTCCGTCAGACAATTGGAACACTCGATCGCCTGTACTCTGCCAGCAGTTTTGTCGTCCTGTCATAGCCCAACGACATTTCACCCATAAAGTTCCAACACCTTCGGTATTTGTTTCACGCACTTCACATTGCATGCCTCTAATAGGTTTTCCTATTGAAACTTCATCACAATAAACAAGTTGTTCTGGTGTAGCAAGCATAAAAAAGCCCGCTTCAGATGTACCATAAAGATTGTAAAGTACAGGTCCGAGTCGTCCCAAAGTATATTTTGCCAACTTTACATCAAGTCTATCTCCTCCACTTATTATACATTTCAGAGAGCGCATACAAATTTCCGAATCTTCTATTTGCCATAGCCGAGCGAGCATTGCAGGTACCATAGGCATAACTTCAACTCGCTCGGTCGCTACTATCTTCAGAACTTTTTCTGCATCAAAATGGCGCAACAAACATATCTTTTTGCCCATTACAAGTGAGATTATCAAGGTGGCTAAGCCGAATCCATGATAAAAAGGAAGACCAATTAGCACACTCTGATAACTGTCTATATGTAAATCTCTTAACAGTGAGAAAAAAGGTGGAAGAAACTGAACAATACCTGTTTTTCGTGCAGCTTCTTTATAGTTACCGCTCGAGCCGCCCGTCATAACACTAATGTTTCCACCTCGTTTTATATACGGAAGAACAACATTATCGGTAAGTAATTGCTCTTTAATAGTTTCTAATAATGACTCGCAGGAAACCTGAGGACACGTTATATCAATGTTCTCTACTTGTAACAATTCTTTATCGTAGATAAAAAGCGCAAATGGACGACTCATTAATTGCAATAATTGTTCGTTTGAAAGGTCTGTATTCAGTAATTTTACGTTTACTCCTAAACGCGAAAGAGCTGGAAGAAGCAAAGCCGAAACAAGATGGTTGCGACAAAAAAGTGCTACATGTTGTCCACTTCTTAATTGATATTCATGGTAAAGAACATAAGATAACTTCTTTGCAAATGCATAAAAGTCTTGATAATCTATACGTTTATTATCACTTACTACCGCACATTCATGTGCATGATAACGAGCAGCAAAGCGCACAGCAGCCATCATTGTAATACCTTCGTGCAAAAAACAACGAAGCAAACGTATAAAACCACGGGGAGTTATAAGGTGTAAAGACCAAAGTGAACGAAAGAGAGATGATTTCATCGAACTGATTTTTGATAGAAAAAACGAATAATAGGAGCAAACACTAAAGCAATTGGTGCCGTTAAACGAGCCCACCAAGGTTGATAAGAAAAACGATTATTCATAGCTAACCGCAAAAGAATACATGCAGCCTCATCAGCCGAATAAGCAGGTAGGGAATGATAATTCTGATTAGCCATAGACATTTCTGTACGAACCAAAGGCAAATAGGCAACATGAACACCTATTCCTAACCGTTTCCATTCGCTTTCTGCTGTACGACACCAAATATTTGCTGCACATTTTGATGCATGATAAGCCGACCAACCTGGAGCTGGCGGATAAAGACTACTGACGGAAGATGTATAAACTAATTGTCCCTTAGATTGTTGTAAAGCAGGAAATAAAGCCAGTGCCAAAGCCACCATAGAACGATAATTCAAATCTATCGTACGATCGAAGTCATGAAGTCGTTCAGTGGCATCGGTAATCTTTCTATAAATAGATTTTCCTGCATTACAAAAGAGATAATCTACTGTGGGTAGGCCTTTCAAATCATGGCAGAGTTGGTCTAAATCTGCCCGATTACGTAAATCAATTGCACAATAAAAGGCTTGACAACCTATTGTCTTTGCTTCGTTGCACAATTCCAAAAGTTCTGTTTCACTACGAGCCACAAGATAAAGATTTGCCCCAACTTTCATTAATTGCTTTGCCAATGCAAAACCAATACCTTTTGATGCTCCTGTTATCACTATCCATCGCCCTCTAAAATAATGTTGTAATTGGTTTTCGTTAATATCAGGCTTGGGATAGAGTAAGGAAGTACATAGTTTCAAAATGACTTTCTTCATTCTTCATTTATATTTCCATTTGCAAACATACCTTTTATTCTCCGATTATACAAACTTTTGCAGTAGATTGTGTATTAAAACAAAAGATTATGCTCTATCACTAATCTCTCTTTTGTGGGTGTCTATCGTAATACCATAGTTCTATACTATTAATAATATTTTGCCAAAGAATATAACAACCAGGACCAACTGACGACAAAGGGTTCAGATAAGAAAAGGCTATCCAAATGGCAAAAGTTGTATTCTTCTGTCCCAAAGCCTGCCCAGACTCAATTGTACTATCGAAAAAGCGACCAATAAATCTTCCAATAGCAAATTGTACCAAACAAAGCAGTAGTCCTAAAAGGGCAATATAAACAAGGAAAAGAACAGTAGTATTGGCATGTACTATATTTTTAACAGTGGTTCCTGTTACTATTGTGAGCGTGAAAGCCCAAAAGTAAAAGCCAAGATTGCGCACACTAACTATCCAATTATAAAGTGGTCGCATTATTTGCCAGTGTTTTGTAAAATATGCTACCACCATTGGTGCAACCAAAATAAGACAAACACGATTGAGAATAACAAGGAACGAATCTAAAAACCCTACATTCACACTTGGTTCTATCAGTGGAAAACAAGTAGGAATAAGAGCAGCACAAATAAAATTAGAAAGAAATGTATAAGTTGTCATATCTTCAATATTACCTCCTAATTTTTGTGTTACGATAGCAGCTGCCGATGCACAAGGACAAATAATACACGCTAATGAAGATTCCATAAGAATTAAGCTATTCCCTTGCAACTTAAAAAAGAGAATAAAACCCACAACAATAAGCACTAATAGAACTTGAAACAATCCTATCCAAAGATGCCATTGAACAGGAATAAGTTTACGAAAGTCTACTTTGCAGAAAGTTACGTAAAGCATTAAAAACATACAGATAGGCAACAGAAAACCAAATATCGGTTCAAAAACTTCCGATGCAGGAGATAGCAGGGGTATAAAAGCAAACAATAAATAAACAATAACACCCGTAGCAATAGCTACTGGTAACGTCCATTTTTTTAAAATACTTATCAGTCCCACCTTAAATTTTAGCTTGTATAAAATATGTTTTTTATGAATTCTTCTTCAAAAGTACGAATATTTTTAAAAAGAAACATCTATATTTGCAGAATAAATGAAGTAACAAAGGATAATAACACAATAAACTATTTCAATAATTATGGCATATACCATTGGAGAATTATGGTATAACTTTGCATATACTAACAACATTTTTAAGATAAAAAGGATAACAAATTACAAGATGTTCTTCTTTTTTCTATTGCTAATATTTCCTACAATCGGAATAAATGCACAAGATGATAACAACTTTTCGCCCGATTGTCCAGGGGCAACCACAGGACCGAATATTATGCCTCAATAGAGTATTGATTGGGAAACAGGATTTTCACATGAATGGAATCGTAAAAATGGAGCACACGAACGTACATGGGTTATCAATACTTCAACTTTCAGAATGGGAGTTTCTCCTAATGCTGAAATTCGTTTCCAAATTGACGAAAGCGCAACTCGCACATCAACGAATAATTATATAGGCATCTCTACATTAGCAATTGGAACTAAAATAAAGATTACCGACGGCAAAGGATCTATTCCTAAAATTTCATTTTTAGGAACACTTCTTATACCTGGTAGTAGCCATTCTAATTATCTTCCACAGCATATAGGAATACAAACACATTTACTTTTCGAGAGCGAACTTAACGAATATTTCTCTTTAGGATACGACATCGGAACTGAATGGGACGGGGAAACAAATAACCCAAATATTTTCTTTGGAGCTTGTTTAAACTACCAAGCTACTAATAAACTTAGCTTCTTTATAGAAAGTTATAACTTATATAGTCCTCCCTTAAAAACCT
>NZ_BAKF01000039.1 GCF_000614025.1 Prevotella aurantiaca JCM 15754
GCTACTGCTGTCTAACGTCATCACAACTTTACTTTCAATACTGTTTCCTTCGCGAAAGATAAGGTCGCCATTGTGCATCGACAATGTATCAATATAGGCAGCAAGAAGTTTCTTTTCATGCTGCCTATAACAAGAAGTAAATAGGAAAACTGTGGCAGACAAAACTGCAAACAGCTTGTATCTCATTCTATTTTAATAATATTAGTCTTTAAAGAGCAGTAGTTTTCCCTTTCTTATCCATATTTCCCAAAACATCTTTATCAAGCCCAAAGGTGAAAACATGACCTAAGATGCCAAACGAAACAGTCTTGCTACTTCCGCTATCTTCAAGCGAACCTGTGCTAAAAAGAACGTAATTGTTCACGTCAAGCTTTGCAGCGAGCACCTTATCTATTAGTCCTGCGCCCAAAGAAGCGAACATTGCAGTTTCATTACCTTCCTGTTTCTTTATATAATCCATCAGTTCTGTATGGATAGCATCTATATGTTGCTTCTTGTCAGGACATGTAAAGCCAAGCACAGCAAGTATTAAAAGAGGGATTATAATACGTAAAGCCTTCTTAGAAACATTGAAAATCTTTCCTTTTTCAGATTCTTCAAAATTATCTTGCTGAGGTTGTTGTTCGTTTGAACCGCCACATTGAGGACAGAAATTAGAATTCTCAGCGAGCGGAGAACCGCATTTAGAACAGTATGCCATAATCTTATTATATTTTTAAAGTTACTATAAAATTCTACCATTTCATCGATAGCGGTTTGCAATACAACGCATCTATCGGTGCCACTTATGGATACAAAGATAATAAAAAAATGGATAACATATTAAGATTCGTACGCTATTGTTAACAAATACGCATAAAAACAAGTGGATGTACCAAAGCTTAAACTACACGTTTGTAGTTCGCTTTGATACACCCACCCTTATTGTTGCATGCCATCAACCTAATGGTTGCGGGCTATTTACATTAGAGATTAGCGTTATCAGCCTTCCATTCAGCAACTGGAGGAATGATTCCAAGGCCTACAATCTCTTCGCGCATCTTGCAAAGATGCTCATAAGAAGCCTTCAATGATGCCATTTCTTCATCAGTACCAGTTGGCAATTCGTAATGAACACCAGTGCTATCGATGGTTGTTGGCATAGCCATCATTACGTTCTTGAAGCCAAGACGATCGTCGTTTACATAGCAACCGGCTGGCAATGTGAACTTTTCGCCACCCATTGCAGCCTCAATCATCTTAACAGCCTTGTGTGCTGGGCTTTGGAAAGAGCTGCGACCACGGAGCTTGATAATGCGTGAACCACCTTGAATAGTGTCGTGTTTGATAGCTTCCCAACGCTCTTCGCTAAGATTCATATCTGCCAATGGCTTGCCATCAATCTTCACTTTAGAAGCGAATACTGCCATTTGCTCGCCGTGTCCGCCATAAGTGTGTGCGCCAGTAACCTTGTCTTGCTGAACACCAAACTCTAAAGCCAACGCTTGTTGCAAACGAGTTGAGTCGAGAGCAGCCAATGATGTGAGTTGGTTTGGCTTTAAACCAGAGTGGATAAGAGCTGTAAGCGCAGTAACATCAGCAGGGTTAAAGATAACAACAACGTGCTTAACATCTGGACAATACTGCTTGATGTAGTCGCCAAACTCTGCAGCAATCTGGCAGTTTCCCTTCAATAAGTCTTCGCGAGTCATACCTTCTTTACGAGGTGCACCACCTGAAGAGATGATATACTTAGCACCTGTGAAAGCTTCTTTTGGGTCGGTTGTCCAAGTTACATTTGCACCTGGGAAGCCACAATGAGCAATTTCGTCAGCCACACCATGCAATCCTGGTTCAAAGATATCGTACAGACAAACGTTAGGAGTAAGTCCTAATGTAAGCACACTCTGCGCCATGTTTGAACCAATCATACCGCCGGCGCCGACGATAACGAGTTTCTCGTTTGTTAGAAATGACATAATTATGTTTTGTTTATATTTAAAATGAAACTTTGAAATTATCCGTACAGGTATGTTCTAGCATTCCACGTTGTAGTAGTTTTATAACAAAACAGTTCTACTTTTTGTGTCTTTTCGCTCTTATTCGGCATCTTCTGTTTTCTCTTTTCAGGCGTATAGCATGCTATACTTCTTCAAAATGAAAGCAGAAACGACTTGTCTAAAAAGCTAAAATCCAACATAGGAAATTCATAGAACCTATCAATAGACTTTTATACCGCAAATTTACAAAAAAGAAATAGATAACTGCAACTTTATGAAAGGATATTTGTTATTTAATGTCAAAACCAAAAGAATGCTATCTCTGAGTTACAAAAGCAAGGAGAATAAAGTGTTTTTGAAATGGTTAAGTGGCTGAATTTCTGTATTATTTTCACATTATAAGGATGTCGTCGCGCCGACTCTACACAGTTATTTAGGTAGGACTATACAAAAACTACTATGTTCTTTCTCTATTTACAATAAAGAATTGTATTTTTGCACGCAGCTAAGAACAAGATTAAAAGGCTGTGTGCGTACCGCCAAAGGTGATATAGAGCACATTGGATAGACAACTATTATTATAGAAAAACAATGGAAATACGTTCTTTAACAAGTGTAGGAAATGCTGTAGGCAAAGGTTTCGAGCTGACGCATGTTACAACTATGATACCTGTTAGCGATTATGCTGCAGGATATAGAGATGTGGAGAAGTTTCTCGGATTGTGTAAACAATGCCCCAAATTTGGTCTTTCGTGGACTTGTCCGCCTTGCGAATTTGATGTAAAAGAGTTTGTTGACAAGTTCAAATATGCGCATATTCTAGGATCGAAAATGACTTTCGACGAGGCTACACTTGCCGAAACAAATACCCCAGAGGCTTTAGATGTAGTGTGTAGAAAGGCTATGCGCTACGGACTAGTTAAGGCTTCGGCGTATTTGCGTGGCTATGAGCGCAAGTCGCCTGGTAGCATTTGCTTTCTTGGTTCACAATGTTTGCTTTGCGGCGATAAGCCTTGTTCGCGCATAGACGGCGAGCCTTGTCGACATCCGAAGGAGGTTCGTGTTTCGTTAGAGGCTGTTGGATTCGACCTGAGCAAGACTACGCAAGAGCTTTTGGATATAGAATTGAAATGGGGCAAGCATGGTCGCCTACCCCAATATATTACACTTGTTACAGCATTGTTTACCAATGATGCTACGTTACGATTAGAATAAGGTTGGCTCTGAACTCCTATTGTGCAGTCGAATGGCGACTAAGGTCGTCTTCAGAACTAACCTTAAGAGAAAGAAAAGCTATTGATTAAATCTTTCTCACCGTAACATGAATGCAACGTTGGTCGCTTTCTAAGATGGCCCAGCATTCGCCTTCCTCACGCAAATCGTAGATAATCTTACCTAAAATATTGCACATAACTTCGTTACTCACAGCTTTTCCCGTCTTTCCAATACGGTTAAAGCGAGTGTAGCTTAAGTCGAATGTTGTGCCATACATATGTGCTGAATTTTCGCCTGCTCTACTATTTACTCTTCTGAGTGCCTCAACATCTCTGCGAGTTCTGAACAATGAAGTTACAATAATGCGGTGTTCGCGATAGCCTTGGCGGTCTAATTCTTTTTGGAAACGTTTGCCAATCTCTTTCAAAAGACTCTTGGCACCCTTTGTTAAGTAAGGTGCTGAGTGAGTCAATGGGTCTATCAAATAGAGATTAGTGGTTTCAACCTTCTTCAATCTTCTTTGATTTTCCTCTAATTTAGCTCTTGATTCGATAGGTGTAACTCCATATTTCTTCGCAGCATACAACTGTTCGCCATGCATATCTTTGAACTGATAGGTGCTACGCATAGTTACATTATCGTCTCTAAAAGTCTCTCCTTGGGTTGTAGAATTACTACTTGCGCACGCTGCTGCAAGCATTGTTACTGTTGCAAAAACGCCTCCATAGAGTACGTTTCGCCAATTTTTCTTTGTGTTGTACATCTTTCTAATCTGCATATTTATTTTATTTGAATTATTATATCTGCCACGTCTTTCGGCTCATTAAATAGCATTCCTTCGCTCAACTGGTCGTCTGTGAGTTCATTCAACAAATCTTTTGCCTGTTCTTCGCTAATAGCAACCTCGCCCTTAGCGTTCTTTCGAGCTAAAAGGTCGTCTAAAACGAGCTGTCTAAATTCGTGTACGTCCATATTGTAAAGATTTAATAACGGATAGAAATTGCTGCAAAGATACTATATTTTTCATTCAACAATACTTTATTTTGTATCTTTGCACTATAAATAATGTATTTTCACATAATGCAAAAAATACAAATATACGAGTCGCCTTTGGGTAAATTAACTTTCGTTAGCGATGGTTTAGCACTGACAGGAATATGGTTTGATAAGCAAGAACCATTACAACAAATCTTGAAAGCTCCTCACGAGGTTTGCAATTTGCCTATTTTCGATGAAACAAGGCTATGGTTCGACACTTATTTTAACGGACAGCAGCCAGGATTCATACCTCGTTTAAGTCTTATCGGCACTACTTTCCGTCAGCAGGTATGGCGCAATTTGCAACTCATTCCCTATGGCGAAACGACCTCCTACGGCACTCTTGCAAAGCAAATAGGCCAACAACTGGGCAAAAATAAGATGTCGGCTCAAGCCATTGGCGGTGCAGTGGGAAACAATCCTATATCGATTATTGTGCCATGCCACCGTGTTGTGGGTACCAATGGAACGATGACGGGGTATGCAGGAGGCATTTGGAGAAAAGAGTTTCTACTGGATTTAGAAGCCAAAAATAGGCGTTAGAGGTGTACGCGCAGTGTCCTCGCATTGATTCGCAAGGTAATTACTCTCCTATATCAAATGTAAATATAATTCCAAAAACACACTAATACATAACATCCTTATGCTCAATGCGTTACAAAACCCATTGTTTTGCAATGCAAAAGCGCCTGTTTTACCGAGCAAAAGGGCCTATATTGCCGTGCAAAACAACCTCTTTTGAAATATGAAAGTAATTGTTACCATTTCTTAATCATATTTCTTTACAAAATGAGAGTGATTTCAATGGTGAATATAAAGAAAAGAAAGAGGAAATAATACGAAGATAAAGACTTTATAGAAACGAAAAAACGAGTACATCGAAAGGTGAAATCGACATACCCGTTTATTCGATAATATAACGTGTTTCCTGCTTAGAAGTAGTAAGCAAGAGATATTTGCCAAGAGTTGTTAAAGCTCTTTGCCTTTTTACCAATGAGCTGTTCTGCTGCGTTTTCTACTGCTTTATTAATCTTAACGTCTGCTGTCTTGCCCATAGCCATATTATAATTCGCGCTAATTTGCAAGTGATCCATGAATGTAACACCCACACCAGCATTTATACTGAAGTTGCTATCCTTGAAAGAATAGTTACTACCCTTTGACCAATCAAACTCTTTTTCGCCAATATTAAGACTCCATTGTGGACCAGCAAAGAGGATAGCGCTGGCTCTTGGCCCTAAACCGATAGAGTAACTAAGGTTCACAGGAATTGAAATTTGCTGTTGCTTTATTGTTTTTTCTTGGTTGAAAGGGTCGACAACCTTTGCCTCACGGAAATCGTAGAGGGTAGATGCATCAACGCCAAAACCTATAATAGGGAGAGTAAACTTAATAGTTGGACCAATAAAGCCACCTATACGGTTTGACTGACTGAATAGTTCTGGACTCAAATGCATATCAGTTACATTCAAACCACCCTTGACACCAAACTTAACACCTTGTGCATTAGCTGATGTTGAAATAAACATTCCTACATAGAGGAGTGCTAATGAAACGATTTTCTTCATAATTAAAAAGCTTAAAGATATGCCCAAGCTGTTCCAAAATAGAAACTGCAGAGACATAAAGATGAATTACGAATCTTCTTTAACTCTCATTTTTACTTAATGTCGTTGGCGTCGTACGCTGACACGAGCAGCATTAGAAGATGATCCGCTTGAAGAAGTTGAACGGCGAGAAGGGCGAGCTGTTGTGGTTTCAGTACTGCGACTAGAACGACGAGTGCGGCTCTTCACAGCCTTTACGTCTTGTTTTACAGCGGCAATACTATCTAAACTATCACGCTTTTGCGCATTTCCAAAGATGTTCTTCTCAAATTCTTTCAACTCGTTCTCAATCTTCTTTTGTTCTTTTGTCATAGCCGAATCGGTTGTACAATACTGTGCAAGCGTTCTGCCAAGCATGTTTGTAGTCTTGTAAATCTTACCTTGATAGAGGTTCATAGTAAAGTAATCCTCTACACTCATAGTTGCAGCATTGTTCAGATTGCTCGTCATGATAGTCTGTTTTGACAAGAATGGTGCCAAATCATCATACTTAACCCAGAACAAAGGATACTTAACTTCGCCATCACCAAATTCATCTGAACGATACATAATAGGACAAAGCGCAATGACTTTGCGGTGGAATGTAGAGGTTCCTTGGTCGTAATAGGCACTCTCCTTTAGGTAATAACCCTTTACTTCAGCTGATGGAATATCGCTGTTGTCAAGGCGAATGCCACGATCGGTACGCTCATAATAGATGTGATAGTTATCTAAGAATTGCAAAGGCTTTACGCGTGCTGAGTCGGTAAAAACCTCGTTGCCATCCATTCGATACTCGTATGCACTGATACCGCCATTACGTGGTCCCAACATCATAAGCTTAAAGATGTAGCAGAAAAGGTTCATCTGCGAGCCAACAGGTTCAGTTGGATAGTACAAACCAGCGTTTGCATCATCTGTAAGATTAAGTTCACGATAGATGTCGCGACGCCAAACCACATCTTCCTCCATCGGAGCAGAGGTTGGAAATGATATTTGCGCACGCGTTGTTATGGTGTTCGCATTCGAACGAGTGCCCTGTTGTTGCTCTGCTCTACGACGAGCAGGCTGAGCAAAGGTGCTCATTGCAACTGCGGCAACACATACTATCAAGAATATTCGTTTCATTTTATGTATCTTAAATAATTGTTCTTACTACGGTTTTCACTTCCGAAGCAGAACGAATAATGAATCTTCGTTTTATTTTTACTGCACTATGACTTCCATGTTTCGTCCATTGAGCGTACGAGTAGTACCGTCAGGGCCGTGAACAACAACGTTCGTAATGTAGAAACGCTTGTTGCGGCTAAGGTGGCGGAACTGTTCTTTCTGTTGTGCAGAGAACTGTGAGCCATTGCTTGCCAAAGGTACGGCGTTACCCATATTGTCGAAGAACACCGTGCGGAAACTTGTTACGCTGAACGGAATGTCGAGCAAACCATCATCGATAGCAGCTTGTATGCCTGAAGCCGACATCAAAGCAGCCTTCGACAATGCGCCGCTCTTGAATCGGTCGGCACCCATGGCAATGTAAGGAGCTGGGTCTGGCAACTTGCGCACACGGAACTTGTACTCTCCAATCTTTCTTCCCTTTGCCGAAACAGATATGGTTACAGGGTTTCCGACTGACGTTGGACGTGCAATAAACTTACCACCGCCACGCGAAACTAAGGAACCGCCCGACATAGAGGCTTGAACATCGTTCTGACCTGTATTTGGAATACTGATGGTTATAGGGTTGTCGAAACCTGCGTAAAGCACATTCATCAAGTCGGCAGCTATCGTTGCCACGCCTTCAAAGGCTGGTACCTGCTGCATTCCGTCAGGACTAATGTAGCGTTCAGGCTTTGGACCGCCCGTAACCCAATAATCTTGCTTGAAGTTTCGGCGTATTACGTTGCCTGCAAGGTCTTTTATCAACATATAGCCACTGATAGTATGCTTACCTGGCGCACCTGCTCTCAGCGTGATTTTGTTGCCTCGAATGAGTTGTCCGTTCACATAAACCTGTGGCCGTTGGGTAGAATCAACAGCACCCATCAGCATCTGTGCAGTGAGAGTTTCACCCGGATAAAGGCGAGTTTGACTTGGAACAACGAATGCCTGCAGCTTGTTTACTCGTAAATCTTTTAGACCAACATTAGCTACAAGAGCATGAAGAACTTCTCCTTCAGCATAACGAATATCACTTTGTAGCTTTGAAAGCAAAGTTACAGCAGCCGATGTCGGCATATTCTCAAACATATACTCCTCCCAATTCTTATTTAATGAATGGTCAGGAATAGTAGTTGATAGGTTGCTTGCTATGATTTTCTTCTGCAAAGGGTCTGTTACAAAACGGAGAATACGCTCGCGATAGCTATTAATTGCCTCGAAAAGCTTATGACCTTGCCCAGTTCCAGGAGCCAACATAACGATTCCTGAAGCTTCAAGGTTCTCTTTATTCTTAATATTAAGCGGATCGCCATTTTTTCCATCTGCCTCTTTTACAATCTCGACCTTCAGTTGTTGTGCGTAGTTAAAAAGCGAATCGCTCATATTTCGCACTTTTGAAGCCATTGCAAACCATTCCTTTACCTTCTCTGGATTCTTCTGCATCATCTGCTCAAGCTCCTCAAAGATGGCTTGGTTCTCCATGGAAGAGTTTCCCGTTGTACGATTTAGACTCTCCTCTACAATAGAAAAGCCGTTAAGAACTTCCGTTGAAATGTTCAACGCAAGCATTGCCATAAGGACGATATACATCAAGTTAATCATCTTCTGGCGGGGGGAAACCTTTCTTTTTATGATTGCCATGTAGTTCTTTCTATTATTATATTCGCTTGTTTGCTGTGCTATTAAACTGATTTGCCATACTTATACAATTTGATTGAAATATCCAAATATGGCCTTGTCTGTTGCGCTTTGAACCGACATTCGCACGTTAGATTCTATTCCTCTGTTGTAGGTTGAGATGGTACAGCAGGCGATGCAACACGCATATTTACTGTCATTGCCTCTATCATTCGAGCATAAACCTTGTTTAATTGCTCTATCTGTTGTGCCATCTTACGAGTCTGTTCGTTAATCTGATCAATTGTTCCAATCTGTTGACTCGCACCTTTCAGCTGCATTTCGTATACCTTTGTAATACCAGTAAGGGTACGATTAAGATTTTCCATCTCCTCGCTGTCACGTGTAAGACGTTGACTTTGGTCGTTTACCTTACCCAACATCTCGGTCAAACTCTTCAATGCATCAACATAATTAGTTTGCGCTTCTACCATTTCAGGTGTCTGTTGTTCTGCATTGGCTATAACTTGGCTTTGCTGATTAACCACTGCCGCTGCTATTTGGTCTGCCAATGGCATTGTATGACGGGCTACTTCTTCAGCTGTTGCAGCAGTAGAGTTTGCTGTTTGGTGTACAGAAGATACTTTACCCTGTACATTTGCACTTGCTTCAGCATATTCTTCTTCCTCCTCTTCATAATGAACAGGTAGCTCTTTGCCATCATCTGTCTTATCAAAAGGTCGGTCGAAAGCAGATAAGAAGAACACAATAACTTCTGTTCCCATACCCAAGAACAACCAAATATTAGCTCCAGGAAGGTGGGTTAGCTTAAACAATGCACCTAAAATAACGACTGAGGCGCCCCAACTATATCCATAGTTCAAGAATGTTTGTCCTGCAACTGTATCAATCCACTTCTGCAGACGATATATAATGTTGTATTTGCTGTACTGTGTCATTGTTACTTTCTATTCTTTTTTCTTTTCTTACTACTTTTCTTTGCCTCTTTTGCTGCCTCGCTTGAAGAGCTTGCTAAGCTACGTACACAACGGAAACCAATGTAACTGCGTGGTTGATTTTGATATTCCCAAGTACGCCATGCGCTTCGGATATAGCTTTCAGGGTCTTTCCAACTACCGCCACGAACACTCTTTTTCTTCAGTCGGTAAGGATCTTCTTTAGCAGCCTTATAATCCAACTGCGGATTTAAGTCGTTCATAGACTTTACTCCTGCCTCAGTATAAACAGTACTTGTCCATTCTGCAACATTACCCGCCATATCGTAAAGTCCATTCGAGTTGGCACTGTAAATACCTGTTCGGCTGGTTATAAGGTTACCATCCTTGGTATAGTTACCTCGGTCTGGTTTAAAGTTTGCATAGAAACAACCATTACCACTCTTTACATCTTGATTCTCCCAAGGGAATTCATCTTGATTTTTTCCACGTGCAGCATACTCCCACTCTGCTTCAGTTGGTAAGCGATAACGCTGAACAAAGCGTGCTTCCTTGCCCAAACCTTTCAACAAATACTCGGTACGCCATGCACAGAATGCATTTGCTTGCTCCCAAGTAACACCTACAACAGGATAGTCGTTGTATGTATCGTTGGAGAAATAACTGCGCAAGTAATTTTCATTATCAGAATTACGGAAGTCGTTCACCCAGCAAGTTGTATCTGGATACACATTTACGATATAGGTATTCAAGAAATCCCATGGTCCTGTTAATGGGCGATTTATAGTTTCTCTGTGTATATTTCCCTCATCGTCCACATAAGCCGTATCTTTCGAAATCATTACTACTTCGTCTGGATCAACCTCTATATCAGTATTCAAGTTACGATCTGCAGGATTCAAACGATTGCGACGAAGTGCTGCCGCTGTATAATCATATATTTCGTAACGATAGTTTAATTGTTTCACATCAAGATTCTTTTCTCCCGTAGCAGGGTTTGTTGTATACAAACTCTCAAAGGCTCTCATCTCGTCTTCGTTTGGTTTTTTGGGCAATCTCTTGTTCCAATTTAAGTGAGGCGTAACAGGATTACCACTCTTATCCTCTGTTATCATGTAGGTTTCATCGCCTCCATAAGCAGGATCGGCTAAACGTGTACGAACGATAGAATCGCGAACCCACTCTACAAATTGCTTATATTTAGAGTTCGTAACTTCTGTTTCGTCCATCCAAAAACCATCTACAGAGATGTCTTTTACTGGTGTAGTTTTTCCCCAAAGGCTATCTTGGTCAGCAAGACCCATCTTCAGCCAACCTCTTTTTACTAAAGTCATGCCATAAGGTGTAGGTTCGCGGAACGATTTACCACCGCCAACACCAGTAACCTCACCTCCTCTACCTGGCACCGAAGCCGATTTTCCAGCAAAGCAGCCAGAAAGTGTGCTAAGCATAACAACACCAAGACAAAGAGTTAATATGTTCTTTTTCATTTTCATATCTTGTTTCTATAGAAATCTTACGCTTTTATGTTTATTCCGTCCCTTCTTCTGAAGGTTTATATCAGTTTGATAACTCACCACCAATTCGTGGCTACCATTACCAATATCGGCAGTTCCAGTGTAAACTTCGTAACTATATCCTACATTGATTCCGTGGAAACTGCCTCCGACATATGCTGTTACAGAATTTCCAGGACTATAAGAAGCACCCCCGTACAGCACTTTTTTCTCATTTGTATAGACCAATCGTGCTGTTATATCTGCCCGATAGCCGTTACCATCATAGCGTGCCATAACAGAGGTTGGTATAGTTAGAAACGGATTTCTCAGTTTTATATTGTATCCACCTGTCAAATAATAGGATCTATCTATCTGCAATTCGTTCTTCTCCCCCAGCTCAACAAGTGGTGCATTTAGGTGTTGTACCGATGCTCCAACATACCAATTCTTATGTATATAATACAATCCGAAGCCTAAATCAAGACTCTGCCCATTTACGTCTGTTTGTATAAAAGCAGGGTCTCCCGAATCTTCCACATCAACTTTAGAACCATTGAATTTTTCTAAAATAAGACCTAACTGAACTCCACCTGCCAACATTCCTCCAAACATTTCTTTACGAAAAGCATATTGCCCTGCAATACGTTGATGGGTAAAAAGTCCAATTTGGTCGTTTAGTATGGTCGCTCCAACGCCATGATACTGCTTCATAAAGTATAATGGCATACTTGCGCCTACATACATTGCCCGTGGACTATTCTTATATCCGGCGAAGTTTAAGGCGTAAGCACCTACTATATTGAGATGGTTATCCTTTCCAACAGAAGCGGGGTTATAGTAAGGTTCCATTTCCCAATAATGGCTGAATGCAACATCATATTGCGCCAATGCTGAAGCACTGACGAACAAATATAGGCTGATTATGATTGTTAAGCGTTTAAACACGTATGTATAACGACCGTTTATGTTTATTATTGCATTTTTCATTAAAATAAGATTGCTAAAGAATATAACAAAAAACAACTCACCATAGATTATCTTCAATGGTGAGTTGTTCTCGTTATTCTAATGTACTAACTAATATTCGTCTTCGTTCCACAAGAAGTCGTCCTTAGAAGGGTAGTCAGGCCAAATGTCTTCAATACTATCGTAAACATCTCCTTCGTCCTCTATTTCCTGAAGATTTTCTAAAACTTCTAAGGGCGAGCCAGAACGAACTGCATAGTCTATAAGTTCTTCTTTTGTTGCTGGCCATGGTGCGTCTTCCAGCTTCGATGCTAATTCCAGTGTCCAATACATAGGCTTATAAATTTTAACTTTAGTTTGTTTTGCGTGCAAAAATACTATTTTATTTTTTATTTGCAAGGATTTTGCCATATTTTTTCGTCAACTTTCTCGATATTATTCAAATAACGTGAAAGTACAAAGAAATAGTCAGATAGGCGGTTGACGTATGCCATGAGATTCTTGTCTACCTCTGAAGTTTCGTCTAAAGCAATGATAAGTCGTTCTGCACGTCTACAAACTGTACGACAAACGTGTGCTATTGATGCTGAACGACTGCCGCCTGGAATAACGAAGCTTTTCAATTCTGGAATTGCAGCCTGCATTCTGTCAATTGCTTTCTCTACGTGTTCTATGAGCACATCTGCAACAACCGACTCTTTTATTTCTTTTTTGAAGTTCTCTCCCATGGCCAAATTACAGCCAATATTAAAGAGTACGTTCTGCATTTCAGCCAAAAGTTCGGTAGTATCTTGCTCTTCTACGTAAGTAGCAAGCAATCCAACAAACGAGTTAAGTTCGTCTACTGTACCATAAGAATTGATACGAATATCGCTCTTTTTAACTCTTGTACCTCCTATCAGACTGGTTGTTCCTTTATCGCCGGTCTTTGTATATACTTTACTCATATCGCTTTATAAATTAGAAATTAATGATATAGTTCTGTTTAGGTCGCTTATCGAAAAAGGCTATACCTATATAATATAGGTCGAACGAAAAACTAACACGTTCGTCAGCCACTATTTGCTTCCAAAATGCTTTTGCCGTTGCATTGTGTTTTATACTATCTACAATAACAAGACTTTCTTCGTTAATGGTAGTTCGCAGTGTTTCATAGAATTTTTGACAGTATTCGCCTGCAGTTAAAAAATAGATATTACGCTGACAAAGGTTATCATTTACGCTCGTTCTATCTGTCTCTCCCACTTCTTCCACCAATGTTTTGTCGCACGCAGCCTTAATATAGCGTTCGTAAGCTACTGACATCGCAGGACAAAAACAGAAATTGTCGGCTTTGATAGAACGATTTATCCGATACAACAAACGAGCTTTCTTGCGCTCTACTGCCGTTAAAGTTTTGTCAGTTCGCCTCAATTCAGCATAAATGGGATAGAAAGTGTGGTCATTTATCACCTCTCTATCAAATGAAAACGCTGATGGCGACTGAATGCCAAAACCCTGAATGTACTTCATTCGTCGTAGCCAGACCACCAAAGCTTTTATCTTGTATGGTAAAATATTTCGTTGTGCCATTACAATAGTAATGCAAACTTACATAAAAAAATAATAAAAACAGAAAAGATAAATCGCTTTTTTGTAAAAGACCAATATTTCTAACTGCTTTCTTTTTAATATATACAGCCTTCAGAAGTCTGCTACTTTCTAAAAATATATTTGTATTGTATTAAATCTTCCAATGTAATTGTACTTCTAAATCAGTCATATCTGAACGGTCTACTTGCTGCAAACCGGAAGAAATATGCTTACGATCGAAATAGTATGTAGTACCAACTTTCAGCAAAATATTTAATTTCTTGTACAAATTGGCACGAGCTAACAGCGCCCAACGAATACCTTCTCCATAAAAAGTAGGAAAATTGAAACTATAAAGCATGCTGCGCTCGTAAATATACAAGCGAGATGCAAAATCGGTAGTATGGAAATATCCAATGTTTGCTGATGTTTGCAACCACGGAAGGGGTTGCCAATCAACAAATTCGCTTAACATAAAACCAAAACTGTTGGCTTTATTTCTACTATAAGAAAGGTCTGCTTGTGTTTTACAATCCCAGTTCAGTCCTGAATATATGAATGCAAAACGTGCTCTTTGAGTATATTCATTGACGAGTTTGGTGTGGTTTTTATTATCCTTTTGGCGTAATTTAAATCGGTAACGAACTAAAAACGAAAGATTCTTATAGGTGTAAACACCCGAAATATAATTATCCCATGCACTACTTGCTATTGATGCTTGATAGCGTGGTTTATGAAAATAAGCATAATCGGTATATGCCGTGAGCGTTAAAAAGCGGTTTACAGTCCAGTTTGCTCCAATTAGCATTCCCATTTCATTGCGCATTTGTCCACCTTCGCTTAAGGAATTGGCATGAAGTGCCCAATATTTAGAACCATAATAGCGCTGAATACCTATTACAGATAACCGTCTTGATGGTTGAAATGATATGTTATTCAAGGTTGCAATAGATCCGTTACCTCCCATTGCAGTCTCTCCATTTACGCTCCAATGTGGATTCATATAGCCGTAACTTAAACTAATATTCCAAAAATCGTAACCCGCAGGATAATCAACACGATAGATTTGAGAAGTTTTGGGCGACAAGGGACGGTCGAATTGTGTGTATAATGCTGTCAGACCAGCACGAAAGCCATAATTACTCCATTGTAAGTTGCCTCCGAAAGTGGTTTGAGAAATATTGTTTTTCTTCTCCATTTCAGTGGGGGTACGATGGTAACCAGATTTTAACAATGTTCGTATTGTACCATCATTATTAAGCGTTGCATCGCTTTTGCGGTAAGATGCAAAAGCAGTTAAGTCTGTATGGTGTGTTAAAGCAATTGTAGTAGCACCACCTTGCATATAATTAGCTTGCGAACGTGAGGTGTTTGGACGAACTGTTGTATAAGAACGTCCTTGGGAAAGAAGACTCATCGTTTTGCCAAAATTAAAATCATTATTGATAACAAGACCTTGACCGAACCGTACTTTATAGCGCCCTACAACGGCAGACTTTATGCGACCCAATTTGCGTACAGCAATATAAAAGCTATAATGGTCGTATCCAAGCATATTTTTATGGGCAAAGAAAGGTTCGCCAGCATCTTGTGCACCCACAAAACCAGCTTGAAAGTAGTCGGAATAAGCAAATTTATAGCGTAACGAGTGCGTAAAAGGATAGCCCAGATAACCATTTTTATCGCCCTTCCGCTCGTAAAATGGAACTTTCATAGTAAAAGTTATATCGTGCTTACCACGTTTCAAAATTGTTGATAGTGCTGGAAAATGCTGCTGTTCATCTATATTTATCGTTATAAAATAACTCAAAAGTTCGCTCCTTACAGCATCGAGTGACTCTATCATCAGTAGTTCGCCCACCGACCGCATACCACGATACTGATAAATGTAAGCCAAAATGTCTTCCACCTGTGTAGCCGTAAGAAACGGAAGCTGCTCCAACTCCTCACGTGTTGCCTTATTCAAGTTGATGGGATGCGATGCTAAGTTGGACAATAAATCGTAATTTTCCTCATTCATCATTCCCTCCTGCTCCTCCGAAACCATCAATTCGTCGTATAATCGTTGCCAATCGCGCTGTTCTTGCGCATTTGCAACAAGAGAAAGTAATGCAAAAACACACAGTAAAATATAGTTTTTCATCATATAATGACAATTCTCCATTTTACAAAGAAAGTATTTCTCATCTTATCGAGCCCAACTTCTCGGCAAATAAAGGCTATAAGGTTAATATGTTAAACACGTCTTACCCATCTATCAAACAATGGGGGTTGTCTGCAAAATTACATGATAATTACGAGAGCAACAAATAAAAACAAGATAAAAAATGAAATTATTATCTCAGTGATGAATAAATTGGCAATCAAAACGACCCATGTTTTTATTTATATTATTGCTGTCCGGTAAGATGACTATCTTTGTTCATGGTTATTTTTTTCTAAAATCAAAGATAACCAAAAGGGCCGATACTTCGTGAGAAGTGTTGACCCTAATTTCAGACGTTCCTAAAAAGTTTTACCAAACAGCAATACTTTTTATATATCTTCAATTGATTTTTATATGAACCTTTGAGTTGATTGATAAAATATGATTTACAAAATCCTTTTTTTTCTTAGGTGAAATAATGACACAACCATGCTTATACGTTAACTTTAATCGATCAATTGAAGCTGCAGGTGACGAATCTAAAGTGTGCGTAGATTCTATTAACAAAATATCAAAAATATCAATTACCTGTGTTGAAAAGAAAGGACAATGAATAGATAAGACTTTTCCATTAATTGTATATTTAATTCCTAATGGATACAAGGTTAACGCTGCGAGGATAACAAATAGAAAAATAGTAACAATCCAATTAAAATCAATTAAAAGAATAGGTACTGCAGATAATATTATACTTATATATATAAACAGATATAACCACAAGTCAACTTTTGAATTATATTTTTTTCCATCTTGTCCTATTCTAAAGTATATGACTTATTTGAAAATTCTGGAAGTTTGCTAAGATTAAGGTTTACGAACTTCTCCAAATCTTCTACATTTGTTCTTTTTGCAAATTTAGCACATTTCAAATACATATCTAAACATTTTCGCAATTTCTTTTTAAGAAATTCATCGTAGAGTCAACCAGTAAGTACAAAATTATTATATTGTTCTGTAGAACTCGCATTTTGGTGTTTTAAAATTTAGTTTTTGTCTCGGTCTTATGTTTATTTTCTTCTGTATGTTCGCAATCTTTTTGTCTGTGAAATCATCGAAGTTTGCCAGTACATTTCTTATCTTAATTTATTCAGCATTTCTTTCTACGATTTGTCAGCCACAACCAAAATTATCACTTCTAACCGCAATGTTTTTTGATAATTTATTTTTACCTTTGCGACTAAGCCGCCATTGTTGCGGTTTCTTAATCATTTAACAAATCAACGTATATGAAAACATTATCTACTTCGTTTAACGCGACGTCATTTAGTCGCTTGTTATTACCGCTTTTATTCTTTATGATTGGAACTGGTACTATGATAGGACAGAATCCTAAAGATATTATTCGCTTGCAAACTTCTAAGGCTGTGGGTGAGGAATTTAATATTGACATAGAAGCTGCAAATGGTGAAACTTTCAGCATAGAAGGAGTAAATGGAAATGAGGAAGATGGTTATACCGTAAGTTCTCAAAACATTGTAGTGAAAGGCAATATCGTATCATTAACTTGTTATAAGAACGACTTGATTCAAATTGACTTATCTGATTGTCATCAACTTAAAAAATTGGACTGTCGTGGTAATAAACTCACAACTTTAGACGCAAGTGCTGTAAGTTCGCTTCAATGGTTGGCATGTAACGATAATTATTTAACAACACTAAATATAGCTAATCTAAAACATTTAGAAGAATTATACTGCCACAACAATAAATTGAAGAATCTGCAAGTAGAAACAAATACTGCACTCAATCAATTATATTGCGCGTCCAATGCTTTATCGACACTTGATGTCAGCAAAAATACAGAATTACACGTGCTAATTTGTCATCAGAATCAAATAAACTCTATTGACGTAAGCAAAAATGTGGCTTTAACGCAACTTTCATGTGGTGATAATAATATAGAAAACCTTGACCTTAGCAATAACGCTGCATTAAAAATATTAGGTTGTGGAGCAAATAAATTAACAGCACTTGACGTAAGTCACAACCCGGAATTAGAGACTTTGTTTGCCTTTGATAATAAACTATCAACTTTAGATCTTTCTCATAACTCTGGTTTACAACGCTTATCAATTGGTAATAACAACTTATCAAATCTTGATTTGAAACCTACTCCTAAAATAACACAACTGAAATGTAGACAAAACCTATTTACTAATTTGGACGTAAGTGGACTTGAAAAACTTTCGATTCTCGATTGTAGTAATAATCAATTAAGCAGTTTAGATATAACTCATAACAAAGCATTATCAACACTGCGGTGCGCAAATAATCAACTGATAAACATAGATGTAAAAGCGAACACTCTTCTTGTAACACTTGATGCAAGCCAAAATCGTTTAGCTACAATCGATCTTACTACTAATAAAATATTAGCAGAACTTTACTGTGCTGGAAACTTACTAACTTCAATTGATTTGAAAATAAACACTGGATTACGCACTTTGGATGTAGAAAGCAATAAGTTAAGTAAACTTGACCTTGCTACAAACACGATGCTAATGGGAATAGCATGCAGTAATAATGCGATTGAAACTTTAAATCTTTCAACTAATACGCAACTAAAAGAACTCTATTGCAAAAATAATAAGCTGAATGAAATAGATTTAACGGGCAACACTAAACTTAAAATGCTTCATCTCAACCAAAATCAATTGCGCGATATAAAGTGGACAAAGTTTAATAAGTTATATTCTTTAGGGGTCGCTAACAACCAACTATCAGCTGATATTCTAACTCGTGTACTTGATGCACTTCCTAAAGCACCTAATGCTACACCAGAAGAACAAGATTCTTTGAAATGGGGTGTTGCAGATATCAGCGAAAATCCAGGTACTTCAAACGCAAACACAATAAAAGCAACTGAAAATGGTTGGAAAGTAATAACAACAGGAACTACTGGAATATTTAAGCAGCAAGCAGAATCTAAATCGTATCTACGCTATAATCAAGCAGAAAATGCAATCTGTAAAACTGCAGCTGTTGCCAAAATACTTCTTTATTCAGCTAACGGAAATTTAATATTGTGCTCAAATGGTCACCAGGAGAATATCTCTTTAGTAAATATACCTAATGGAGTCTATATAGCTGTAGCTTACAACGAAAATGAACAATTCTTAACGAGTATTCGTTTTGCACACTAATGTTCATATAGTAATAGGAGGTAAACTTCGTATTTATTCGTAAATTGTACTTACAAAATATGTAATAAAGCATATTACAAAGCAATGTTTAAACTTCTCACATCACAACTTAAATGGCGAACAAAAACTTTTTGTTCGCCATTCTTGCATAAATATTAAGTTGATAAAAGCTATTAGTAAGTTTGTATACCATTTAAAAAATCTCTCACAAAACACATTAGATTGAAATTTAAATATCATTATAAAAAATACATATATATTATTTTATACTATCGGTAAAATAATTAACTTTGCAATGTAATATAATCTAAATTTTAATAACAAAAATATTCGTATCACATAATTGAATATTAATTCACGCTATAGATAATTTCAAAATATAAAACTTATCCTATGAATAAAAAATTATGGAACTATTATAAGCAATCATCAGATGGTCAAAATGCAATTACGATGTTTAATCCAGAAACAGATGATGTTTATCAAAAAATAGAGAATATAGCAACTTTCTTACAAAAGTTGAATGGTTATATTAAACCTCAACATTTTGCAGATCGTGTATTTGTGTACGAAGTTAACCTTTTCGAACGGAATCTCTTAATCGAAGAACTTTCCGAGCGCAAGAATTTCGAAACTTTTGTAGAATCCTATGACTTAAAAGAGTTTGAAATTCAAGAAGAAAAGATTATTTGGTTTGAAGAAAATTATTTTATCAAAGCAGATAAATTCAGACAAAAAACAGCTACAATAGATGCTTTATCAATGTACTTATACTTTTATGATGCTTACTTTAAGCCTATTCTTCTTCCACGTAGATTTGATATTATTCAAAAAAGCTGTGATGCGTTGGGTATAGAACTGCCACCTATTCCGCGCACAAAAAGTTATAAAGAATATTTAATGTACTACTATGATATTTGTGGCGCAATAAATAAATTTCAAGTAGAAAATGGACTAACAGACGCTGAAGTCTGCGCCTGCATATACGATTACGGAGCAAGAGTTTTGTTAGAAGAAGGAAAACAAGAGAATGAAGAATTGCCACCACCTACAAATGTATGGCTAACTGGAGGATCTGGCAAAGGAGATTTTGAGTTTCTTGATTCATTAGGGAAAGATTCACAAGCCCAAACATCTATTTGGGCTTGCAACGAGAGAACACGTAAAGGAGACCTCGTTATTATATATTGCACATCGCCAAGAAGTTTTATCCATTCTATTTGGCGTGCAGAATCTGTTGGTATCTTTAACCCTTTCGACTATTACCATTGCAGAACTACAGTATGTAAAGGAGTAAGACTTCCACAAATATCGTTTGCTGACTTGAAGAATGATTCTTATTTCTCGCAACTACCTATTGTTCGTAAGAGTTTACAAGGAATAAACGGCATAGCATTTACAGCCAAAGATTATTCGGAGTTATTGAGGTTAGCAAAAGAAAAAGGTGCAAGAACTGATAATTACCCCCAACTTTATGTTGGGAAATCAATTGATTTTGGGGAAATTAAACAAGAAAAGGATGTAGAAGAGAATATTCTAATTCCTATCTTAAAAAGAATTGGTTATCGAACTTCTGACTGGACAAGACAATTGCAATTAAAAGCGGGAAGGAAAGAGAAAGCTATTCCCGATTTCGTATTCTTTCCAAAGGGAAGAACACATTTTGAAAGTGCTCCATTGGTTATAGAAGTTAAATTTGATATGTCATCAATGTTAGAAGAACAGAAAGCATTTCGTCAAGCTTTATCTTATGCACGTATATTACGTTCTAACATAATGGGTATTTGTGACAAGGAAAGGCTAATTATTTATGCGCTTGATTCTTTGGGGAATTGTAATATAGAAAATCCATTATTTGAAAACCACTGGCAAACTATTTACTCTGATTATATTCTAGGCGCTCAATTAAATCAACTTATAGGAGCGGAGGTTATAAAGCTCGTATGTACTAATAGCTAATATTACACTACAAAACAGACTTTTGGAGGAAAAAATAAAGCTATATTTTAATACTAATAAGAAAGAAAAAAATATAATAAAAATCTATCAAAATTATAATTATAAATTTTATTTTTATAATTATAAATTTAAAATCCGTAATTATAAAATTAATTTAGTCTTCCCAAATTGAAATCCCTGATAAAAATGATTGAAAAAAACGATTTATCAACCTCAAACTTGATCGATATGATTCGAAGAACAAGAGGGCTAAATATGAATATTTCTCATCCTAATAAAATTTTGGCTATGATGTCTATATGAGGGCTACTAAAAAGCAACACATTAAATAAAATCAAATGTAATCCATAAATAAATACCACCACTAAAAAAGACTCCATTCTGAAATAATAATGCATTTCAATATATAAAAGAAGAATTTAAGTCACAAAATGCTGTCAAATAAGTCCTACAAATTCATAACCATCCTTTTTTTGTTAACTTCAAAGCTTATTATCTTATACACATCGGTTGTCCGATAACAAAAAGTTGGTACAAACAAAAAAAGATTCTCACTTTTATGTGGTTAACAAATATACCTAATCAGCGATAATCTGAACTTCATACTTGTATTTCTCAACGTCCGCCAAACAGCAATAAACAAGAAAAAGGAAAAGAAGAAATATCTTAAACACTTTTAAAAAACAACTCTAAAAAATTTCGGCTTAATGGTCAAATGTACTCCTGAAAGGGGGCAAAAATGCTCTCTTTTTCATTTAATGGTCAAATGTAT
>NZ_BAKF01000038.1 GCF_000614025.1 Prevotella aurantiaca JCM 15754
GCAATGAAGAAGCAAAAACAAAAGAAGCCAGACGGCAGATGTGCCACCTGCCCACGATGGGACAGATGGCACATCAGAATACCTAATTCCGAAGACCAGCAGAAACTTATCAGACTCTATCGCAAGTCGGGAGCAAAGACAAAGAGCGACTTTGTCCGAGCAAGGCTTCTTGGTGAATCTTTTAAGGTCATCACCCAAGACCCTGCAAAAGAACCTTACTTGGAGAAACTCTCAGAAATCGTTGCCTTGGCTCATAAGATAGGAGTTCTGTACAACGAAGTCGTGAAAGTCCTCAATACTTATCATTCTGTTGCCACTGCTCAACAACTGCTCGGCAAACTCGAAACCTATTCCCAAATTCTCATCAGACTACAACAGCAAGCAGTACAACTGACAAAATCCTTTGGGAGTAGAGAAGAATGAATGCTGATAAATCATAACACCCATACTCGTATCGTACCGCGAATGTCCAATCCCTCTTTGGATGATACAAAAGGGTCACTTTGAACGATTACATAGGACCAGTTTCAACGATTTTTCCACTCTGCCCTAATACTTTATCTTTTGGAAAGTACATTGATAATCAGATAATTATTTCAATAACTCCCGATTTGGAGTATTACCCCACATTTATTATTTTTTTATTTTGACAATTCCCGATTTGGGGCATTACCATGACCATTAACAAACACAAAGTCTGTATAATCCCCTATAACTAACGTATCTTTTGAAATTTTCCGTATTTTGTAATCAACATATGGATAGAGCTTTTCCACAGGATGTGGAAGTTTCCAATAAATAAAAACTCGCATGCCATCAACATCAAACACTTTAGGGAATAAAATGTCCTGTTGGGAAGTAAATTCTTCATCTCCTTTCTTATTATAAGAATTGAATCTTAAGCCTTCTCTGGCAAATTTAAAAGAAGAACCAAAATTAACACCTATCCAATACTTTACACTGTCATCAGTTAATAATTGGATAATTTCTGAATTGCTAAGTTGCCCATTGCCAGATTCCATTGTTTTATGAATAGAATGGCAAGAGAACATAGTCATTATACCTATAATAAACAATATTTTATTTTGTTCCATACACTTACAAGATTATTTTGATGCAGGTACAATAACTTCTTGCAAATTAAATATAAAATTCACCATATTATTTTCAAAACTGAAAGTCGCAGTCCCTATAAACGCATCATTTAATCTATAAATATAATTATCAATTTGGGGCTTGGACAACTTTGGAATGGCTTTAGTAAGGCTATAATAAGCATAGGATGCCTGTGATTGCCTGTAGCTCTCTGGAACATTATTCCATGACTTATGGTTAGTTTGAGAAATAATAGCCTCAACTTCTCCAATTGTCCCTCCATGGGTTTGAGGATTGTATCTGTGTATAAGGAGGAAGCGAGGTATAGACAAAGGAACGACTGAGCACTACAAGGGTGTCGCCATGCGAAGCGATGTCCGTAAATTTCTCCTCATCCTCCAGTGACATATTCACCTCATGCCATTTGTTATGCACTCCATAGCGATAAAGCCCCGAAAGGTGAGACAGCAAATATCCTTCCATTATCAAGCCTTATGACATTTTTGATTTGACGATAGTCTGCACCTTCTGGCAACCCCTCATTGAAATCCTTGGAGTCGGTAAGCCAGATGCCACCATTGCCATAAAGCAACAGTTGGCGACAAGAATCCACATTCCTCATGGAATCTACCATTAAATCCTTGCCAATGTCAAGCGTGCCTCGTAGCAATCCACCATTCCAATTCCGAAACTCATAACGACTTGGCAGGTACTTCCTGCTCACGTTCACCTCCTTGATGAGTGAACGATGATTGAGCAGGATGCCTGACACGCAGAACATCAGCATGAAGAAGCTCAAGCCGATACCAAGCCATTTATGTTGTTTTCTCCAAGTTCCTTTCTTCATTGATTTCCTTATCTGATTATCTATCTTATTTCTTTTCTTTCTTCGCCCTTGCATCCTTGACAATCTTTCCTGCCAAGAAACAAAGTTCTATCACCATTACCACCCAATGCCAAGGATATTCGCTCGGATGTGCAATGAGCTTCCCGATGATGCCCGTGCGATTAAATGCCTCTACCGCTATCCAGAACACGATGACCGTTGCCGTACCCATTCTGATGTTTGCTCCCCACGATTGCAAGTGGAGTTGCTTGCGAAATACGTATGGGGCGGAAAGCAAGGCACCGAAGGCTACACCGAAGGTGACTGGACTCTCACGACCAAACAATTGAGGATCGTAGAGGTTCATCAGCAGGAGATAGCAAGTCCAGAGCATTGTGTTGATTTCCATGAAGGTAACAATGCTGGTGTGGCGTGTCATCGGGCGAGCGGCGATGAGTCGCTTGTTCTTCCCCAAGAAGAGCGTCTGCCACCAGTTGAGGAAGTTGCAGGCATTTCGGGAACAGAAGATGTAGAGCAACATCACCATTGCCCACAAGCCAAAGGTGGCAGGGAGCAGAAGATATTCAGGGCGGCTCAACACTTCTCCTGTCACTGGGTCAATCTCAGCATGTGTGCCCCAACGATGGGCATAATACATGAAGAGGAAATCCACCCAACCCGTCCAGTAGAACATGCCACCGATAAGTCCGAGCAAGGTTTGGCGAGTCTGTCCCTTGACGAAAACACCGACCACCACCATCACCAAGCCCACGAATCCCACAGCCATGCCAGCACCCAACAGTTGCGTGCCGTCGTAGTTGTCCTTCAATACTCGTGCCACCAAGTGAACCATGGGCATGCTTCCCAATATCACGCCCATCGACACGATGGATTTCCACCAATATAGTTTCTTGTTACTCATGGCTTTTCTTCTTGTGAGCTGCAAACATGATATAGACGAGCAATGCCACGAATGCCACGAGGATGCAAATCATCTGGGTAGTATACTTCTCCGGCTCAATCCAAATCTCCTTGAAAAAGTCAAGGCGACCAAGCACTTCCACAGGTACCCAGAACACGACAACCGTTGCGATTGCCATGCGGATGTTTGCACCCCATGAGGCAAGACGCAGTTGGCGACGCAATATAAAGAACGAGCCTATGAGGCACCCCACTCCTACGAGGAACGTAACGGGATGGTGGTCGCCGAGGAAACGCTTGTCGTAACAGAACATCAGCAACAGGTAAAGCCCCCAGAGCATCATATTGAGCTCCATAAAGGTTACGATGCTGGTGTGGCGTGTCATGTGCTGGGCGGCTATCACCTTACGCTTTGTGCGGAAAACGACTTTCTGAATCCATGTGATGAAGTCGCAACCGTTGCGGGTGCTGAACACATACATCGTCATCACCATCATCCATAATCCGAACGATGCGGGCATGATAAGGTATTCGGGCTTGGTTACTATCTCTCCGTTTTCAATCTCGGGCTGAACACCATAGCGACGGGCATAATAGAGAAAAAGAAACTCCACCCAGCCTGTCCAAAAAAGCAGTCCACCGATGAAACCCCACAATGTCTGCCGAGTATCTCCCTTTACGAACACGCCGATAATGACAAGGATTAAACCTACAAAGCCCATCATAAAACCAGCGATGTGCATGGCTCCCTCGCCCATGAATTTTTCCATGAGTATCATCAGTGCGTGTCCCAATGGCATGGCGAAGAGAACTAACAGAAAGGCTATAAGAGTTTGCCTTGGATAGTATTTTTGTTTATTTTTCATTCTTTTCTTTCGTTTTAGTCAATCTGTTATTTGCCAACAGATAAGAAGATAGTGCAAAAAGCTCATTAGCTTTTCTCAGATTGGTAATTAGCTTTTTCAAAATTGGTCGTGAGCTTTTTGAAGGATGTTCATTAGCTATTTTTCTGTTGCCTATTGACTTTCTCGGGATTGCTCATTAACTCCTGTCTGATTGATAATGCACTTTTTGAAGTTTCATAATGCAATTTTTTGAGTTTCATAATGCACTTTTCGTTGATTGGTAATACACTTCCTAAAACCTACCGGAGTTCATCACAATAATAGCTCATCTGTCCGCCCGTGTCGCCTATTTCGACATCGGCTTTGTACCAACTGATGATCTGTAATTTGAAATATCGCTCTCCGTCGGCAGTGCGTACCACGTATGTATGGAACGAGGGTGCATATACAGGTGGCGGACCTGTGAAGGTCATCGCTTTTGCCAATATGGGGTTAGCATCTGTCTGTGTCGATGCAGGACCGCGATTGGGATCGAACCAAGGATTCTGTTCAAAGTCGAGTTTATTGGCGATGAGATACTTGTTCCAGTCGTTTTGCGACATGGTGATATATACCGAATGGTCATCCACCACCCATTGTAAATTGGTTGGCAATTGCGCCACCGTTTTCCAAGTGTCGTAACTGCCGTATCCTAAGTCGGCGGCTCCGCCTTTTCCATTACCCGATGTTCCGCTATTCGTTCGCATACGGTAGCCGCAAAAGGCAATGTCCCAGTCGGTACGTTCCCGCTGTTCGCCCTCTTTAATGTCGCCATTGGGCTTGTCAAGGTTGAATATTTTTCCTGTGCGCAAATTGATGTACAGCCAATCGTTGGTAATGCCAGTGGTGTATCCCGTAACTCTTGGCAGCGTTTTGCCCGTAAACTCCTCCGCATCGTAACTCACGCACGAGGACAATGCTGTCGTTAAAGCGAAAAGTATGAATATGTATTTTCTCATTTCTTTCTTTTTAATGATTTTACAATGTCATCAACAAGAAACTCCACTTGCACATATCCCTTTGCACCGCTGGTGGCAGGAACATTGAACATAGTGATGCCCGACCCCAAGGTGTGGGGCACATAGTTGAAGATGTTATCTACTCCGAGCGTAACTTTCACTTTGTTGTAGAATGTCTGCACCACTGCCAAGTTACAGAGTGCATAGGTAGGCAGCGTGCAGCGGAAATAGGCATCGTAGCTCTTATGATGTTCTTCCACCCACACACGATCTTGCACATCAAAGTTTTTCTCGCCCATGAGCGATGCACTGAAGATGGTTTTCAAGCGGTAGTTAGGCTTGTTATATACATAGTCGATGCTTGCCGTGGCAGCATGTGGCGACGTGGTATTCACTTGTATGCCATCCTGCTTGCTCACGTTTACATAGCTGTAAGTTCCGTTCAGGGTAAAGTGGTCGAGGAAATGCCACTTCAGGATAGCCTCGATTCCGTACAGACGCTGACTGCTGAGATTGGTGTATTCGAAGTTGTACTGCATATCGTAAATATGCCATACGCCCTCTATCTTGTTACGGAACTTATTAATGTAAGCATTTACATTCATGAAGAAACCATTATGGGTGTATTCTGCTCCCAAAGAGAAATAATGGTTCTTCTCTGGCTTCAGGTCTTCGCTACCCCTTATCTGGAACATTCCGAGATGATCCCAGTTGAAGAACAGTTCCTTGATGCTGGGCGCACGATAGCCCATGGAGTAGTTGGCACGTATTGCCCAATGCTCATCAGGCGAATATTTAACTGCAATCTTTGGCATATACATAAATCCGAACGCCTTCGAGAAGTTAGTGCGCACGCCTGTCGACAGCATCCAATGCTTGTTTGCCGTCCATTCATCTTGCAGGAAGTATTCCGTCTCGTGCAGTGCCCGAGTGGTCATCTTACGGTTTACAAATCGGTCGCTGGTGAGTTCATCCGAAGTATGTTCCACTCCAAGTATGATGCTGTGTCCGCTAAAGTAGGTACTTGTCAGTGTGAGACGTGGCTCGAATATTTTACTCTTGTACACCTTCTTGCGTTCATCGATACGCTCGTGCCGTTTGAAACGGTCGTAGAAATCGTTGTGTATGCTAAGGTTTACGGTAAACCAGTCTTTTACATTATATTTCGCCTTAACGCCTGCCATGAAGTCGCGACTCTGCGAGAAGGTCATGTCTTGTATCAGGTCGTATGAGTTCATGAAGAACATCGAACCATACACCTGTACCGACAGGTTTCTGTTAGGCTCGTAATAGAACTTCTGCGCTGCCGAGATATGCTCCGTTCCCTCAATACCCATTGGTGAACGGACGGCAGTGCCGTTTAGCGTGATGTCGTGAGGGAGGAATGGGTTAGCCTCCTTTGTGTAGGTCTTGCTGTCGTTCTCCGCCTGATACAGATAAAAGGCATCGCTCTCACTATACCATACGTCGGTTTGTGAGGTGAAAGCCTTGTGCTTCACTCCTGCCGAAAGCCATGCTTGCAGGTTAGGGCGGTCGCTGTTCTTCTCAAACATATATAGAAAATCTTTTGGAGACGGTGTCTTGTAGTTGCGCTCGTTCATCTGTGCCCAGCGCATACCTGCCTGAATATCCAATGGTTTGGTCGCTTTTTTAGAAATAAGATTGATGACCGCACCCGAAGCACGACTGCCATACAGAGTACTGCTGGCACCCTTTACAATCTCCACACGGTCGATGGCGTGCAGATTAAAGCGTTCGTAGTCGAGGTTGCCTGCCATATCGCCCGTCATTCGTTCACCGTCTTGCAGAAAGAGAACGTGGCGCGCGTCGAGTCCCTGCATCGAGATTTCGTTGCCGAAACCCACTTTCTGAATGTTGAGTCCTGGTGTCTCTTGTTGCAGGGCATGTTGTAGGTCGCTGTACCCTGCATCAACGAGTGCCTTTCCGCCCAATACCTGTGTGGTAATGGGCGAAAGTTTTACGGGGCGCTCTGTTCGTGAACCTGTTACAACGACATCGTTCAGGTGCAGCACGTCTTCGCGCATAACAATCTTTATGTTGTTTTCCTGTGGCGGCACACTTCCTTTTACGGGGACGAAGCCCGTTGCATGGACATTATAGTATAGTTCCTTTCCCTTTTCTATACTTAATATCACCTTGCCTTCAATGTCGGTAATGGTATTCTTAACATCCAACATCTCTTTGCTCGTGGCATATTGCACAGTAGCCCCTACCAAAGGTTGCTGCGTATCTTTCTCAAGTATGGTTATCCTTACCCTGCGCTGTGCCTGTGCGCTTATCGCCAAAAGCAGGCAAAGGAGTAAGAATAAGAATCCTTTCTTCTGCATCGTTTCTTTTTATTATTGAAAAAGGAAGTGAAAGCACTCACAGCCCCTCACTTCCTTTATTGTCATATTTGTAACGTATTACAATCCGTGTTCCTTCTTATAGGCTGCCAAGTCCTTCTCGTATTGGGCAAACTCGGCTTCGTAATTGTTGATACGGTTCTTGTCGATGGTCTGCAAGAAACACTCGGAACGTACGTTCATCATGTTGTAATCAACTATGAATGTAATCTGGTTTGTTTTCACATTCAGATAGCCTTCTACACCTGCGCCACTTCCTTGCTGTACTCCGGAATCATCTTTAGGATTTCCCGTAACGCTACCGTCCTTACCCTTAAACTTTATCCAGCCATCCCCTTTATATTCGTCTTTTTCCCAAGAGTTGAGTTGCATAAACTTACATTTGCATGAGAAATACACAATCAATGGCATCTTGCCTACGGTAAAGCCATCGAGCGTCAGACGAAGACTGTCCTTCTCCCAATTGAAATTAAATTTAGTAGGACATCCTTGGGGCAGGAGGGTCTTATCGACCGTGTTCATTGTCGCTTTTGTGGAAAGGACAATATCTCCTGACAAAATATCCTTTGCCTCTTTTAGGTATTCCTGAGCGGGGGCTTTTTGTTCCAAATTGTCATCACTGTTACAGGAAGATAAACCCAATGAGAACACTGCCAAGAGGCAAAGGATACATTTTACTGTTATGAATCGCATGTCGCCTTGTTATGGTTGTAGCGTACCGTCAAAAGTAACAGAAGCAGGGAAGACAGGAACAAATTGCCAACCTGCGTATGTGTCAAGAACGAAATGGAGTTCATTATTTACAAGAGAGCCTGTAAAACTGGATAATTTAATTTTAATGGGTAATCCACCATCCAACAACATCAATTTACCGGCATAACCGCCTATGGGGGTCGTTGCTGTAACAACTCCGTTGTTGATAGAAACTTTAAGTTCTACTTTGATTGTTCCTGGCATCTTGCCAATAGGTCCCACTGTACCTCTCAAATCATACAGGTTACCACCAGTGCTTGTCAATGTAAAGCTCTGATTTGTAGCATCATTGTATGATTTCCCATTCATAGTAATGTTACTCAACGTACCATTGTAAGTACCTGTCTGCGCATTAGAATTTACTGCAAATCCTAAAATGCTGATTACCGTCAATACGGTAGAAATAAATAAATGTTTCATCTTTTTTATGTTTTGTTAATTATTAATTAGTGATGACCATTCAACTCCATCTATGTAGCCACCACCACTGGTCAAGACCTTGAGATACTTCTTGATAAAGTCTTTTGTTTCCTGTCTGTCAAACACGTCTTGCGTACACGCAAAAGAGGTTTTTTTATCGTAGGTATGAAATTCCGTCAATTCCGGATAGGTAACACGACAATTCGCAGATAAACCACCAAGTTCCAAATTGGATATCATCTTAAATTTGGACAAATCTACCTGTTCTAAACTCTTCATATTCGCAAATGTTATCATATAAGATCGCAATCCGCTTTTTTCCGGTAAAGCTATCTTTTTCAAATCCGGGCATTCTACAAAAACAAGTGAGGAACCACCGGGACCATCCTGTTCCTGCTCAATCGCTCTCTGACCAAACAGGGTACTATGGCTTAAATCTATTTCGCTAATACCGCTAACCTTTACCCATAGGAGACCTGTCATGTTTGTAGCATCCTCAAGATTGATGCCTTCAGAGGCATCCACGTCTGTCAATGACAAGGTCATGAGACCGCTACAGGGTCTCAGGTATGGGAGTTTCGCTTTGTTTGTCAGGTTTACAGTAAGAAGTTTGCCGTCCCAATAAGGATTGTTCACAATATATTGTACCCCTTCCAGTGTTTCAGCAGTGGCTACTCCATACCACTTATTAAATACACAGGCATTCGACCTATCTTTGTTGCTTAACCGCTTGCTGATGTCAATATGAATACCGTCTTCATCAAAGATGCTGGAAAAATATTTTTTGAAATTAGCCCTTATATTCTCATCAGGTATCTCGCGAATGGTATTGTATTTCTGCAAGTCGCCTTTTGCTGTTTCCATCTTCACGTCTATACTTCCAGACTCAATCTCTGCCTTCTTCTCTCGATAGAAACGCACAAGGTCTTTGATGTTGAACTTTGCTGTCTGTGGCAAGTACAATTTTGTGATTTTGTGCAACTGTGTTACGGTTTCATCACCATTCTCTTCCGTCTTTACATTCACCAGTCCTTCAAAGTCATAAATGTCGTTGCCCGTCAAATCTACACCGGTAATTTGTGCTGGCAGCTGAGCGAAGTCGAAAACAGGTCCATACCCGTTATTGGAGAGTTTTACATCTTTTAGGTTTGGAAGAATATCAAGACCGCTGAGATCCTTCAGGTTTGTACCGCTAAGGTCAAGCGATGTGGTATTGTTGGCCAAATCGTTGAGTTCCAACTTACCGTCTTTGTCGAACTGATAACCTTTCGATTTCAACACAGTCATCAATTCTGTATTTTTAAGGGAGTTTGTGCTGTAATGAACTGTATTATCATCACTGCTACATGAGGCAAGTCCCATCACAAGGAATACCAATACTGGTAATGTTAAATTCTTTACTATTTTCATTTTCGATAATAAATTAATTGTTTTGAGTTGCAAAGGTAGGAGCCTTGTTTGGATTTCACAATACCTATTTCTTATGATTTTATTTTTATTTTTGCAATCCTTATTTATTAGGATTTTGCTGTTTGTGAGAATTTTTATCTGTTTTACTTTTGGTAAGGCTAAAACGGTATCGCAGCGATACGAGGGCATAACTATGTATCTGCGGTCGGAAACTCTCGTGATACCCGTAACCTGAAACGGAACGGTTGAGGTCCCTTCGCCTATTCAGAATGTCGTTCCATTTGAATGAGAGCGTGGCTTGTTTCTTCCTGAGAAAACGCCACGATGCTCCCACGTTCAATAGCCACTGGTCATCATCTGTGGTTGAATAGGTTCCTCGGCGCAGATGACAATTTGCATCGCCCATATTTCAATGTCGTGGGGAAGTTCTACTGTGCCGCTGATGCCACAGTCGTAGTCAATGGTATTTACATGGGTGTTTGTCAGTAAGTTGTTGGAACGGTAGAGTTGCCAACTGGCGTGTAGGTCAATATTCCCCCATTTCGGCTGGTAGTTCAATCGTAGGCTAACCTCATTACCCGTTGTATGTGTCTTGCTCTTCAAAGCATTACCGTACGTTTGTTCGTGAAAGAGATAGACGTGGTTTTTAAAAGAAGTTCTCATAGTACCAGAGAGCATCAGACGCTTCACTTGTTTCTGCCATTGCAGCATCCCGTCCACAGAATAATTTCCGTTGATATTGACAGTTCTGTATGTCCGTGCGCCAGTATTTGAGTCATACGTTACTTCCTCTGCAAAATCATTGAACGAGTTGTGGTAATTGCCCATAAAGGTAATACCATATTTTCTCTCATTTAATCTGATGGACAGTTGTTGTTGATAGGCTGGCTTCAACTGCGGATTGCCTATCTTCACGGACAGCGGGTTGCTCTTGTCATCAAGTGTCAGCAAAGCCTGTATGGAAGGCTGTTGTGTGTTTCCGTTATAACGCAGTTCAACTTCTATTTTTCCGTTGTTCCACTTTGCGCCGAACTTGGGCTTGTATTCCGTAGCCTTGACTGTATAGTCCACTGTTTCCGAATTGTGTTGCCGGCAGATATTCCTGCGTTGCCATTCTACATCAATGCCACTGTTTATCTTCCATTGCTTACCCTTATAATCCATTCTCAGGGTGAGTTCCTGCCCACATATAGATAGTGTGTTCTCATAACTTAGGCTATCTATGTATGGTCTATTCGGTATAGTATAGTCGTAAGTGTTGCTTGTGTTTCTATCCTCTTCGTGATGCAGTCCGTACCCTGTCTGCAATTTCAACTGTTTGCCAAAAGGATGGGTATATTGCAATGATATTCTGCTTTCGTTGCGCAGGGTGGGCAGTTGTTGGCAAAGATTGCGCAACAGTAGTGAATCTCCGCCCACAGCGTTGCGCAGGTGGTGGAATTTCGTCAGTGAAAGGCTGGTATTATTAGTTTCATTCGAGTTACCGCCAAGTGTCGCCTTCACGGTAAATGATGCCCCAGCCTTGCCAATCCGCCGTGTGAGGTCGGCAGATACATGGTAATTCTTTCCATTGCTTTTTGTGTTATTTCGCAGCGTTCCCGAGGTCAGCGTGTCCGCAGCCGTATTGCGCTCATATAGGTATGTTGTGTTGTCAGTCAGGTTGTCTGACCGTCCGAAGTTTCCATTTGCACTTATATTCAGCAAAGTCTTTTTGTCTATGTTATACTGCAGATTTATGTTTGCGGCATTACTGTGATTCTTGCTCAAGGAAAGCAGCATTGATTCCCGATATTTTGTTCCCGATGAAAGATATTGCTCATCATAGTCATGATTCTCGCTTCCATTGTGGAAGGCATTGAGTGAGAGGCTTGCATTGAGCGTAATTTTCTTACCAAATTTCTTCACGATATTGCCCGACAATATGTTTTGGAAATTGTTTCCCCCAATGTTCATATTACTAAGATTGTCAGAGCGCAAAGTCAGCGAGGTGTTTTCGCCATCGGCATTGAATAGATTGCCCTGTACCTCATCCCTGCGTCTGTCGCGATTGCCGTGTTCAGCCGTTAGTGTTCCTGTCAGGCTGCCATTGTAGGTAGATTTGGTCTTGATGTCCAGCACATAATTGTCGGCACCATCATCTACTCCCGTCATTTTCTCCAATGCGCTGAGCATGTCATACAGTTTCAGTAGTTCCACTGCATCGGTTGGCATATTCTCCAACGCTGCGATAATGTCGTTGCCCATAAAGGTCTCGCCATTGATGTTTACGCCGTTCAATGGCTTTCCTTTGAATGATAGTTGCCTGTTCGCCTTGTCGTATTCCATGCCCGGAATATTCCTGATTAAGTCTTCCAAGTTAGCACCTTTCCTTACTCGAAGGCAATCAGTATTGATAAACGTGGTGTCTTTTCTTATGGAAAACAATTTCCGCTGTCCAATAACTTGAACTTCATCGAGTTCTATCGTTTTATGTAATGAAGAAACATGTTTTCGAGTAGGGTATATAGTATCACCCACAACTAAATTCAAAATAGTAGCATTAGCAGTGGGAAACAGCAGAAGTAGAATGATGAAGATTAAAAGAATTCTTTTGATTATCATTTTGCAAAATTACCATTGTTCATAGATATATGCAATACCTTAAAATGGCGATTTTATAGAATTAGAAATGTCTAAGGTTGATTTTCATTGAAAAAACAACGTAAATACTTTGCTTATATGAATTATATCGCTATCTTTGCAACATCAAACAGAGAGTTCTTTGAGACTTTGCAGAATAAAGAAAGGGAAAGAAACTCGCTCGTTTCTTAGTCGTTCACCTTATCAGATTATATATTCTGCTTTTTATTAGTAATCAGTCGATTACATTCACCCCCATTACTTTTATGCGGAGATTTGCGATTTCCGCACTGCCAAGGACATCGGTATCGACCGTCCGGAGAAGAACGAGATACTGCATAACATACCACCGACACCCGAGCAGGAAGTTTTTATCGGCAAACTGATGGAGTTTGCTAAGAGTGGTGATGCCACGCTTTTGGGACGAGCACCTCTGAGTGAGAGCGAGGAAAGGGCAAAGATGCTGATTGCAACAGACTATGCCCGCAAGATGAGCCTTGATTTACGCATGATAGATGAAAATGGGTACTCAGATCATATCGACAACAAGGCAAGTCACTGTGCCAAGATGCTCAATGACTATTATCAAAAGTACGATGCACAGAAAGGTACGCAGTTCGTTTTCTCTGATTTAGGTACTTATAAGCCCGGTGGAGACTTCAATGTCTATTCGGAAATCAAGCGTAAGCTGGTAGAAGACTATCATATCCCGTCCTACGAAATACGTTTCATTCAGGAATGCAAGAATGAGAAAGCTAAGAAGGCGATGGTGGATGCGATGAACCGTGGTGACATTCGCATTATCTTCGGTTCTACCTCTATGTTGGGTACTGGCGTGAATGCACAGCAGCGTACCGTAGCCATCCATCATTTGGACACTCCTTGGCGACCTTCAGACTTGGAACAGCGCAACGGACGAGCGGTGCGCAAGGGAAACCTTGTCGCCAAGGAATTTGCGAACAACAAGGTCGATGTGATTATCTATGCTGTGGAACGTTCCTTGGATAGCTACAAGTTTAACCTGCTGCACAACAAGCAGCTGTTCATCAATCAGCTGAAGACGAATACGCTTGGCAGTCGCACCATCGATGAGGGTTCAATGGATGAGGACAGCGGCATGAACTTCTCCGAATACGTAGCGGTGCTTTCTGGCAATACCGACCTTTTGGAGAAAGCAAGACTTGACAAGAAAATTACCACCTTAGAATCAGAACGCAAGAACTTCCTCCGTGAGCGTGATGCCGCAACGGGCAAGTTGGCAGAGATTGAAAGTTCCGTATCTTTCCATACGGATAAAATCAAGGAGGCACAGTCTGACCTCACTCTATTTGAGCAGCGTGTAGAACGTGATGAGGAAGGTACACCTATAAATAAACTGACAATCAAAGGTGTGGAAGACAGTACCGACATCAAGGCTATTGCTGCACGTTTACAGGAAATAGACGAAAAAGCTCGCACCAAAGGAGAGTACAACAAAATTGGCGAAATCTATGGTTTCTCCATTATGGTCAAGACAGAGAGTACTTCCAAGGACTTGTTCGACTGTTCGGTGAACCGCTTTTTTGTGAAAGGGCAGGAGAGTATCTACTATACCTATAATAACGGTAAGTTGGCAACTGACCCGAAACTTGCGTGTCAGAACTTCATTAATGCCTTGGAGCGTATTCCAAAGGTGATAGAATCGCATGAGAAGGAAATGGCAAAGGTTGTGGCCAATAAAGAAGTTTACACCAACATTGCAAACAGTTCTTGGAAGAAAGAGGACGAGCTTCGCTCATTTAAAAGTAAAGCTGCTGAATTGGACAGAAAGATTGCATTGACAATTTCTACCAATAAAGAGGCAAAAGGAGATGTAGAACATGACAAATCCATATCCATAAGTGGACTACCTAACCAAATAGATAATAAACAATCTAAGATACATGAAGACAGTGAGGATGGTCGTTCACAAGGTTTTCGTCCAAAATGGAGGCACTAATTCTCCAATATATAGAAGATTAGATTTCGGTAGTATATATATTGCTGTCGAAATCTAACATTTTATTTTATATTAATTTCAACCACAGAACAGTCATCTTCCGTACATTGTAAAGGTGATGAAGTTCTCTGTTGCAAGTACTCACTTACATCATATTTTTTGTAGAAGCCATCGCTACAAAGTATGAAGCGATCTCCTGTTTGTACTGACATTTGATATACTTCTATTTGAGTTCTGTACCCTCTTCCATTAATACAGACTGTAAGGTAACTCTTACCTCCAATGTTGATTACATCATCGGACGTCAGCAGTGTGATTGTCCCATTAATATGTTCATGATATAGACGAACATCACCCAATGAAGTATAATAGAGAAAGCTATCCGTCAGATACACGAGCGTGAGGGCAGTACCCATCTTACACTTTCTTTGGTAGCATGCCTTGCGTAAGGTTTTATCGGCATATTCTAAGCTCTCTTGAATAATCTTTGAGGGGACAGACGCATTGTAACTTTCAAAGTAATCAAGGATTGCTTCACAAACGATTTTCGATGCCTGTTCAGGAAAATCTAATCCTCCCATACCATCAGCAAGTAAAACCAAAGTTCCGCCTGCTATTTTCTTATGAAGAATAAAGTCTCCATTCATTTCGTTAGCAGCTATGCTTTGAAAAGCAATACATATTTTCATCGGGTAAACTTATTAAAAACTTCTATCATTTTTTGGAAAGCATATAAAACTTGCTCATACTGAAGAACTGAGTTACTGTCCAGTATTTGTTGAAGAAGCCTACTGTCCTCTTCTTTTGCGATTTCCTTTTGTAGGCATTTTTCATAATAGGATAAATACTTTATGGGGAGAAAACCTACAATGTCATTGGCAAGCCAATATGCACCGACAATAAACTCATCAAAATCGTCCCAATCAAAAACTTCTTGGTACACACTCCTATTTAAGTTGGCTATGAAGTAGTTCTCAATGATAAACCCCATATCATCAGCATCTTTATTTGTTTGCAGGTTACGATCTAACCAAGCATTAAATTTTAGGATAAAAAGTCCGTGAAGTGATGCTAGCTTGATGTCAAATTCGTTATCAATACTTATGGTTATAGCATCTTTTAGTACTTCCTCATAACCTTTTACAGACATGGCAATATCTTCTTCTGGTGGCCAATAAATATATCCATCTTCTTTTGCAACATCTCCGTAAGGAACAATATCCATTTCATAAACCCCATAATAGAAGCGTTGATACATTTTCTCATCCTTAGTGAAACCATGCGCCAAAAGCATCTGCTTTATTTCGTCAAAGGCTTCCCAATTAGGAATAGCAATAGCTAAATCTAAATCTCTCGTTTTTCGACCAGAGCTTATGCCTACTAATTGCTGTATCAGTATATCACGTGCAGTTGCACCAATTACAAAGAAGTCTTGTCCTACCTCTTTAAAACATTCGCTGGCGGTTCTTAATAGTTCAACCAAAAGTGGATTGTCTATCTTATTACTTGAAATTTGAAAGCTCATCATTCAATATTTTGTTTGCAGCTTCTATCGAACGACTATTGCCATCACCTAATAAGTCTGCATAAATAAGAATTATTGGCATTGTACTGCCTTTCCAAAACTTCTGATACATTGTAATTTCTCCTTCTGTAGCACGCATGGCACCTGTTTTCATCAGATTACCCCAAGCTACATCGGTATATATTTCAAACTTTTGTGGAGTTAAATATCCGTTTACTTGATAAGCAGCACACTCTCCACCCCAGCATATTCCTTCGGGCAACACTATTTTATCCCATTGTGCTTTAGACTGTTCATCTCGAAAGGCAAAATGCTTCACCAAAAGTTTTGGCTTAAGAACATGATGATAGTTTTCCACCCATAGGTCAAGCAACCTGCGTTTGTCTTTCAGTATACGCTTTCTTTTAGTAGTCAATACAAACTTTCGAGCTTCTAATTCATCAAGTACATTTTTTATAGTACCTAACGAAACATCGCACTGTTCTTTGATTTCCCTAAAAGTTTTACCCACATTGTCTACATCTTGCAACAAATAAAAAATAACTTTTAAGCCTGCTTCTTGAAAGATTGGATAAGCCTTGTTAAGCGCTATAGGTGCTTTTTCACCTGTGTGAGAAAGTTGAAAAATCAGCTTCTTACCTTTTGTATATAGGATTTGATAGTTACCAACAGTGTCTACAAAATTAATGCCTGCCGTTCGTAAAATGTTATAAACACCTGGTTGAACATATCGTGCTATAAGCAAAATAGGAGTTTTTTGTAGTTCAGCACACCCTTTTATCAAATCCTGAATGCGGCCAATGTTGATACTATTCACCTCGTTTTCTACAAGGCAAGGAAAGTCTATTCCTATGATGTTAACTCGTCCTTTAAGTATAGGATTACTTTGTGGGGTTAAATCATAGGTGATATTGAGTCCACTTTCTCCCCATTGTTGCTTCATTGCACTTACTGCCTGTTCTATAATATGTATTTCTTCCATACTTGTTCATCATTTATTACTTGTTCAATAATATTGAACACTGCAAAGATAATGAACAAATACAAAGCCACCAAATATTTTGTTCAATAAATTAATTTTGTTCAATAATAGTGAACAATAGAAGAATATTGAAAGAATCTAATTTTTGAGAGAATTTACCTACACTCTCGCTTACGTAGTATACTATCAATCTCTTCACGAAGAAACAGCAGCCTACCATTAGCTTTGAGAAATGGGATCTTACCTGCCCAAACCCAGTTATAGATAGTCTTTTGCTCAACTTTCAAGATTCTAGAAACATCTATGATATCCAGATATTCCGGTTTCAAAGGTGGACGGACAGTTGTGTCGACGGATTGCTCTTGCAGGACAAGTAACTGGTCGAGTTTATTCTCGACAGTTTTTAGTTTATCAAACAATTGTTTGCACCAATCTGTTTCTGAAGTATCGTTTAAGTATGGCATAGTTCTCCTTTTTGATAGTTTCCACTTGTATCTTGCGTCAATATGCGCTGCTCTTTCATATATGCAATGTACTTTTTTGCAGTTCGGTCTTTGATCTCCATTTCATACATCAGCACCTCACAAAGTTCCTGGTATGAAAGCCTTAGTTTGGTCCGAAATGCAGATTTGATGACAAGCAAGAGTTCATCGGTCTTGCGCTTTTCCTTATCTTCCTTCGATTTCTCGCCACGATAGACGTGCATGTCTTCAGTTTTATCCCAACCGAAGAGCATCATTGGAACATCTAATGGGCTCCCGTCACGGACTTTCAATGCCTTTACGACCGAATATTCAGGATTGTTGTCCTTTTCTATGGAGAGAATACCCGCCGCCTTACGTTGAAGTTCCGAACCAATATGCCCACGCAACTTTATGCCATTAGGCACAAAGTGAAGCACACAAACAATACAGGTATTGTATATGCCTGCCAATCGGTACAGTTCATCTACAATGGCTATACTTTCCGTTTCATCGTTGGCAGAGCGTATCAAGTCAGCAATACCGTCAATTACCACAATATGGATACCACCATGCTTGTGATGGAATAAGTCCATACTCTCACGAATGATTTTTAGCCTGTCTTTGCGGGATAGTGATGCCAAGTAGAGTGAATGGTAGAACTCTGGCACTGCCTTTACTCCTGCCCGACGAAGTGTCTTTCCCAAGTTCTTGTGCAGCTGTGCTTCAGACTGCTCCGTATCATAGTGGAGTACCGCTAATCCTTTTGGGTTAGCAGTTATCTCTAATCCCAATGTCTGTTCAGCTTGTAATCGTTCCGAACCAAGTGTGCCTGAAAGGATTCCAGAAATATAGTTGCTCTTACCTGTTCCTTCTCCACCTGTGATACAAAACAGATTATCCTGGGTTCCGAGTGGAACACCATTGACTGCCACAACTGATTTTGAAGCATCAGGTGGATTATCGTAGTCGATTTCACAAGATTTTAATATCATCATTGTCTGCGAATACATATTGGTAAACATATCAGAAAGGAGAGCTTTCAAGTCATTCGAGTTATTTCCCAAGGCAAAGAAGTCTGATATATCTTTCTCCGACTTAATCCCTTGCAATGGTAAGGTCAAGCTCAAAACCTTATATTGAATGAGTGCATTTGTTTGTTGTTTGGCTTCTCTTATTCCCGTCTCATCAGTGTCATATAATATGATAATATGTCGAAAACGAAGCTGTAACCCTTCGATAATATTCTCAGGAATCTCTGCCGTCTCACTATTGAAACAAATAGCATTAAAACCATGGGCAGATAAAGATAGTACATCTTTCTCTCCACCAGTGATGAATATGATATCTCCTTTACTGGGCAACTGTTGGAAGCCAAAGACATAATCGGTCACTTTCTCACCACCATAAAGAAAGCGTAGCTTACTTTTAGGACGATAAATCTTTACAAATGCCCCCATATTGTAAGCAAACATCGGCTCTTCATTTGTCGACCCTAATGTAAACGGCTTACCTTGATTAGAGATAGACTCATAACGAGCAAGCGACTTTACATGAAAACGTTGTAAGGTATTGGAATCAATACCATATTGTTGCCAATATTTCATTTCCTCGATACCAAAAGATTGTTCTATTAGTTTAAACCACTTCTTCTCTTCCATTAACTTTGGTTGGTCTGCTGGTTGTGAAATAGGAGGTTTAGGAGGTTTCATTATCGTAGATCGTTGTTCAAAGCGTTCTTGCTTTCCTATGTAGATGTTTAGTTGCAAGTCTCGTATAATAGTTTCAAGTACCTTAACAAAATCTTTCTTAACATCCAATCCTATCATTGTGGCAGCAAACCAAAAACAATCTCCAGAATAAGCATCATTTCCAAAGTCTTTCATGCGATAGCAGTCTGACTTTCTATCAAGATATATATTGCATGAAGCACGTTTATCGTCGTACAAAGGATTACGGAAATTACGCTTAATCACGAAATCAATAGGCATATAGAAACAGAATATTTCAAGTCCTTTGTTGGTACGCAATAATATTTCTTCTTTGATGTTCATAGCTCTTCGAATAAGGTTTGAGATTCTCCCATATAGCCTTTTAGCACACCTTCCTTGTAAGCGTTTAGACGCTGCAAAGCCTCTAAACGACGAAAGCCCTTGAAAGTGGCTCTACCCGTCTTGACAGAGAGATAGAGTCCTTTAAATGGATAAACTACATGATTACTAGATACATATCTGTACGGAATAGAATTAGATTCCCTCCATCTTGCAAGTGATGCCTTTGATATTCCAAGCAGGTGCAGAACATCTGCCGAACTCAACTCTATCTTTTCCTCCAAAACGGAATAATCACGCTTTAGCTCCCTGATAAAGCAGGCTATCTGTCTAAATTCTTCACGAAGTGTTTGAAGTTCATTTATTAGGGAGAGTGTTTCGTGGTGTTCCATCTTCTTTAAGTAGGGTTTGGCAAAGATTAATAATAGCTGATAAAAATGGTTTCATTAGATGTTCTTTGTCGTGACTTGTTAGGTGTCTCTTGAAATCCTCCATGAAGTTAAAAATTTTAATTCCGTCACTCGGCATAACCGCCATCAACACCTTAATCAATTTATCTTGTTCTATAGTTTTATAAAAACCGTTCACATGAGTCTTAGGCTCAATCATTGATTCTATGGTTCCCAAAGGAAGATGAATAACTATAACTTCTTTCCCCAAGCCTGCAGCACACTTTCGATATGTGCTAAATCTTATATCCTTTTCCATCTTGCAAGCCTTAAGGAAATTTGAATACTCTATGCCACTTATATGAGCAGCTTCTTTTGCATTCTCACATAAAAGAACTAAACTCTCAAGTGTAGGGCTACTAATATAAAGATGCCCTTTGGGTTTTAATTTGTTTTTATTAGCCATAATATACATAATTGTAATTATTATGGCTACAAAGTTCCTAATGAAACAAGCTTTAGATAGAATATTAAAATACCATTTTCTGGTAGTATAATACCATTTTACGTGTTGATAATCAACGGTATAAAATATAAGGTAGGGACCATCAGTGCAAGGTGCAAGACCTATCTATATATATAGGCTTGCACCTTGCACTGAAAATTGTAGCCAAAGAATCTATAAAACATTTTCTATCAAATATTTGGAGCATGTTCATATTTTTAGTACTTTTGAACCCAAGAAACACAAGAGCGTGTTTCAAGCAGCAGTATCCACGTGTACTCTCAAAATACTCTGTTGTGGCTACAATCTGGCTACACAGAAAAGAAGAAAGTTTATAAAGAACTATGATACAAGGAGATGCAAGGAATATTCATTTTCCTCTCTCTCCGCTAATAGGCTTCAAAAGGACTTCACAGAGGTTGTCATTTTAGCCTTCAAAAATTAGATAATCGTTGTAAAATCAAGGTTTTACAACGATTTTTCTTTGTATATACCTTTATCGCCTGACGGCATAACCCTATGTTTTGACAATCATCATTCGGTCAAATTCTGCTACATAAACTGCTACACAAAAATTGTAGCAATAAAAAATGTAGCAATGACCGGATTTTGAATACCAAATTGAAGGCATCAATTCTTTCTGTTTCAGTATGTTATATATTAACTTTGTAGCCGAGTGCTACACAAAAGAATGATGCATTATGAGAACAACTTTCAAGGTGTCCTTCTACCTACGCTCAAACTATGAGAACAAAGAAGGAAAGTCGCCTGTAATGCTCCGTGTATTCCTTAACGGAGAGATGTCAAATTTTGGATCTACGAAAATCTTCGTGGACAAGATAGTATGGAATAATGCCACAAGTCGGCTCAAAGGTCGGACAGCAGAAGCCTTATCCGTAAATGCCGCATTGGACTCTATTTCCACTACACTGAATGGGATTTACCGCAAGTTTGAGGATGACGAGTCCCTGTCATTGGAAAAAATCCGTTCTTTCTTTGTAGGAAAAGACAGGGAATACACGACTTTTCTCCCGATATTTGACAAGTTCAACGAAGATGTCAGACAGCGTGTCGGACACACCATCAGCAAAGACAGTTTGCAAAAGTACAGTGTTTTGAGAAGACATTTCTCAGAGTTCCTTATCCATAAATATGGAAGAAAGGATATTGGACTTACAGAGTTTACGCCATCCGTGGTACAGGATTTTGAGTTATATCTGAGTACAGTGGCAGGCTGCGCTTACAATACATCGGTCAAAAAAATGAAGGCACTCAAGACCGTAACCATCTATGACAAAAACGTGGTTATCTTCTTCACGACCCCTTCCTCAATCATCGTTTTCACCTGGAACCTGTTAATCGCGGTTTTCTCACGGATGAGGAAATTATGAAGATAGCCAACAAGGATCTTGCTATTCAACGCTTGGAGTTAGTAAGGGATGTTTTCATCTTTTCATGTTTCACAGGTCTGGCATATATTGATGTTTCCAATCTCACACCAGACAATATCGTAACACTTGATGATAAGCAGTGGATTATGACCAGAAGGCAGAAAACAAGTGTGGAAACAAATGTGTTGCTTCTTGACATTCCAAAGAGTATCATCGCCAAGTACAGTCATAAGACCTATCGGAACGGCAAACTGTTTCCCATCTTAACGAATCAGAAAACCAACGCATATTTGAAAGAAATAGCCGACCTTTGCGGTGTCAAGAAGAACCTGACCTTCCATCTTGCAAGGCATACATTTGCCACTATGTCGCTAAGTAAGGGCG
>NZ_BAKF01000037.1 GCF_000614025.1 Prevotella aurantiaca JCM 15754
CTTTTGTACCTTGTAAAAAGAATCAGCATAAAGCTTGTCAATACAAGATTTATGCTGAAATATTGTTTTTGAGGGACGACTATTTAATTCCTACTTGTTTAATTATAAGCACGAATTGCAGGAGAAAGAACTTTTCAATCCTCTATCTCCGAAACTAAGCCATGTATATAGCCGCAAAGGATTCCAATACCCTTTTCATTCTCACCACCTTGTGGAATTATAATATCAGCAAAACGCTTAGTAGGTTCAATGAACTGTTCATGCATTGGCTTTAAAACCTTTCGATATCTGTCTACAACCATAACCACATCACGCCCACGCTCCAATATATCTCGTTCAATATTGCGTATTAAGCGCTCATCAGAATCGCAGTCTACGAAGACTTTTAGGTCCATTACATCACGCAGTTTCTTATTCAGAAGAGTCATAATCCCCTCAATAATAATCACAGGTTTAGGCTCAACGCGAATGGTTTCTTTTAGACGATTGCAAGCTAAATAACTATAAGTTGGTTGTTCTATTGCAATACCATTGCTTAAATCATTTACTTGTTTGGCCAGCAATTTCCAATCGAAAGCATCCGGATGGTCGAAATTTATTGATCTACGCTCCTCTTCTGTAAGTTCTGTAGTATCATTATAATACGAATCTAATGGTACTACAGCCACATGATGGGGGGGCAATGTTTCAACAACTTTCTTTACAACAGTGGTTTTCCCAGAGCCTGTACCACCAGCTATTCCAATTATCGTAATATTATCCTGCATACTTAAATAATATGTATTTCTTTAAACATCTGTTCGTAGTATTCTGCTTTCTTCTCTATCTTCATGGGAAAAGCACGACTACTACTAGGTTGACGATATAGTTTCAACATTCTGCCTTCAAAGTCAAACGTTCGATACTCTCCCATCTTTAAATTACGAGCATCTATTTTATAATGTTCAGTAAAGATTTTTGTAGCTAGTTGGCCAGCCGTTAATACTGCTTTACATTTTGGCAACAAATGCAAGATCCCGTCAAGATCAGCAGGTTCTACAATTTCTAAATCCTTATCTGAAGCTGTTCCAGTAGTTCGTCTTATGCGCAAAGCTGTATCAAAAAGTGCAACACCCTTTTCATTTAGGAAAATTTTCAATTCATTGAGTCTGTATGTCTTATCTGTTTCATTAACAAAATAAAACCTGTCCCTAAAGAATATATATCCAAATATCCTCCACATGTCGTTTGTAAAGTTTGGATAATACCATTCCATTGCCCAACGTTTCGGTGCAGGAGGAAATGTCCCAAGCATTAACAGTTTAGCGTTATCTGGCAACCATGGTTTAAAAGGGTGTGTTTCAATCTCCATTTACTTTTGTTCCTTTATTAAATAAACAACTACAGGAAGATGATCAGAGTATCCATCAAGCCACACGCCACCATCTGTTGTACGTTTAGTATTGCCTTTTCGAGGCCCAGTCTCCTGGAACAGATAATCGCGACGAAATATTTGATTCTTCCAAAATTTTAAACTTGAAAATTTTTTTGATTATTCATGTTTAAAAAGTTTGGTGTCAATACTATTTGATCAAATAAATTCCATCTACCTTGATATTTCAGAGTACCTGTATTTTCTTTTACCAAAATATTGTACCATGGGTTATACATATCATCAACACCTACTTCATCAAGATTAGGTTTAGCTGATAAACATTCAAACATGCTCTTGTCAGTTGGGTCGTCATTCATATCTCCCATTACAAGTACCTTAACATTGGGATCTTCACGCAAAAGTGAATCCTTTAACGCTTTTACTTGTTTGCCGCCTAACTCACGATAATATGAACCTGCGCCACGACTTGGCCAGTGACAAACAACAACTGTTACATGTTCATCTGCCATTGTTCCGCTTACCGTAAGAAATCCACGTGTAGTGTACTTCTCATCTTCATTACGTTCATAGACATAAGGAACTAGCTTTGAATTTCGCACTGAAAAAAGTTTAGGATTATAAAGTAAAGCGCAATCAATACCTCTTTTATCTGGACCTTCAATATGTACATATTTATAACCACGACCAGCTAGTGGTGGTTGTGCTATTAATTCTTCCAAAACATGTGCATTTTCAACCTCTGCCAAACCAATAAATGCACAGCCTGTATTAGGAAGGACATCGGTTCCCATCTCTGCAAGAACTTTAGACATATTACGTAACTTGCTTTCATACTTCATTTGATTCCATTTATACGAGCCATTTGGAGTAAAGTCATAATCATTCTTACCCTCATCATGCGTGCAATCAAAAAGGTTTTCTTGATTATAAAAACCCACACCATAAACAGAATATTTTTTTTGTGCATTGGCTGTAACACTAAAAAGTACTATAACGATTATGAGAGAAAATAGAAATTTCTTCATTATTATATTGAATTGATTTTTAATCAGATAACATATCTCAACAAAATAAACATTAAACACATGTGAGTATTTTGTTTGCAAATATCGTTATTTTATCTGATAATAAAGCATGATTAGCTGAATTTTATTCAAAATTCCTTTCCTTTTCCAAAATTATTTCGTTACTTTGCAAACTATTAAGTATTATTATATCTAACGAAAACATATGCAAAAAAAGTTAAAACTCGCTGTGTTTGCGCTCTGTAGTTCTTCAATGGTTGTTGCTCAAAGTAACAACAATGTTGACACAATACAGCACGAGCAAACACAAAACGTGATGGACGAAGCTGCTTTCACGTTCACAGAAGCGCAGTTAGGAGAGGATAACGAAAGAAGTTCGAATGTTACAATCTTACATTCTAATAGTAATGTATACGCCTCTGAGGTTGGATTCTTATATTCTCCATTACGCTTTAGGTATCGTGCACTAAGCCCTAAGTACAATGATGTGTACATCAATGGTGCACCAATGAATGACATGGAAAGTGGACAATTTCGTTTTTCTTTAGTAGGCGGACTTAACCAACAAACCCGCAATGTAGATTTTGCATTACCCTTTGAGAATAATAATTTCTCATTAGCTGCCATGGCAGGAAGTAACAACTACAACTTTAGAGCAGGTTCTATGGCTGGAGGACATCGAATAACATTATCGGGTGCTAATCGTAACTACACTTTAAGAGGAATGTACACCTATGGAAGTGGATTTAATAGTAAAGGTTGGGCATTCGCAACCAATATTACATACCGTTGGGCCAACCCTGGTTATATAGAAGGAACTTTTTATAACACACTTTCTTACTTCTTCGGTGTTCAGAAGAAATGGAATAACGGCCACTCTCTTAGTTTCTCTACATGGGGAAATCCTACAGAGCGTGCATCGCAAGGTGCAAGTACTGATGAAGTTTATTGGTTGGCAAACGATTACCAATACAACCTTATTGGGGATATCAGAATGGACATAAACGTAATAGTCGTGTTGTAAATGACTTTGCCCCTGCAGCAATCTTTACCTGGGATTGGAAAATCAACGATAAAACGAAACTGACCACAAGTCTGTTTGGTAAGTATTCAATGTATAAAAGTACCAAACTAAACTACAACAATGCTGACAATCCGCAACCCGATTACTGGAAGAATTTACCAAGTAGCTATTATGATGTATGGAACGAACAAGATACTCGCTACCGTACAACACAAGCTTTTGCAGATTGGAATGCAGCTGTTAGTTGGTGGCGTAATAAAGCCAACCGACAAATCCAATGGGATAAACTTTATTTTGCTAACCGACAAGCAGCTGCTAACCGACAAGATGCACTTTACTATATTCAAGCAAAACACAACGACAACACGACAGTTACACTCTCTTCATCGCTCAATACACACATAGGTAAGGACAAATTATTTAATGTAGGTATTATGGTTGGACAAAACTTTGGTCGTCACTATCAAACTATGGAAGACCTTTTAGGTGCTAAGAGCTTCCATAATATAAATACTTATGCTATAAGAACTTATTCAGAAAACGATCCACGTATTCAATATGACCTGAATACAATGGGTACACAAGGGCTCGGTGCTTTAGTTTATGAGGGTGACAAATTTGGATATGACTACAATCTAAATGTACTTCGTGGAACTCTTTGGGCAAACTTTTCACAAACTTTTGGAAACCTTCACTATATGGTTGGTGCAAAAATGGGTTTTGACAATATATACAGAAATGGATACATGCGAAATGGAATGTTTGCCGATAACTCATATGGAAAAAGCAAACATGCAGGTTTCCTTACAGGTGGTAGTAAGGCTAGTGGAACTTGGACTATTGCCGGAGGAAATGCATTATCTCTTGGTTTGGGCTACGAACAACGTGCACCACAAGCAAACAATGCTTTTGTATCTCCTGAAATGAATAATGATTTCGTTCAGAACTTGCGTAACGAGCACATATTCTCAAGCGAAATTAGTTATCAATATGTTGGTAGCTGGCTCCGCGCTAACCTGAGTGCATATTACAACCACTTAACACACGTAACAGAGTGGCAAAATTTCTACTTTGATGATGTTAATTCTTTCACCTATGTGAGTATGACAAACATAAAAAAGGATTACTATGGTATAGAAATAGGAATGGATTTTAAGCTTACAAGTTATTTAAACATCAAGGCATTGGGTACATGGGCTGAGGCAAAAAACATTAATAATGCTGATGTCATTTACATGAATTCAACAAAAAGTACCTTCTATAAAGATGTTGTCTACAACGAAGGTATGCGCGAAAGTGGTACCCCGTTATCTATATATAGTGGCATTTTAAGCTTCCATAAGAAAGGGTGGTTTATTGACTTGAGCGGTAACTATTATAACAGAATATTCCTTTCTTACGCTCCAAGTCTTCGATATGGAAATACACTACGCACCTTGGGAACAAAGTTTGGTGGTATAGACGCTGAAGGCAATTATATTCCATATGCTCAAAGTAAAGGAAATGGCGGCTTTATGTTGGATGCTTCTATTGGGAAGAGTATATACTTAAAACAAGGAAGCCTTTCTATAAATCTGATGATAACCAATCTTCTTAATAACCAAAAGATTGTATCTGGAGGATATGAACAAGGTAGAAGTAGTTATACTATCAATTCAACCACAGGCGAAGCAATGCACGTGCTTACGATTTCAGTAAGAATCCAAAGAAATACTATGTTAACGGTATAAATGGCATGTTGAACATAGCTTATAAATTCTAAAATAGACACAGAAGATATGAAAAAAATAAAGTATTTTTTGATGGCAGCTATCTGCACACTTTTTGCTTCGTGCATGGGTAATAGTTATGCAGAAACTGATGAAACAATGCCATCACCTTATGGTAATAATGACTTGACTGAAACAAATGTAATTTCTATTGCTGAACTTAAAACAAAGTTTGCAACACCTATCAATACAGATTATCGCGAAGGTCTAAGTTATCAACAAGTTTCGGAGAATCTACAAATAAAGGGTATTGTTACAAGTTCTGATATAGCAGGAAACATCTATAACGAGATTGTAATTCAAGATAAAACAGGTGCAATTATTATATCTACTGGACAAAGCGGAGTCTATGCGATTCTCCCCATCGGCACAGAAATACTAGTTGATTTGAAAGACCTTTATGTAGGCAACTACGGAAAACAAGCGCAAATTGGAGTACCAACAAAAAATGCTAAAGGGTTAACATCTATAGGACGCATTAGTCGCATTGTTTGGAACCAACACTACAAAATTCTTTCCTCTAGTAATGCGGTTGAGGCGGAAGAGTTTGCAAATGGTTCTTCTACAACTAATTGGAGTCTAGAACATGAAAGTGGTAAGCTTGGTGTTATACGCAATGTTAGTTTTAAATCAAGCACACCTTTTGTTAATGGAACCTTTGCTGATCCTAAAGGTGGGGCTGGTAGTGTTTCTTGGACATTGAATGAACAAGACGGCAAAAAAGTAATTGTCTATAATAGTAACTTTGCTAAATTTGCAAATGTCAAAGTTCCTTCTGGAAAAGTTAATATTACAGGTATTTTCAAGCGTTTCAACAATCAATGGGAAATTATAATTCGCTCTCTCGAAGATATTAAGGAAGTTGCAGCAGCAGAAAAAACAATATATAGTAATGCATTTGATGTAGCACCAACAGACTGGACACTTGACCAAGGTACACTGCCAACGGGTATAACTAATGTTTGGAAATGGGTTTCTCCTACATTCGGAATGAAGGCTACTGCTTACGTAAATGGTAAACGATATGAAACACATGCACGTGCGACATCACCAGTAATTGATCTCTCAAATGTAACGAAGGCTACACTTACATTTGATCATGCTGCTCGCTATTTTGGAGATTTCGATTCAGAACTTAAAGTACAAGTCTCTACTGATGGAAGTACTTGGAAAGATCTTACAATAGATAAGAAGCCAACAGGTGAGAATTGGGATTTTGTAACTGCAAACGCTGCCCTGACAGCTTATTGTGGCAAAAAGATATACATTAGTTTTTACTATAATAGTACTGCCACTACAGCAGCTACATGGGAATTTAAAAATCTAGTAGTAAAGTAAATAAAAATCAAACATAGACAAATAAAAAGTTAAACCATATGAAGAGATTAATTAATTCAATGTTTGCAATGGTCATAGGTGCATTAGTATTTACAAGCTGTGAAGATGTACCATCACCATATAATATTACATTTGAGGAAGACAACAACAAACCAAATCCATCAGAGTTAGTAGCAAAAGGAAATGGCACAAAGGAAGATCCTTTTAATATTGCAGCTGCACAAAACTATATTGCCAAAGGAGAAGGTCTTGATAAAGAAGTTTATGTAAAGGGAATCATCGTTAGCATTAAAGATGTTAGCATCGAATTTGGTAATGCGACATATTATATTTCTGACGATGGGACAACAAACAACCAATTCTATGTTTTTCGCGGAAAAGCCTTAGGAAACGTAAATTTCAAAAATAGTAATGAAATAAAGACTGGAGACGAGGTAATAATATGTGGTAAGTTGATGACACATACTAATGGTATTAAGCAACTTGGTCAAGGCAACTACATCTATTCATTGAATGGAAAGACAGAAGAAACAACTCCAACTACGAAAACAGGCTTAGATATAATATTTGACAAAGATAATGCCAATTTCACAATTGTAGATGTAAAAGCACTTCCCGAAGGACTTACAAAGGTATGGTTCCACGATGCTAACTTCAAACAAATGAAAGCTACTGCTCGTGCTAACAATACTAACTATGAAGTTCAAAGCCGTCTTATTTCTCCTGAATTTAGCTTAAAAGGAATGAGTTCTGCAACTCTGACTTTCAACAATGCTTTGAATTATCTGAAAACAATGGTACTTAGCGATGCTATCAAAGTACTTGTATCAACAGATGGTAACAACTGGAATTCAGTAACTATAAACAATCCTCCTTCTGGAAAGAACTGGGATTTTGTAGATTCTACTTGCGATTTGAGCTCATATGCAGGACAAGAAAAAGTATTTATTGCTTTCGAGTATAATAGCACTACAACTATTAACAACATGGGAGATTAAGAAAGTAACTATTAAATAAAAACTTTCATAAATATTTGGCAGGGTGCAGAATTATTAGTAATTTTGCACTCTATAAATATACTATAGTAGAGTACTACTTTACAAATCACCTGACAAACAAAAATATTTTTTAATTAAAACATATAAAAGTAAAATGAAAAAAGGTATTCACCCAGAAAACTATCGCCCCGTCGTATTCAAAGATATGTCCAACGGCGATATGTTCCTTTCAAGATCTACATGTAAATCTAACGATACAGTAGAGTTTGAAGGCGAAACTTACCCAGTGGTTAAAGTCGAAATCTCAAGCACCTCTCACCCATTCTATACTGGTAAGAGCAAGCTTGTGGACACTGCAGGTCGCGTAGACCGCTTCATGAACCGTTACGGTAAGTTGAAGAAATAAGCGATTACCCACAACAGTATAAAGTGCGGTCAAACGTAGTTGCATATACGTTTGCTCGCACTTTTTCTTTTTCTACAATTGTAAAATTGAATCATGGAACAAAAACTAAACAAACTCTCTGGATTAATGAAACCAGATAAATCTTTATTAAGCACTGCTTTTTGTATTTTTATTGCAGCAATTTCCCTTGCTTCTTGCAGTAGCGAAAATGGTAATTCTACTAAAGATGACACTCCTAAGATTATTGCAAATAACAACAACTCCAATCTAAAAGAAGTAAACCAATATACGCATCGTTTGGAATTCCCAAAAGTTAAAGGTGGTAAAAGTATTGTTGTTACCCATATTGGTCAAAGTTCAGCGGAAGTAAACTATAGCCTTGAATGGGATGGTGAAAAGAAATCAAATCGCTGGACCTGCTATCAGCTATACCAAAGTAATAGTAAATGGAATACAGGCAGATGGTATGGAAACCCGCAATATCCTTCAGACCCCTTAATACCAGCTTCAATGGTATTTGGCTACGATCCTTATTGGAATACTGGTTATGACCATGGTCACCTTTGTCCTTCTGCAGATCGTAGAAATTCTGAAGAGGCTCAAAAACAAACTTTCTATATTAGCAACATGCAACCACAGCTTAGTGCATTTAATGGGAGTGCAAAAGGTGGTGGTATTTGGCTAACCATGGAAAATAAAATACGCGATGCCTTCAATATCAACTCTTTAGATACAATGTTTATATGTCGAGGTGGTACTATCGACCAGTCTACGCAAGTAAAGACTTATTTGCGCAATGGATTCATTGTACCAGGTTATTTCTTCTCAGCAGCTCTCTTAAAATACTATAATAATGTGCATAAAAAATGGGAGTACAAAGCTATTGGTTTTTGGTTTAAACATGAAAACAACCAAGAGAAATCGCTCAAACCCTATGTTGTAAACATAAAAGAGCTAGAAAATCTTACTCATATAGATTTCTTCTGCAATCTTCCCGATGACATAGAAAAGAAAGTTGAAGGACTGAATAAGGATATTATCATAAACTTATGGAATATTAAATAAAGAAAAGCCGTATCTTATTGAATCATATAGAATATGTAGCTAATAATTTTGTTCCTTCTTTTAGTTTTATATTCAACTATATCTATCTGGTTTTAATATTAGGTTATACGCTGAAAACATAATTACAAAATTTAAAAACGTAATTACAAAATAAAAAAAAGTAATTATGTTTTTATTTTGGTAGTTACCTCTTTTTATATGGTATCTCTCACTCTACTATAATATCTTAATCGTTTTTTAAGTTAGGATTAGGTCCTTATAAAAATAAATATCAAGAGACAATACATTTTATTGTTCAATAGTTACTCTTTTCAATGTCTATGTCTATTTCTATATCTTTTAAGCTTAAAGTAAATCATTTTTTTATTAGTAAACTTTTTGTAACCCAAACAGATCCTTTATACGTTGATTGTCTATAAGTAAATTAACATATTCTTAGAATGATATTTTTCAAATGTAAAAGGCCCCATTTGGATTATCCAATTGGGGTCTCATTGTTGTTCTAAAAATCTGCGTTTTATCTTGCGCGCAAACCACTTACAGATTTCTGAGAATAAGCAGGTTCGATATTTTGTGTTGCGTTTCCAAACACTTTACCAGCAATATCTCCAGATGCTGTATGCGATTTCACCAATTTTCCTTTAGCATTATTAGTTGATTGGCGAGCTAAATCAATATAAAATTCATCTGTTGTATTTGTACCAACGCCATAACCAAAGAATGTGTCATAACCTTTTTGGTTTTCATATCCAAGATGGAAACCCTTAGTAGAAGATTTTGCATCCATTCTAAAAATTGTGCCAGACTTAGTATACTTGATATAAATATCTCCATTTTTATCTATATACCAAGTGAAATCTAACGTCTGAGTTGCACCATTGCTATCAGTATCAACTTCTACTCCATGCCCAGAAAATGAATTTTTTGAATCTTCATACTGGAAAAACTTCATTCTTGCATGGAAAGTTTGAGAAAGTCTCTTCCCGTTTTCATCGTATGCAAGGGTCATCTTACCTGCCCATTCTCCTATTAGCATTTTAGCTTGCGCTACTAATTGTTCGTTATAAACAGGCTTATTATTATCTACGTGACCATAATTCACCGCTTCCATAAATGCTGCGAATTCAGAATCAGTAGCTCTTGGGTAGTAATACCAGAACCATGTCTTAGTCGTATTATAGTCTGTACCGCTTGGATATGTATTCCAATAATTTTGAACGGCATCTCTAACAAGAAGATTGTTATGTCCGTAATAATAGTCATCATCGCTTCCACAGCTTGTAAAAGTAACAGGAATTGCAATCAATGAAAGCATCATTAAGAATTTAGTAATTTGTTTCATAATCATAATCTTTTATTTTTTCAATAGTGCAAATTTAGATAATATGAAAAATTATTGAAATAAGTTTTCTCTACTCCATAATAGGGAAATCCCTAAAAAGGAAATAAAAAGGTGGACCCACCCATAAGTTTTAACATCTTTTGATGATGATAAAGTTGTATTGTTAAAAATATTTTTGTAAATTTGCAAATATCACATAGTGTTAAATTCAAACCAAAATTAAATCAAATCAGATAATTTGTTAATAAATTGCATAAATATTGCAAAACCACAAACGTGTTAAATAACATCGTAATATAAATACGGTAGGATTCATTAACTTAAATTTTTGTAGGTATGAAAAAACTTTTATTTTTAACCTTAGCTTTTGTATTGAGTCTTTCGACCCAAGCACAAAGAGTAGTATTGCAGCGTGGTCTTAATAATGCCAGAAACGTAAAATCAATCGTTTCGTACAAGTCACCTAGTTATAAGATTGACCCTAAATCAAATCAGGTGTGGTGGGGATATGAATCAGAAAAAACAGAACGTAGCTCTCTCGGTACAAAGAGAGAAGAAACTTATAATCTTGCTATCCGTATTGATCCAGGCAATGCTGACATTGTTGGAAAAACTATCAAAGCAATACGTTTCTATCTTCGCGATAATAAAAACACAAATAACGTAAAGGTATGGATCTCTAAAACTCTTCCATCAGATGTAAATAGCGCCGACTATGTACAGAACGCTGATCAAGCATCGCTCAATGACGACGAGGATAATAAAATAGGTGCTGTTAATGACATTGAACTAACAAATCCATACACTATTAGTGCTGATGGTGCTTATATAGGATATAGCTTCACTATTTCTTCAGCAGTGGGAAGTCAAACACGATATCCAATTGTTACATGGGGTGGAGATAGTAAAGCCAATAGTTTCTATATTCGCACTTCAGAAACTATAACAGAGTGGACTGATTTATCAAATGATTATGGCAAAGTAGCTATGCAAATTCTTGTTGAAGGTAATTTCGCTCAGAATTCAGTTACTCCTGTTTCAACACAAGATATTGTATTGGTAAAAAATACAATAGGCAAGAACAAACTTGTCATTACAAATAGTGGGCAAAATAGTATAAGCAGTATCGATTATACAGTTGCTACTGATGGCACAGTAGGTGCAGAACAGCATCTTGATATAAATCCTCCATTCAAAACATATGGTGGACAATTTACGATTGACTTACCTCTTGCAGCAGATGCAAATACAGGCACAACTACAAAAACAATCACTATTACTAAAGTAAATGGTCAAGCAAACGAATCTAAAGAAAAGACTATAACTTGTAAAATGCTTACAGTTGGTAAGCTAGTAAACAGAGGTGTTGTTGTAGAAGAATTTACAGGAACTGGTTGTCCATGGTGCCCACGCGGTTGGCTGGTATGAAGAAATTACGCGATAAGTTCGGGGAGAAATTTGTAGGTATTGGAATCCACCAGTATAATGATAGTGACCCAATGTACTGCAAAAACTATGCAAAACTAAAATTCGATGGAGCGCCACAATCAATGATAGAACGAGGAAATGCAATGGATCCATTCTATGGTGCAGGTAAAGATGATATATGCATAGACTTCAAAGAAGTATTAGAGCGAGTTTCAACTATAGGCGTAACAGTTTCAGGTAAATATAATGCTGATTTCACAGAAGTTACAGCTACAGCAACCATAGAACCTTTGATAAGTGGCACATACGAAATAGCTTACGTCCTAATTGGTGATGAACTTAAGGGAACAGAATCTTCATGGAAACAAAGTAACAATTATGTATCATTTGGACCCGACCGAGTAGATAATGATCCATACCTTGTTCCGTTCTGTAAGGGTGGAGAATACGGAAGTAGTAAAGTTTCATTAACTTTCGACGATGTATTGCTTGCAAGCTCTTATTCTTCAGCAACCAACCAAGCTAAACTTGAAGAACTTCAAGAAGGTAAGGTTGTAACAAACACTTATACACTTAAATTGCCTACAAAGGAAATTCTGAAAAAGGCTATTGTTAATGCAGGTTATAACAAACTAGCAGTAATCGCAATGATTATCCGTAATGACGGGAAGATTGAAAATGCAGCTAAATTCTACTTATCTAATGACCCTGCTGGTATTGAAGGCGTATCTGAGAACAAGAGCGAACTTAAGGAAGTTGCACGTTACACCATAGATGGTCGCAGAATAAGCACTCAACAACGTGGCCTCAACATTGTAAAGATGTCCGATGGTTCTACTGTTAAGGTATTGGTAAAGTAAAAAGAAAAACATAAAGCATCTCTTTGATGCTAATAACTAAACAAAAAGCCCTGACCAAACTTCTTTTGGTCAGGGCTTTTTTATAATTAGAGATAAAAAATATATGTTCATTTTAATAATTCATATGGTATTTATTTAGAGTTGAATGTTAGTATATTAAAAATAATTTAGTAAATTTGCAGATATTACAAGATATTTGAATGAAGAAACAAAACTGCTCAAAGAAAATTGCGGCACTTGCTTTTGCAAAATAAAAAGACGCATTAAACAACATTACAATAACTAAGTAAGGTAATATCAACTTAAACTTTTATAAATATGAAGAAACTGTTATTTCCAATTTTTGCATTTATACTGTGTATTTCAACCTATGCGCAAACTGGTCAATTCCAAATAGACCAAAGCAGTGTAATAAACGCCCAACCATTAACATCATGCAAAGCATCAATCAATAAAATTGAACCTGCTAATAATCAAATTTGGTGGGGATATCAAGAAGAAGATGAAGAACGTAGTGCTGTTGGTGTATCTAAAGCTGAAACTTACTACGCCTCTCTCTATATTGCACCCAGTAATACTGTTATTGCAGGTAAAACTATAAAGGCATTTCGCTTCTACCTCCGCGACAAGGAAAACACAAAAGATGTAAAAATATGGATTTCTAAAAAATTACCTGAAGATATCAACGATGTAGATTATATTCAGAATGTAGACCACGCATCTCTTAATGGCGGTGATGAAGCAGAAAACCTACAGGGAATGGTTAACGATGTTGAACTTACCACTCCGTACGTTGTTGGATCTGATGGTATCTATATAGGTTATACGCTGACTATTACCAATGTTTCAGATGGCACAACAAAATTTCCTATAGTTACGTTCGATAGTCAAGAAGCGAATAGTTTATTTGTACGTACCTCTGAGACTACTGCAAAATGGAGCGATTTAGCTGAAGAAGGCTTTGGCAAATTGGCACTAAATATACTTATTGAAGGTAAATTCGCAGAGAATTCTGTTTCTCCAGATAAAATGCAGGATCTTGTTTTAGTTAAAAATAATACAGGTAATAGCAAGGTTGAGCTTCTCAATGGTGGCAGTGCTGGCATCAACAATATTGATTATACCATTACAACTAATGGTGCAACAGGGGTAGAGCAACATCTTGATATCAATCCTCCTGTCAAGACATTGGGTGCTAAATGTACAATTAACATACCAGTTACAGCCAACGCAAATACTGGCGTTGAAGAGAAAATCATCACTATTACGAAGGTAAATGGAAAGGCCAACGAAGCAGAAAACAAGTCTACAACTTTTAAACTAATCACCGTAAGTAAACAGGTTAATAGGGGAGTCGTTGTTGAGGAGTATACAGGTACGGCTTGTGGATGGTGTCCACGCGGTTGGGCAGGTATGAAAAAGATGCGCGATAAGTTCGGTGAAAACTTCGTAGGTATTGCCATCCACCAGTACAATGAAACGGACCCTATGTATTGCAAAAATTATGCAATGATTGAGTTTGGCGGAGCACCTAATTGTAAGATAGACCGCGATGAGACGATGGATCCATTCTATGGTTCAGAAGAAGATATTTGTATAGACTTCGAAAAAGCACTTACCAGAATTCCAACTGTAGGTGTATCAGTTACAGGTAAACTAAATGCAGATAAAACAGCAGTAACAGCAACTGCAACCATTGAACCTTTGGTAAATGAAAAATTTGATATTGCCTATGTGATTGTTGGGGATGAACTTACAGGAACTGCATCGATTTGGAAACAAATGAATAGTTACTATCAATATGTTGCTGCAAATGTTAACAACGATCCATACTTATCATTATTCTGCAAAGGTGGCAAATATAGCAGTACTAAGGTTACATTGGTTTACGATGATGTAATGCTCGCTAGCTCTTACAACTTAGAAAATGCTAACGAAGCAAAGATAGAACCACTACAAGAAGGGAAAATTATAACAAACACTTACACACTTACAATGCCAACCAATACTGTTCTGAAAGAAGCGATTGAGAAAGCTGGCTACACAAAGCTTGCAGTTATCGCAATGATTATACGCAATGACGGAAAGATTGAAAATGCAGCTAAATTCTACTTATCTGATGATCCATCTGGTGTCAAAGGTATATCTGATAACTATAATGAGATCAAGGAAATAGCACGCTATACCATTGATGGTCGTAGAATCAGTACACCACAACAAGGCCTTAACATTGTCAAAATGTCCGACGGATCAACTATTAAAGTATTGGTAAAGTAAAGAGATATTCAAAAGACATAACAACGATATAATCAGCAAAACAGAAGCCCTAACCAACATACAACATTTGGTTAGGGCTTTTTCATATAACTGTGAAAATAAATATCATTTGTTTCAAAGCATATTACCAAAACCTACTATAATATAACACCTATAAGAATTTTTAATGTCTGTATGATTGCTTTTTCAAAATTTATTTCGTATATTTGCAAATATTACAGGATATTCATTTAAAATAAAAATCAAAAGATGAAAACAGTTTATGATTTCACTGTCAAAGATAGAAAAGGCGGTGATATTTCTTTAAAAGCGTTTGCTAACGAAGTATTGCTAATTGTAAATACAGCTACAAAATGTGGGTTCACACCAACTTATGATGAACTTGAGGCTACTTACAAAAAGTATCATGCACAAGGTTTTGAAGTTCTCGATTTTCCTTGCAATCAGTTTGGACAACAGGCGCCAGGTACTGATGAAAGTATTCATGAATTCTGCAAACTAAATTATGGTACAGAGTTCCCACGCTTCAAGAAAATTAAAGTTAATGGCGAAGACGCTGAACCACTCTACAAATTCTTGAAAGAACAAAAAGGTTTTGCGGGTTGGGACGAAAGTCACAAACTGACACCTATTCTTGATAAGATGTTATCAGAGGCAGACCCAGATTACAAAGAAAAGTCAGATATTAAGTGGAACTTCACAAAATTCCTCATCAATAAGAAGGGACAAGTTATTGCCCGTTTCGAACCAACAGAAAAGATTGAAAACATTGAAAAAGAAATAGAGAAGTTGCTTGCTGAATAAAGTATTAGCACAATAAATTAAATGGTAGAAAGATTTTCCCTATATAGTTATTCTTTTTACCATTTTTTCTTTCTTGTTATAAAATCATTAAGTAAAAAAGTCAATACAATAACATAATCCTTTTTACTTCATCTTTCTTGTAGCCAATAAGCCTAAGGATGTTAGTAAACCATTGAGCATTAATAGTTCGTAGCCAAACTTATAATTCCATAACGGCGTTACCATATAGTCTAACAAAAAACATATCAACGGGCTCGCTAATACCACGTAAGGCACCATACGATCGTTCACTGTCTTATGTGTCAATAATCCATAAGCAAACAAACCAAGAAGTGGACCATAAGTATAAGAACACAAAATATATACAGCATCAATTAAACTTGTTGAATTTACAGCTCCGAACACTAAGATAAAAATAACAAATATTACTGCCATTCCAAAATGTACTCGTTTACGTAGAATTTCGTTTGTTGGCTGTTCACAAATATCTACACAAAAGCTTGTTGTTAGAGAAGTAAGAGCTGAATCAGCGCTTGAAAAACATGCAGCAACCACACCTATTGTAAACATTACCTCTACCCCACTTCCTAATAATCCACCAGCTACAGGATATAACATAAGTTCGTCAGGTGAAGAAGGTAAAGGTTTACCTACTTGCTGAAAAAACATCATGAGTAAAACTCCCAAAGCCATAAACAGTAAGTTAGTTGGCAAAAAAGCTACCCCATAAGAGCACATATCTTTCTGTGCATCTCCTAAACTTTTGCATGTTAAATTCTTTTGCATCATGTCTTGATCAAGACCTGTCATCACAACAACAATAAACACGCCACTCAAAAATTGCTTCCAAAAATTTTGTTTAGAAACCCAATCGTCCCATACAAATATTTGCGAATGACAATCATTTGTTATAGCATTTAAAGCTTCACACAAGTTTAAATCTAATACACTCATCACCTTATAAATTATAAGGAGTAAAGTAAGGAACATACAGAACGTTTGGAAAGAATCAGTAAATACCAGTGTTTTTATACCTCCTTTACGCGTATAAAGCCATATCAGTAACACAAGTACAACCACAGTTAGAGGAAATGGTATATTATAACTGTGAAGGACGAACCGTTGCAGTATCATACAAACAACATAAAACTTTACAGCAGCTCCCGACATTTTGGACAAGATAAAAAATGATGCTCCAATCTTATAACTTCGTACACCCAATCTATCCTTCAAGAAGGAATATATTGTTATCAAATTCAAACGATAGTAAATAGGCAATAACACAAAAGCAACTAACACATAACCAAAAATAAAGCCCAAACAGGTCTGTGCATAAGTCATATTTTGCCCAATAACCATACCAGGCACACTGACAAATGTTACACCTGACACACTTGCACCAATCATTCCAAACGCAACAAGATACCATGGCGATTGACGAGTTGCACGAAAAAACAAATCGTTGCTACTTTTCTTAACTGTTAGTTTGCTTATGAACAAAAGAATACAGAAATAAATAAAAATAGTCGCTAAAATTATCATAGATGTATTATAAAAGAAGAAAATAAGTTTAATTTTTAGTTTATATTTAAATCCTTTTGAGTATCTTTGCTTAGCTAACAAAACTACAACAATAGCATTTCATTTAAAATACATACTAAGTTTTCTTATAATAAGAGCATAAAACAATGTTATGACACACTTTCAGCTCATTTAAAAGTATTTTCTACTTTTATGAGCTGTTTTTTTCATATAAAAATTATAATTCATTGCTTGCTTGTAAGGCTGCACCTATAGCAGTACAATATTCAGAATATTTAGGAATGATAAAATGTACATCATATAAACGCTCCATCATAGGGAATAGAATCTTACACTGAGGGAGACGAGAAAGATTCCCTATCATCACGAAATCCTTTATTCCACTATTCAATGCACTTAAAATCGTAGCTGAACCAATGGATTGCAATACCAAACAGATAAGTCCCAATGCAACATCTTCACTGCTTGTATTTCCACGAGCATTAGCAAAAAGAGATGCAGTAGCATTCATCGGCAATCCAGGCAAAGGTTTTGATGAAATATCGCTTATCTGTAGATTTATATTTCCGATTTCTCCCTTCTTTGCCAAATCAGAAATCTGATGAATGTCATCAGTGTTCAGCAACAAACGAGAAAGTCCGTTCAATGTTCCTCCTCCTATTCCAATACCTCCAATATGACGAATATCATCTCCATCGCATAAAACAAGCGAAGTACCAGTACCCATCGAAACTACTATCATACGATTGAGATTTGATTCAAAACGGGCACCTAAACCATCTGCTAAGAACTCGTCAGCCTTTTCTGTCGGCAAGCCATATACAGGCTTATCAATATAAGCAGAGCCAACACCAGTCAGCATAACTTTACTCACATCGCTCAATTCTATCTTATTGTCGTACAGATATTTTCCAAATGCACCATAAAGAGAGGTTACAGGATCTGTAGCCTTTATACGCAAAGGTCGGACCACTTCTCCATTTCTAATTCCAACTATTTTCGTTGTCGATATTCCAACATCAATTCCAATAGCAATTTTCATAACACCTTATATATTATTACAGGGCAAAGGTACAAAAAAAGTAGATTGTCAGACACCTTATGAAAGAGTTTTTGCAAAAAAAGCGAAAAACATTTCTCTATTTATCTGAAAATGAGTATATTTGCAGTCCGTTATGATGAGATAACATGATAAGTATAAATTAATAGACAAACAAAACAAAATGACAAAGGCAGATATCATCAATGAGATTGCGTCTTCTACTGGTATATCTAAGAAGGATGTTTCAGCAGTCGTGGAATCTTTTATGGATGCGATAAAAGACAGCTTATTAGCTAAGAAAGAGAATGTTTACCTCCGTGGTTTTGGTAGCTTTATCGTTAAGCACCGCGCAGAGAAGACAGCACGCAACATCTCAAAAAACACAACAATTACTATCCCAGCACATGACTTCCCAAGCTTCAAGCCAGCGAAGACATTCATTGAGGATATGAAGAAATAATAAACAAAACAATCATAACATTTTAAACATTTAAAGCTATGCCAAACGGAAAGAAGAAAAAGGGACACAAGATGGCTACGCACAAGCGTAAAAAGAGATTAAGAAAGAACAGACATAAGAGCAAGTAAGCCTCATCGGGCTAAAGACTCTAATTAAGTCTTTCAACATGACGGGGCATGTCATCGCATTAAACTCCTTATCCCTGGAGTGCGACGGCACGTCTCGCTTTTTTTGAATAAGCATCGAAAAGATGCTTATAAGAACAGAAGAAAATGACAAGCGAAATAATTATAGATGCCCAACCGAAAGAGATTTCGATAGCATTACTTGAGGACAAGCGATTGGTAGAATACCAACGCGAACCAAGAGAAGCCAATTTCTCAGTTGGAAACATCTACATAGCGAAGGTCAAGAAACTGATGCCAGGACTTAATGCCTGCTTCGTAGATGTTGGTTATGAGCGCGACGCATTTCTTCATTATCTTGATTTAGGAAGTCAATTCAACTCCTTTGCAAAATATCTCAAACAGGTACAAAGCGATAGGAAACGACTTTTCCCTATTCAGAAAGCCAACAAACTACCCGACTTGCAGAAAGATAGCAGTGTTCAAACCACTCTGCAGGTTGGTCAGGAAGTAATGGTACAAGTAGTAAAAGAGCCTATTTCTACAAAAGGGCCACGCCTTACAGGCGAAATTTCTTTTGCAGGACGTTACCTTGTACTAATTCCTTTCGGGGATAAAGTAAACGTTTCTACTAAAATTAAAAGTGGAGAAGAGCGCGCCCGCCTAAAGCAACTCATACAGAGCATTTGCCCAAAGAATTTTGGAGTTATTGTTCGTACAGTGGCACAAGGAAAAAGGGTGGCAGAACTCGACGCTGAAATGAAAGTTCTTTTTGGAAGATGGAATGATGCCATTACAAAGGTACAGAAAACTCAAGAGCGACCACAACTCATTTTTGAAGAGAAAGGACGTGCCGTAGGCATGCTTCGCGATCTCTTCAACCCTACCTACGAGAATATTTATGTAAACGATGAGGAAATTTGCAATGCCGTTAAGAACTATGTTACTCTTATCGCCCCTGAAAAGGCAAGCATAGTAAAAAAATATACCGGCAAGTTGCCAATCTTCGACAACTTTGACGTAACGAAGCAGATTAAATCCAGCTTCGGAAAAACTATAAATTACGGACGAGGTTGCTATATTATTGTTGAACATACCGAAGCTATGCACGTTGTAGATGTGAATAGCGGAAACAGAACAAAGGAAAAGGGACAAGAACAAAATGCTCTCGATACCAACCTTGGTGCAGCTGATGAAATTGCTCGTCAACTCCGTTTGAGAGATATGGGTGGTATTATTGTAGTAGACTTCATTGATATGAACTTAGCGGAAGACCGGCAGATGCTCTACGAGCGTATGTGTAAAGCGATGCAAAAAGACCGTGCCCGCCATAATATCTTGCCATTGAGCAAGTTTGGACTAATGCAAATAACACGCCAAAGAGTCCGTCCTGTTATGGATGTTGATGTGGCAGAAGATTGTCCAACTTGTTTTGGAACAGGTAAAATACGTTCAAGTTTACTATTTACTGATTTACTTGAACGAAAAATTGAACAACTTGTAAAAAAGATTGGTATTAAGAAGTTCTATCTACACGTTCACCCATACGTTGCTGCTTATATAAACAAAGGCGTTGTTTCTCTAAAAATGAAGTGGCAAATGAAATATGGTTTCGGCATTAAAGTTGTTCCTTCTCAAAAACTTGCCTTTATGCAATATGAGTTCTACGACAATAAACGTCAATTCATAGATATGAAGGATACCAACGATAAGTTGTAAATGACTTATCAGTTTATAAAAAGATAATGAAAGAACTTTGCGGTTCTATTTAAAAGATGTTGTATCTATTCTCGATACAACATCTTTTTTATGTAAAAAAAGTCCTATTTTTTATAGCTTGGTAAGTGTAATAAAATTCAAGGATACGATGTGAACCTCTAGAATTCTCATTATTAGGTTCCTTTTTATCCTTCTTCACAGTTTCCTTAAAGATATATCAGGAAGTTGCTTTCAATTCAACGTCAACTATAAAGGAAACTTTCTGTTTAATAGGCTCTGCTTTAAACTTCTCTCAGTTAATGAAGTTTCGCTTGATAGCGTAAGAATCATTGTTCTTAACTTGTTTTATTGTAGTACACGAGCCTGTCAAGGTAGTAGCTTGACTTGCAATGAATAAATTTAGAAGTTCCCTCTCAATATCACCACATGTTAATAACAAATGGTACAAATATCTTACTCAATATTGCACAGTTTTTCTGTCGCAAATTAACATTATTTCCATAAATCTTACCAGAACTTGTTTTAAAACCGTATTATTCTTTCCAACTAATCTAATTATCAAAGCATAATAATTAAATTATAATTATGCCACTTATGCACTATAATATTTTCATTGAAATATATTTGTACTAAATTCTTAGCATTATTGAAGTTTTTTAGTTTTTTTTACTTTTCAACTGATTTTCAGATTATTGAAATATGTAATAAAACTAAATCATTATACCAGTCGTCTGAACCGAAAAAATATTGAACAAGGGTGTAATATTATAATTTGAAAAGGTTTTATAAATCTTTGAATAATCTTACACGTAAATACGGATATTTAGGCAAGGGGAGAAAATAAAAAAGATAAGAGAAATAATAAAGCAAAATTCAATCAAAAAAAGAATTTTTGATAATAAAACAATGAAATATCAGAGTAAATAACTACATTTGCAGTTGTGCACTTTTGTTTGACAACGTACAAACTTTATCGCAAGAAAGCACGATCCAATATTTTCACATTATTATTGATATATACTTAATGGTCTATTCTAAGTTCCCTACCCATTCGAAAATTGTAGCACTTTCGGGATTATCAACATAATCTTTCCAGTAGATAATATGAACACCATTATCATATCTATACTCGAATCCATCATAGTTCATTCCTTCATTACGTTGTTTATTACTTACTTCTATAGTATATAAAGAGTCAATATTCTCATAAAGTAAAATAGAGTCTATAGAAATCCCATTTAATGTTTGTTGCCATTTAGAGATACTATGGTAAACAAGCTTTTTTTGTCTATTATAAATAATTTGTTCAAAGTTCCCATCTGGATACAATCTTATTGTATCATATTTATTTGTGCGATTAACATATATACCAAAAGGAAAATGTCTTGAACAACTATTGCTCATGATAAGAATTCCCATAAACAATATGATTACTACAGATCTTCTCATTCTCATTTATGGTCTAGTCATTGTACTCATTTTTATTTGGAGATATTCCCAATATAAATCATTATTTTTTTTTAATGCTGCTTTTTGATTCCGTCCACATATACGTTTGATATGTATTGCCATAACCGAATCCGCTTTCCCCTCTTTCTTTATTATTAATGAATGGAAGATGGTAAAATAGTGAAATATTTGATTTTGAATCCACCATCATAAACAAAACTTTATTTCCTAAATCGTACCAAGAAATATTTGCCTCGCCTATCATTTGTTCCCACATATCAAGCCCTGCTGTAAGAGGATTAGCATACAAACTAGTTACCACAACTGAATTTTTGCTTTTATTCGATTTCAACACATCAGACTGTACGTTGTCAAACAAAAGTACACAACTGCAAATGTAGTTATTTACTCTGATATTTCCTTGTTTTATTATC
>NZ_BAKF01000036.1 GCF_000614025.1 Prevotella aurantiaca JCM 15754
ACGCACCCTGCAATCATACAGAGATACGGGAAAAATCCCTTTCTCAATGATTGGACACAAGTGCTATTACAAGGAGAGCGACATCACGGAGTTACTGAACGCAAAAACTGAATGAACTATGGCAGAGAACGAAATCGTTACACAGCAAGACCCTCAGATGCAGATGTTTTCTCAGTTGATGCAGGGCACATTGAAGAAGTTGGAACGTTATTGCACCACTGCTCGCCCTATGCTTGGCGGAGAGGTTTACCTCACGGGAGAGGAGGTTTGCAGCCAATTACGGCTCAGCACACGCACGCTCCAAGAGTACAGAAACTTAGGAACGCTTCCTTTCTACAAAATCGGAGGGAAGATACTATACAAGCAGAGCGACATACAGACAATGCTTGAAAGGCATTATAATCTAATACCGCAAACAGGTAAGTTATGAGTTAAGTTAAGAAATCAGTCGCGACTTAAGTCAAATGGTCAGTTATGACTTTGGTCAAGAAATTAGTTTCGACCTAAGTCAAAATTAACTTTAGTCAAAAATATGTCAGCTCATAAAGTCAGTAAGTCAAGAAATTAGTCTAAACTTATCTCTTGACTTACTTCTTGAACTTTGAACTCTCGTCTATCAAAAGCACCCCAGAAAGGTTACTTTATGGAACATAACAAACTGTCTCTTTCTTTATACTGGCAAGGTGTGTCTTTGTACCACAAATTGCCATTTGTACCACAAAGACCCTTGCCCCGAAAGGGGATTAAATCACTCCAAAGTCGTGATTAGAAAGCAATGAAAAAGCAGAAACAAAAGAAGCCAGACGGCAGATGTGCCACCTGCCCAAGATGGGACAGATGGCACATCAGGATACCTAATTCTGAAGACCAGCAGAAGCTTATCAGACTCTACCGCAAGTCGGGAGCAAAAACGAAAAGTGATTTTGTCCGAGCAAGACTTTTAGGTGGAGCCTTTAAGGTCATCATCCAAGACCCTGCCAAAGAACCTTACTTGGAGAAACTCTCCGAAATCGTCTCCATGACTCATAAGATAGGCGTGCTATACAACGAAGCCGTGAAAGCCCTCAATACTTATCATTCTGTCGCCACTGCTCAACGAATACTGGATAAACTCGAAACTTATTCTCAACTTCTCATCAGATTCCAACATCAAGTAGTGCAACTGACAAAATCTCTTGACTTACATCGATAGCGCTGTTTCTCTGTACTACTTTTACCACTTCTGATAATACGATTAGAGTTGTAATGTGCTCATCAACTAATAGTTCGCCATACGGCAGGTAAGCATCATACTGGGTGATGTTGGCTCTGTCGTCTGTGATGTAGGATGTGCTGCCGAGGTGGTCACTGTGATAGAAGAAGGACTCCTCCTTCGTTGTGTCGTTTGGAATGTAGCCATATCCAGCCTGTGGGTCATCAGGGTTGCTCGGGTCATTCCAGCTTACAGGTGGACTGGGGTTAGTATTCGGTGTGGTGTTAGGGCGTGGAGTCTGAATCCAACCCTGTGGCACATCATGATTGCCGAGTTCGGTAAGGACGGCATTATAACCAACACCCGTGTTCTCCGGATCACCATACGCCCCCTTCTCTGTCGGTACACCAGGGGCTACACCCACCTTTTTATAGTATGCCTCCTTCTGTGTTTGTATCTGATTCATGCGCTCAGCATAGTCCTGCTGACCAGCCGTTACGTATGAGCCGTTACGTCCATAGACGTTGTTGAACATACCCGTACCTATCCTTGAAGCGATTCGTTTGTCCCAATAAAGTAATGCTTCGTAAAGCGGTTCTTGTTAACAGAGAGGATACTTGCAGGATAAAGCGTGAAGTTATCTGTCTCATGGAACGTGATACCTTGTGGCGCACCATTGATGTACACACCCTCCATTGTGCCATAACTCTTCATGATACGTTCACCAGCAGCATTGTAAGTATATCGACTCGTCTTGCCATTGTCAGAGAGTATCATCAGGCGGTTGTCCTCACCCCAGTACATCTCACGGGTAGCGTTGGTCGAGTCGTTGGACATGTCTGTCTCGCCCGCGTCGGGGTGGCTCACCATCAGCTTGCGTCCCAGCTGGTCATATTCGTATCTGGTCTCCCTGCCGTTAAGGTGCGTAACCGTCGTCACCTCGTTCACGGGATTGTAGACATATCTCAAGGTAATGTTCTCACCATCGTCCTGTCGGGGACATCCGTCACCTTCGTCTCCAGCATCGGAACACCGTCGAGGCTGCCGATGGTGTAGGCACTCCTGGTGGTGCTGGCGTCAGCAAGGGTGACGCTGACGGTGCGGTCGTGGGTGTCATATTCGGTCTTGACCTGTAGGTCGCCCGTGGCGGTGTTGTAGGTGCCGATATTGCCATCCTGTGAATGGACCGATATCATTTTCTATTCCTTACGATAATCTTATATTCTCTTTGAACCATATACTCATTTAACATTAATGATATTACATCCGAATCTTTTCCACATTTCAAAATTACCATAAGCCCTCTTTGAATTCCAATACCCTTGCATAAAGAAAAAGGTATCAATTTCCGTCACCACTTTCACTATTAATAAGTATCAAAACTCTTCATCTATCCAATATCTTACCTCATTGAACCTTATATCAATTAGTTAAATCTGATATTTCTTTTAAAATCTGGTCACATTTAACTAATGAAAATTTAATCTCATTTGAATAAGGGATTTTGATCCAATCTCCACCATCATCATCGAGTGCAGAGTAAGCTATCGGCCGAATACAAATATTACCAGAAATAAGGCAGAAGCCATAAAACTCTTTCATTTCGAATCTAGAACGAAGAGATTTAGGAAAGCTCAGTACCTTTTTATTTATGACTTTCTGTACCATAGGTGTAGTTATAAGGTTAACCTGATATACATTGCCTTTCCTAACAATAAAAGTAAAAGGCTTCTCACTGTAGCCCCTATGAAACCCTTCGTCTATAACGGAATACAGAAAACTTACGAAATTGTCCTTCCTATATGAAAATAGTTCTATGTCCTCGATAAAAGAGTGATTTGAATAACTCTTGTACATTTTATCACACATAAGTGATATGTGATTTAATTTATTAAATAGAATTCCTCCATCTTTTCTTATATGTAAGAAAGTATTCTCTCCTGAGATAATTGTATCTATTTTTACAAAAGAGTTTCTTAAATTACTCTTTCTACTATCATTTAAATACAGTTTAATTTGTTCTGGTAAAGTTATTTTATTATTGTCAATTGAAGCAGTGTTAACTGTAGCAATATAAACTTGACTCATATTGCTTTTTGTGTTTAGACTTTTACCTTTGCAATACAAGAATGTTCCTATAGATAAAATCATTAGGATGAGAATATACGTTTTTATTAATTTCATACTCTTCTTTATTATTTAGTTTAAATTATCTTGAGGGTATTTTAATTTTAGATTCTTTGTATCCCTTAAATGGATCCGCTGAAAAGATCTTATAATTTTCAGCCATTTTGGTATCATATTTGTTATCTTTATAACTAGGACCATTATAGAGACGTGCAAATGTAGCCCAATCATGATTTAGCAAAGCTTTTCGCATTGCATGATTAGCAGAAATATAATTTGTAAATGCATCGAGCATTTTATCCTCGTCAGCACTAAACATAGCGTCACCAAATTCCTTAGCAGATTTATAACCTGCATCCTTATAGTTGCTCCCCATAATTTGAAAACTCCCATAAGATATTGAGGAATACGCTGCTTCCTCATCCAGTTTTTTAGCCTTCTCAAACCGACGATATTGGTTAGAAGGATTGCCATATTGATCAATTTCAGGAGTTGCCACTTCTTTGCCTTTCTCCTTATGAGTTTTCCCTTTAAAGGGAGTAGGTGCTGATATATCTCTATCTTTATTATATTTACCATGTGTAAATTTACTAAAATAATGGCGCTCATACAAAATCTTTATACGACCATCCTTTGTATAAGTTTGACCTCCTGTCTCCGTCTGAAATACAGCCCTAATGACAGATAACTCTACACCTAATTTTTTAGCAGCCTTTCTCAAGGCTGAAAGAGATGGCTTGTAACCAACCTCATCTATAAATTTCACAGGGTTATCGAGCGTATATACATAACCACATACTGTTGGATATTTCTCTGTTAGTTTGTCCACCCCATACCACAAACTCGTTACTGGGTTCATGTACCTTGCACCATAATAGTACAAACCTGTCTCTTCATCGAAATGTTTACCGTTGAACTTGTACGGTAGGTCTTCACTGCTGCTGTGTTCATCAACGAGGAGTTCCCCGTATGGCAAGTAGGCATCATACTGGGTGATGTTGGCGTGGTCGTCCGTGATGTAAGACGTACTGCAAGGTGATCACTGTGATAGAAGAAGGTTTCCTCTTTCGTAGTGTCATTAGGGATGTAGCCATAACCAGCCTGTGGGTCATCAGGGTTACTCGGGTCATTCCAACTTACAGGTGGACCGGGGTTGGTATTCGGTGTGGTGTTGGGGCGTGGAGTCTGAATCCAACCCTGTGGCACATCATGGTTACCGAGTTCTGTGAGAACGGAATTATAACCAACACCCGTGTTCTCTGGATCACCATACGCCCCCTTCTCTGTCGGTACACCAGGAGCTACACCCACCTTCTTATAATAAGCCTCTTTCTGCTTCTGTATCTGATTCATACGCTCTGCATAGTCCTGCTGACCAGCCGTTACGTATGAGCCGTTGCGTCCGTAAACGTTGTTAAACAGACCTGTTCCTATTCTTGAAGCAACTCGTTTGTCACCAATGAAGTAATGCTTCGTAAAGCGATTCTTGTTGATGCTGATTATCGAAGCAGGATAAAGCGTGAAGTTGTCCGTCTCGTGAAAAGTGATACCTTGTGGTGCACCATTGATATACACACCCTCCATCGTACCATAACTCTTCATGATGCGTTCGCCGGCAGCGTTGTAAGTGTAACGACTCGTCTTGCCATTATCAGAGAGTACCATCAGGCGGTTGTCTTCATCCCAGTACATCTCACGAGTCGTATTCGTAGAGTCGTTCGTTACCAGCGTTGGATTACCATTGGCATCGTATGTATAATGGTCGTGACCAATCTGTGTTGGAGCCGTCGGGTGACTGCTGTCCTCGTACTTATAAGCAAAGTTATAAGACTTCGCAGTTGTTGTTGAATCCACCTTCTGTACCTTCGTCAGTGGTTCACTCATCCGTCCGAACGACATCACCATATCATACGATGCATGCTTCGCCTTACCACTTGCATGAATAAGACGGTTCAGCTCATCATACTCATACGTATGCGAACTCCTTCCTCAGTTTCGCCTTGTTGAGTTTTGTAAGCGACGTTGGGTTAGCAGCATTAGTGATACCAAGGATATTATCCACAGCATCATAACGGTACCTATTCTCCATCACAGTCTGACCGTCCGCTGTAAGGTTCATCACCTGCAGACGTTCACGCTGCTTGTCATATGTATAGGTAGTCTCCGTGCCATTACCGAGTTTCGTATAGACCGTATGACCCTCTTTGTCGTAACCTATCCTGTCAACAATAACGCTCTGACGTCCCTGTTTATTGCTCGTAAGACTCTCAACCTGTCCTGCAGCATTGTAGTGATAAGTCACCACTTCACCGTCAGGGTAAGTCATCGTCTGCACACGGTTCCAGCTGTCATACGTAGCACCATAGACATAAGTCCTGATATCCGCCACACTCGCCATGACCGTACGGACAGTCTTTGTCACCTCACCCTGTCTGCCGTAGTAGTAGGCTTCACCGCCACTCGCATCCTCTACGAGGGCAAGACGACCGGCACGGTTGTACTTATCGCCAGCCTTACCATAGGTATAAGTAACACGGTTGAAGAGATTTTCGGGATAAAGCACCTCGTGAAGCCGTTCGAAGTCGTAGGTGTAAGAGATGTAACCCTTGTCAGATATCGACTTCCTAAGTTCTGCCGTGAGCTTCGTCAGGAGGTTGCCTGCCGCATCATAGGTCATATCCGTCTCACCTGCATCAGGATGATTCACCATCAGTTTCCGACCAAGCAAGTCGTAGGCATACTTCGTCTCCTTGCCGTTAGGATGCTGAACCGTCATCACCTGTCCGACAGGGTCATAGCTGTACTTCACCGTGATATCCTCACCACGGGCATGCTGCACCGTTTCACGGTTGCGCCCCTTGGCATCCGTATAGCTCTCCGCATGTCGTCCCAGTGCATCCGTGACCATTGTCTGGAGCATTGGTTCACCGTCATGGCTACCGATAGAGTAAGCCGTACGTGTCACACTGCCATCAGCAAGCGTAACACTCATGGTACGGTCGTGTGCATCATACTCCGTCTTTGCCTGCAGATCACCCGTAGCATGGTTGTAAGTGCCAATATTACCATAGCCCTCCGTCATTGGATAATAAGCCGCAATATTACGTCCGAAGGCATCGATGACAGCCCTTCCACTGACGATAGAGACTTTCTGATTGCTGCCACCAGACCACACCACACCCGTCTGTTTCGTCTGAACGGCACGCATCAGTGAGTCGGCGAAGGTATAAGTGTCAATATTTCCGTCCTTAGAATAATGGATGGTATGTGCCTTGCGCTCTGCAGGGAAGTATTCAAAGCGGATAGTAAACGGCTGACCGCTCTCTATCTCATACGGAGCACGGATCGTCATCTGTCTGCCCAGTGCATCGTAGGTGTATTCCATCTTCTGCCCATTAAGGTCGGTCGTTACAGACGGAGCATTCCAAAGACCATCATAAGCCGTGCTGGAGCTATAGCCGTATGCATCCTTGACACTCGTCACAAGACTATGATAGCGGTCGTCATACGTATAAGCATAGAACATACGCTGATGATTGTAGTTCTCTGGCTTCGTCATCCGTGTGATGTTACCATAACCATCGTAAGTCATGTTATAGACTGATGGCTTGTCACCGTTATGGAGCATGATCTCCGTTATCTCACCGTTTCCGTCCACTTTCGTTGAGCGTTCACGGTAAGTCTTACCGCCACTGCTGACAGTGATATGGCTCGGAACACTGACAATATACTTGTCGGCTATCTTATGATAGTTGATATCTGCCTCTAAGCTATAGCCCGTTGTAGTCTCCTTATATCCCTGTAGGTTACCATAGTCATCGTAAGTATTGCTGACAGCAACCGAAAGACTGTCTCCACTGGCTTCATCAAAGTTACTCTGAACAAGCGTCTTTAGGGCAGGGAAGACAACAGCATCTGTCGTATTATGACCAACGGCGAGTGTCTTTAGGTCGTAGTCATAGACAGCTCCCTGCAGCTTCTTTCCATCAGAGGTATAGAGATACTCACTCGTAACAAGTCCATGCGCATAGTAATCCCTGTTCTTACCATAGGTCTGTACCGAGTAACGATAGAGTCTGTCACCATTCTCAGTGTCTATCTGATTAGTACGTACCTGCTTGAAACCATAGAAGTCACGCTCACGACGGTCACGATAGCCACCGCTATATTCGAAGGTGTTCCTGCTTCGTATTGCTCCGTTCTCCTTGTATCCACCTGTCGTCTCAACCGATGACATCACCCAGCGACGTCCCGGCAAGTCGTAACTTGGAGTTGTCTGCTCATAGTTGATATTAATATGTCCTCCGAAAGGAAGTGTCACAGAGCGCAGCATGTTCGTTCTGCCCGTAAGGTTACGATAAACAATAAGCTGCTTTCCTCCGTCAGATATGATAAGATCAGGTCTTCCATCACCATCTATATCCCTTAAGGCAGCACTCGTACGGCTAACTCCACTTGACCAAGATTTGGTAACCTTAGCTGTAAACCTTAGTTTTAAAAACAGAATATGTATTGGAATGGAAACAGCAAAATTACCATATTGAGAAACAGACGTTGCCAATGACTCATTGAAACGACCTTGTTGCTCTTCTGAATAAGGAATAAATCCCGACCCAGTATTCAACATTATGGTGAACTTTTCAGCATTACGAGTTACCATATCAGGTAAACCGTCGCCATTAACATCTATAAAAGACACATTGTACTTTGTTGTTGTCTTCGTTCCATTAACACCAAAAGATATATCGGCATTACCGAGAACTTCAATGGATGTACCAAGTCCTGCACCCCATGTGCTATTTTCAGAAGACTCCAATGACGTAACACCGCTACTCTCCTCATTTGTAAAGTCATATCCAAGACCAAACTTCACTTTATCACCAAAGAGCATATCAGGAAGTCCGTCACCATTAAGGTCAGTCCAATCACTTTCTGTATGAGAGGTTCCAGAAGTAAAGTTCCCACTTGCACTCACAGACACACTGGAGATAGCATTACCATTGGACGAATTATGTCCTTCACTACCGCCTGATGTTTCATCGTCTTGTGGTTTAGGGTTGATACTGATAGCTAAAGCACTCTTTGACGAAGCCCGTTTTGATAGACTAGCATCTGCTCCTATAGTAGAAGAACTTGCTTTAAATTTTGGTCGATTGACATTTAACTTCATGCGACCTTTCCCAAGTGTACCAGTTGCATTGGTATATTGAGTAACAATATTACCATCTACCTCCTCTAACCAATCAGGATAGCCATTACCATTGATATCCATTAGAGCCACCTTGCTATAAGATGTCTGTGTACTCTTGCTGCCACTGAGTCCTGCATAAGAGACTCCACCGCTTACACCATAGCCATTACTCTTTGACTCACTCATAAGTACAGGTGCAGACAATTCACCCGCATTTTTAGCATAATGAACACTGTCAATTATAATAGCATCCTCGCCGATACGAGAACTACAGATTGTATCTAAAGAGATAAAGACATGCTCAGATCCACCAACATACATCCTCTTATTTGCATCATATCCCATAACAAAGAAGCGCTGTTCATTGACAGGAGTAAGACTCTTTGCAAGTTGATTGCCATCATGTGTGGATTTATAATGCTCTGCTATATCCTTATATTTATCCCTGTCAATGGTCAGTGCTGATACTTCTATTGGCTGGGTGGCATAGGCTTTATTGCCATTATAGGCGAATTGTCCCCATCCTCGGTAGAGCCTTCCATAATCAACAGAGTTATACCCAGAGAATACACAAGCCTCTAACGTATCCACAAGAACACGCTGCACGGCAGTAACAACTGTGGATGTGGCACTTTGGTAAGAAAGGCTATCACGTAAGAAACTAACTTTAGCATAAGTAGATTTAGCTAATTCATTACTTATTGCAAAAGTAGCAGTCACCTTACCTGTATTTAATCGTTTGATAAGTGTTGTGTCTGTAACTACAATAGTATCTACCTTGAGCGTATTGGATGTATTCAAACGACAGGTGTGATGCAATACGGGGAGTCCGTTTTGATCATGTAAAGTGAGGTAAACAGTAGTAGTATCTGTGTCATTCTTTTTATCTTCACGTACAACGGAGAGTGTTGGAACAATGAAAAGTTTAGGACGGTATTGCCTATTCAATACGGTAACACCCTGTTTCAACACTTTACTCCCTGCTATACTAACAGGCTTGTTGAACATCCTACGAGATGCTACAAAACGTACACTTTCTTGGTCATCTTCATAATTATAGCTACCCGCCCATTGTACTTTTGTCCAATCAACTGGGGATGTAGTTGTAATTTCAAAGAAGTATGAAACAGAATCTTTCTCATTAATGTTATCAGTATAATCGTAGGAGCCATTGACTACACTATCAGCAGGAAGTTTAAGTCGTTTTACAATTGTTTCACCATGATGATCTAATCGTGTGACGATAAGTGTAACATCATCAGAAGTCTTCCCCTTCATATAAGGAGCGTGAAGCGTAACCTTACCAGTACGATTAAAAAACGCAATATTGTTTTCACCCTCTATATAATCAACCTTGCTATTATATGTTTTTAAGTCTTCTGACAGATATCGATCCTTGCCAACAGGTAAAGAAACATAAGTAATTATAGGATTCCAAAGGACCTTATCATCCTCACCATCATATCGGGACTGAAGACGGAAGAAAATTCTGTCTCCTACTTTTACATCACAATTAAGATTGTTGGTTTTGCTACCAGTTTGTAATAAAGAGTCGCGGACCATGAAGCCATCACTCTCATGTTGAATGCTGTAGATGATACCATCACCTTGATTGCTAAGTTTTTTTATAGTACTTTGTATGTTGACCTTGCCAGCAAAAGGTGCGCACCACATCCGGACGGCATCATTCAGGGGATATTCCTTTTCCAGGGAGTCACGGATAACCTTATAGTCTGGAATAAAATGCTTATCAATAGGTGCACCTTCACCAATAATAGGATTGGCTGTCACATTACTTGCAGGACTAAATACAGGTTTACCATCTACAATATGATTGAAATAGACCTGACCATTGATAGCTATGTCTGTAAGTCCATCACTGTTGAAATCATAAAGATAGGTGGTTGTCTTGTCTTGTTCTTTTGAATGTGTATAAGAAATTCCAGCAGAGGCTTTAAGTTTACTTGAAATACCAACTTCAACAGCTGCATCAGCATTAAAAGAGTGAGTGGTACTATTTCCATCAGAGAAAGAGTTTACCCCTGATACCAATATAGTTTTTCCAAAGAGTAAATTCTTTCCATCTGCGCTCATGTTCTTACGATAGAAAAGTTGGTTACCTCGTTTGAAGAGTTTATCGGGTAGTCCGTCACCATCAATATCAACAAAAGCAACTTTACCCGAATTTGAACTCTTACTATTAGAGAAAGATGGACCAACATTTACTGTTCCAGCAGCGAAGCCAATACCTACCATTGTTCCCCAACCCGTAGTGTGGCTTTTTGAAGCTCCACCACCAAGAAGACTTAGATTGTCATCACACCCACGAACCGAATGGCTGAGGAATGCCTCGTAATCTTCTCCTTCGGCCTTCCATAATTCTGCCTTAGAAGAGAAAAGTCCATTTATGAGGTCATTGTAATAGTCAAAAGATTGTGTAGCAACCTTACCATCCCTACTATCGTTCTGATCAATGCTCTTTAGCAGTATCTTGCCAAACGGTCCTTCTTCATAGTTTAAGGTATAGCTACGGAGCTGCTGACCATTATTCTTCACTATGACCTTACGGAGTAGCCCTTTGTCCTTTTGCATAATGCCAAGTCTTCCGCTACTCGTCACATCTTTTCGGTCTGTGGCTGTAGAGTCAATATCAAACTCAATGCTATACAGTCCTTCCGTCTCCCCGAATCCTGTCCATGTATAGCGTTCAGGATAAAGGTTATTGCCAGACTTCATGTAATGGAAAGCGGCAAAGTTCCCGTGGACATCGGTAACACGATCAAGTGCCCATTTGATACGGTTACCATTGGTATCTGTAAGAGAGGTTGCATCACTGACATGACCACCATGACCACCATAACTATAGACTGTACCATCCTTGCCAGTCACTTCCCAGTAATAGTTCTTCGGGCTGTTACCCTTTCGGATAATCCTACTGAAACCACCTTCAGTCATTGGATAGAACTGCTTATCAGCTTGTCTTGCCAAAGAATCAGTCCTACGATAGAGTCGGTCACTAAGCTGCTGTCCCATGAGGAGATAGCTCTCACTTTCGTACTGATCTTCGAAACGTGGTACACCCCAGCGGGTCTCTATGTCAATGCTCTGCACCGGAAAACTCCATCCGTAACCAACAAAGCTACTACCTCCCTCACTGCTGTACTGTAAGCCGGCACTTACGCCAATATCATTACGCCCTGCAGGAACTTCGAAAGGATAGGACAGTGACGCCGTACCATTCTGATTAGCTGATGGAGCTTCAATCTGCTGAATACCTGCTGCTGGGTCAGCAGCCTTCAGCTCACTGATACCTGTAGGGACATAGTTCTGTGTTTCGGGACTCTCTGGAACTTTGATGATACCGTTGATGACATCCGTAAAATGTGAAGTCTCTGCCATTGCCACCTCACGCTTGGTATCAATACCTTTCGACTGGAGCATTGTCCAGCGTTGGTGCAGTTCATCATAATAATAGGTGTGGATATCATCTACAGTATAGCCATTCGGTATCAACGTGCTGTCGTAGGGTACTGCGATACTTGCCAGATGATGGACAAAGTGATTACCATGAGGTAAGAAACGATAACCTGACACCGTATCGGTTCTTGCCATTAAGGTGTCACAGCCACCTGTAACATTCACCATACCCGTAGGCAAGGTTGGTAATTCACCTTTTCTAAGTGGAGTAATACTGAGAACTTTACCCTTTTCCATAGCCTCACGTGGAACGGCAAGCTGGGCTCGTCCAACATTGAGCGTATCGCTGTCGGAGTTGGCAAAAAACTTGCTGACGGTACGTTTGCCTAAGTCTGCAAAAAGTCTTACAGATTTCCTGTTCGCCTTGTGAGTAGCTACACAATTCAACTTTTGATTTCTTACAACTTCTTTGGAAAATCTCTTCACAGAAGAGTTCTGTACACTGTTCTTAACTTGTGTATGTAAGGAAGTAGCCTTTCGGGAAATGCTATCTTTTTGTACAGAAGAGACTGTATCACTGGATGTAGAATCACTGATTACTGTTTCTTTAGCAGAACGACTACTTCCACCATTACAGGAGTTTAGTATGATTCCTGCTAGCAACAGGAACGGAAGGAGGAGTGAATGTGTAGAATACTTCATTATTCTTGCTATTTTGTTTCAGGCCTAAAGGTCCTTAGTATATATACTTGCGTTGGAAAAAATTATAAAAGATAAAAATGAGATTTACTTCCTCACCAGTTTAAATGTCTTTTCTTTGCTACCACTTTGCAGTGTCAATAAGTAAACACCTGTCTGTGGAAGATAGACTTTAGTTGAAAAATATGTATCAGGCATATTCGTCTGACGACTGACAAGAGCTCCACCCGTCGTATAGAGTACCATATCCAATGGAGCTGCTTCACTTAGTTCCACCTGCACACCGACATATCCATTCGTCGTTGGATTAGGACTTACACTTACATTTGCAAAGAAGTCACTACTTCCGTCAGAAGGGTTCATGGAAGGAATCTCTGTGATACCTGTCTTCGAAATCTGAAACTCATTCTCAGCCTTGTTGCCCACATGGTCTGTCGTCGTAAGAAAGTATTTCCCTTCTATGAGTCCGTCAGCAGATTGTATGCTGTCGCTTGTAGTACGATTGAAAACAGACATGTGTTCTCTCTGTAGGGTCATCTTGTAAGGGGCGATACCCCCTGTTACTCTGACAGAAAGTGTTCCTGTGCTGCCGCTCTTCTCCTTTGGCTGCACTACTTCTATCGTTGTAAACATATCTTTGGCAGCTCGCAGCGTGAAGACATCACGTTTTCCTAATGGTATATTCTTAAAGACAATACTGTCACCAACTGTCGTATTTGCCTTATGATAGCTTAGAGTTTTGACAGAAAAGCTACCCGTTCCTGTAGGATCAACGGCAAGATAGTAGCTCTCACCTTCTGCAAGAGGCTGTATCTGGCGTAGCTGCTTGCTATCAGCTACAACATCAACATTAGGCTTGTCAATCCGTGTTACAGTATCCATCCATCGTCTCCCGAGCCACTTGCCGTAAGCCTTACTCTGACGGAAAGAAAGTTTACCATTGTTGTCACCCCAAAGAATACTCTCACCATCTGCAAGAGGCTTGCTCATACTGATTGCAAGAAAACCATCATCCTCACAGCTCTTAGCTCTTGTCTTATGTAAGGCAGAAGCCTTGTCTGAGATAAGACCAGTTATATGGTGACTATAGGCTTTGTTGGTATAACCATTCCAAATGACCTCGCTTCTTGAATTAAGGTAACTGCTGCGAAGAGTCACGTCATATTTCAATGCAAGATAGCTTTCCACACGGCAACGTTCTGTATCAGAAAGGCGGCGATCGAAGACGGTATACTCAACAGTTCTACCATCAAGGTTCTTTACAGGCAACTTAGCATTCCCATTCCGACCGATATGCAAAGTCTGACCATTACCCATATTGGAAGAGGTCGTATAGCTATAAAGTCGCATTTCAGGGAGCGAGTCCTTGGCATAATTCATGAAAGTACCATTACCAAGGTTTGCAGCACGCTCAGTTGTCTGCATACGAGTGATCGCTTTTCCACTTCCAAGAGACCATATTGCCTGTTCTTTTTCACCATATACCTTACTTACGCCTATATAGGTAAGTCCAGCACCAGCAGAGACACGGACAGAGGTAGAATCGTGTGACCATACCATTGGCTTATCTACACCACCTGGGGTCTGAGCTGTAGCAGAAAGAGTGGATATAAAGAAGAAAACTACTGTGAGGTATTTATGTTTCATATTGAGACTGTTTTAATATGAGTCGAGGATGCTGCTTATTTAGCTTTGCCAAGTGGAAGACTGTAGCCAATGGTAAGGCTGACAGTCTGCAGATTGTTCATACGCTCCTGATAGCCATAGTCATTGGCACTGGTGCGGAGCATATCATTAAATCCGAAACCGTATTCCAGTCCTGCTTCAAGACCATTCTTTACATCAACATAGCCAATCTTAATGGTAGGAATGAATGCTACTCGCGCCTTGACTGATTCTCTCAGATGATCCTGAGTACGTTCTGCCTGTTGTCGATATACCTCTCCTACGCGGTCATTGGTAAAATCGATATTACGACTACCAAACGGAATAGCAGCACTAATACCTGCTCCCATATAAAACTTGGGAAAAGCATAGAAACGAAGCAGGACTTGCGGAGTAATGAAGTTATAATGAAATCGTGTAGTCTCGGTTACATTTTCAGGTATCTTGTGCTCTGTCAATTTACTGAGAATACGGGTGTAATCAATGCCTAGCTCAGCACCGAGCCTGCAATATTGCCATGTTCCAAAGACACCAATACGAGGACTGATACCACCACGTTCACTCATAGTGAAAGTAGGACGTATGTCATAGTTTTCAATAATACTACTCAATCCTGAAATGCAGGAATAACCTACTCCTGCTCTGAGTCCAATCCGAAAAAGATGATGGTGAGGAAAAGAATAAGTTATCAAAGATGGTGTATCTTTCGGATTTTCCTCTACTATGGTGGACTGGCTATTCATAGAGTTGTCAAGAACATGTTCACCTGTTTTCTGATTAGTTGATTCATTGTCTGGTTCTTTCGTCTCGTGTTTTATACTGGCTGTTTTATCGTTTAAAGATGAAACGTCAGTTGATAATGATGGAGAAAGGATTGGCTGCTTTGACGAAAAATGTTTGCCATTAGTGGTTTCCCTTGTCATGCTTGACATTTTAATTCTCCTTGTATTGATACCTGTAACGTTTCGGGGCACATTCCCCAGCTTATTATATACACAATCTGAACGTCCCGAATCCTTCTGCACTTTTGTCTTGTCTAAAGAAGAAGAGTCGCATGGTGTTGTAGATGGTGATGATGCCTTGCCTGCAGTCTTTTGTTCTATTATCTGCTCAGGCTCTGGTTCGTCATTAACACAGCGTTCTATACCCAAAAGAGCAGCTATACCAAGAAAGATTCCTGCCAGAATATAACGTTTTTTTCTGTTGCTCTTGTCCTTCATAGATAAACTCATAAGAGTTAAAGTTTAAAAAGATAGCTGATACTAAGCTCTATGTTCTGTCCATGGGTTGAATGTTCTGCCAGTTATAGTCATTACGCTCTGTCTTAATGGTAGAGTTCAATCCATGAAAGTAACGTAAATCTAAAGCCCAGTGATTGCCAATTTCATAGCCAAAGCCACCGCCAACGGCAATATCTGGCTGCCCTGTTAACTTTTCCTTCATCAGACGTTCCGTCTCTGCGACAGTGGCAAAATGATAGTTTGTAAACTTACTTTCTTCTTGATTACTCTCGTAAGATATGCCATTGCCATTAAGGTTAGCTCCCGCACGTCCTCCAATGGAAATATTGAAGCCTTTGCGCCAAGGATAAATCTTCAACAGAGCAGATACGCCAATGTAGTTATAACGAGGTGTAACCTTATAGTTTAACTCCTTATTATCATTATAGACAAGCTGTGATGCCTTCTGCCAATAGCTAAATCCACCTTCAAGACCTATGATTGAACCATCGACATGATACTGAGCAAATACACTAACTGTTGGCGTAAGCTGCCACTTGTCTTTGAAGCTATAATTGGAATAATAGTCTTCCGGAACAAGAATTTTATCCATTCCTGTGTTGACTGACATTCCACCACCTAAACGGACACCTAACCGGATTGGTGAAACCTGCGCTGACAAGTTTCCTCCAGAAAGGAATAATACTGAAAATATAGCTGCTTTCAAGATTGTTTTCATCATACTCATACACTGTGGTTACATATTGTTAAGATGAGGCAAAAATACAAAAAAGAAAGAAAACAAATCCGAAAATGCACAGATTTAACACTTCCTGTGGTAAAATATTACCCAGGATATTGTAATTTTCGGTTTTTATCTTAACTTTGAAATGGGATTAAGTGTTCTTTGAGGCAATGCAGAATAAAGAATTGGAAAGAAACTCGCTCGTTTCCAACTCGTAACCCTTTTATCCTTTATACTTCCTTATTCTATTGATTATCTGAAAGATACAAACATCTTGAATCTTTTGCGGGCGTTAATAAGCGGTTAACCCGATTCGGTGCATCTCTAAAAGTATTACTTTTACTATCATAGATGTATTTTTTATTACCCTCTTGGTAATGTATCTATCCTCTGCGTTGAGTAGGATTGGAATTTTCCACATCAATACAAGCACCGCTTTTCCCTTTTCCTTTCCAAAGTGTTTTACTTGGTAACTGAGCACCCTTACCACTTGAATGCTTATTTCCTGAGCCTCTTGGAGCATTTTCATTCAAATGACCTTTTTTATTTACAAGATTCTTCGCACCATTAGCAGCCATCACTGAACCATGAGCGACTAACACAGCCCCTGTTGCCGCCCCCCCTCCAATAACAACCACCACTGTCGAGGTTCCTAAACTGGGTCCTTCGGCAGCTAAGCCTACAGTTGTTATCGTAGTTCCAGAAGCAATCATTCCAGCACCAGTACCGCCTTCCCACGTACCAATTCCTACACTTGCAGCATCGCCTGCAGCCAGTCCTCTGTTGAAGTCTGTGGGATTCGAAACATGTCTGCCTGCATAGCTACGAAGATTTATGAGTCCACCAGTAGCATTATCTAAAAGAGCAGCACCAAATCCCTTAACCTTATCCCAACCATCTTGTCCATTTGGATCTATAAATTTTATGGTATTATTAAAGGTATAACAATAACTACTAATATTATGATATTTCTCCTGCAATGGGTCCGTACTCATCCACAGGTTCAGTCTTGGATCATAATATCTCGCACCATAGTAGTACATACCAATCTCCTCATCAAATTCCTTGGAGTTGAAGAGGTAAGGCGTGTTCTACGTATTGTTGCGTTCTTCAAGGAATACTTCGCCAAATGGAATGTATTCGATGTGCTGCGATACTTCGCCATCGAGGTTGGTAATGTAACTACTGCTGTCCAAGTGGTCAGGATGGTAGTAGAACTGCATCTTTTCGTAGTCGTCGTTAGGCTTGAAGTTGCCATTTGCAGCCCTTGTACGTGCCCTTGCCTGTGCCGCCTCCGGTGTACCATCGTTGCAGCAGAATTGTCGTGTAAACGAGAAGAAAGTGAGCTTGTTCAAGCTTTCCCGAGTGCAGCCGACAATGTCTTTTAGACAAACCTGACCGTTTACGTAGTCGTCATTGTCCTTACCATTATAAGGTTGGTCAAACGCTTTGTAATTGTCTTTAATGGATTGCAGTTGCTGACTATATTTTGCCTTATAGTCTACGGTTACACCATCAGCCTCATTGCCTGCATAAGGTATTCGTCTTGGGTCTGCGCCATAAGAAGCCAAGTCGCCAAGCTTGCTGACAATTCTTTGACTACCGATGTAGATGTGCTTGGTGTACTTGCCACCTTGTCCTGCAACCAAGTATGGGCTGAAATAGAGTGAGAACCTTGCCGTACCTGTGTTACCACCCAAGGACTCAGAGTTACTTTCAGTGATTATCGGCTGCGCCTCGGCAATGCTCAAGCAAACTTGGCATTGCACTCGACTTGCGCGATAATTCACATAGATGGCTTCATTCTCGCCACTCGTCTTCACAGTGCGCTCGCCATCGGCATCATATCAGTAGTTGCTCACAAATACGTTTTCAAAACTTTCTGTATCTTCAATTATCATACTTACATAATATAATAGTCGTAATAGCTTATTATGCGTTTCTTTTGTAATAAGAGACGTAGTCTTGGATATAAATTGTGTTTTTTACATACTTTAACAATCTTTTTTCTTCCATTATATTACCATTGTTATGATTAATTATTACAAGCATTACTATTATCTCTTGTTGTCGTTTTTCACAACACCATTTTACAAATTGGCGATATGCAGGCAATTTTGATACTCTACAATTATTCCAAATCCCAAGTAGACCTAATACATTTTTGTTTAATAATAAATCATTTGCTATTGAATATAAAACTGTTGTATCTGTACAATTATATAATAGGTTTATTTTATAATCATCCCATGTTTCATGCGATTCTGGATAAAAAATATTTAAGTCTTCACGATCTTTTATTAGCATGAATTTCACTAGTTCTTTAAAAGAAGGTCGTGAAAACAGTATAGAGAGTGAATCTTTATTTAGAGTATCAGTAGATTCATTAGTCATAGAAAGGTATAAATACCTACCTAATAAGGTGTTAAAACTCTTGTTGGATTCCATATCATTAGATATGACAAAAGGATTCTGAGTCCAAATGTCCATTTTATGATAATCTCTTTTTATGGAAACCTGAGCATAACAACAAATTATGCTACAGATTTCCATTAGAAGCACAGTTAAGTTTCTTTTCATTTTGTATATATTTGTTTAAAAGATACTTTTATATCTGTTCCTTTTCTATTTCCCTTATCTTCTTTTTGAAAACGCATAATATCATTCATAAAAGAAACTTGAGCGGCTGAAGAGGATAAAGGCAAATCTTTGCGTATCTTGATGCCAGGTTTTTGGGTTTTGAAGTTATTTGCCCCAACGCTTAACAGACATCCATCAGTTGCTCCTTTTACATGAAACTGGATGGCTGTTCTGTCAGCCTTTTCTTTCGCTATTCTTGCTTTGACTGTCTGACTGCTTAATTTGTTAGGATCTCTAAGCTCCAAAACATTATTCTTTTTCCCCCAGCGATTTTTGATCACAGCTGCAAATGTATCCCCGTCTTTTCTGACATCAAATGTTACTTCCCTAGCTGGTGTTGATTGCTTGTTAACATTTTTTCTATATCCTATTCTTGTATAATAATAAGTATTAGTACTACCTGATTCATTAGAAACAGTTACTTTATATACAGGAACCTCCATCGTTTTCACCCCTTTAATTCTGTTTTTTTTCAATTCTGGGCTAGAATATAGGTTAATAGTAGTAGTTCCTACCGGAGTTCCACCGACAGACACAAATACATCTTCGCCATCAGGATCTACAAATTTAATTGGATTATTTAAAGCATAACAGTATGTTGTAAAATATGGGTACTTTCCTTGTTTGGGATCACAACTTATCCACAAGCTCAGCCTTGGCTCATAATACCTCGCACCATAGTAGTACATACCTGTCTCCTCATCAAATTCTTTTGCATTGAAGAGGTAAGGGGTGTTCCAAGTGTTGTTGCGTTCTTCAATGAACACCTCACCGAACGGCACATACTCGATGTGCTGCGATACTTCGCCATCAAAGTTGGTGATGTAGCTACTGCTACCCAAATGGTCAGGATGATAGTAGAACTGCATCTTCTCGTAGTCGTCGTTGGGTTTGAAGTTACCGTTTACAGCTCTTGTGCGTGCCATCGCCCTTGCCTGCGCAGCCTCCGGCGTACCGTCGTTGCAACAGAAGCCCTGACCATTCACGTAGTCGTCGTTGTCCTTACCGTTATAAGGTTGGTCAAACGCCTTGTAATTGTCTTTAATGGATTGCAGCTGCTTTGCATACTTGTCTTTGTAGTTGATGGTCAAGCCATCAGCCTCATTGCCTGCATACGGTATTCGTCTTGGGTCTGCGCCATAAGAAGCCAAGTCGCCCAATTTAGAAACAATTCTTTGACTACCGATGTAGATGTGCTTGGTGTACTTACCACCTTGCCCTGCCACGAGGTATGGACTGACATAAAGGCTGAAGCGTGCCGTACCGGTGTTGCCACCAGAGAACTCGGAGTTCACATAGATGGCTTCATTCTCGCCACTGCTCTTCACCGTGCGCTCACCATCGGCATCGTACCAGTAGTTAGATACAAAGCCGTTCTCATCAGCAGCCAACAAGCGATTCTCCTCGTCCCACCTGTACTTCTGCTCGGTTGCCTTTTCATCCTCCTTGCCGTCTTTCTTTACACGAGAGGTGTTGATATAGACAAGGTTGCCGTTGAGGTCGTAAGTGTACTTGTGTCCGTTGTTGATGTTAGTGCTGTCCGTAGGAGTTTCTTCCGTGCGGTAGTTGATATCACGCACATTATCGAGCTGGAACTTCTTGCCGTCTCCCTTCTGATAGGTATAGGTGAGGTCATAGCCTGCGTTGAGCGTGCCGTCAAACTGCACACCTGTCTGCGAGAGATGTTGCTTCTTACTCGTGATGCGGTGCATATTGTCGTAGCCCATAGATAACGTATAAGAAGCGGCTTTATTGTCCGTTCCCTTATAAGTTCCCGTTGCGCTTGCCAAACTATATAGTGGGTCATAAGTATAACTATGGCTCATCTGTCCGCCTGCCTTGCCACTCTGTGGGAGTGGAGCATTGTTCTTGATACCGAGTACGTTGCTCACTGCGTCATAACTATAGGCATTGTCCATAATAGTACCAGCCTTAGCATTCACCACGAGGTTCTGCAAACGTCTGCGTGCAGGGTCGTAGCTGTAGAACGTCTCCGCTCCGTTGCAATACTTCAGGTAGGTGCGCTACTCGATGAAGTCTGTTCCTCCACACATATCAATTATTTAACATTGTTTGTTCTGTATATTGCTTACGGCTTTTAATATCCATGTATGTGTAAGTTCAAACAATCTATATATGGTTTACCATAGACTTGTTGTTTTAATGTTATACATTCTGTTATTTATCGCTGCTGTGACTCGCCATATGTGTACCACATTTGTTGTTCTTTTTATTTTGACAACTCCCAATTTGGAACTTTATCGAGAATGGAATTCTTTGATTCATAATAGTCATCTTCTATGCGGAAATATCTACAATCCTTTCCGTATATGATAACTTTCAAAGTGTCCCCCTTCTCCTTTTTATTAATCAAAACTAAAGTCATTACATCTATGCCTTTAACCGGTCCTTTTATCTTTTTTGATTCAATAATATTATGTACTACATCTACATCACTACAGATTTTCACTTCTTTACCAAAAGAGTAAAGAGAATGAAATTCATATTTATTTATCCATGTCAAGTCATTTCTTTTACAACAACCTACAAGAGATAATAAAATACTAATGGTCAATAATTGCATCTTCATAACTTTCTCTGGTTTTATTGCCTGCACTTTTAACTACAACAGAATTAGGACTAACCTGAAGTTGGTTGTATGTACTATTTGGAGTAAAAGACTTATGAAAAGGATTGAGATTTACTAAGATACCTCTCCAATCTGTAATGCTTTCCTCTTTAATAGAACCTACGCCTGAATTATTTATACCATTTGCTACAAATGTTGTACAATTATTCGATTCTCCATTATAAGGTTTCCCTTGTTGTATTAAGGATACATATTCTTGTTGAAGATTATATGTTTGTTCGGCTGTTATATTTAATCTGATAATCCCATCAGGAGCATAACCTTCTCCATAGCTTTCATCAGAAGTCTCCATAATATTATACTGTAACATTCTTGGAATTTGGGACATATCATGTCTTGACATATATCTTTCTAATGCAGAATGGGTCGTGTTTTTTTCACCATTTGTTGTTATGTAGAAAGATTGTGATTTATAGATGGCTTCCACGTCTTCTACAGCAGCCTTTCCTCCTAGATTAGCTGATAATGGCCATAAATCATAATATGTATATGTTCCCGTAGGTTCATATTGTTTGACTCCATTTGTATTTACATTTAATTTATAATTTTCAACAACAACACCCGTGTGTCCTATGCGCATTCTACCTGTCGCATCAGAAGATTGGGTTGCCCAAATAACAATCCATGCCTTTTTTCCATCGGGATCGAACATTATTATTGGATTTTGATTACAATATACATATGGGCTTATATCACGTGCTTTTTCTGCAAAAGGATCCACACTCATCCACAAACTCAGCTTCGGCTCATAGTACCTTGCACCATAGTAGTACATACCTGTTTCCTCATCAAATTCTTTTGCATTGAAGAGGTAAGGGGTGTTCCAAGTGTTGTTGCGTTCTTCTATGAACACCTCACCGAACGGCACATACTCGATATGCTGTGCCACTTCGCCATCAAGGTTGGTGATGTAGCTACTGCTACCCAAATGGTCAGGGTGGTAGTAGAACTGCATCTTTTCGTAGTCGTCGTTAGGCTTGAAGTTG
>NZ_BAKF01000035.1 GCF_000614025.1 Prevotella aurantiaca JCM 15754
AGGTTTTTAAGGGAGGACTATTTATACTTCTTTGTCTATTTGCTTACATCATACCGCCCATACCTGGGTTTGCTGGCATAGCTGGAGTTTCTTCAGGTTTATCAACAATGATACATTCTGTTGTTAAGAACATACCAGCAATTGAAGCTGCATTTTCTAAAGCTACACGAGAAACCTTAGCTGGGTCGATAACACCTGCTGCACGCAAGTCTTCGTACTGATCGCGACGAGCATTATAACCATAGTCGCCCTTTCCTTCGCGCACCTTATTAACAACTACTGCACCCTCGCCACCTGCATTAGAAACAATCTGGCGAAGTGGTTCTTCGATTGCACGGCAAACAATATTGATACCAGTCTGCTCATCAGCATTATCTCCTGCAAGGTCTTTCAAAACCTCTTGAGCACGGATATAAGTTGTACCACCACCTACAACAACACCTTCTTCTGTTGCTGCACGTGTTGCACAAAGGGCATCGTCTACGCGATCTTTCTTTTCTTTCATCTCTACTTCAGAGTTAGCACCTACGTAAAGCACTGCAACACCGCCAGCAAGTTTTGCCAAGCGCTCTTGTAGTTTTTCCTTATCATACTGACTCTTTGTATTTGCAATCTCACTCTTGATAAGGTTTACACGCTCAGCGATGTTCTCTTTAGAAGCTGCACCATCAACAATTGTTGTAAAGTCCTTAGAAACGGTAACTTTCTTAGCTGAACCCAACATTTCGAGTGTTGCCTTATCGAGTGTCAAACCCTTGTCCTCGCTGATAACAACACCACCAGTCAATACAGCAATGTCTTCAAGCATAGCCTTGCGACGATCACCAAAACCTGGAGCCTTAACAGCACAGATCTTCAATCCTCCACGTAAACGGTTTACCACTAATGTTGTTAAAGCTTCTGAATCAACATCTTCAGCGATAACTAACAATGGGCGGCCGCTTTCAGCAGCAGGTTGCAAAATAGGTAAGAAATCTTTTACATTAGAAATCTTCTTATCGTAGATAAGGATATATGGGTTCTCCATAAGAACTTCCATCTTATCAGTATCCGTTACAAAATAGCTTGAAAGATAGCCACGATCGAACTGCATACCTTCAACAACATCTATGTTAGTTTCTCGTGTTTTACTTTCTTCAATGGTAATTACACCATCTTTGGAAACCTTTCGCATAGCATCAGCTAGCAACTTTCCAATTTCTGGATCATTATTAGCACTTACGGTTGCTACTTGTTCTATCTTATCATAGTTATCTCCAACTATTTCAGCACTTTCCTTAATAAAGTCAACAACTTTATTAACAGCCTTGTCGATACCACGTTTTAAATCCATTGGATTAGCACCAGCAGCCACGTTCTTTAAACCTTCTGTAACAATAGCCTGGGTTAAAATAGTTGCAGTTGTTGTACCATCACCTGCGTCATCGCCTGTTTTGCTTGCCACACTCTTAACAAGCTGGGCACCTGCGTTCTCAAAACTATCTTCAAGTTCAATTTCCTTTGCTACTGTAACACCGTCTTTGGTTATTTGAGGAGCACCGAATTTCTTTCCGATTACTACGTTTCTACCTTAGGGCCTAATGTTACTTTCACTGCATCAGCCAATTGGTCTACGCCACTCTTAAGTAATTCGCGGGCATCTTTATTAAATTTAATATCTTTAGCCATTTTGTTTGTCTTATTTTATGTATTCTGTTTTTCTATGTTTTATTTGTTGCGATGTTCTCATACAGCCTACTCCCCCTATATAATAAGGTGTAAATGCACAGAGAACGCTCACTTTTATTTTTTATTCTACAACAGCAAGAACGTCGCTTTGACGCATCATAAGATACTTCTCGCCATCGTTTTCGATTTCGGTGCCAGCATACTTGCCATAGAAAACTTCGTCGCCGACCTTCAAAATCATATCTTCGTCTTTTGTACCGTTACCAACAGCAACCACCTTGCCACGCTGTGGCTTTTCTTTTGCTGTGTCAGGAATAATAATTCCACCTACTTTCTGCTCCGCTTCGATTGGGAGAATAAGCACTCTGTCTGCTAATGGTTTAATTGTCATAATTGTTTGTATTTTAAATTTCAAGTTTTCAAGCATATTGAAACACGCTTTCTGCGCAATTGCCAATCAATATACGAAAACCGTGCCAAAAAAGAAATAAGACGAAAATAGTAGGGCGAAAATGCAAGACATATTCTTTGACGAGGCAAAAGCGGCGTTTTCGCTTTGCAAAAGAGCCCCTTTTGGACGGTAAAACAGCCGCTTTTACCTTGCAAAATCTACGCTTTTGAAACGCCCTTATAAACATCTGATTATCTGATAATTACAGAGTAGGTTTTTAAAGAAATATTGCTTTAAGCATTATACCTACATTTATACCCTATTGGAAAAACCGCAACACAGCATTAAGGCACAAAAGGGAAATGTAGAAACAAAAAGAAATATCAGGCGAACAGGATAGGATTGCATCAAAAAAAGCTACTGACAGTATTGTCAGTAGCTATATGTCAGAATTGGCAGAAATACCTTCTAATGCAGAAAGGAAACTACGATTTAGTATTTTGGTAAACGTAGCTGCCTTCCATATATATATATTCTTCTGCAATAAGTTCTTCTAAGGCTACTTGCAGTGTTTCTTGATTAGTTACGGAAGCATTAGTATCTATCCCTTTAAGCTCTGTAATATGGTGTTTCTTGCCATCTGCCAACAACGAAAGTATGGTTTTACGAAGAGACTTTTTCAAAGGTTTATTTTCACCTTTATAAGATAAACAAATATCGCAACAACCACAATCAGAACTTCGGTCTTCACCAAAATAACGTAAAAGTTGACGACTACGACATGTATAATCGTTTTTCAAATAACTTATCATTGCTGCAATGCGGTTCTCAAACGTTTCTTTTCTGTCTTCGTAAACAGCTTTTGAAATGACCAACTCTTCGCTATCAACGCGATCTTGAAGATACTTAATAATTGGAATATTCTTGCGCGGAATAAAATTTATAATGCGTTTCCTACTAAGATTCTGCAATATATGATAAATTTGATCCCTATCTAAGCCAACTATATCAGCAATATAGCTTTCGTCAATATATCGATAGTCTGTGAATAAACCTGAATAATTTCGCAGTAATGCCGAGATAACCAGTTCTTCTTCATTGGTTTGTTCGCCTAACTTATATAGTTCATCACGAGATAAAATAAAATGTATACGCGCCTTTGATTCTGGGTCTGGGTCGTAGTCAATATATCCAGCACGAGTCAATATTTGCAAGGCTGCATTGACTTGGATAGGAAAATGATGAAAATAGATACAGAATTTATCAATTGGAAACTCGAAAGTAGAGTCTCTCCCACTTTCTACACCAATCTGATAGAAGTATGCCAGATGTTCGTAAATTGTTCGTATATCTTCTTTTGTAGGGAAATTCTCATTTATTCGCTTTCGTAAATTACGTACATCATTACCTAACGTGTGGAGCAAAATAGCATACGACCTTTTACCGTCTCTACCTGCTCGCCCTGCTTCTTGAAAGTAAGCCTCGATGGAACTCGGTGGATCGAGGTGTATTACCAAACGAACGTTAGCTTTGTCAATACCCATTCCAAAGGCATTGGTTGCTACAATAACACGAATTTCGTTGGCTTGCCACGCATTTTGACGCTTATTCTTGTCGGTAGTTTCTACGCCTGCATGATACCATGTTGCTGAAATTCCACTCTTAACCAAGAATTCTGCTGCTTCTTTTGTACGCTTTCTGCTTCGACAATATACAATAGCTGAGCCGTCTACCGATTGTAATATATGAAGCATCTCGTTAAATTTCTCTTGCGTTGTACGTAAAACATAAGAAAGATTCTTGCGCTCAAAACTCATTCTAAAAACATTCTCTTCTGCAAATCCAAGTCGGAGTTGAATGTCTTTCACAACTTCAGGAGTAGCTGTTGCTGTAAGCGCAAGCACTGGAACAGCAGGAAGTAACTTCCTAATATTCATAATTTCAAGATAAGAAGGGCGGAAATCATAGCCCCATTGACTAATACAATGAGCCTCATCTACAGTGATAAAGCTCACTTTCATGTGTTTTAGCTTTGCTTGAAATAATTCAGAACTAAGACGTTCGGGTGAAATGTAAAGTAACTTTATACCACCAAAGATGCAGTTTTCAAGTGTTGATATAATTTCATCGCGAGACAAACCTGAATAAATTGCTGCTGCTTTAATATGTCTATGACAGAGATTATCTACCTGGTCTTTCATCAAGGAAATTAAAGGAGTGATGACTATGCACACTCCTTCTTTTGTTAATGCAGGTACTTGAAACGTAATAGACTTTCCACCTCCAGTCGGCATCAGTCCCAATGTGTCTTTTCCAGCACCTATACTTTCTATAACTTCGCTTTGAATGCCCCGAAAATCGGGATAGCCCCAATATTTATAAAGGATTTCTTTGTAGGTCATAACACAACCATTTGCAGCTTTAAATCTCTTATCATTCGTTTTCTGAAGGACAAATACCTTCTATCTGAAGCTGAACAGCTCCACGTTTAAAAATATTATCCTCTATTGTATAGACTATATCAAATGAGCGTTTCGACTTTATATAGCGTGCAGAACCACTTTGACCAAAGGCTATTCCGTTCATAACATTATTGGATTTCGAATCAACAAGTTCCAACTTAATGTGCTCTTGTTCTCTTCCTACAACTTTACTAGTACCAAAATCGAATACATCTTTTGTACAGAATAAAGGCTTTACGTTCTCTGGTCCGAATGGTGCAAAGCGTTTTAAGTCGTTATGGAACTTCTTAGTGATATCTTTAAAGTCTATAATGGCATCAATATCTAATGTTGCCTCAGTTTGATAAGGTTCGATATGTTCATCAACATACTGCTGGAAGCGATTTCTAAACTCTTTTACATCTTCCCATTTCAAAGTTAGACCAGCTGCATAGGTATGGCCACCAAAATTGATAAGCAGGTCACTGCAACTCTTGATAGCAGAATAAAGGTCGAAGCCAGCGGCTGTTCTTGCTGAGCCTGTTGCTAATTCGCCTTCACGTGTAATAACAATAGTAGGACGATAGTAAATTTCTGTTAAACGAGATGCTACAATACCAATGACTCCTTTCTTCCAATGTTCATCGTATAGTACAATGCTATTCTGATGTTTTTGGTTCTCCAAGCGTTCAACAATTTGGTTAGCCTCTTCTGTCATCTGTCTATCTACATCTTTTCGTTTATCGTTATATTTATCAATATGCTTCGCTTCCAATATCGCAGTAGCTAAATCGCGTTCTACAAGTAGATCAACACTTTCTCTTCCGCTCTCCATACGGCCACTAGCATTGATACGTGGACCTATCTTAAAGATTATATCACTCATTGAAATTTCTCGTCCACTGAGTCCGCAGATATCTACAATGGCTTGTAAACCTACGCTCGGATTTTGATTTAGCTGTTTTAAGCCATGAAAAGCAAGAATACGATTCTCACCAATTACAGGAACAAGGTCTGCAGCAATACTTACAGCACAGAAATCAAGAAGTGGAATAAGACGTGAAAATGGTATATTGTTATTTTTAGCAAAGGCTTGCATAAATTTAAAGCCAACACCACAACCACACAAATCCTTAAATGGAAAACTATCGTCAGCACGTTTTGGATTTAATATTGCCACAGCAGGAGGCATATTATCATCTGGTACATGATGGTCGCAAATTATAAAATCAATGCCTTGCTCCTTAGCATACGTAATCTCTTCGACAGCTTTTATACCGCAATCAAGGATGATAATAAGCTTCACTCCACTTTCTTTTGCAAAGTCTATCCCCTTTTTACTTACTCCATATCCCTCTTCATAACGATCAGGAATGTAGTAATCTATATTAGAATAGAACTGCCTAAGAAATTTATATACCAATGCTACTGCTGTACAACCGTCAACGTCATAATCTCCGTAAACCATAATACGTTCTTTACGTCCCATTGCATCATTCAACCTATCAACTGCAATATCCATATCTTGCATTAGAAAAGGATTTATAAGATCGGAAAGTAGTGGACGAAAGAAACGCTTTGCAGCACTCTCCGTCGTTATTCCACGCTTTATAAGCAACGAGGCAAGAACAGGACTAATACTGAGTTTCTCACCCAATTCTTTTGCCGCATTTGTCTGTTCAGATGTAGATGGTGTGTAGTTCCATTTTAGTTGCATCTTTATTATTTTTATTTCTGCTTGTAAAGGTACAAAAAAAAGTGTAAGTCAAAACAGACTTACACTTTTTTAAAACTATCTTACCGTATTAAAATCTTGTTTGAATTTAATAAGGCAAGTTGCTAGACTTTAAATTACAAGCCTAACTTTTTGCGAATATCTGAAGGGATACCATTCTTATTAACCATGTAATCCATTGTATTTGCAGCAATGAAGTCCTTAGTCATATACCAAATACCTTTGTATTTGCCTGTTTCTCCCCAAGAGTTCTTAACCATGTAGTATTCTTTACCAAATTGGTCTTTAGCGATACCAAAGATAAGCATACCGTGGTCATCAGTAAGTTCCCAAGTATCATAACGTTCTTGACGCATTTCCTGTGTAGGAGTTACTTCAGGAACTTTTGCACCAAGTTCATCGATAAGGCTGCGCTGCTTTGTAGCAGAAAGACCCAACCAACGTGCCATATCGCTACCTTGGAGGCTTTGAACCTTATTGCCATCTACCATATAAGCAAGACCATCACGTGTGAAACCTGGCTCACTAACGTCACCGCCCCATGCTACACAATAACCATTCATAACAGCATTATCGATAACCTTCATCATTTCGTCCATAGGAAGGTTGTAAGAGTGAGGCATACGCCAGTTGTCTTGCACCTCAACAGCAAATGAAGTATAGAATGGATGGTGTGTATAAGAAGTAATAGTTACATAGTCGCTCCACTTCAAACCAAGGCTAGAAGCAAACTGCTTTGGAGTATAAGTCTTGCCTTCGAATGTAAACTTCTCTGGGCACTTACCAAGATAAGCATCAAGAATACCCTGGAAACCGACCTTCCACTGATTAGAAATTTTGCTTGCCTTATTTCTTGCAACTGCATTTACGTATGGCTCCAGCAAAGAGAAAAATTCATTGAAGTTGAACAATGAGTCTCCTGTTAAAGAACCTGGGAAAGGCATAGCACCTTCAGGGCAGATACCATAGTTCTCAAGACAATAAAGAGGGTCGTAGCAAGAACCACCTTGTGCGAACTGAGCATCACCATGCATACGAACTACCTGAATTGCACGATCCATGTAAGTTTTGTTTGCAACGAAGCTTTCACAGAGGTCATAAGTCTTACCTGTTGCTTTCAATATTTCTGACTCAAAGTAAGCCAATGTAGAATAATCCCAACAAGTACCTGAACGGTTTTGGTTCTTAATGCTTGTGATAGGGTTCTCCTTAATCACCGTAAAAACAGGACTGTTGTCAACTTTCTTTGCAACTTTTTTAGGAGCTGCGTTAGCACCAGCTGCAATAACAGCAAAAAGTGCGAGCACTAAAATTTTTTTCATGATTCTAAAATGCTTGCCAGTTTAATTAATCTTCTGGCTTTCTTTTAAAAATTTAAGTTGTTAATAATATTAATTTGTTTTCTTTGTGTACTTTCATTAAGCATTCATGAATGCTTCTATATCTTTTGCATAATAAGGAATAAGGTCTTTACCTATGAAACGGCAACCATCGGCTGTAACGAGAATATCGTCTTCTATACGAATACCACCAAAATCCTTATATGTATCAAGCTTATCAAAGTTCAAGAATTCAGCACAATGTTTCTTTGCACGCCATTCATCTATAAGAGCAGGAATGAAATAGATACCAGGTTCATCAGTTACTACAAAACCTTCTTGCAAACGACGTCCCATACGCAAGCAGTTTGTTCCAAATTGTTCAAGGTTTGGACGAGTTTCTTCATCAAATCCTACATGTATCTGACCAAGAGCTTCCATATCGTGAACATCAAGTCCCATCATGTGTCCTAAGCCGTGAGGTAAGAACATAGCATGTGCACCTGCTGCAACAGCTACATCTGTATCGCCTTTTGCTAATCCGAGTTCCTTCATACGTTCGAAGATAATACGGCAAACAGCGAAATGAACATCAGCATATTTAACTCCAGGCTTAGATAATTTAAGCGCAGCATCATGTGCTTCTACTACCACATTATATATATCAAGCTGGCGCTGTGTGAATTTACCATTAACAGGGAATGTTCGTGTATTATCTGAGCAGTAATGACTCATTGTTTCACCGCCACAATCGCACAAAACAAGTCTTCCATCTTCTAATTCTGCCATAGATGGATTTCCATGCATGATTTCACCATGTTGAGAGAAAATAATAGGGAAAGAGACCATTGAACCATAAGAATTGGCAATGCTTCAATCTGACCGGCTACGTATTTCTCTGTAAGTCCTGGCTTGGTAATACGCATTGCTGTTGTATGCATCTTGTAACCTATGACAGCCGCACGTTCAAGCTCTTCAATTTCTTCAGCAGTCTTAACAGAACGCATCTTTACAACAGCGTTAATGAGATCAAGACTTGCTTCCTCTTTCTGCTTATCAGGGTGAATACCAAGCAGATCACATATTTGGATCTTAATATCTGCACGATATGGAGGCAAGAAATGAATCTTTCTATTAGATGCTTTTGCCTTGTCACAAATATTCTTCAACTCGCTCATTGGTGCAGTATTACTAACACCTACTTGAGCAGCAAGATCGCTAACAGCATCAACACTCCCAAACCATACAATATCTTCGATGTCAATATCATTACCTATTAGCATATCTTTGTCTTCATTGACATCAATAACGCCTACAAGGCCATCACGTTTCTGACCAAAATAGTATAGGAATGATGAATCCTGGCGAAAAGGAGAATATCCATTCGCTGGTGAATTTACTGGTGACTCATTGTTACCAAACAAAAGTATAATGCCGTCTTTTACAAGTTTCTTAAGCTCTACACGGCGAGCTATGTACGTTTCTTTCTTAAACATATCTGCTTTCATATATTAGTTTAGCTGCAAAGATAATAAAAATTCCCATAAATTCAGTAATTTTGCACTGTTTTTATTAAGATTTTAATGGAAATCAATACAAATACAGGCTTAGTATTAGAAGGAGGAGGAATGCGAGGGGTTTTTACCGCTGGAGTTTTAGATGCATTCATGAAATATTACCTCTATTTTAAATACACAGTTGCAGTCTCTGCAGGAGCCTGCAATGGTCTTTCGTACATGAGTCGCCAACCTCGTAGAGCAAGAATTTCAAACATTGATTTACTTGCAAAATATGATTATATAGGTTTTCGTCATTTGGTTACACAAGGTTGTATCTTTGATCCTGAACTTCTCTACAAACGTTTTCCTTATGAAATTATTCCTTACGACTATGACACCTACTTTGAGAAGATAAATTTAGGTTATACTTTTGAAATAGTTACTACTAATTGTGAAACTGGCAGAAGTGAATATCTGCAAGAACGAAGTGGCAATAAACATAGATTGAATGAAATAGCACTTGCATCAAGTAGTTTGCCTTACGTTAGTAAAATAGTAAAAGTAGATGGAAGACCTATGCTTGATGGTGGAATTATAGACTCTATTCCACTTATGCGAGCCATAGAAACAGGACATAAGAAAAATGTTGTTATCTGCACACGCAACAAAGGTTGGCGCAATACTGGAAGCGATTTAAAAATTCCAAAATTTATTTATAAGAATTATCCGCGATTGCGTGTTGTATTAAGTCATAGATTGGAAGCCTACAACAGACAATTGGATATGATAGACGAATATGAGAAACGGGGAGACATCATTGCTATACGTCCTATTCGCCCCATTGAAGTAGGAAGAATGGAAAAAGATGTTGATAAATTAGAAGCTCTTTACAAAGAAGGATTCGATATTGGTGAAAACTTTTGCAAGAATGTTATTGCTAATGATGTTTTCTAAGTAAACTATTTTAGCAAGTCTGGACGCAAGCGTTTTGTTCTTTCCATTGCTTGTTCAAATTCCCATTGATTGATTTTTGCCTCATGACCGCTCAATAATATTTCTGGAACTTCCCAGCCTTTATAGTTTCGCGGACGAGTATAAATAGGAGCAGAGAGCATATTATCTTGAAAGCAATCGGACAATGCACTTTGTTCATCTCCGATTACACCTGGTATGATACGTACTACAGCATCTGCAATAATTGCTGCTGGAAGTTCTCCACCTGTAAGGACAAAATCTCCAATTGATATTTCTTTTGTTATTAGATGTTCTCTTACGCGTTGATCTACGCCCTTATAATGTCCTGCTAATATGATAAGATTGCCTCCTAAAGACAAGTCGTTTGCCATCTTCTGATTGAATTGTTCTCCATCTGGCGATGTAAATATCACCTCATCATATTCTCGCTCTTCTTTTAAAGCACTGATACAACGATCTATTGGTTCTATTTGCATAACCATTCCTGCTTGTCCGCCAAAAGGATAATCATCTACACGATGCCATTTATCTTGACTATAATCGCGGAGATTATGCAATCGGACCTCAGCTAAACCTTTTTTTTCTGCTCGAGCTAAAATGCTTTCATGAACAAAGCCTTCAAGCATTTCTGGTAATACTGTAATAATGTCTATTCTCATATTGTAAGGACAAAGTTACCAATATTTCTAATAAAAGATACAAGCATTAAGATTTTTTTGTAACTTTGCAGGCAAATTCTAATCCAAACTTAAATACTAATGAAAAAAATCTTTTCTCTGGCCATCATTTGCATGGCTATTTTTGGGAGTGTTCAAGCGCAAAATGTGCAATTACACTACGACCTCGGTCATAATCTTTCAGACGATTTAAAAAATCGTCCATCTGTTACAACTACAGTAGAAATGTTTAAACCTGATAGATGGGGTTCTACTTTCCTTTTTACTGATATTGATTACAAGAGCGATGGTGTTGTAGGTGCTTATTGGGAAATCTCAAGAGAATTTAATATTTCTAAGAACAAACGTTGGGCTGCCCATGTAGAATATGATGGAGGAGCAACAACTAGTGAAGCAGGAACAAGTTATTATGGAAGTCGTTTCCAACATTCAGTACTCCTTGGTGGTGCTTGGAATTGGGCAAACAAAGATTTTTCAAAGACATTTAGTGTACAGCTAATGTATAAGTACACCTTTAAGAACAAAATTAATGGTGCGCATCCTTATAGTGGATTCCAACTAACTGAGGTATGGGGCATGAACTTTGCAAAAGGTTTATGCACCTTCAGTGGTTTCTGTGATTTATGGTATGACCCAAATGTAAGCGGAAAACTTATTTTATTGTCTGAGCCACAATTCTGGTTTAACTTGAACACATTAAAAGGAATGAATGGTGTAAACCTTTCGTTAGGAACTGAAGTAGAAATAAGCAACAACTTTGTATGGAACAATAAAGGCAAGAATAATAAATTCTATGCTATTCCTACAATTGCTGCGAAGTGGACATTCTAAACTTTTTGTTCACTTATTAAAATAATACTTTTTGAAAGTTTATTTGACATAGATTTTTTTAGGCTGAGTTTCTTTTTAAGAACTCAGCCTTTTTTCATTTTCAATAAGAAACTTAGTACTTTTCAGTTTTCATTTATACAACCTACTTAGTTTTTTATTTTGCTTTGGCACACGAAAAAACTCAACGTTCTTTAATTCTCTGAATTTTGCTGTAGGTGTAAATAGAATTTGCGTCTTAGTAATACATTCCGTTGGTTTAAAATCTTCTTCCTTCTCCACTACTTTTGATAAGAAGGTTGGACGGAACTTGCCTAGTGGACCAGCATTAACAATATATCCTTGTGAACAAAACTCGTTGAGCACATTACGAAACTTGTAGAAAACAGCAGCAATATCTGCTTCTCCAATAGTAGAATCTGCTGTCATTCGCTCACAAAGTTGTTCAAAAGAGATGTGTTGTTTCTGACAAACTGCACTTGCCACAAACATTTCCTTACCTTTAAATTTACCTACACTCATTTTGCGTTTATTCAATGAATAGTCCATAATAATAGATTTTAGTTTGTTTAGATACTTAGAATGTGATTTGCTCCTCATCTCAGCAGAAGTTTTCACACCAATATATGTTACAAAGTTAATGAAAAGATTTTTGTTTATGAAACATACAATGTTTTTTATGACATCTGAAATTATACTTAAAATCGAATTATAGTAGTTTTTACATGAAACGATGGAACTTTTTAAGTAAAATCATCGAACTTTTAATTTAAAATCATGGAACTTTTAAAGAAGAAAGATATATGGTTTTAGTAAAAATAAACTATCAAAACAGATATAAGAAATTACAAAAGTTTAATCGTTTACTGAACTAAAACATTTCCTTTCAATATTTTAATTTGTAGCAAAACAAAAGCCGTCTTTGCATTTAGCTAAGGCGGCTTATCTTATCATTTTCGGTTATTTTATTGTAATATCTTTTGTGTTGTTCCGTCGCTCATGTGTACGATATTTACACCTTTTTGCAACTCTGAAAGTTTCTTACCATCAAGAGAATAGATTGCTACAACTTGCGAATCTGTTGCTGTATTTGGTTTAGCAATTCCAGTAGAATTTTTCTTTGTGAAATATCCTGTATCCGGATTTGCCATTTTAACATCTACTTTATATTCATTGTATGCTACGGCACCTTTAAGTTTATTGCAATAGCCAAACATACTTTCTGATTGTCCACAATTCCATGTGTAGTCGCAATAGATTGTTGTCATTTCTTCACAACCAAAGAACATTGAAGCCATATCAGTTACCTTGTCCAACTTGAAGTTTGAAAGGTCAAGCGAGGTAATGGCGTCGCAAGAGAAGAACATTGTGTTCGTATTGGTTACGTTATCGGTATTGAAGTTTGAAAGGTCGAGTGTGGTAATCTTTCTACAACCAGAAAACATTCCGCGCATATTAGTCACATTTTCTGTATTGAATTTAGAAACATCAATGGTTTCCATTAACATACAATACTTAAACATCGCACCCATATCAGTTACTTTTGCTGTATTGAAACCTGTAAGGTCTACTGAAGGAAGCGAAGTACAATAGAAGAACATAAACGACATATTAGTTACGTTCTTGGTATTGAAACTTTGAATTTTAAGCGAATTAAGAGCTTTGCAATATGCAAACATTCCGTACATATCAGTTACATTCTCAGTATCAAAGTGTGAAAGATTGAGCGTAGGAAGGGATTCGCAAGAGAAGAACATTCCGTACATATCTGTAGCTTTTGATGTTTTGAAGTTTGCAATATTTAAAGTTGTAAGAGCAGTACAACCAGAGAACATTCCTTTGAATGTAGTTACTTCAGGAGTATTAAAGCTTAAAAGGTCTAGAGTAGTAAGAGCTTTACAGTTTGCAAACATACCATACATAGTTACAACCTTCTCTGTGTTAAAATTAGAAACATCAAGTGAGACGAGTTCAGAACATGAAGAGAACATAGAAGTCATATCAGTTACATTTCCTGTATTGAATTTAGAAAGGTCTAGAGTGGTAAGAGCTGAGCAGTTTGCGAACATTCCGTTCATATCTTCTACTTTCGCAGTGTTGAAATGAGAGAGATCGAGCGAAGGAAGAACGATACAACTTGCAAACATACCATTCATATTCGTTACGTTCTCAGTATTGAAGTTTGAAATATCAAGCGATTTAAGCGCACCTAAACCAGAAAACATTCCCTTCATGTTAGTAACTTTTCCTGTTTTGAAATTTGAAAGATTGAGAGAGGTAAATGCTTTACAATAGAAAAACATTACACCCATATCGGTTACATTCTCTGTATTGAAGTTTGAAATATTAAGCGAGGTTAGTGTAGTACAGCAGAAGAACATTGCGCGCATATCTGTTACTTTTGCTGTGTTAAAATTAGAAAGGTCAAGAGAATTAAGTCCTGCACAGAAATTAAACATAGAATTCATATCAGTTACATTTTCTGTATTGAACTTAGAAACGTTGAGCGAAGTAAGCGAAGCACACTCAGAGAACATTGAGTTCATATCTGTAACCTTCGCTGTATTAAAATGTGAAAGATCTACTGCAGGTAGAGCATCGCAATGGTAGAACATATGCGACATATTAGTTACCTCTGACGTATTAAGATTTTCCATTCCCTTAATTTCTTTCAGAACTAAATAGTGGCCAAACCAGTAGCTTGTGTTTGTTGGCTGATAGTCCTTGAACGAAGCATCGAAAACAGCTGTAGTAGTAGTCTTTTCTTCGTTCTGCGAATTTCCTGCCCAAACAGGAATCTCAGCACCACTTTCTAATGTCTGCTTAGCATTAATGTCATAAATAATTCCTTTTCGGCTTGCTTTCTGATCATCGTAATAGAAAGTCATAACCTTGCTATCAAGGTCTTTTTGCACATAGCTTCTTTACTTTGTGCATTTGCCTGCTGAGATAAAGCAAACAATGCAACAAACAGCATGACGAGTACTGGATACGTCTTCTTAAATAGATTGTTCTTCATTGTTTTGGTGTCTCTCCATGACTCTCTCTATTAGAGAGAGAACGCATTGCCGAGACCGGAGCGTTTTGGTTATTAATTGTTAACTATGTCTCTAAAATTTTGTGTTAAATATATCTTGTTCAGTTCCTTTTTATCTAGATGTTTCTCAAATATCAAATTGTCATCGAAATACTCAATATTATGCAAAAGGCTCCACCTCTACCTCCTTTGACAGAGATATAGGCGGAGCCTTCAGTAAATATATTTGGTCAAACATAGGACAAATAGCATGAGAGCTATTCAAGCGCCTAAGAAGTCCTTCAAATAAATGAGAGCACATATTGACAAGCGTACGAGGCATACATAATTTTTTGTTCCGAGAAGGAACATGTAACCTTGCTAAAAGTAACCTCGTTAGTGCTATCATCATTATAATCTAATTTGGTCTGAGCGATTGTTTTTATTCAGCTGCAAATATAAGTTTTTTCTTTGAAAATTGCAAGGAGAAAAGTGAAAAAACTTAAAATCAGCGCTTCATAATTACAACTTTACTTTCTTTTTCTTACCTGCACTTTCATTACTCATGCGATCAAGTGCGGTTACAACATAAGTATATTTTGTTTCACCATCATTTAACTTGAGTTTTAATGCTGTTTGATAAGTGATTGCTACAATTTTTGTAGGGTTGTCTAAATCAATATCTTCTCCTGGCCCAAACTTATAAATAACATACTTATGTGCTTCATCTTTCCAACCACTTCCCTTAGGGGCTTTCCAATGTAAAATACAGCCTTCATCAGACCAACTTACTTTCAATGAACGTGGTTTTTTAGGGGCTTCATCATCAATAAAAGGCATCAAAGGTTGTAAAGCTGGATAACGCCAATAATTAGTCTGAAGTACCTTAGCATAATTGCCTGGATTTTCAACTACCGATGCAGCATACCATAAAACTGTACCTTTGACATTCGTGGACATTTCGTGTAAACGATGCTTTGCTGGTAACTGATGCGAACTTGGATTTTGTGGGTCTGCTGCTTTAACCGTACGTAACACATCTTCTCCAATATATAATGGACGATTTGCTGCATAGCGATTCCACCATGTTATGAGTTCTTTGTAGTCGGCTGCCTTATTACCTATTTCCCAATATATCTGTGGAACGCAGTAGTCTACCCAACCGTTATTTACCCATTTCAATACATCTGCGTAAAGGTCATCATAGTTTTGCAATCCATTAGTCTTACTACCAATGTTTGGGGCACTCTTTTCGTTTCTATAAATTCCAAAAGGCGAAACACCAAACTTTACCCAAGGTTTAACTCTGTGAATAGTTTCGCAGAGTTGCTTAATAAACATATCAACATTATCGCGACGCCAATCTTGAATACGACCGAAGCCTCCACCATAAAGACTGAATTCTTTTAAATCAGGAATACGCTGTCCTGCAGCGGGGTAAGGATAGAAATAATCGTCTATATGCAAACCATCTACATCATAACGTTGTAAAATATCTGTTACAATATTACAAATGTAATTTCTATTTTCAGGAATACCTGGATTGAGTATTTTAAGCCCATCATAATCAAAAACCCTTTCAGGATGTTGAACTGCAATATGGTTTGAAGCAAGTTGCGTTGTATTCTTTGTTTTTGCACGATAAGGATTTATCCATGCATGAAGTTCCATTCCACGACTATGACACTGCTCTATCATCCATTGTAAAGGATCCCAATAAGGAGTTGGCGCTGCACCTTGCCTTCCTGTCAAGAACTTACTCCATGGTTCATATTTGCTAGGATAAAGCGCATCACACTCGGCACGAACTTGAAATATAATAGCATTGACACCCATCTGCTGTAGCTTATTAAGCTGCGAAATGAGTGTTTGTTGCATTTGTATAGTTCCAATGCCTTGGAATTGTCCATTGACACATTGAATCCACGCTCCCCTAAACTGATGTTTCTTAGGAAGGGTTGCAGAAAAAGAATAACTACTTGTAAAAAGTAAAAACAAGATAAAAACTACTTTTACAAATTGCAAACGATATAATTTCATTGTAAATTATGTATTAATTCTAATGGGTTAGTAATTCTTTAATTCTATTTATAAGACTGACTTACCTTTGCCGTGCTGCATTACTAAAAGATTGTTTATGAAAGCGTCTTTCAGCCTTTAAGACTTCATTGAGTTTTACTGCAGAAATTACTTCTAACATCTTTATATGATATTTTTTTTCTATTTGTTTAATCTGCATATGCAAATCATCAATTTCTAATATCGTATTCTTTGCACTTTTATTATTTTGCGGAGTGCTGCTTTGTAATTTCCGTAATTGCTTGTGGAGTGTTCGTTGCTTTGAAATCATCTCATCGTAAATCGGCAAAAGCTTTGTAGATTCTTTTTCTGTTAAATTTGCTGATGTTACAATATATTGATGCAGTTCGGCTTTAAACTTCTCAGGGTTAAACTTATTTTGTGCCAACAAACTAATAGCACTAACAAAAGCTATAATAATTATTTGTGTCCTTTTCATTATCAATAAGCTATAAAGTATACACTTTCATTTAATTATCAGCCAAATAAGCATATACATCATCGTTATCAAGCATCATGTATTCTGCTGCTTCTTCTAAATATTCTGTATTGTCAGAGTTTTCTTTTGTTGTTGAAATCGTAGTATGAGTCGAAACATTGTTTCTTTGTGCTGTTGCCTCGTTTCTTTCATTTTTAAAGAAATGCATTGCTACTGCACCAATAAGCATTATTCCAACAAAAGAGGCTGCAATCATCAATGGACGTAAGCGCTTGTTAAAGATAGCTCTATTCTTATGACTACATTGCTTTTCAATCGATGTTTTTGTATTCTCTGATGCAATTTGCGACATAACTCGCATTTCCAAACTATCAAAATAACCATCAGGCAACTTAAAAGGCCGCCTGTTCCCAAATTTTGAAAGTAATTCCTTTTCTAATTCCATCACAATTAATATTTACTTGCTAATGTTTTGTTTTTTGATAGTTTGACGCAGATGATTCACTTTCGTTTAACTCAAATTTAAAATCTTATTCGTGAGCTTTAATATATTGCGATATTTTCTTTACTGCAATATGGTACGATGCCTTCAAAGCTCCTTCACTTGTACCAAGAATTTCATGAATCTCCGGATACTTTAATTCATCGTAATATTTCATAATAAAAACTGTACGCTGAACTTCTGGCAAAGAAGAGATAGCTTCCTGTAAAATAACTTGTCCTCTATCTCCATCAAAATAATTATCTGCTAAAAGATTGTTAGCTATGTTATTATTGACATTATCAGAACTTAAAGTATCTATTCTTTTTTTATTTCTCAAATAGTCTAAAGATTCATTAATAGCTATACGATACAACCATGTAGATATCTTCGATTTTCCTTCAAAGCTTTCTATGTTTTTCCACGCTTTTAAGAAAGTATTTTGCAAAATGTCATCAGTATCGTCATGCGATAAAATGTAGCTTCGTATTTTCCAATACAAAGTCTTACTATATATATTTACCAATAAGGCAAATGCCTTATTACGTGTTTTAGGCTCTGCTAATGCTTTAAGGAGTTCAGTTTCTTCTATCTGTCGCACAACACAGAAGCAAATTGATCAACAAATAAGTATAATTAACGTATTGAAATTTTACGAACTACTTTCCCAACCTTTATAATGTAACAGCCTTTTGGCAAATTAAGATTGTAACGTTTATCTTGTCCATCTATCCTCATGCTCATAACACAAACACCTGTCACATTATAAATTTGCAACATTTCATCGTTTGCTCCTTCAATACGAAGAACAGAACCATAAACAGAAATAGAAACAGAATGAACATCTTGTTCTATCATTTCCAATGAGGTATGAGCCTTAATTGTTGTTGGCAATGCAAAACCTAAAAGAGTTGTAGCTAACAAAAAAGTATATATTTTCTTAATCATACGCATAATATCTTTGATATGCAAAGATAATAATTTTATTTAGAAAAATAGGCTTTTTAACCACCTTAATGCGGCTTTAATGTTTATTAACTCATCATACTATCTTCCGAGAAATAGCTTTATATCAATCATTCATCTCTGTTTTAGAAATACTCCTATTTCTCTAAAATTCTATTTTAACATATAAATTTTATGTTAGAAAAATTAATCTTATTATAGATTTAGCAGCAATCATTCATTTTCTTACTTAAACTTATCTGCAAGATATTTACCCGTCAAACTATTTTTATTATGCACTATCTCTTCAGGTGTACCACTTGCAATGAGTTTACCACCATTATCACCTCCGTCTGGTCCAATATCAATGATATAATCTGCACACTTTATTACATCAAGGTTGTGTTCAATAACAAGCACCGAATGTCCCCTCTGTATGAGTGCATCGAAAGCTTTCAGTAAACGTTTTATATCGTGGAAATGTAAACCTGTGGTTGGCTCGTCAAAGATGAATAACGACGGTTCCTGTCGTTCCTTACCTATAAAATAAGCAAGTTTTACACGTTGGTTTTCACCGCCCGAAAGTGTAGAAGAACTTTGCCCTAACTTAATATAGCCCAACCCTACATCTTCCAATGGCTGTAAGCGAGTAACGATTGTTTTCTGCTTATTGGCGGTAAAAAACTGTATTGCTTCGGAAACCGTCATATCCAACACGTCGTTAATGTTTTTCCCAGCAAAGGCAACATCAAGGATTTCTCGCTTAAAGCGTTTGCCATGGCATTCTTCACATTCCAAAACCAAGTCTGCCATAAACTGCATTTCGATGGTAATTACTCCTGCGCCCTTACACTCTTCGCACCGTCCACCATCTGCATTAAACGAGAAGAACTGGGGAGTATAGCCCATTTGTTTTGAAAGTTGCTGCTCTGAAAACAGCTTTCTGATTTCGTCGTATGCCTTCACATAGGTTGCAGGATTAGAGCGCGAACTCTTCCCAATTGGGTTTTGGTCTACAAATTCCACGTGCGCTATCTGCTCCAAATCACCTGTAAGTGAAGCATATTCACCAGGCAAATCGGTTACTTCATCAAGGCGACGCTTCAATGCGGGATAGAGTGTTCCCTTTATAAGCGACGACTTTCCGCTTCCACTGACGCCTGTTACAACTGTAAAGACGTTGAGCGGTATTTTGGCATCTAACCCTTTCAGGTTGTTCATTCGGCAACCTTTTATTTCAACAGAAAGATTCCAAGGGCGACGACTCTGCGGCACTTCAATGGTTTCTGCAGCGGTAAGATATTTTATCGTGTACGAATCGGCGTGTGCTTTCAACAAGTCTGCTTTATTTGCATCGTTGATTTCGGGCACAACACCATTATATACTATATGCCCACCCAATCGTCCTGCATCTGGACCGACATCAATAAGATAGTCTGCCGAGCGTATTAACTCTTCGTCGTGTTCCACCACAATTACAGTATTTCCGATGGCTTGCAACTCTTTCAAGACGTGGATAAGACGGTCGGTGTCGCGACTATGCAACCCGATACTTGGTTCGTCCAAGATGTAAAGCGAGCCTACCAACGACGAACCTAACGATGTTGTAAGATTGATACGCTGACTTTCGCCACCACTGAGACTGTTTGATTGGCGATTCAATGTAAGATAGCCAAGTCCGACATCTACAAGAAACTGAATACGGTTGGTTATTTCCAACATCAATCGTTTACTAATGTTTCTCTCTTGCTCTGTCAGCTCTATATTATCGAACCATTCCTTCAAGTTTATAATTGACATTTCCACCAAGTCGGTGATAGCCTTTCCAGCTATTTTCACCCTAGTAGCTTCCTTTTTCAATCGCCGTCCGTGGCAATCGGGGCAGATAGTCTTTCCTCTGTATCGGCTCAAGAGGACACGATACTGTATCTTATATTGACTGTCTTTCACCATTTGGAAGAAAGAATCTATACAGATATGGTCGGAAAGCGGATTGACGGCTTCGCTTGGCAGTCCATGCCACAGTTGGTCTTTCTCTGTTTGCGACAGTTCAAAATAAGGCTTGAAGATAGGAAAATTATCCTTTGCAGCCCGACGGCAAAACTCATCGTGCCACACCTTCATCTTCTCGCCATGCCAACATTGCACACAACCCTCGTAAACAGAAAGTGAACTGTTAGGTATTACCAAACGTTCGTCGATGCCCATAATACGTCCAAAGCCTTCGCAAGTAGGACAAGCTCCCAGCGGGGAATTGAACGAAAACATATTGTCGTTAGGGTCTTCAAACTTAATACCGTCAGCCTCAAAGCGCGTAGAAAAGTCGTAAGAGAGTTTCGATGGGAAGAACATCAGCCTCAACATACCATCGCCTTCGAAGAAAGCAGTTTCGCAAGAGTCGATAAGGCGCGAGATTGCTTCCTTGCTATCATCAACCGAAAGGCGGTCGATAACAAGATAAACGTTTTCTACTCTTTCTATATCCTTCTCGTCGTGCGCTTCTATCCAATCTTCAATGCGCACAATCTCGCCTTCTACATAAATACGCGCATAGCCTTCCTGTACTTCCATCTCAAGCTGTGCCTTGATACTCCTGCCCTCACGAACGTGCAATGGGGCAAGAATGCAGAACTTTGTGCCAGCAGAATAGCTTTGAACCTTCTGTATAACATCTTCCACGGTGTGTCGTTTCACCTCTTCTCCCGTTGCAGGATTAATGGTTCTGCCTATTCGTGCATAAAGCAATCTCAGATATTCGTATATCTCTGTCGAGGTACCAACCGTAGAACGAGGATTTCGTGATATAACCTTTTGCTCTATTGCAATGGCAGGTGGAAGTCCTTTTATAAAGTCTACTTCGGGCTTTGCCATTCTACCTAAGAACTGACGGGCGTATGCCGACAAGCTCTCAACATATCTGCGCTGCCCTTCCGCATAAAGCGTATCGAAAGCCAACGATGACTTACCAGAACCTGAAACACCAGCCATAATGACGAACTTTCCACGTGGAATCTTCACGTTTACATTCGCCAAGTTGTTTACTCTGGCACCTTTTACTTCTATATAACCGTCTTCTTGTTTATTCTTTTTATCCATCTGCTTTGGCAAGTCTATCTTTTTTTGCCGTGCAAAAATACAAAAAACTTTTGGTATCTTCCTTGAAATCTCGTATATTTGCACTATGTTGATTCCGAAATAAAATAACTGCGGTTATATATAATAAGGAATAAAGAGAGAACAAACGCAATGTCTGACTTACATAATAATAAGGAGAGATAGATATGAAAAAGCAGAATAATATCATACACAACTTTGCTGACCCTGTTGAAGAACGACAGATTAGACATTTCGCATGCAAGGAAATGGGCAGACAAATACACCGTTACATTAAAGGTATGCGCGGTTCGAAAGCGCAAATGCTGCGTTTTGAAGATTCGTTGGAGAACCTCTCGTTAGAAGAAAGAGAAAAAGCCATAGCCCTTTACTTGGATTTAAACCGCAAGGCACTGAAAGGGCTTGACATGAAAATGGTATTGGTTCGTTCGGTTGCCAACTATTCAGATACTTATGAATACCTTGTTACATTGGTCAACGATAAGCGCAAAATGGTAAACTATCTGAACTTATTGAAAGAAACATACATTCAATACCACCAAGTAATCGAAAAAGACGGCAAGTTCGGTATCGTAGATTATCAAGGAAACACCATACTAAGTCCGAAATACGAGTTTGTCCGCACGTGCTACGTGTATGTCGATGACTTGCGCACAATGCCGATTATAGCACAATTAGACGGAAAACTGGGGCTGGTACTATCTGACGGAAAAGAAACATTGGTTACACCTTTCAAGTACGACCGCATTTCGCTCAGAGAAGAACCACCCTACTTTGAAGCCGAATACGACGGCAAGAAAATACTCTTAACAACAGATGGCGTAGAGAAATAATAGAAGCAAGCACATCAAGAACCGAGAAGTTCAAGATGTGCTTGCTTTTTTATAATAGCATTTTAAAGTAATTCAATACCTGTTGATACTTTATGCGGAAAAGCACACCGTTTCGCTTTTCTCAGTAGAAAGAACTCTTTAGTTCCCTACACCGTAAGCCTTCCATTCCTCATTTCAGAAACAGAAAACGAGCCATAAAGCTGTAAATATTTTTCACAACATTAAGTGTTACATAGTCGTCCCTTAAAAACAATATTTCAGCATAAA
>NZ_BAKF01000034.1 GCF_000614025.1 Prevotella aurantiaca JCM 15754
TTTAATTTTAATAATTTAAAAACTTGATGAAATATAATTATAATTTTCTTTGCGCTTATTACCTTCCTCTTTAAACAGATTTATTCATCTTTGAAGCGTTGAGAATATCAAACTAATAAGTATACTTTTGGCTGTTTATTTTTGATTTAACAACATATAATCCACAAGTCATTATAGCTTTCTTGCGCTTAAGATAAGTTACCTCCCTATTAAAATATGCGTTAAAAGAGATGGAAAGCAGTTAGAATTTGTAGGTTATTGCACCGAAAGGAATACAGCCACCATTCAACTTATAAGAGAAGTTGAATGAAAGTTCATCTTTCGACGGATTACCGATAAGATTATAAAGTCCAAAGCGAAGGAAAAATTTAGAATTCATAAATTCCTTTCTAAACGCATAACTAACATCTATACGATAGCGCGTTGGGTCGCGTTGGGTACGGAACGTTTCGAGTTTATTATTCTCATCTCCGTAAAAGGAATCATAAGGGAACTTTCCAGAATTAACAATACCACCAATTGTGAAAGTAGAATGCGGAAAAATATCGTATGAAATAAAAGCATTAAAATCGTGTGGGAGGTCGAACAACGATGGTATTTTACCAAGTTTAGGAAGTTCGGCATACCATTCACGACTCTTAGAGAAACTATAAGACAGCTGCCAACTAAATCGACGCCAACGATTATACATATATAGATTTATACCATAGCTTTCTCCATTGCCTTCCATCATATACTTATCCCAATTGCTATCTTCGATAAACGAGTTCGGACGGAAGGCCAATAAGTTGTAACGACGCTTGTAATAAACCGACAAGTCGATAATGCCAGCAGGTAGATAGTGTTTCCAACCCATTTCATAATGCGTTGCCGATAAAGGCTTAAATCCCTTTATACTGGGCATAATAAAGTCGAATGGGGCAGAAATATTTGAAACAAGTACATGGTGATAATATTGTTCCATACGCAAAAACGTAAGATAGAACAAATCTATATTGTTTACAGCAGCCTTTAATGTCAGACGTGGCTGTAAGCTTTGATAATTCTTGTAGTTTTTAGGCGCATATAAAACATAATGTAAACCCGCTTGAGCATAGAACCAATTCGTAAAGAATATGCGATTATCCAAGAACGCAGATAACTGTTTTATAGGCTCTTTCACATTGTATAAACCCTTACCAAAACCAGAAAGTTCGTATTGTTCAATATTTGTTTTTAGTCCTAAGTTCACCTTATAGTGCGAACTCATCTGATAAGAGAACTCAGTATTGGCATAAAAACGCTTTGAACCATTAGTAACAAACTTATCTGCACGAAGTATAAACGCCTCTGCGTCGGCGCTACTTCGATTATTACTATATGCAATTGCTGAAGAATTGGTAAGTCGGCGATTTATTATTCTATTGAATTGTAGGGTGTATAGTAGGGTGTTCCACTCCAAAACTGCATTCTTGTAGTTATTATTCGGCTCCTTGTATTTATCATTTGAATTATAAACAGACAATTGTAACATTGTAACTGAGTCTAAATTCCAAGTCAGTTTAGCATTAACATCGTTAAAGATATGCGTAGAATACTTATTCGAACTAAAATACTTATCAATCAAATCAAGCCAACTTCGCCTTGCGCCCACCAAATACGACAATTTATTCTTCACAATAGGACCTTCTGAAACAGTCGAAGCCGATGCAACATCGAGCGATAAAGAATGTTCAAATTTGCTTTTATTTCCCTCACGAAGTTTCACGTCCATTACTGATGAGAGGCGCCCTTCATATCGCGTAGGTATATAACCATTGTAAAACGAAACCGATTTGATAGCATCGCCATTAAAGATTGGAAGTAATGTATTAAGGTGATTAGGACTAAAAACAGGAAATCCTTCAAGCAACGTAAGGTTTTCGTCAGTTCCACCACCTGCAACATTGTAGCCAGTATTGGCAGTAGAAAGCGAAACACTGGGTAATATTCGCACTTGAGAGAATAGATCTGAATTGCTAAACGACAACATATTAGAAGGCGAAGCGTCGTTTAAATCTTCTTTACTCTTACTCCGTTGCACTTGCACATTCTTTATTTGGTATGGAATTGCGGTCAGTGCAATGGTCTTTTGCATATTATCTTGCATATTGAGCGTCTGCTCGTAAGGAGAATAACCCATATAGGAAACCGATATTTTTCCTTTTCCTCGATTTAGCATAAGAGAAAAAGCGCCATTCTTATCGGTTGCAGTAATGGTTTTAATTCCCTTTCCATCAGTTATCTTAATAGTTGCACCAAATAACTTCTCTCCTGTTCCTTCCTCCTCTACAACACCAGAAAGGAAGACACTTTTTGCCTTTTGAATATCTATTTTCAAACGTCTGTCTAATCCAACAGATAATTTATACTCGTAATCCTTAAGCAATGTAGCAAGGAGTTGTTTCACAGTTATCTTTCCATAACGTTGAAACTTTACCATTCGCGTAAGATCAATGCTGTTTGAAGGATAAGAAAGTTCGATATGCGCCTGCTTTTCTATGAGATTAAACCAGCTTTTCACTGTTGCAGGTTGCATATCAATAGTTAGAATAAAGTCTTCAATTGAAGGTTCACTCTTTACTATTTGAGGAAGTTTTTTCTTGCCTTGTATCTGGATAAGCAACTTACGATTATCCATAGAAATAAGGTTATATTCGTAGTCTCCTAGTATTATGTTAAGCAACTGCGATACCTTTATTTTTCCCGATGCACCAATCGTAACTTTTTGTTTCAGGTCGATTAACGTCGAATTATATGAGAGTGTTGCCTTCGCTTTGCGTTCAATACGCTGAAACCATGTAAGCACAGTGGCAGAAGAAGCATCTATTCCGATGACTTCTTCTGCCACTGCATTTTGTCCGTACGCCACTAACGTGACGAGTAAGAACACTATTGATAAAAGCAATCTAGGCATTTATCTCATAATTAACAATTATTTGTGCATTTTAAAATGGATAGATGATACTGCTTCGTATTGGCAGTTACAAAGAATAGCCAGCTCGGCAACAGCTTCTTCTGGACTTTCTGTGCGCAATTTAGTTGTAATTCTGTTGTTTGAAAGTCCTTTTTCCATTTCTATGCGTACGTCCATTCCTTTCTCTATTTCCTTTATTGCTGTTGCTAAAGGTGTGTTGTTGAACACAAATTCTCTAACTTCTCCTGCTTTTTTCTTTTGTTTGCTTGCAATTAACTTTCCGTTTTCATTTACAGCAGCTTCTCCTTGGGTAAGAGTAACAACCTGCGAATTAGCTGAAACACGAACTCGACCAGTTGCTACAGCTACACTTTCAGCACCTTGTTCTTCTGCATTCACTGTAAACGATGTACCTAATACTTCTACCTTCAAAGCACCTGCCTCAACTGCAAAAGTCTTTTCTCCATGTTCAACATCGAAGAAAGCTTGTCCTTCAAGTTCAGCAAGACGCTTTCCGTCTTCTTCTTTAAACGTCAATGACGCCTGAGGAGAAAGCGTAACACTTGAGCCATCAGGAAGTGTAACCGTGTTTTCTGTTGGAGTATTATTAGCATATGTTGCTATTTCTGCACCATTTAGGTAATGATACGCAAGTGTACCAATACCGATGAGCAGTAAGAGCGATGCTGCGATGTTGAATATACGTCGCAATGTTAATACTCTTGTATTATATTGTGTAGTGGCATCTGTCAAATGGTTTTCTATTTTATTCCATGCAGTTTCTACGTCATATTCCATGTTTTTTGTGGTTTCTGCCTGTGCCATTATACTTTTTAGCATATCGAATTCAGCCCTGTTGGCATCTTTATATGCCATCAAAGCTCTCTTCTCACCCTCTGCAAGTGGCTCATTTGCAAAGTATTTACCCAGAATTTCGTCTATTTCAATTAAGTTTTTCATAAGTTCAGTGCTATTGATATAAGTAGTATCACAGTTGTAACAATAGGATTGGCAGCAATATAAGCTCTGATTATCTTAATAGCTTTGCCTATATGGTTCTCAACTGTTTTCTCAGAGATATCCAAATGTGCCGCAATTTCTTTGTATTTCATCTTTTGCAGTTTGCTCATAGTAAACACCTCTCTACATTTTGGAGGCATTTCTTCTAACACTTTCTCTAACAATTGCTTGTAATCAGTAGTCGGATTGTTTTCCGAATCTTCTGCAGCTAGCTTCAGAGTGTTATCGTCATGCGATATTTTCTCGTATGTTTTGTTGTTGTTCAAGAACGTTAAGCAGTTGTTGCGTATAGCCACTTTCATGTAAGCAAGCATTTCTTCTTCGGGCAAACAGTCTTTCTGTTTATCCCAAACGCTAATAAAAAGTGTCTGCACGATATCTTCACAATCGTCTCTATCAGCAATATAACCATTTGCTATTTTGCATAGCATTGGGTAATACTTTTTAAATCGCAGCCTAAATTGTTCTTTTCTGTTTTCACTCATTATATTTGAAGGAGTATGACACTTATGTCTTAACCTCTCCTAAACGGCAGTACAAAGGTACAGTAAATACTTTTATTTCCATTCGTTTTTATGTTATAAAATATTTCTTATCGTCTTTATTCATAGAAACAGCATAATGATAAAAACCCCTATTAGGCACACGTGCTTTATTAACATGATTTATTATTATGCCCGAAAATATCTTGATGTTTTCCAATGGATAATATTTTTTCTTTGTATATTTGCATTCATATAACAACATTAAAACTTTTAAAAAGAGAAAAAGTCAAAGGTATGGAGATAGTTAAAGATAAAAAATACGGAGGGGAACGCCCACTATTTGGCGTAAAAAACTTACGCATGGAGAACATTGAGATTGTAGATGGTGAGTCAGGCATTAAGTGTTGCGAGAATTTAGAGTGCCATAACTCTCGCTTTTATGGCAAATATCCATGGTGGCATGTTGATAAGAGCCTTATAACGAACTGTTATTTTGCTGCAGGATCGCGCTCTGCGATTTGGTATTCGAACGATATGATAATGAAAGACAGCATTATTGATGGTCCAAAATTCTTCCGTGAGATGAAGAATTTGATATTGGAGAACGTTAAAATCAATGATGCTGACGAGACTTTTTGGAAGGTTGATGGACTAAAGATAAAGGATGTTGAGCTACATGACGGCACTTATCCTTTCATGTTCTGCAATAATATATATATAGATGGCCTTGTTTCAGATTCCAAATACGTCTTCCAATATTGCAAAAATGTAGAGGTTCACAATGCAAAAATAGTAACAAAGGATTCGTTTTGGGAGTGTGAGAATGTTACAGTGTACGACTCTGACCTTAACGGAGAATATCTAGCATGGCATAGTAAGAATGTTAAACTAGTGCGTTGCCACATTAGTGGCGAACAACCATTGTGTTATCTTGATGGAATAACATTGGAAGATTGTACCTTCGATGCAGCTTGCGACCGTGCATTTGAGGACAGCCGCAATATAAATGCACAGATAAAAGGAACTATCAGCGAAATAAAGAACCCTATTTCAGGCAAGATTGTTGCTGAAAAAATTGGCAAAGTAACTTACGACGAATATGCAAAGGGTAAGGATTGCGTAATCGAAGAGAAGTAAAAAAAAGATAAAAACACCTATGGGAAAATACAATTTCGATGAGCTTGTCAACCGACGTGGCACAAATTCTGTGAAGTGGGACGAGGAAAAAGAAGACGGAATTATTCCGCTTTGGGTGGCAGATATGGATTTTCCAGCTGCTCCAGCTATTCGTCAAGCAGTAGAAAAACGTGCTCAACATGGTATCTTTGGCTATGCAATTGTGGGCGATAGCTATTATGATGCCATAACAAACTGGTTCAAGCGTCGCCATAATTGGGCAATAAAACGCGACTGGATAATTTATACTACAGGCGTAATACCTGCTATTAGTGCAACAATACACGCCTTGGCAATGCCTGGTGAAAAAGTCTTAATACAAACACCTGTCTACAATTGCTTCTATTCTTGCATTCGTAATCAAGGTTTGCAGGTTTTGGAAAGTCCTCTAAAGCGAGATGGAAACACGTATATCGTAGATTGGGAGGACTTTGAAGCGAAGTGTGCAGATAAGAAAACCACGCTATTTCTACTTTGTAACCCTCACAATCCTGCTGGTCGTGTATGGACAAAGGACGAATTAGCACGTATGAATGAGATTTGTATGCGCCATGATGTAAAGGTCATCAGTGACGAAATTCATTGCGAACTCATAATGCCAGGCTATGTCTTCACTCCTTTTGCTACTGTTAATGCCGAATGTCAACGCAATAGTGTCGTCTTCAACTCGCCTACCAAGAACTTCAATATAGCAGGTTTGCAAATTTCCAACATTATCTGTGCTAATAAAGAATGGTATCGACGTATTGATCGCGCCATCAATATCTTTGAGGTTTGCGATGTTAATCCGTTTGGACCATTGGCACTTGAAGCTGCTTATAACGAGAGCGAGGAATGGATAAACGAACTTATGCCATACATAGCGAACAACTATGCATTGCTCAAAGAGACCTTTGAAAAAAACTTACCAAGCTATGAAGTCTTGAAATTAGAGGGAACTTATTTAGCATGGGTAGATATTCGAAAGAGTGGTTTAACCGCTAATGCAATAACGGATAAGCTACTTCGTGAAGGAAAAGTACAGGTAAACAGTGGCGTTATATATGGCGAGAATGATGGCGAGGGTTATATCAGAATAAACCTTGCATGCCCACGAGCCACATTACAAGAAGGATTGAATCGTATTGTAGGTGTATTGAAAACTTAAAAACAATTTTAATAACAGAAAGTTATGGTTTTGAAAAACTCTATAAGGATAGCTTTTCCAAAACCAGAAGTACTCTTTACAGTTCTGAAACAATAAACAACAACTCCCAAACCTTCTAAAAGAGGTTTGGGAGTTGTTGTATAATAAGGTTAGAGTTCTATTCTTATCGCTTAGTAATTGATAATTTTACTCGTATAAGTGTGTCCCTTAGCATCAGCTACACGTACGATATATACACCCTTCTGCAATGGAAGTACAATAGGAGATGCAGTAGAAATGTTGCGGAGTGCGATAGTTTTTCCTTGCGTATCGCTAACGGTCAGCGACACAATGCCTTCAAATCCATTAACAATGAGCGCACCTTCATGATAGTTTACAGATGGTTTGAAGTTGGCAACATCGGTAGTTGCAATTCCAGAAGGCGTAATATCGCGCAACGCTACACGTGCAAAGTAAGGCAACAAGTGGTCGCCCATCTTTGTAAAGAAGCCACTAATATATGCGTAATCGCCCGAATCGTCTACCTTAATAAAAGAAGCGATTTTGTTTGGCTGGTCGTTTATCTTCAACGTAGACGAGAACTTAGCACCATCTTTGGTAAGTACATTGATGAAAGAATGGCCGATTTCAACAACATCACCACCTACAACTATCACATTATCGCCAACAACTCTTGAGCCAAACACAGCGAGATTCTCTGTTTCTGGCGATTCTGTGAAGTACGTTGGGCGTGGATCGTAGGTATCATATATAGATCCATCCTTGTTAATAACACAAGTAAGGAAACGCTCTCCACATTCAGTAGTAAGGAAATCGCCACCTACTAATATCTTGCCATCGCCATAAGGTGATATTGATTTAACGAATCCGTCAAGCTTAGGCTGGCGGAAATTGCGATCGAGTGTACCATCGGCATTGATGCGTACAAGTCTTTTATGAGTGAAACCACCATCGTATCCACCGAAAGAACCGCCCATATAGATTGCTCCATCAGGCGCCATCCATATTGCATCTACGTTTGGCGAGCTCTTTAAGTGTATCTCTTTGTCGGTAGGAAGGAATGTTTCGTCTCTCGTACCATCTGCATTGAAACGTGCAATGAGCGGTGCCAGTTTTCCATTGATACGATTAAAGCAGCCCGCAACATAGAACTGACCATTGGGCAGCACAATTATCTGTTGCAGTTCTACCTCTGTTACATTCTTATGATTGACTATTTCAAACTTATTATTGTCTTTAAAAGTTTCATCAAGGGTACCATCGGCATTGAGACGCACCATCTTTCCGACTTCCTTATCGTTATACTTGCTAAAGTGTCCCACCACAATATACTTGCCATCTGGTGTTTTTGCTACTGCGGCTGCATAACTATCAAAGCCTTTTCCGCCTTTGTTGAAGGTCTCGTCCTCCGTTCCGTCAGCATTCAAACGTATCAATCCACCCACATGTCGGTCGCCCACGTTGTAGAAAGCGCCTGCACAGATGGTCTTTCCACCATCTTCCATCAACATTGATAGTACGTTTCCATCAAGTCCTGGTTTGTAATTTACATCAACTTCTCCAGCTTTTAGCTGTGCATTAGCAGACAACGCAAAGGCAGATGCCACTGCGACAAACGAAAATTTAACTAATGTTTGCTTCATAAGATTTACTTTTTTTGATGAACATAAAGGTAGGGTTTCTGTTCTCCCGTTCCCTAATTTATAGATTGTATAGACCACAAAGTTAGTTATATTTCATTATATATGCAAAGCATTTAATGATAATTTTCACACAATATATGCATATTTTTACATCAAAGCTAAATATTTATTTTATCAATATGGCGGATTTTTTGTCTTATTGATAATTACATTTGGAGGTAAAATCTATATTTTATATCTTTGCCATGATTTATTTTTAACACAAACAACAACTTAAAACATTAAAGAATGAAGAAGTTTTTTACCCTATTAGTGGTCTGCGGACTATGCCTAAACATGAATGCGCAAGCATTAAAGAACAAGATTGTGCTTTCTATTGCACCTAATACGACTGACGTACAGTTTACTGTTAAAGTAGATGAAGGTACCAATTATTCGGTTGATTTCGGCGAAGGTGAAGCCACAAAGTCTTTTGAAAAGACTACAGAAGAGTTTATCACGGTCAAATATACCTTCACCAATCCGAAATCAGATGCACGCGAAATAACTTTAGATGCCACCCATCTTCTTTCTCTCCGTGCTGCTGCAAGCAAATCAATCAATGGTATTAAAGAAATCGTATCAGACAAAATAACAGAGTTAGGCTTTACTGCTACCAATCTTGATGCCTACTCTTCGTTAGATATATCGCAGTGTCCAGCATTGGTAAATGCTGTTTTCATAGGCTCAAACCTTGAGTCTATAAAATTACCAAAAGGCAAAACGCTTGAAAGCATACAGGTTAGCGGAAGCTGGAGTGGTGAGAAAAAGGCACTCAAAGATATCAATTTAAGCGATGCAGAAGGCTTGAAAACAATACTCATCACCGATGCTGGGCTCACAGAAGTAGACCTTACGAAACAGCAGGACTTAGTAACGCTCTGTATTTACAATCCGCTTAAAATTGGTTTGCGCAAGATTAAAGGTGCTAAAGAGCTAATGAAAATTACTCGTCTGTGCTTAAATGGCAACAATTTGGGCTTCGATCAAATTCCAGATAGAATTGTTGAGGAGGCTCCTCTTGAGCAATTCCAATATACCCAAAGCTATTATTACTTGGACAAAAGCAGGGTAAACAATAATACTATCGACTTAACCCACTTGTTAAAGGCTAAGGGAATAGCTACAAAAGAGCAACCTTCGTCGTTCACATGGGTATGGAAGACAGAAGAAAAGAACGCAAAGTTTGCAGCAGTTCCAAAGGAATGCATCAAAGAAGATAACGGAAAGTTCACCTTCGACCCTACTCCATTAAAGACAGATAAGTTTATTGTGGCGGTAAGAATGAGCAATCCTGGTTATCCTGAAATCGGTGGTAAGAAGGGATACTTGCAAAGTTATAATATCCATTTGGTGAAAGAAACAGCTAATAGCATTGCAACAGTAGCAACAGAAAAGGCTGTAGACTTTACCTTAACCGCTGATGGGGTTCAGCTCAATGCAGCAAATTCGACTCAAACATCTATCTTTAATGTAAACGGACAGAAGATATGGGAAGGTGTTGCGCCTGCAAAAGTATCGTTACCTAAGGGTATGTACATTCTCAGTACAGCAGAAGGCAACACTAAATTTGTTCGATAACATAACAACAATAGGGGATTGAAAAAATCTTGATAGCGTTTAAATAAACCGAATAAGCCGATTTCTCTTTGAACAAATTGTTATTCTATGTACCATTTTGTATGCAAGAAAAAGGCAAGAATATTGTTTATATTTTTCAATCTCTCAAGTGTTGTGTAATAAACTTATTATCAATAAATTACAAAACAGGCTCTTTTGCATTGCAAAAGAGCCTGTTTTACACGACAAAAGCGCCTGTTTTGCAATGCAAAACAGGCGCTTTTGAAATACCAAAGTGTAACTATCACTTTTTCATATCATTTTCTTTACAAAATCGAAGCTATTTTTCGGTCTTTCTCATGCACTAAAAAGAGGAAGCTATTCCGCAGCAAACGTATTATTTTTCAGCCTTTTGTTTGAACCTTTCGGCTTGGTTACAGATATACTTAAAATCGTCAAAATAGTTTATCTGCATTGCTGTTTTCACCTCAGAGAGGGTCTGCGCTGCTGTCTCGCGTGCTGCCTCAGAACCTTTTTTCAAGATGTTGTAGATTTCGGGAATGTCTTGTTCAAACTCCTGACGACGTTTGCGAATAGGGTCTAACATCTTATTCAACACATCGTTAAGTAATTTTTTGCATTTCATATCACCAATCCCTCCTCTTCTATAAGCAGTTTTCAACTCGTTGAGTGTCTTGAATTCTGGCCAAAAATCGGCAAAATCGTCATCAGTAGAGAAAGCATCGAGATAGGTAAAAACAGCGTTTCCTTTGACACAACCAGGGTCGGACACGTTCAAATGTTTAGGGTCAGTGTACATACCCTTTACCTTTTTCCATACCGTATCGGCATCGTCGGAAAGGTAAATGCAGTTGCCAAGACTCTTACTCATTTTTTCCTTGCCATCTGTTCCAGGCAAACGGCGCGCCATTCGTTTTTTCGGAAGCATGATAGTAGGCTCTACTAGCACTGGTGCATATACCTGATTGAAGCGGCGAACAATTTCGCGTGCCACCTCCAACATAGGTTCTTGATCTTCGCCAGCTGGCACGGTGGTAGCCTTGAAGGTTGCAATGTCGGCTGCTTGCGATACTGGATAGCTGAAGAAACCCATTGGAATGTTTGACTCGAAGTTACGCATTTGTATTTCGGTCTTTACTGTTGGGTTGCGTTGAACGCGGCTAACGCTTATAAGATTCATAAAGAAGGTTGTCAGTTCCGATATTTCAGGAATCTGACTCTGTATGAAAAGTGTGCATTTCGTAGGGTCAAGACCTGCAGAAAGGTAGTCTAATGCTACTTCGATGATGTTCTGACGAATCTTCTCAGGGTTTTCAGCATTATCTGTAAGTGCCTGAACATCTGCCATAAATACAAACATCTTGTCGAATTTTCCAGCATTCTGGAGTTCCACACGGCGGCGCAACGAGCCAACATAATGACCAAGATGCAACTTACCTGTGGGGCGGTCGCCTGTCAATATTATTTTTCCCATATCTTTTTTATCCTTTCTTTACAAGTTACTTTGCCGTAACTTGCATTTTTATTTGCTTGTTATTAACTATCTTTCAGTAGTTTTTTATCAGTCTACAAACGTTGTATCGTTTTCCTGTTTGCGCTCGCGGCGAGGGCGAACTACTGTATCTTGTACTTCTTTTTCCACCTCTATATTTGGTGCTGCAACTGTATCAACAGGCACTTCCGATACCGATTCTTGTTCTGTATCATAAGGAATGGTATCCATCGTTGTAGGTGTTGGATCGGGTTCGGTAGGATTTGGACGCAGCCATAAGTAGTAAGCACCTATGCTAAGGGCTATAATCAGCAAGCCAATAATAATTCCTAACAATAGGGTTTGCTTTTCTACCTTCATAGAAGTACCTTCTATAGGCTCTTGAATATTGTCATTGAGTTGTTCAAGTGGTTGTTCTTCGAGAGATTCAACCCCCGTAACGATGGGCAAAGTAACCTCCATCGTACCATGACAATGAGGACACTGGCATTCTATCACCTGTCCTTCGCCAGCCTCTACAATAAACTGGGTACCGCAATTATCACATGTTATTTGATATTTCATAACTTAATGCTTGTAAAAACCTTATCGGTTGCACCCGATAACTTCTGTACAAAGTCGTTGGAAGCCTGCCCACTCTGTTGCAAATAAGCCTCATCAGAGCTGAACTTCTCTATAATCTGGCAAAAGTTTCGTAGTTATTCACCTCGAAACCGCCTCCCGAAGCAAGTAAACCTTGCGCTTCAGCAAAACGTTTGTTGTTCGGTCCGAAGATAACAGGCATTCCCCAAACTGCTGCTTCCAACACATTGTGAATGCCAACGCCAAAGCCTCCGCCTACATAAGCGACGTTGCCATAATGGTAAATTGAAGATAACAGACCGAAACAGTTTATTATTAGCACATCGGCATCAGCAATTTCTGCTTCATTTGCCTCTGTATAGAGTACCGCTTTCTTCCCTTTTAATAACTGTAATATCTGTTGCAGATGGCTTTCAGCGATTACATGAGGCGCAATAATGAGCTTCCAATCAGCGTGTTCGTTGAAGTATTTAATGAAAATTTCTTCATCGGGCAACCATGAAGAGCCTGCTACGAAGACTAGACGCTGCTTTATTGCATGGTCATCGTTCGCCTTTGTCTTGTCGTAGCCAATGAATTTCTCAACCAAAGGTAGCTGTTTGCTGGCTTCTTTTATCTGTAACACACGGTCGAAGCGTGTATCTCCCACTACCGTAACATCGTTTATGCCGATTTTTTTCAAGAGATCTTTGCTTAAATCATTCTGTACGAAGAAGTGAGAAAAGCATTTCAGCACTGCGCTATACCGCTTTCCATACGACCGAAAGAAGATTTGGTCGGGCCGAAAGATACTTGACACACTGTAAACGGGTATGTTTCGATGGCGCAAAATGTGCAAATAGTTGTACCAAAACTCGTATTTAATGAAGAAAGCCATTACGGGACGCACGATACGCAAGAACTTTTGCGCGTTCGCCACCGTATCAATGGGCAAATAAGTAACGATATCTGCCTGCTCATAGTTCTTTCTTACCTCGTATCCAGAGGGCGAAAAGAATGTAAGAAGTATCTTATAGCTGGGGTATTCCTTCTTTATCTTTTCGATAAGTGGCCGCCCTTGCTCGAATTCGCCTAAGGAAGCTGCATGGAACCAGATGTATTTTGCGTTTGGGTCTACCTGCTTTTGGAGCACGTTGAAAGCTGCACGCTCGCCCATCCACATCTTTTTCACTTTGCCATTAAAGCGACTGTAGAGAGCTATGCCAGCCTGATACGCATACATTATTATATTGTATAACATGGCTTTCCGTATTTGCGAATTAGTGCATAGTGCGTTTTAACCTAACACCTCAATAGCTTTGTGCAAACGATGCAGGGTTTCTTCTTTACCAAGGAAGGCCGAAATATCAAACATTCCTGGACCTTTGCCAATGCCAACAAGGGCAAGACGGAAGGCATTCATGATGTCGCCGAGTTTGTAACCCTTATCTTCAACCCACTTTAGTACGATAGGTTCTTGTCCTTCGACACTGAAGTCTTCGATATCAGCTAATACTTGAGAGAGTTCAGACATCTGTTCTGCAGAGTTTTCCTTCCATCGTTTCTTTGCAGTTTTAGCATCATACTCTGTTGGAGGAATAAAGAAGAAAGAACAAAGTTCCCAAAGTTCGTGTACGAAGTTTACACGGTCTTTCATCATGTGAACCACTTCTTTCACTTGTTGCATGGTTGCATCTACGCCATTATTGGCTACGATAGGTGCAAAAAGGTTTGCTATTTCTTCGTCACTCTTATGCAATATGTACTCATGATTGAACCAAATGCCCTTCTGATAGTCGAACTTAGCCCCACTCTTTGAGCATTTTGTAATATCAAACGCTTGTATAAGCTCGTCAAGAGTAAAGAGTTCTTGCTCTGTTCCAGGGTTCCAACCCAAGAGAGCGAGGAAGTTTACGACAGCTTCAGGGAAGTAACCGCTTTCTCTATAGCCCGAACTTATCTCTCCAGTCTTAGGATCTTCCCACTCTAATGGGAACACTGGAAAGCCCAAACGGTCTCCATCGCGTTTACTAAGCTTGCCTTTACCTTCTGGTTTCAGCAATAATGGAAGGTGAGCAAAGCGTGGCATGGTTTCTTCCCAGCCTAAAGCACGATATAAAAGAACGTGCAAAGGTGCGCTTGGCAACCATTCTTCGCCGCGAATAACATGGCTTATCTCCATTAAATGGTCGTCCACGATGTTAGCAAGATGGTAAGTTGGCAGTTCGTCAGCACTCTTATAGAGCACCTTATCATCAAGTATGTCTGTCTTAATGCACACATCTCCACGAATCATATCGTCTACGTGAACATCTGTTCCTGGTTCTATTTTGAAACGAACAACATGTTGTTCGCCATCCTCAATGAGCTTTTCAACTTCTTCTTTGGCAAGAGTGAGCGAGTTACGCATCTGCATACGAGTGCGAGCGTCGTACTGAAAGTTCTCAATCTCGTTACGTTTAGCTTCCAATTCTTCAGGAGTGTCGAATGCTATGTATGCTTTTCCTTCGTCTAAGAGCTGGTTTACATAAGCCTTATAAATGCTACGGCGTTCACTTTGACGATAAGGACCATGCTCACCACCATAGGTTACGCCTTCGTCGAACTTGATTCCTAGCCAATGAAAGGCCTCAATGATATATTCTTCTGCCCCAGGAACAAAACGATTAGAGTCTGTATCCTCGATTCTAAATATCATTTCGCCTCCATGTTGACGTGCAAAGAGGTAGTTATATAATGCTGTACGTACGCCACCGATATGCAATGGTCCAGTAGGACTGGGTGCAAAGCGTACTCTTACTTTTCTTTCTGCCATTGGTTTAAAACAAAATTTTGTGCAAAATTACTCATTTTTTTCGACTATAAAGCTTTTTTTTTGTATTTTCGCATACTGATAAAGAATGGGAAAGTGTTGATACTTGCCCTTCAAGTGATAATTATTGGAGAATTCGTTGCACAGTAACGCTTTCCTATTTAATTAAGAATGGATTAGAAACAAAGGGTAACTCCTCGATAGAAAGCATTGCAATGTTTCTATAAAATATAAGAATAAAGATGATAAAATTCACCAATCCAGACAGTTTTATATGGCGTAGCCATGCTATTAGAGTTGTCTTAGTACTCATTACATCGGCTATTATCATTGCTGTATTACCACGTACACAGGGTAAGGTATACCACTACGACGAAGGAAAGCCATGGATGTACGAGCAACTGATAGCTAAATTCGATTTCCCTATCTTTAAAAGTGAAAAGACGTTGAAGAACGAACGCGATTCAATAATGAAGAATTTCGTTCCTTATTTCAATAGAAATGAAAACGTTGGAAAGGCAAAAGTAGCAAAATTTCGCCAAGATTTTAAAGCCGGCATACCTGGATTGCCAGGTGAATATGTGGATATTGTAGCGCAAAGACTGCAAGAACTATACGAAACTGGTATCATCAATGGTGCTAACTTCGCCTCTTTAGTGAAGGATAGTAACAATATTGTACACATAGTAGAGGGCAAACAAGCTACAAGTAAGCCTGTAGGGCAACTCTTTACAACGCTTGGCGCTTACGAAAACCTTTTTGCTACTCAACTATTGAACAATAAACGTTCTGAATTACAGCAATGCAACCTGAACGAATACATCGAGCCTAACCTTATATACGACAAGAAACGCAGCGAAAGCGAAATGAATGATATGCTCAGTCTTATTCCTCAGGCTTCTGGCATGGTGCTTGAAGGGCAACGAATTATAGACCGTGGCGATATTGTTGACGCACATACTTATCGTGTTCTCTATTCTTTTGAGCAGGCAACCAAGAAGCGTAACGAAACAAAAGACCAGTTTACCTCTACGTTCCTTGGACAATCGCTTTATGTTTTCATACTTGTTATGCTGTTTACGCTTTACATCTCGCTCTTCCGCAAGGACTATTTTGCGAATCCAGGGTCTATTTTATTCTTATATGCCTTGCTCATTATCTTCCCTGTTATTACTTCTTTGATGATAAAGCACACTGTCTTCAGTGTTTACATTGTACCTTTTGCAATGGCAACTATATTTGTTCGCGTCTTCATGGACTCACGAACGGCTTTCAATTCCTATACTATCATGATCTTACTCTCAGCTGTTGCTGTGCGTTACCAATACGAGTTTATTGTTGTACAGCTTGTTGCTGGTCTTATAGCCATATTCTCTCTGCGCGAATTGTCTAAGCGTAGTCAGATATTCCTAACTGCTTTACTTGTTACTGTTGGCTCAGCTGCCATCTATTTGGCACTCCAACTGATACAAACAGACGACTTCTCTAAACTTGATAGGTCTATATACACTCACATTGCCATCTATGGTGGTTTCCTTCTCGTTACCTATCCATTGATGTTAATTATGGAAAAGACTTTTGGTTTCGTATCTACTGTAACCATGTTCGAGCTGTCTAATACCAACAATGAACTATTACGACGCTTGAGCGAGGTGGCTCCAGGAACTTTCCAACACTCCATCACGGTGGGAAACCTTGGCGTTGAGATTGCCAGTAAGATACGTGCAAAGGGACAACTCGTCCGTACAGGTGCACTCTACCATGATATTGGTAAGATGGTTAATCCTGTTTTCTTTACCGAAAACCAAGTTGGTGTAAACCCACACGATAAGATTTCCGACTTAGAAAGTGCTAAAATTATCATTGGACACGTTACAGAAGGTCTCCGATTGGCTGAGAAATACAACCTACCTAATATTATTAAAGCGTTCATTACCACCCATCACGGCATGGGATTGGTTAAGTATTTCTACATAAACTACAAGAATGAGCACCCCGACGAGGAGGTTGACGAGGCTCCATTCCGCTATCCTGGTCCAAATCCGTGGACGCGTGAGCAAGCCATACTGATGATGTGCGATACTGTTGAGGCCGCTTCGCGCTCGCTTCCAGAGTACACTGAGGAGAGTATAAGCAACTTAGTGAACAGACTTATAGACTCGCAGATGGCCGACGGCTACTTTACCGACTGCCCAATCACCTTCCGCGACATTAGTATAGCTAAGCAAGTGCTCATCGAACGTTTGAAATCAATTTATCATACACGTATCCAATATCCTGAACTGAAGTCGTAGTGAAATACGTTGAGGTAATTTTGCCGCTTCCACTTGAGGGAACTTTTACTTATGCCGTACCCGAAACACTGGTTCAAAAGGTCGTTCCGGGTGTACGCTTATTGGTTCCTTTCGGCAAAACAAAGACGTATATTGGTGTTTGTAACGCTGTTCCTACCGACCAACCTAATCAGAATAATACTGACGGAGTGGTGGAATACAAGTCCATTCTCTCCGTTCTCGACAACACACCCATACTGCTTCCGCAGCAGTTGCAACTCTGGCATTGGATAGCCGACTACTATATGTCGCCTCTCGGAGATGTTTACAAAGCTGCACTACCTTCTGGTTTGAAGGCAGAAGATGCTTATAAACCGCGTACTGAAGTATATGTTTGTCTAGGTAAACAGTTCCGTGGCGAACGCGAACTGCATATTGCATTCGACAGTCTTGCCCGTTCGGCAAAACAACAGAAGGTACTCACCACCTATTTGCAGCTTAGCGGTGTTGCCGAATCGCCAGAATTGGCAAGCCTTGATGTAATACAAAGTGGAGAAAACGAAGACTGCAAGATAAGAACCGTAACGCAAGAGGAGCTCATGAACGAGTGTCATTGCACGGCAGCAGTATTACGTGGTGTTATAGGAAAAGGCATCTTGCAAACCTATCGTAAGGAAGTTGGACGATTGAATAACAGCTATGGCGAGGTACAACCTAATGTTATTCACCCGCTGAACGAAGCTCAGAGCACTGCTTATGATAAGTTGTTGCTGCAAATGATGGCGCACAACGTCACTCTTCTACATGGTGTTACCTCGTCAGGTAAGACCGAAATCTACATACATCTTATTCAAAAGGCCCTGCAAGAGCACAAGCAGGTGTTGTATTTGTTGCCCGAAATAGCGCTAACAGTGCAGATAACAGATCGTCTGCGCCGCGTATTTGGCAACAAACTCGGCATTTACCATAGCCGATACAACGACGACGAGCGTGTAGAAATATGGAACAAGCAACTTTCCAGTACCCCTTACGAGGTTATACTTGGTGCTCGAAGTGCCGTATTCTTGCCTTTTCAACGTCTTGGACTGGTGATAATCGACGAAGAACACGAGACAAGTTTCAAGCAACAAGACCCTGCTCCGCGCTATCATGCACGCTCAACAGCCATTGTTCTTGCCCAAATGTATGGGGCAAAAACACTATTGGGCACTGCAACACCGTCTGCTGAAAGCTACAAAAACGCCCAGTTGGGAAAGTATGGACTCGTTACTTTATCGCAACGGTATAAGGATATCCAGCTGCCTGCTATTGAAGTGGTGGACGTAAAAGACCTTCGGAGACGTAAAATGATGTCGGGTCTGTTCTCTCCACACCTGCTTTCTGCTGTCAGAGAGGCTCTTCAGCGTGGCGAACAAGCTATTTTGTTTCAGAACAGACGTGGGTTTGCTCCTATGGTAGAGTGCCATGTCTGTGGGTGGGTGCCACGATGTCCTAACTGCGACGTCTCTCTTACACACCATAAGAACATGAATTTGCTAACGTGCCACTATTGTGGATACACCGAACGGGTGCCAGAGCAATGCCCAAGCTGCGAAAGTAAAGACATAAAAGGGCGGGGTTATGGAACAGAAAAGATAGAAGACGAGATTCTAAACCTATTTCCTGACGCCCGTGTAGCGCGTATGGACTTAGACACAACACGTACAAAGAACGCCTACGAGCGCCTAATATCCGACTTTTCGGCAGGTAAAACAAATCTACTCATAGGCACTCAGATGGTTTCAAAGGGGTTAGACTTCGACCGTGTATCGGTTGTTGGCATACTTGATGCCGACAATATGCTTAACTATCCCGACTTTCGAGCTTACGAACACGCCTTTACAATGATGGCACAGGTAAGCGGAAGGGCTGGAAGAAAGGGCAAACAAGGTCGTGTTATCCTGCAAACTAAGAGTCCAGAACTGCCCGTTATACAACAAGTTGTTAGGCACGACAATGCAGCTTTCTACTCATCGCTGCTCGAAGAGCGTGCTGCTTTTCGCTATCCGCCTTTCTTCCACCTTATATATATATACTTAAAACATCGTAACGACGACACTGTAAACTCGGCAAGTCTCGAAATTGGTTCCCGACTTAGGGAGATTTTTGGAGATAGAGTGCTCGGTCCTGACAAGCCATCGGTAGCCCGTGTGAAGACATTATATATACGAAAGATTATCTTAAAGCTTGAAAACGGAGCCGATTACAAGTTGGCAAAGCAGTATTTACGCACGATAAAAGACGCTATGATGAAGGAGAAGCGTTATGGCGCACTCACTATCTACTACGATATAGACCCATTATAAAACCTTGTTACAAAAGTAAGAGAACTGCGAAATATATGTAAAAGTTTTTCCAAAGCGTAGTTATCTTGTAACTATCTTATTATTAAGCTATTGCAACACCCATTGTTTTGCATTGCAAAAGAGCCTCTTTTGCATCGTAAAAGTGCCTGTTTTGCGTTGCAAAAGAGGCACTTTTGGAACGCTAAACCAATTCTTTCACTTTTCCTTACTATTTTCTTTACAAAACCAAAGGGAATTTCTTACTCCTTTTCAGCGGTTCTTAAACACTGCTCACACTCTTTTATTGAGGTTTTAAAGTAAAATTATCGACATGCACCTACCTTACTTCTTAATATAAAAAACGGGGTTGTAGGAAGTTTCCTACAGCCCCATTGAACTATTAGTAATAAAAGTATGCCCGATTAAAGGGTGATATCGAGTCCGACACCGAACACTTTATTGGTACGTGTAAACTCGTCTGTGTTCAGCATTTTCACCTCTTGAGTGCCAGTTTTTGCTGTTGTTTCATACTCCTTATTGAACTTTTCGTATTTTGTAAAGAAGTATGCTACATTGAGATCTGCATTCTTTGCCACCTTAATTTTAGCACCTATGCCAAAGCTATAGCTGCTTGTTACGAAGCTAAGGTCTGACAAATAGCTGCCATCGCCAAGTCCGTACTGTGTACGTTGCGCACCCATACTTACTGTAATGCCTGGTTTTATGTCCCATTCTATACCTGTAAGATACTCACGAGTGTTGCTTGAGAGCAGGCGTTGCTTGTTGTTTGCCATGCGAGCGTCCTTGTCGAAGTAGTAATGAAAGCCTGCCAAGAGACGCAGATTGTCTAACACTTCGTATTGAGCACCTAACGATAACAGACCAGGAAGGTCGTTAGGAGTGTTCACTCCATGCTGAAATTGTCCAGTATCGTCGCGCTTTGTGTTGTTCTCAATGTTGAATTTAGTTGTAAATTCGTAGCGTGCTGCAAGGTTCCAACGACCTGTTTTATAATCGATACCGATGATAGGAGTAATTCCCCAGCACGTTGTGTGCAGTCTAAGTAGCGGTCTGCAAACTGGGTTTTGGTCTTATTCAACTGGTCTGCACCTGCTTGATACTTCTTTGCAGCAGCTTCATACTGTGCTTTTGCGGTAGGATCGGTAGCCTGTGCTGCCATTTGTGTGTTCTGAATAGCAAGCTGTGTCATCGCATTTGCCTTTGTACCGAAGTAGTCGTATAGGTTTTCCATCTTTCCATCTATATTGGCTGAGATGTTCACAATATTACCTTCGTACTTATTATAGATATAATTGAAACGCGCTCCACCATAAACAGCAAGCTTATCGTTTATCTTATAGGTTGCACCGAGCTGCAAACCGAAGTCGTATTGCTGGCCGTGCATGTAGCTACTTACACTATATCCTGGTTCGGTTGTGGTAAGACCTTGACTTGCAAGCATACCAGGAATCATCGCAATTTGGCGTTCGAACGATGGCAAACCACCATTGAAAGTAGCTTTACCGCCTCCACCTACAATACCGAAACCCATCTGGAAGCCCCATTTATCGTAGTTCTTAGCAATTTGGAATGATGGAATAATAGGTGCAGAAGCCTCTCCTTTAAATTTCTTGATACCATCTTTGTCGCCTCCGTTCATTTTGAAAGGCTGATAGTAAGGTGTGCCTTGCAGTGCAGGAATGGTTAATCCCGAGTTGATGATACGGGTTTGATAAACGTTTTGCACGTTGAACGAAATATGAAGTCCGTTTGGTAAAAACGCAACACCAGCTGGATTGGAATAAACTCCATCTATTCCGATAGCACCATTACGTGCAAGACTACGCAAAAAAGCAATGCTTTGATTTGTATTTGTTAGCAATCCGCCAGCCTTAACACTTGACGATAGGGCAAGAAAAACTAACATTAGAGGTAGTGATTTCAGTCTCATAATTTAACGTTTGTTGTATAAATATTTACGAAATTGACTACAAAGTTATATTAATTGTTCTTTTCTACCAAATTAACTTGCACGATTTTTCTTCATTTGTGTAATTATGCGAGGATTAGAACAAGATGTTATATGGTTTCTTCCGTACGCTATTTTATTCTTATCCGTATAAAAGCTGATTTATTTTCTTGCATGAATTGTTGAAATGTAGTAACTTTGAACCTACATAATTCTATGGTGATTAAAGAAAAGAAATAATTAAAATTGAAATGAAGAAACTTACTTTACTTTTACTTTTTGGCCTTTTAGCAGTTGTATCAACATGGGGACAATCCACTTTTACAATCTTGCCTAAGTTCCAAGTAGGCGATACGCTCCTCTATGAAGTGCAGCAATCTAAAAACGATGTGCAAGCTGATGACATGTTAGCGTGCAAAGATTTTAGCCGAAAATTCTATTTAATAATAAAGGAAAAGGACAGGGAAGGAAACTTTAAGGTCGATTATTTATTAAAAGAGACCAACTTTGAGATTGACAAAGAAGTACGAAAGGAATTCGTTGGTATCAGTCAAGTAGAGAAATTCCTTACTCAAGATATATTGAAAATGCCTATCCTACTTACCATTGATAGGGCTGGCCGCCTCTTAGATGTCGATAATAAAGACGAAGTTGATAAGGCTCTTGCGAATAGTTTGGTTCCAATGGCTACTCATCTGGTCAATAAGACAATGAAAAGAAAGCCAACTGCTGATGAAAAAAAGCAAATAATGGAAAGCTTGACCTCTAAATTCAGCATTACAGATGTATTCGATGAAATCCCAGCTTTGTTTAAATACTATGGTCAACCACTAATAGAAGGCAAGTCGGAAACTGTTGATTCGGTTACAACAAAGTATATCATAGCACGTATGGGCGACGGTACAACATGGCTGAAAGCCAATATAGACTTTCTAAATGGGGAGGAGGTAGTAACCGAAAATAACCCTGGAGAGGAGTTCTTAGAAGAATCTGACGATGAAAGCGAGGATGAAAGTTTCGAAGATATCCTTGATTTGGGAATAGCAGTAATACAGGAAGACGAATATAAATATAACAAGGAAGGAATCGTAACCTACTTGAAATACGCTTTTTTGATAGGCAGTAAAGATGTAAACGAACTAGATTCGTCCTACCAAAGTAAGACGGAGGTAAACCTATTAGCAATAAAAAAGAAGCAATAAGTATAAGAAATAAAAAAACACCAAACTATTTCGGTTTGGTGTTTTTTATTGTTTTTCCTACCATTATATCTGAAGGCAGAAGGCAAGACTTATGAATGCCTAACACATTAATATTGTGTTTTCGACCTTCTGAAATATCAATACCAGCGTAAAGATATGCTTTCCAAACAAGTTCAGTACAATAAAACTTAGTTGTATCAGCCGTATTGAAATCGTCATCAAATGGATACCCCACCTTATTTAAAGCATATTGAACAGCCTTTTCAGCAACATTAGTATCGTAGGACACACGAACAACCTTTGCTTTAGTACATCTTTCGGGGTGAAGGAATGCACCGACAGGCTCGATTTTCACGATGTCTACATTGTCATCAGACTCTCCGGGGACAGCATGAACAACCTTCCATACACCATCAGACTTACAGAGCAATCCCACATGAGAGTAGCTAGTCCTCCCTTAAAAACCT
>NZ_BAKF01000033.1 GCF_000614025.1 Prevotella aurantiaca JCM 15754
AGGTTTTTAAGGGAGGACTAATTAAATTATAACGCAGATGTATTCTGTAATAATACTACACATCTCTTTCATTAAGGAAAATTGGAATTATTATCAACTTTCTCAGTATAAGTTGAACAACTCATTGTAAAGGGATTAAGATTAACAACCCTGTTGTAAATCTACAGCCTTCCAAGTAACAGTAAATTCTTTGAGAATACTGTCACATGCATCAAATCCTGGAGTTTTAACTCCTTTTGCTATGTTAGCTTGCTTGTTGTCTGCAGTCGTGCTTCTACCCTGACAACCACAAGAACAAGATTTTTCACACGATAATTCATCTGAGCCACCATGCAAGACGTTCATTTGTGCATCGCTTAAATGCTGCTCTTCTGTTAAGAAGAGATTGATTTTTTGTTTTTTCATAATCAAAAAATATTAAATTAAACATATAGAAGCTCATCGCTCCATTTTCATTAAATTAGGTATTTCCCACTTAATACTTCCCGAAGTAAGTACTTGGTCTGGCTTTTCAGTAGAACTACATTCTACACCAAGTGCACTATAAGTTGCTACAGGATCGTTGTAAAGGTTGGTAAGAAAACTAATGGCTTTTTCGCGTGTCATTATTTGCTGCGGACGTGCAAATGTATAAATTTGTTCGTAATTTTTACCTTTTCTAATTCCTATTGCTTGCCAACTTGCACCTTCTAATTCAATTTTCATAATCAATCCAGGTAATCCCATAAAACAATAAGGGCCAGCATCGTATGGAAGTTCTTCAGAAAACCATGCAACTACGTTTTTGCCACGATAGGTTGTTGTTGCTTTTGAGCAAACATAACCTAAAATTTTTTGTTTTTCATCTTCGAAGAAACTCCATTGTAATTCATTGGCTGGTTGGATAAACGATATAATTAAATTGTCGAAAGGTACTCGATAACCTATTTCTACTGTCTTTGCTTGTATATTTGTCCAAACTTCGTATGGAATAGTAGGGTTAGAATAGAGCGGTACTCCTTTTGCACCTTTAGCAATGAGTGATGTTGCTACAGAATCATTTTGATAGAGTGCTTCGTTACGTGAATAGATATGGTTGCGCCCAATTAATAAAGTTCGTTGTTCTGTATGTGGCTGCGAATTGTTAGCATAAGTCCATGTGAATTGGTAACGCACTTCTAAGAGTACTGTATCAAGCGGTTTTTTATTTTTCATATTTAATTCCGTAAACGAAGGAGAATTGCCAAACACAAATGCTTGTGAGAAGGAGGTTTCTGACAAACCAATTAGGAAAAGAAATAGAATTCCTCTGCGTGCAAGGTTTTTAAAAGAAGGTTTCATATTATCTAATGAGTTTATAGGTTGAACTTTAATGAAAGAATCATACTGCGTGGCACAAGAAAGAATGTGTTGCGCTGCTGCTCTTGTGCATTAACCGAAACTATATTCAGTTGTTGTGCGTTGAACAGATTACGAAGGTTTAAACTCCATTCAACTAATTTTGTCTTATAATACAATTTCGCATTTGCGAGAAAAGTATGTGTATGGTCTTGCTGCGAATATAAGGTGTTGCAGGAAATACTCCATTTTCTGAACGTTGCCATTATCTTCCCTATTAACATTGCACGAGTTGTAACAATGTCGGTATTTTTATTGGTGGGTTCTGACATACAGCTTCGGTTGATAAACATCTGAATTTCGGTGAGCAAACCTTTTACAGGCGTAATACCTCCCTTCAGAGAGAAACTGCTTTCATTGATCTGAAAGGGATAACTAATATCATTTAGCATTTGTGAAGAAGAAAACCGTGTATGACTTACTTTCAAACCCACGTTTGTTTTCTTCCAATAAAAAGCTTTCGATAACTCGCCACTTAAACTCAATGAATGGGTATTAAAATTCAGTGGAATAAGATAAAGTGCTATGTGGTTATCCTTTACCACTTTATTTGTCATCATATCGCTGTTCAGATAATTATAATTTATGCGTAAATTACCAAAGAGTAATTTGAAAGCGTTGGCATAATTGATTTTTGCTGAAAGATAATGATTATTTGTTGAAGTTATATCGTTTATATTTGCACGAGTCTGCTCGTAGCTGTTACGGATAATAAAAGCTTGTAAAAAATCTTCTGGTTTATTGTCGTGAACCTCTCTAGACCATTGTAATTGCAGCGAAATATGAGATAACAAAGAGCGTTCTATCGTTAAATTCGGAAGGATATGTAGTGAATGTTTTTTGGGGGTGATATAAGGAGAATATACGGAGATATGTGAATAAACTAACGGAATATATCCATAGATTCGAAAATGTGCCATAACCGACTGAAACGATAAACCAAATCCAGCTTTCGCACGGTTATAATGCATATCGTCACTTAAAGCAAAACTACTTTCTGGAGAAAATAAACCTGAAGAATACAATGCAGTAGATAGCATATTTTTATCAGCAATGCCAAACCAATAAGGATCGAATGTACAATTGCCAAGTCTGATTGTAGAAAGCATCTCTTGTCGCAGTTCTGCGTAATAGAATTTTTGCTTTACTTCTTGCCGTGCTGTGGGCTGTGGCAAAGAGTTGATTCTCGCTTCTTGTGCTAAAAAGAGCAGCTCACGACTATTGGTAAATTGTAAGTTGAACTGCGTATCCAGTCCATTTACTTCGTTCCATTTGTATATTAACCTTAATTTATTATCAAGTGCAAATTCTCTTTGGTTGAGACTTTCGTCAAGTTGTGTAGTTTGTATAAGTTGTTGTACGAATGGCAACTCTCTATTACAAGTTCCAACCAATTTGTTCATAAAAAAATATCGCGATTTATTTTGTTCGTATTTAAGAAGGAAATCTATATTTCGGTAATTATTTCCAAATTCAAAACTTCGTTTATGCGTTTTCTCTTGTTGGTTAATATGATAAGTATATTCCATACTTGCGCACCCTTCGGTATTTTCGTTCATTGCTATTATTGCATAATTCCATTTGGAATCAGGAGTTTTATTGTATAGTCCGTTTATTGACAACGCCTCACTCTTATTTGTCATATAATCATTCTTGTTGAGCATACCACTTTGTGGTGTGGGAGAAGAAAGTAAATTACTGGATAGCGAGGTTAAAGGCACGGCATAAATATCTCTTAATTGTTCGCCGCTATTATTTACCGAAGCAGTGACAAAAATTTGATGTTTGGCATTAAATAAACCTCCATATAATCGTGCGGTATAAGCTAAATTATCTTTGTTGCCTTCTCTATAACCACCACCAACTTCCATTTTTCCAGTCAAAGTGTTTTTTGAATTTGGAGAAAGTTTCACATTAAGTGCTACATCATCTGTAATACGGCTACCCTGCAAAGCACGTATGCTGATGGTGTTGCATTATGTCTACTGCAATAATATCTTTTGGGTCTATACGTTCAAGTGCTATAGAATATTTTCCTTCAAAAAGATTGCCCCCTTCTATCTGAAATTCTGTAATTTCCCTACCATTATATAATACTCTTCCTGCATCGTTTATGGTAATTCCTGGTAAACGTTCTAAGGTTTCTCGGAGCTTTCTGTCATTTTTATCTCTAAAATGAGAAAGATGATAAGTCAGCGTATCGCCTTTGGCATTTATAATCGTCGGTTTTACATATACTTCCTCTAATTCTATGCTTTGCGATTCTGCAACAAAGTCTAAAGTTTGAGAAATATTGGCTATTTCCTTTCGAATGGGTTTGATATTGAAGTTGGAAATATATAAAACAATTTGCGGACTGCTATTTGAAAGTGTAAAAGCATAGTGTCCTTGTTCATCGGTTCTTGTATTGGCAACAATACGTTCTCCTTTTTCTGATGGAATTTTAGCTATAATAATGGCACTTTCAACAGGACTTCCATTATGTAATTTTACACTACCTATAAATTTAACTTGTGCATTACAGATGGTACACAAGCACAAATAGAACAATATGATAGTAATAAATTTCATCAATTAGCGAAGTTACAATTGTTTATAAGTTAATGTAGGAAACTCTATATTAAAAAATAGAGAAATATACTATGGACTAAAGTTGTTGCAAATGTAAAAGAAAAAAACGTTACGTCCAAATTTATTGCAAAATATTTTCCATTTTATCTTTCTTTTGTCATTATTCTCTCTTGTTTTCTTATATTAAAAGTGTGAAATGCTGGTTATGTTCAAAATAATAATAAGAAATTTAAAGAAATTAATTACATTTCTCTTCATTTCTTATTAATATTCATCTGTGTTTTAATGAAAAAATTTTTAGTGGGTAATTTTGTTTGGTAGTGTTGTGAAGGAAGTGTAAAACAACATAAGAATAAGAGATAGGAAAGATATTGAGGTTGTAGATGATGCGAATTACACCATAGGCAAGAAATGTAAATTTCCGCTGCATTTTATTTTTTTTCATTGGCTTGATTTATAGATAGTGGCACAATGAATATTTGATAGTTTAGTCATTCCTTCCTACTTTTCAAGAAAACGTCCGTACATTCTTAGAAAAAAGTACGGACGTTTTTGAAAAGAATAATAGTTTCGTAAATAACTGAATACTATCTATTTATGCTTTCAGTAAAAAATGCGTTTTTTCTGTGCAATTATGGTATGAAAAACTAGTATGTGGTGAGTGATTCCTGCCAACGAATGAGGTTGGCAGGTGGAAGTTGCAGTCTGTTTTTATAGTAAAAATTTGTAATGGTTTTGTTGAAAATATAGGTTTTATATCCTTTTATCTGTTTCTGCAAGATGGTTGGGGTTTTTTATTCTAATCGTATTGAGCCATCTTCCGCCACTTTTAATTTCGACTTCTTGGGTGTTTCAGACTTATTCCGCGTATTATTAAAACTTGGTGAGCTTTGTTTCTTCTTACCATTATTAGGAACAGTCTGTTTGGTTTTATGTTGGTCAGCAATACGAACTTGCTTGGGTTTTAATGGTGTTTTCTTTTGCGTTATGGCTTTGTTTTGCACTATTTTTGTAGATGAATGTTTATATGGTTCTGACCATTCAGTAACCTTATAGATATAGTTGTAGGGATATGAAGTGTCTTTTACGCGATGCCAAGTTTTATAATATATTTTATCGTAAGAGTAAGTTGTGTCTGTAACTTGGTGACCATTTTCATAACGTCTTTTGGAAATAATCCTTCCATCAGATTCGTAAACATAAGCCATACCATCTTCTTCCCCTTCACGATAAAAACCCTTATAATAAAGTTTTTTACTATTCTTATTATCTGAATAGTGATATTGTAAGCGGTATCCGTCTAATAAGTCATTTCGATAATTTGATACCGTAAAGATATTTCCATTATCAAAATACGTATATTCTGGTCCTTCTTTCAGTCCATTTTTATAGTTTTCTTCACGTATTTTTAAGCCATCATCTCTATAAGTAATCCAATGTCCTTCAGGTTTGCCTGTATTTTTATCAACAAATCCTGATACACGTATTTTACCATTAGAATAATATTCTGTATATTTTTCTTGAGCCTTCGATGTTACGGAGGCAAGAAAAAGCAAAAGTAATATGAATGCTTGCTTCATTTTCTTATTTATTTTAATATTATATTCGAAAGGTATATTAGTTTTTCTTTTTAAGATACTTATCAAATAATGACAAGGATACGTTTTGATACTCATAGCGATGATTGATGTTAAAGTTGAAAGCATCATCATCTGTAAAAATCATTATCACTTTTTCTATAATTAGCAGAATGTCTTTGATACTTGTGTTTTTTCAACTTTGTTTCACTATATCCACTCCAATTATCGATGTAGAACTTTCTTATTTTTTCTTGTGTCTGCGATACTGCAAACACAAGAAAAAGTAAGTTAATTATTTAGCTTCGATTTTATATTCATAAGGAATGGAGATATGCTCCTCCATTTTTCCGTCCTTTAAATTGAAGCTATAAATACGTGGAGAAGAATAATTATCAATATCTTTTCTTGTTCCCCATATCCAGAATTTATCGCCACAAAGTATAGCGTCGCTTATTTCATTAAACTGATAATCAAATACCTGTGTCCATAAGATATTTCCGTTTCTATCGCGCAACTGGAATACAGAATTAGCATCTTCAGATATTGTAGGTCTGAATGTTATCAGTATGTAATGTTTATTTCGATAAAGCATTTTGCTGTTGAAACCTGTAAACCAGTTCGTAATTGGTTTTGCACTTACTAAACGATTTCCACGGGATTGACCATAAGATTTGTTAATCCAATTGTAGAAACTGAAGTCTTGTGGGTCTCCATTATGGAATATAGCATTTATTTCCCATATACGTAAGCGTCCTCCATTACTTGTAGATTCGCTCATATTCTCTTGCTGTAGGTCCAAGTAAATGGTGTCTTTTACTTCTCCGTTCAACTGCTTAGGCGTCAATTCACAGGCATAATTATAAGCCTCTTCAGTATAGAGTCGGTTTGTGGCGGGGAAGTAAAAGTAGGTTTCTGCCAAATTGTTGTGTACTTCAAAGCCTTCTCCATTGTCTACATTTATAAAGTTAATTGACGAAAGACCTGTATTCATTGCATCTTTTCCTTTAAAAAGCGATTGTGAAACATTACTAATCGTCAATTTCTTTGCGTTGATTTCATATACGAAACGCTTTGAAACGATAAGAAAATATCGGTTGGCTTGATAGAAATAGCGTATTTCAGGCATTGTTGTTATTAAAGAAATATTATGGTTGCGCAAATCTTTTTCTGAGATTAATAGCTGTTCAGTGAGTATTTGACCAGATATTGCATCGCGGAAACCAACATAACCTCCATTGATATAATTAGGATTCTCATTGTTGTAGCCTATAGAATAATTTCGATTAACGAGATAGAATATACATGGTTTCCCATTATGTTCCATCATTAAGATTTTTTTTCTATTATCTGTTACCTCAATAGAATCTTTTTTTATTTCATTTACGGAAGACCTTCTACTGCTGTTATTGCTATTACCGGAGAATATCCAGAAAAATATTAACAGAATAAAAATTATTGGACTTAATAAAGCCGCAATACCAACCTTAGTTCCTATGTTTAGATAGCTGCTAAATGGAGAAGTTGGTTTTTCTTCATATTGATATCGATGATTGATATTGATATTTATATCATCATCTTCTATATAAAATTCAGTACCACAACTCTTGCATCTGAACCGCTTTTCGTCTATCTTTTCGTGTTTCTCGCTACCACATTGTGGACATTTTACAGCTTTAATTTTTGTTGCCATCTACGAGTATTAACCTTCTTTTGAATAATAAATTGCTAAGAAAAGCAATATACATTGTATGGCAGTAAGAGAAACAACACCTATTAGCCACCAGTTATTGCTCCAAGTTTCAGGTGCGAAAAACCCAGTAACAAATTCTAATGCACCTATCGCTGCGAATATAAAACCAAGACTTAAACGATGTGTACTCTCAGCACGCCCTAAAAATGACAAAGCTAACAGCAGTCCATTGATAACGATTGCTGAACTAGTGAAAAGTAAATTAAGCAGTGAATATGCTGTTACTATCAATCCTACAAGTAGGTTTGTGATGAGTAAGATTAAAGCAATGATAATGATTCTTTTCATAATGATCCAAGTATTTCGTTTTTCTTCTTATTATATTCTTCTTCGGTGATAAGTTCCTCTTCAAACAATTGTTTTAATTGTTTTAAGCGAGTACTTGCATCTGGAGTTGTTGTAGTTGTTCCGTTTACTGGTGCTGTTGTATTATTATTATTTGTATTAAAGAATTCTTTTGCCAATTGAACACCTGCACCAATTTGCATACCAGCTCCTGCAAGACCACCTTCAGTACGAACAGCATCACGTAATGCAGCAAGTTTTTGTACGCCAGCATAGTCTAAGTCTACTTCATTAGCAGCTTGTTTTTCTGCTGTCATATCTGCAATTCTGCCGATACGTGTTAGTGTTTCATCATCGAAAGTAACAGAATCAATACGGAAATCAGTAAGAATTAGTCCCAATCTTTGTAGTTCTTCTGTTGTGCGTGTTTGTAAATCAGTCGACAATTCCAGCAGATGCTTGTCCACTTCTGTATATGGATAAGCTTTTTCAGCAAGGAAAGAAGTAAGCGGAGCAACGATACGTGATGATACAAGTTCTCGAACATCACTTGCAGTATAATCGCTTACTGTACAAAAGTGTGCTGAACATAATGGCTGCGTCATCAATTTTAACAGAGAAGTTACCGCAAGCGCCCAATGCAACAGGAATATTATAGTTGGGCTCCATATACTTTACAGGTGTAGCAGTACCCCAAAGTACATTTACAAGTTCTGCTGTACGGAAGAAATAGAAACGCATTTTATGCTCGCTCTCCATATTTTGTGCAAGATTGAGCAACGTTGTTATAAAGGGGTGGTTAGCTGTTTTCAATTCATAAGTATCAGGCTCTGTCAATGTTGCTTTTACTTTTCCATCATAAACGAGTAGACAACCTTGACCTGGTGCTACGATTAACTTACTTGAATTCTTTATTTCATCAGTTGAAGTTTCCAATCGATGAAACAAAATATCGGTGCTTTGTTCTTTCCATTCAATAACAGAACGCAGCTGATGTCTAAATAAATTTCTTATGTCCATTTTTGTATGTTTTATGGATAACACATCTAAAACGTTGCGAATCCTATAGTTATGGTCTTAATTTTGGTCATTTTTAATGAGTGCGAGCAAATGTTCTACCGCATCTTCCTCGGGTATATTCTTTTCAACACATACCTTTTTGCGGTATAGACTCACTTTTTTCAGTCCTGCACCGACGTATCCGTAATCGGCATCAGCCATTTCTCCTGGACCATTTACGATGCAACCCATTATGCCAATCTTTAATCCTGTCATGCCTTTTGTGGCTTCTTTAATGCGTGCAATGGTAGTACGGAGATCGTAAAGAGTTCTACCGCAGCCAGGACAAGAGATATATTCGGTTTTTACCATACGTAATCTGCCTGCTTGAAGAATACCAAAGGCAGTTTGTTCTACATCGTCTTGTGGAATGTTACCATTGTTCATGAGCCATAAGCCGTCAGTTAATCCGTCTATCATTAGTGCTCCCATATCGGCAGCAGCAGACAGTTGGAACTGTTCTTTTGCGCTCGGTTCGTTGGCATTTTCTTTGCTTTCTTCAACTGAAAACTGGTACATTTGTGCAAAAACAACAGGATTTTCTACGCCTGCAATCATCATTTGGTGAACCAATGCACGCTGTTCGGCAAGCTTGTTCTGATGCGAACTTACACAAACAACCACTACTTCGGGGTGGTATTTCAAGCAAGCGAGAAATTCCTCTGATGGTGTTCCATACTTCAAAACTAAGAATTTTACTTTCGATTTCACTGTTCCAATGAATGGAATGGCAGGAGTTGGGAAGATTGGGAAAATATTTTCAGAAAGTAATTCGCCCTTTGCTGCTAACTCTATATAAGCATTGTAGTCGAGAATATATTTTTGTCCACTCTTCAATTTTGCTGGTAATACATCTTTTGTGTAGATGTAATCGGGTGTTGGAAGGGTTGAAACAATGTCTGCATTATGTTCTGCTGCATTGTGAGTAGCTATTACTATTGGCACATTATCACCACCGATATTTTCTACTGCCTTAGTTTTTCTACGTTCAGGACGTAAATAATCGAAGTCTTTGAAGGTTTCTGCTGGGACAATAATGTGTCCTTTCTTCTGACGAATGTAACGTGCCAAGTATTTAGCAACAGGTATTTCGCATTCTGGTTCTTCGCTTAAAGACACTCGGATAGTATCTCCGATGCCGTCATTCAATAATGCACCGATACCAACGGCACTCTTTATGCGTCCGTCTTCTCCTTCTCCAGCTTCCGTTACACCAAGATGGATAGGATAGTTCATACCTTCTTTCTCCATTTCCGATACAAGAAGGCGTACCGAACGCACCATAACTACTGTATTAGAAGCTTTGATAGAAATAACAATATCGTTGAAGTCCTGTTTTTTAAAGATACGTAAGAACTCCATACAACTCTCTACAATGCCTTCGGGAGTATCACCGTAGCGCGACATTATACGGTCTGACAAACTTCCGTGGTTTACTCCTATGCGTACGGCTGTATGGTTTTCCTTACATATATTAATAAAAGGTGTAAGGCGTTCTTCTATCTTTTTAAGTTCTTTAGCGTATTCCTCGTCTGTATATTCTAGTATTTTGAACGTACGACCAGGGTCTACATAGTTACCAGGATTAATGCGAACCTTCTCTGCATATAGTGCTGCTACGTCTGCAACATTAGCATTGAAGTGTACATCGGCACAAAGTGGTGTCATAATACCTTCTGTGCGTAGTAGCGAATTGATATTTTTGAGGTTTTCAGCCTCACGTTTTCCTTGCGTAGTAAGTCTAACAAGCTCTCCACCTGCAGCGATAATACGTTTCGCTTGCGCCACACTCGCTTCTGTATCGTTAGTGTTTGTGGTTGTCATTGATTGGATTCTGACAGGATTTTCGCCTCCCATATCCAATGCACCAATATGTGTTACAGAACTTTTTCTACGTTCGTAATTGAATAAATCTATCATCTTTATCTTTTGAGTGTTAAGGGCTTAGGGTATTAAACAATAAAGATTCAGACAAGCGCAAGGTACTTTGAGCAAATACAAACGCTTGTCTAAATCTCTTAATAGCTTTTGTTCCTTTCTTAACACTTAAATTTATAATCCTTTATTTCAGCCAATTCTTGGTTGGCCTTCTCTATTTTTTGTCCTAAAGTAGCCTTCCATGCTTCAACTTTCTTAGCAATTTCCTCGTCGCCAAGTGCTATCATCTCGGCTGCTAATATCGCTGCGTTCTGTGCACCATTCACTCCTACTGTGGCAACAGGTATGCCGGGAGGCATCTGTATGATAGAAAGCATAGCGTCTAAGCCGTCTAACATACCTTTAATAGGTACGCCAATAACAGGCAAAGAGGTTGAGGCTGCAATCACACCAGGCAATGCTGCTGCCATACCAGCGCCTGCAATAATTACTTTAATGCCACGTTCTTTTGCTTCTTTGGCAAATTTCTCTACTGCAGCGGGGGTGCGATGAGCTGAAAGTGCGTTTACTTCAAATGGTATTTCGTATTGTTCTAACCACTTGCAAGCCTTTTCCATAACAGGAAGGTCGCTTGTTGAACCCATGATAATACTGACTATTGGTTTCATATATCTTCGTTTTAATATCTTGTTTGCTTATATAAGTATAATTGTAAAGAACGCACTTAACGTGCCTAAGAAGAATCCTGCCGTTACTTGCGTAAGGGAATGCTGTCGTAATATAATGCGACTTGAGCCCACAACTCCCGATGCAACAATGACTAAGCATAGCCACCATACTGGATTAAAGCTTAACATAAACGAGAAAGCAAGTAGTGCTCCAAGCACACCGCCTATGGCTGCTGTGTGTGTAGATATTTTCCACCACACATTTATAATGGCACAAAGAATCTGAATTACTAACGCTACAATCAAGATAGAAGTTATCAGATGCGGCATATGTAATAGATTCATAAGATAGAAACAGCCGAAATAGCAGATTATGGAAATAGCATAAGGCACCATTCTGCGTTCTTTTTGTCCTAATTGCAAGAGGGACCAACCATGATATTGCCTATAAAGATGAATGAGTACAGTAGGTATGAGCACAGTAAAAAGGTAAACCATCACCACTAAAGACAATTTAACCTGCCACGGAAACATACTAAGGTAGGAGAAAATGAATATCGCCAATATGCCCAATACAGGCAAATAGAACGGCGTGAGCAGCATGCTCGCTATTCGTGCAGTTAGTATGATATTTTTTTCGCTCATATTTTTATGTGTCGTACCCATGTTCTTGGTTTACTTATTCCTTACGCAGACGCGCCACAGGTAAGTTTAGTTGTTCGCGATATTTAGCCACTGTGCGTCTTGCAATAGGGAAACCTTTCTCTTTCATCACCTTTGCCAGCGCATCATCGCTAAGCGGTTTCTGCTTATTTTCGTTGTCAATGATTTCTCGCAATGCCACTTTTATCTTTCTTGTAGACATCTCTTCTCCGTCTTCCGTTGTATAACTGTCAGTAAAGAAGAAGCGAAGCGGGAATGTTCCCCACCTTGTTTGTGCGTATTTTATATTGCTTACACGCGAAATAGTGGATATATCGAGTCCCGTTTTCTCTGCAATATCTTTCAATATCATAGGTTTCAAATCTGCCTCGTTACCATCTTGAAAAAACTTCTTTTGTATTTCAATAATGGCTTTCATAGTTACGTACAGTGTGTTTCGGCGTTGTTTAATTGCTTCTATAAAGCCTTGTGCCTTCTCAACTTTACCTTTTGCATATAGCAGAGCCTCTTTTTCCTGACGGTTCATACCTTTCTTGTTGTCTTTATATGCCATTAGCATATCGTTGAAGCTTTGCGAAACGTGCAATTCGGGTAGGTCTCCATGGTTTAAATAGAAACTAACGTTTCCATTATCGTCTGTTTCTATAATAAAGTCTGGGGTTATTTGCTGTACATTCCTACCCATTGTCTCTCCCATCGAGGCTCCTGGTTTTGGATTTAGCTTACGAATTTCGGCTTGTAGTGCCTTTATTTGGAGGTCAGATAGCGAGAGTGCAGTTTGTATTTTGTCCCAATGCTTCTTTGTAAATGCATCGAAATAGTGGTTGAAAATAGTTTTTAGATGGTTGTACACACTACTATTACGTTCCCATTCGCCATCTGTTACTTTGCGTTCTATTTGCAATAACAAACATTCTTGCAGCGAACGTGCTCCAATACCAGCAGGATCGAAGTCTTGCAACAGTTTCAATGTGTCGGCAATTTCCTTTTCGCTACAGTCTATACCGTAGTAAATAGCAAGCTCATCGGCTATTGTATCTAAGTCTTTTCGTAGCAATCCGTCGTCGTCGAGACTCCCAATGAGATATTCTAATATAGTTTTTTGTCTTTCAGTAAGCTCTCTTTCGCCCACTTGCTCGTTTAGTTTGTCTATAAACGATGTAGTATCGCCATACACTATCTCCTCGTAGTCGGCATTATCGTGGCGTTGTCGTCCATCGTAAACGGGCAATTCATCGTCGCCTCCCATACGTTCGAGTGCTGTATCAAGTGCATCTTGTCGCTCTTGTTGTTCTTGTTGAACATCGAAATCGTCGTTATCGCTCTCTATTTCGTTTGTTTCTTCAAACTGTTCTCCGTCTTCTCTTCCTTTTTCTAAGGCTGGGTTGTCGTCTAATTCGGCATTAATGCTTTCCTCTAATTCGGTTAATGGCATCTCAAGCAACTTTACCTGAAGCATTTGTTGCTGCGAAAGTCGCTGCACTTGTTGTTGTTTCTGCTCTTGTATTTGTACTTGTTCTTGTGCCATATTTACCTAATTATGTTTGCAAAATTACGAAAAAAGAAACACAATCATCTGTAATAGTGGCATAATTCTTCTGTTAAAGCCGAAAGTTCCTTAGTATCGGCGTTGCCATATCGGTCCCAAATGTTCTGGCAAGGCAGTAGAAGTGGCGAAATTATAAGGTCGTCTTGGTTCAGATAGGGGTCGCAGAAGCGATAAACGTCCATAATTTCCACAACACGACGAGGAGTTATGTTTAGTAATCGTGCTACTTCTTTCACTTCGGGAGTCCCTTCTGTCATCGTTATAGGTGTGAGATGGAAATACAGGTTAAGCACTATTATTAGTGCAATGGGTGTTAAGTCGGTGGCTCTTTCTATAAGTTTAAAGTCTTTTTCAAAGGTTTCTTCTGTTGTTACACCCTCGTAGAACTCCTCAGGTTTGCCAAATCCTTTCATCTTTCTTATGCGTTTGGCATCTTTTTGTAGTTTTTTTGGATTGTTGGCATATACTTTCCAAAGTGCTTGTATACTTGGAAGGTTGTTTAAATGGAATTCTTCCATCTTTGCGTATAGTATGTATGGTGGGATATGTAGCTCTAAACTAAGCTCAACAATGGGGTGGGCGTAAGTTGGCTTTATGCCTATGGGTTTCTTAAAATATATTTGTAGAAGCATAGGCCAATATTCTTCCGACCATAATGAATGTGTTACCATAAGTTTAAATGCGGTTGATGACATTGGCAAAATTAGTTATTAAAAGTGTAATAGCCAAATTTTTGGATAACTCATTATATTGTGCGGCTAAACAAGATTATCATAACGATTTTGTAAAAATAATTTCAATGAAAAGGCATAAGTACGTTTTTGCGTTGCAAAAGTGCCTTTTTTGAAGCCCAAAAGTGCCACTTTTGGCTTGCAAAAACCATATTATTGTAACGCAAAAATATGGTTTTTGCAAAGCATTGATAATTAGAATGTTATGCAGAAAATATGCTTGCGAAAATTATTTACAGTGTTAATATTTAGTTTTTATGGGTTTTAGCATAGCTTTTATTAGTCTAAACTTGCTTGCATTGGCTATGTATTCTTCTTTGTTTCCAGTGTTTAAGGTATTCTTTGTTGGAGTTTTTGTACTGTTTTTGTTGCTCAATAATACGTACTGTTGTGCTTCGTTTACATCTACTACTGTGGGGTTTAGGTCGGCAAAGGTGGCAAATGTAATATAAGCTCTATGTTTTTTATGGTTGTAAAACACATATTGGCTACCGTCAGCTGCAGCATTGTAAATGGCGAATACCTCTATTTGCGTTTGCTTGTTCTTGCTATTTACTTCTTTTAAAGGTTCTATTTCACTGCCATCTGCACAATAAATGCTTATCAATGTATCTCTTACACTGCCTTTATTTATTACTAAATGGCTCATGCAAGAGTCGTCGTTGTTGTTTGTAACTATCACGATTGTATCCTTTGTTCCTATAGTTTGTCCAGCGTACGCACATGTGTTGGCTACGAATAAAAGAAGTGCGATGAGGCTTTTATATAGATGTTTCATGTCCTTTTATAGGTTTATGTTTTCTGTTTTGTTCTGTCTTATTTTGCATTTGCTCTTGTTTCTTCCTCTTCATAGCATAGTTCGACGGTAGACCAATGGCAAGAACACGTAAAAGTAGAGTCGTTGTTTCGTTGAATTTGAGGTATATTGATGGTGTCTATTTCGTTGTTTTGCTTCCCTTTCATCTTGATATAGAGTTCAGAAAAGTGATAATCGGACACCTTTTGTTCGACGATTGTAAAACCAAAATTGTGTAATGATTGAACTAAATCGGCAATAGGTTCGCACATTTTACTCATTGAATAACTCCTTTCGCTTATATTTTATATTGGGTTTGTACCTTTCTTCTCGTTTAAATCGACCTATTCAAATGCCTCCTCTTCCGTCTTCATACCATTGATAAAGTCGATTAACGACTTTGCAACAGGTTCCATCATATTCTCTCTATTGTCGCAATGTTCCAAGTTTGCAAAGAGAATGTATCCTGTTTTAGCATCGAAGCAGTAGGGAAAGCCCCCGCTGTCAATGGCAAAAGGAATATGTTTCTTTTGTATTAATTCTTTTTCTACGATGAAAGTGTGCCACAATTTCTCCACAGTATATTGTGAAGAAGAAACCGAATGTTTAATGGGCGCAATGTATTTCAGGGTATATTCGTTTTCCGAATCGTCTAAGTAAACGTTTCTATCGCCATCTTCCACCTTTCCGCCGTTATGCTTTAAGTAAAAGTTTCTTATATCAGCAGGAAGGCAAAAGCCTATTTTGTGCTCTAAATTTAATATATCTGCCTCTGTAATAGGCAACGCACTGTTCGTAATCTGATAGTTTATTATCATCGTTTTTTACTTACTTCAATTGCAAATATAGAGATTATCTCTTATACAAACAAGCAAAGAACAATGTTAAGTACCTTTTTTTTACTTGTTGCATAGACACTTTTTGTATGTTTAAAGTTGTGCTACGTGACTGTAAAACATTAGTAGGAAAGACCTATTTCTATCCATGAATCAAGGTAACTCCAAAAGTCTATGTCCATCTTTGGCGCATCGTTGGTCCACCAAATCAGTGCTTTGGGGTTTTCCTTATCCTCTATATTGATGCAAAGAAATCCATTTCCGCCATTGTGAAGCACGTAGTACGTTTGGTTTAAGTCGGTAGATTGCAATATCTCTTGTGGCAAACCCCATTCCGATTGGCTTAGGAAACGAACCTTTTCTATAGGAAGTAGTCCTAAGCCACCGCTGATATTCTCGAACCAACCATTATGTAGCTGTTTGTAAAATAGCTGCAACTTGTCGGGCAATATTGCGATATGGCTGTCTGTTGTAGGCATATTGCCTACATATAGCACATATTCATCGTCGACCAACAGCAGGTAAACAATCTTAATTTGCTGCCGATGAGAAACTAAAAGTACATCGTCGAGCAACTCTTCCAATATATTCAAGGTCTTCGGAAGTAGAGTGCGGAAGTCCGACCAACGTTCTATAACGAGGGATTTCTTTTTGTTTTTATCTTCTTCAGTCAGCAAGAAAGCCCACATTTCGGGTATTTCGATTTTGTCAGTTGCCGATAAAATCCTTGCTCCAGATAAGCCGTTTTCTTTTAATATAGTTTCTATCTCCATGATGAAATATTGTTTTTACGATGTTGTAACCTATTTAAAGATGTCTTGTCCTTCGAGTTCTATGCACCAATCTATCATTACTTCGTTGAACCAATCGCAGAAATTGGAGTTCACAACCTCTGGTTTATCTGTTTCAGAATAGTTATAGTTCGATGTGTAGAACACTATCTCGTTGTTTTGTTTGGTATCGAAGCAGTAGTAATTGCCTCTACCGTCGGGTGCAAATGGAACAATATGGCTGGGCATAGGCATCTGTGTTGCTTCGTGTTCAGTCTTGTATGCCTTTACAATATCAAAGGGCTTATTGCCTATTCCCAGTACTTCGTCGCCGCAAATACTTATTCCGTTAGAGAAGCGGAGGAGGCTTATGTAATCTTCTGGTAGCTGTATTGGAATGTTTTCCTGTGCAAATTGGAGAGCATTGTTACTGATAGGAGCGAAGCATTCAACGTATTCGTCTTTGAAAGACTGTATTCTTTGAATAATGGAATCGATGTTCAGATGGTCTTGTAAGTCGTATAATAGCGGGTTAGCGTCTGCTTCTATGTCGCTGTTTATCCACATTCCTTCGTCCTTTCTATACACATGGAAGCGGAAATAAATATCTTGTGTATTGGTAATATACACTATAAGGCAATACGGGCGAGGGTAAACGGCATTTAAACGCTGCTTAAACTGTTCTATAAAAGGCAGAATACAACTAAGCGAAAAGCCTTCGAAAGCCGACAAACATATCTCGTTATGCCACATCTCCAAGCCAGTCCTGTCGCCTTGTTTCTCTATTTGTTCGGATATGTTGTTAATGAATGAAGTGTTAATATCGTTGTTTGCATCGTATAAAATGCAACATTCTGCGACTTTTATTTTGCTTAAAATGCTCTCGCAAACCTTGCTTATCAATTCCTTATTTGCAGGAACCGACTTCTCTAAAAGCATTGCCATGCGTTGATTTATCCTTCTCATATCACAATAATTTCGTTCTTTATACTTATAATTTTGCTGTTATTGCCGTTCACTGCTACGATGAAAGCAATTTGTTCTTGACCGAAAATGGTTGTCTTTCTTGTGCAATGTGTCTTAAAAACAAATTCATAAAGCCTCCGACAGCAACTTATCTATATCCAAATTCTCTGCTTTGTATATTGCATCGAAGTAGCCTTTTACCGCTACACTAATGCCTTCGCATGCGCAATCTTTGTCGTCTGCAAAATTCGGCGCGTAAATATCAATGCCTAAAATAGTAGAAGCGAAGCCAACATAGTCCTCTTCTAATAATATATTATCGTGGGAAGACAACTGTTGATAGATGTCTGATGCCTTCATTTCGAATAGGTTTTTACCTTCTAAAATGAGCTTTACATTAGGCAACGGAGCAAAGGTGAGTAAGAATAATCGTTGGTCGTGCTGATTATAATAGGCCAGAAAATCGCCATAGTCATCTATAATGAAACTGTTGTTTCCGTCTTTTTCTTCTCTGGTTTGTTTTGATTTTTAAGCTTGTTTTAGCTAAGATATCCTTCCGATATCCACCGAAAACAAATTCATTGACACCGATAAGAGGTTGGATTATATATTCCATATCTTTGTGAATAGTAAAGTTTTGTTGATAGATATGCCTGCTTCCGTTCTCAAAGAATAAGCTATATATCGTCTCTATTAGGGTCGTTTAGCAGTCTATCCCACTCTTCAAAGGTGAGAGGAGGTAGACCTTCCTTTGCTCGCATAGCGTTTCTCAGCTCAACATACTTAGGGGTAATGGTTACCTTACCGCTTGCAATAGCTCGCTTAATCTCCTCTTTTGTTGGCAAAGGGGTAGGGGTTAGCTTTTCAATAAAGTTGTTAAGGTTTTCTGAAACCAGCGTTGGGTATTTGTTATTTCCCTCTAATCCCCAATCGTTTTCTTCGTGAAACCAATAGTAAACCTTACCTGTAATCTTGTTAATACATAGCCAATCGCCCCCATCAACACTTGCAATGGGCATCAATTCCTCTGGTATTCTGCCCTCATAGTTGTTGTATGTTGCGATAATATCATCGTTTTTGCTTTCCGAAAATCCGAGAAAATAGTTAATAGTAAACTCTGTTTCCTTATCCTTATAATGGTTTTTATGAGGCTTGCAGACATTATTTTGCATCAGCAAATCCTTGAAATGAGAAGGCAAAACAGAACCTATTGTATGTTCTAACTCGTTTATTTTCTCCGCCATAGCATTTGAAGCTAAAGGCTCTAATATATGTATTACATTCATATCCTCTTTATAAGTATTCTTGAAAGCTATTATATGCACATGCTAAACTGGTTTTTATTTTATTTCGTTGATAGTTTTTTGCGTGCTATTGCTCCAAAGGTGGCAGTCCATCTTTTATTCTTTTCTCGTTTATTAGCTTCAATAATCGAGGCGAATAGGTAACACTTATGACTTCCCTTTTGTCTTCTTTGTCTTCTTTTTTAGGCTCAATTCTACTGATAAAGTCGTTTAATGATTTTGCAACCAGCACCAAATCGTCGCCTATTGGAGCATCGTGCGACCAGTAATAGATATTGCCCAAACTGCTTTCTTCTAAGGAATAAACAATCAAATCGCCACTGGCACCCTCGCATAAGGGAAAGAATTTCATGCTTATTTGCTCCTTACAATAATACATTTTGATGCTTTTCTCAACACTTCTCTGAGTATTTCCAAAGCCCAAAATGCCACTAACGTAAAGTAATTCGTCGCTATTCGCCTGCTTTTCCAACGGAGATACCACCATTTCTTCATTGAAATAGGAGAACCCATAGGTAGTAATAAACTGCAAAACAGTATTATCTGGAATTGCGCCCAACGTTCTTTTTACTTCTTCTAAGAACGAAGTTACATCATAACTCTGGTTTAATTCTCTCTCCTTAGAAAAAGAAATAAGTTGTTTAAAACCTTGTATATCCATATTTAAAAAGCTTAGTCTATTTCTCTATTAGGGTCGTTTAGCAGCTATCCCACTCTTCAAAGGTGAGAGGAGGTAGGCCTTCCTTTGCTCGTATAGCGTTTCTCAGCTCAACAGACTTAGGAGTTATAGTTACCTTACCGCTTGCAATTGCTCGCCTAATCTCCTCTTTTGTTGGCAAAGGGGTAGGGGTTAGCTTTTCAATAAAGTCGTTAAGGTTTTCCGAAACCAGTGTTGGGTATTTGTCATTTCCCTCTAATCCCCAATCGTTTTCTTCATGAAACCAATAGTAAACCTTACCTGTTATCTTGTTAATACATAGCCAATCGCCCCCATCAACACTTGCAATGGGTATCAATTCCTCTGGTATTCTGCCCTCATAGTTGTTGTATGTTGCGATAATATCATCGTTTTTATTTTCCGAAAATCCAAGAAAATAGTTAATGGTAAACTCTGTTTCCTTATCCTTATAATGGTTTTTATGAGGCTTGCAAACATTGTTTTGCGTCAGAAAATCCTTGAAATGAGAAGGCAAAACAGTACCTATTGTATGTTCTAACTCGTTTATTTTCTCCACCATAGCATTTGAAGCTAAAGGCTCTAATACATGTATTACATTCATATCCTATTTGTAATAGCCAACAAAACCCCGCCAAAACTCAACTCCTTTGGCGTTTACAGACTCTCGTATCATGCTTATGAACTCGCTTTCCTTACCATTCCACACTGCGTATTGTCCTGTACCCATCGCCCGTACAAGCATTTCGAAGTTATCAGCTATTAGTATTCGGTCTTCATAAGCAATCTCGCTATCGATTGCATAGACCTTTCCTGTTGCACATTCCAACAAGATTGTAGATGGATCTCCATTAGCAATAATCATCAAATCGTACTGATGCAGAATGTCATAATCGGCATATTCCAAGTTCCTTTGTACTATCCAATTCAGCGTTTCCTCATCGTTTACCCCGAATTGGTAGCTCAAAAAGCCAAAATTTCCCCAGTTGTAACTAAGTATTAACTCTGTGAATACCTCGTCTAACGTATCGATACGTAGCTTGTTTTTTAGCTTTTCGATTTCCGAATGAGATATAACAGCCTCCTTTAAAATAATATCTTCTGTGATTTCAGGGTCTACATCGCGTGTCTCTTCCATAATAGAAAGCGCGATTTCTTGCATTGTTAATAGCTTCATTTGATATGTTTGATTTATCTTTTTCTATATTTTACCATAGCGTACTGCCCTTTATCGGTGCCATAAACTATGCTTTTTTTATTTGTTACAGCTCTCTTTATATCAGCAAACACGCCTACCCTTGCTTTCCGAATATATCTTATAATTCTGGTCTTTCTCCGGATTCCAATAGGTAAATACGTATTTTGAAACACCAAATATGGTACGATGCTCCCTTTGTATAAGTTTGAATTGTCCTTTTAAATACCCAGATAGTTTTTCTAACTCGTATAATTTGAAGTATTGAGAGAACATAACTAAGGGCATACAAAGCCTTATTCGTTTATCGCTAAATACAAAAACGATAGACGAAGTTATCTTTCCTTGCCCTGCACACCTTATATATAATAAGTTGTCTATGGTGTTTGTGTATTTCAGTTTACCTTTTGTATAGAAATTAATAGTATGGTTATCAACAATCTCAACCCGTTTTTTGCGAAGCAAACACGCTATTATTAAACCACAAATAATATATGGTATAGCACTTTCATAGCGAAAATAGCGATGAGAAGTGCCAAGAAACGAATTAATAATATGGTCTATTAGATAACTAAAAACAAGTAATCCTAATATATGGATTATACTTAAAGGCGATGCATAGAAGCTAAATTCCTTCTTCTTCTCCTGTATTTTGGTTGTTTCCTTTGGTACTGTCATTTCCTATTTTCTATATTTTTGCATAGTGTACTGCCCCATAATGCTTTACAGAAACTATCCAGTTAAAAGTTGCATCAAATACTTCTATGTCGTCAGCAGCGGGATACCAAATGTCATCGAAGTATTTACAGAAGTCTTTGAATAGGAAAACATCAATGTTGTTGAAACGTTCAAAGTTGATGAAAACCTCGTTAGGAACAGGTATTCCTATACTATTGAACACCTTGTTCCAGTCTAAATCATCGTCTTCAGCATGTATATCGTCCAATAAAACAAACTCTTGTTCTTCCTTTTTAAAGAACTCTTCGAGCGTATTCACGTGCCAATTGCGAAACAAGGAACGGCACACTGCTTCGCATTCGCTACCTTCTATGCTTCTAACAATAGGCATATTGGTGTTGTGTTCGTGCTTAAAGTTTACCAGTTTGAAGGCTTCCATAGTGTACGAATGGTTCTATTGGCTTATTTTAGACTATTTATGAATGCTTCGAAAGTATCGGCAAGCAAGTACGTGTTACCATCATCGTCTGACGATTCGAACGTGTAGGCATGGTCGTAGTAGTACACACCCTTGTAGTCTCCATCAGGAATCAAGAGCAAGAAGCCGCCATCTTGGAAGTCGCCAATAAGCAATGCACCCTCTGGAATATCGTCTTTATACTCTGTATTCCAGTATTCGAGCGTCAAAGCTCGGTTTAATTGAGGGTCGCTACCAAACAAAACGTTGAGTAAAGTTTCCTCTTCGATAGCCTCAATCCTTACAATTGTGTTCTCCGTACAAATACCATTGTGTTCAATAAGAAACGCTTTGTAGTCGGCAGGAATACTTACAGAGAGTTCTTGTTCTATGGAATGAATGTCGGTTTTTGCTTTAGATAATACTTGAAAGTCCATATTACATTTACAAAAAATATATTGTTTATTGGTTTTACGTTAGTTTTCTGCTCCGATATATGGCTCAATGTACGATAGAAATTCGCCTTTGTCGGTATTGAAAACCTTATTTCCGTCTAACATATAGGCACGCATCAGTGCATCGACACCCTCCTCTTTGTTGCCTAATTTAATAAGGTTGCGCCCTTTAACATACCAAACGTATGGGTTCTCTATACCACTACCACGTGTTAAGGACATAGAATAGAACCTGTCGGCAACTATGTATTCGCCCATTTCGTAATACGAATCGCCAATACATACAGCTATTGTGTCGAACAAACCCCACTCTTCTTTAGGCTCAGGCAAACGGTTCATAGCCTCTTCGTAGTAGGCTATGGCTTCTTTATATTTACCTCTTTCCACTAACTCATCGCCTTCGTCTAACAGCTTATTGATAGTTTCGTTAAGTTCAGAAGATAGTTCTTCCGTATCATCTTCTGTATCTTTATAGTTCTTATAAAACTCCAAATACTCCGGCTTAGCATTTGTAAAGTATCTTAATCCTGTCTCTTTCACCAGAATATCCCAATGCTTAAAGGCTTGTTTTTTATCTTTTTTCTCATAACAATACTGGCCCATTAAGAACCGAACTTCCTCGTCTGACAGGTGCAAATTGTTGTTATTGTCTATCAATCTATTTAGCCATTTCTTGGCTTCGTCGAAGTTTTGATGCCCTAAAGCCTTTCCAAAGAACGACTTTGCATAGTTATATGCTTGGTTCCAACCCTCTACTGGTGTTGGAAATTGTGCCCAACCTTGCTCTGCTAATGCAAAAGCGTCGTCGTATTTTCCGTCGTTATATTTTGTAATAGCTTCCTTGCCGTATTCAATTACCTTGTCAAATAGCTCTTGTTCTAATACTGCCATATATTCAATTTCGTTAGTTATGTTCTGTAATAAGTTGTTTATAATGTGATTGTACGATGGCTTTTAATTAGCAAAAGGCAACATCTGCACAACCTATTTCAACTATTTCAAACTGTTGGTCGTTGCCTTTCAACTTTATTCCACAGCCATGTTCTACATCGAATTTGGTTCTGTAACTCAGTCCAAATAGGTCTGGTTCGTCTTGTTCGAATAGTATAAAGATAGCCATCAACTCTATATCAGAGTCGGAAATATCCTTAATGCTATATTTATTATCAGCATATTGCTTAACAGCATCGATAGTTTTGTTGTACCAAATACTGATTTCTTCAAGAAATTGCACTATCTTTTCTTTGTATTCTTCGGTGAGTTCTTGCTCTGATGCCTCTAAATCGTCAGACAAAACGATGCGTACTTTCTTCTTTAAAGCACTAATAAAGACACTTGTTTCCAAGTCTTCATCGAACTGTAAATCACATACTTTCATTGTCCTATCGCTGTTTTAGTTCTGTTATATTACATATAATGTGTAACGCTTTTGATAAATAAGTATGCCAAAGCGCCTGAACTTGTTAGACTTTGTCTATTATTTGTACAATAGATAAAAACTGTTTGTAACTGCTTCTCATTCTCTTTGCACTGTAATAGGGCATAGTTAGTGGGCACAAATGTAATGAATATCTTGTAAACGGACAACTAAAAATAACAGATTAGTGTAGTTTAAGTATTGTGTAAACAAAATAAAAAAGAGCTATATGTTGCCAGATTATAACGGAGATATTTGTTTGTTGCACTTTTAAAATAACTAACTTAGTTGTAAATATAGCCACTATGAATTTGCCTAATATGCCACAATATTTGTTCGTAGCTATATGTATGCTGTTGCAACTTTATTGTTTGGCAATGCTGTTCTTAATGTAAATATATTTCAAGATCATTTAAATCTGTAACGTGCTCTATGTTAATGTGTTACAAAAGGGTATATTTTGCATTGTAAAAACCCCATTTTTGCGATGCAAAAATATGGTTTTTGCACTTCAAAAGTATGGTTTTTGCAATGCAAAAACGTAC
>NZ_BAKF01000032.1 GCF_000614025.1 Prevotella aurantiaca JCM 15754
TTATCGCCAAGGAATTTGCGAACAACAAAGTCGATGTGATTATCTATGCCGTGGAACGGTCGCTGGACAGCTATAAGTTCAATTTGCTTCACAACAAGCAGCTTTTCATCAACCAGCTCAAGACAAACACTTTGGGCAGCCGTACCATTGACGAGGGCTCGATGGACGAGGATAGCGGTATGAACTTTTCAGAGTATGTTGCTGTGCTATCCGGTAATACAGACTTGCTAGAGAAAGCCAAACTCGACAAGAAGATTGTCACTTTAGAATCCGAGCGCAAGAACTTCCTCCGTGAGCGTGATGCTGCAACGGGCAAGTTGGCAGAGATTGAGAGTTCCGTGTCTTTCCATTCAGACAAGATTAAGGAAGCCAAGGCAGACTTGGCGTGCTTTGAGAAGCGTGTGGAGCGTGACAAAGAAGGTAATCCTATCAATAAACTTGTCATCAAAGGTGTGGAGGACAGTACGGACACCAAGGTCATTGCCGCACGCCTGCAAGAAATTAACGACAAGGCACGTACCAAAGGCGAGTACAATAAAATCGGTGAGATTTATGGTTTTTCCATCATGGTGAAGACGGAAAGTACCTCAAAAGATTTGTTTGACTGCTCCGTGAACCGTTTCTTTGTCAAAGGGCAGGAGAGTATCTACTATACCTATAATAATGGTAAGTTGGCTACGGATCCGAAACTTGCGTGTGAGAATTTCTTGGGTGCGCTGGGGCGAATCCCCAAGGTGATAGAATCGCACGAGAAGGAAAAAGAGAAGGTTGCAGCCAATAAGGAAATCTACACTGCTATCGCTGGTGGAACGTGGAAGAAAGAGGACGAGCTTCGTTCACTCAAAGGGCAGTCGGCAGAGTTGGACAGAAAGATTGCCCTTACACTTGCACCATCGGAAGAGGAAAAGGAAGAAACGGAGGGCATGAAACAAGAAGAGGCTTTATCCGGCAATAGTCATTCTGTCAAGGTAAGCAATGAGCCGTCTCCTGTTCAAAAAAAAGAAGAGGACAGTCATTCACAGAGTTTCAGACCCAAATGGAGACACTAAATATGTATTGGTTATCCAAATGAAAGTCAAGCACTTGTTCTTGTGCTTGACTTTCGATTTTTGAAAATTTTTTATCTTGGCATTCTTATATTGTGTATGATAATTGGTTGAATTATCTCCATAAATTCATTATTGCCAGATAGGTTCTTTATTCCAATGGTTAGGGAAGCCAATCTTGTAAATTGGAATATCCGGACGTTCTTCTATCAATGAGATAATTTTCTTTTTGTAAGTGTCTCCGGCATTGATAGCATTGCACAGGTACAACATAGAGGTAATTATCAGATATGGCTTTTTCTTGGCAAACTCCGAAAGAGGATTTCTCAGCCATATACCTTTGGGATTGTTGATGTCCATAGGTCGTTTTACCATATTCCGACTCCAAACTCTGGAATGATGGGCTACAATATTCCTCAGATAAGATATAGCTTCGAGCCAGCTTGAGAGTTCCGTGTGTATGTTAAGTCCGAAGTCATTGGCAATTCTCGCCTTTTCCGGTAGTTGATGACAGAGATTCTTGTATATCTTTGAAAGAGTTCCGAAAGTTGCCACCTCAAAAACCACCCACGAATCAGGCTGCTGGGTAAGAGTTGTGCATTTCCCATCTTCCCACACTCCGTATTTGCGTTTGTATTCTTTTATGAAGACTTCGCCGCTTCTCATAAATTCGCTCATCAAATCCTCTATATGCTGTTGGTGGAGAGATTCATTTACAAAGAGTTTTTTGTCGGTATAGAACAGTCCGCCAAAAGATTGTGAGAGATGATAAATCATTTTTGTTCGCAACGCTATCTCTATCGTTTCAATGGCATCAAACAGTATCAGGCGTAATTCCTTGTCGAAGAAATAACGTGAGATAACATCCTCAAATCTGGACTCCTCCATAAATATATGCCGGTTTTTGTCCTTTTGCATATCCCACCAGTACCCCTTTAATCGGTAGTAGCTGACATGACTCAAGTGAAGACGGGCAAACTCCTCGTCTTCTATAATCATGCCCCTATTTTTCAGTAAATCGATTTGTTCCTGAATGGAACGTGATTTTTTATTTGCCATAGTATATATAAAAAAATGACTCGCCAGCAGATCTTACGGTATGCCAAGCGAGTACTGTTATCTTCGTGTGCGGTAAAACCGCAACCAACTTTCTGTTTGCAAAGGTAAGTATTATTTTTGTTCCGGCAAAATAATTGCGGATAAAAAATTATAAGCAAACAATAATTACCATCCTCCCGCTTTCGGAGCATCTCATCTATCTCTTCTCTGAGAAAGAGTAAACGCCCATTGGCTTTAAGATAGGGTATCTTTCCAGCCCAAACCCAGTTATAGATGGTCTTCTGCTCCACTTTGAGTATCTTGGAAACGTCGATGATGTCCAAGTATTCGGGTTTCAATGGAGGGTGAATGGTCGTATCGACAGATTGCTCTTGCAAAACCAGCAGATGGTCAAGTTTACTCTCAACAGTCATCAGCTTGTCAAACAAGCGTTTCTGCCATGTATCTTCAGTTCTTTGGTCTATGTATGACATAATTCTCCTTTTTGATAGTTACCACTTGTGTCTTGCGACAAAATACGCTGCTCCTTCATATAGGCAATGTACTTCTTTGCCGTTCGATCCTTGATTTCCATTTCACGCATCAACACATCACACAACTCTTGATATGATAGCTTTAGTTTGGCACGGAATGCAGACTTTACGACAGCCAATAGTTCATCGGTCTTGCGTTTTTCCTTATCCTCTTTCGACTTTTCTCCACGATAAACGTGCATATCGGCTTCCTTGTCCCATCCAAAGAGCATTATCGGCACATCCAGCGGACTGCCGTCACGCACTTTCAGAGCCTTGACGACTGAGTATTCAGGATTGTCATCCTTCTCAATGGAGAGAATGCCCGCAGCCTTGCGTTGCAGTTCCGACCCGATGTGTCCCCTTAGTTTGATACCATTAGGTACAAAATGGAGTACACAAATGATACAAGTATTGTAAATGCCTGCCAAGCGGTAGAGTTCATCCACAATGGCTATACTCTCCGTTTCGTCGTTGGCGGAGCGTATCAAGTCTGCTATACCGTCAATGACCACAAGGTGTATTCCCCCGTGCTTGTGATGGAACAAGTCCATACTTTCACGAATAATCTTCAGTCTGTCCTTGCGTGATAGCGATGCTAGATAGAGGGAATGATAAAACTCAGGCACGGACTTGATACCAGCCCTGCGAAGCGTCTTCTCCAAGTTCTTATAGAGTTGTGCTTCGGACTGTTCCGTATCATAGTGAAGAACGGCCAAACCTTTGGGGTTGGCGGTTACCTCCAATCCCAAGGTTTGCTCTGCCTGTAATCTTTCTGAACCAAGTGTGCCGGCAAGGATAGCAGCAATATAGTTACTCTTGCCTGTTCCTTCTCCACCTGTGATACAAAATAGATTGTCCTGCGTTCCAAGCGGAACACCATTTACTGCCACCACCGACTTTGAAGCGTCTGGTGGATTATCGTAGTCTATCTCACAAGATTGCAATATCATCATCGTCTGTGCATACATATTGGTGAACATATCATTAAGAAGCACTTTCAAGTCCTTTGCTTCATTGCCCAAGGCAAAGAAGTCCGATATATCCTTCTCCGACTTACCCTCTTGCAATGGTAAGGTTAGACACAACACCTTGTATTGAGCAAGTGCATCTGTCTGGCGTTTAGCTTCTCTTATGCCTGTCTCATCAGAGTCGTACAATATAATAATGTGGCGAAAGCGAAGCTGCAATCCTTCGATGATATTCTCAGGAATCTGTGCCGTCTCACTGTTGAAACAGATGGCATTGAAACCATGAGCCGAAAGTGAAAGCACGTCTTTCTCCCCACCTGTGATGAAAACAACATCCCCTTTGCTGGGCAGCTGCTGGAAGCCAAAGACATAGTCGTTCACTTTCTCACCCCCATAAAGAAAGCGCAGCTTACTCTTAGGGCGATAGACTTTTACAAACTCCCCCATACTGTACGCAAACATCGGATCTTCATGTGTTGAACCAAGTGTAAACGGCTTACCCTGATTGGAGACAGACTCATAGCGAGCAAGCGACTTTACATGAAAACGTTGCAGAGTCTTAGTATCAATACCATATTGCTCCCAATAGTCTAGTTCTTTGACATTGAAAGATTGCTCAATTAGCTTGTACCACTTTTTACCTTCCATCTTCTTGAGTTGGTTAGGTGGTTGTACTAAGGTTGGTTTGCAAGGCTTCATCATCATTGTGTGGGGATTACTATGTCCTTTCCTTTCAATGCAAATATTCAGCTGCAAGTCCCGATTTATGGTTTCAAGCACCTTAACAAAGTCTTTCCTCACGTCCAGTCCGAGCATTGTGGCTGCAAACCAAAAGCAGTCGCCGGAGTAGGCATCGTTGCCAAAGTCCTTCATTCGGTAGCAGCCGGACTTGTTGTCGAGATAGATATTGCACGATGCACGCCTGTCGTCATACAAAGGATTTCGGAAATTGCGCTTTGGCACAAAGTCGATGGGCATATAGAAGCAGAACACATCCAGTCCTTTGTTGGTTCGGCTCAGTATTTCTTCTTTGATGTTCATAGCTCCTCAAATAAAGTTTGACCATCACCCATATATCCTTTAAGGACACCATCCTTGTAGGCGTTGAGCGTTGTAGGGCTTCCACTCGTCTGAAACCCTTGAAGGAGGCACGTCCGCTCTTGACGGCGACGTAAAGTCCCTTGAACGGATAAGCAACGTGGTTGCATGATATATACCTGAACGGGATTGCGTTGGTGTCCCTCCATCGGGCAAGGGATGCCCGCGAAATGCCCAAGAGTCTGATGACGTCGGAGGAACTGAGTTCCATCTTATCCTCCAAAACGGAATAGTCGCGTCTCATTTCCACGATAAAGCCGGCTATCCGCTCCATGTCGTTCCTTAGTGAGCGTAACTCTGCAATTACCGTCTTTTGTAAATTGTCTTCTTCTGTCATATGCCGCTTCTCTTTTCAGTTTAGGATTGAATTGTTGCTCTCCGTGGATTATCATCCGTCTGGAAATTCAGAGTCTTTCCCCAATTGGTGCAATAACTGCATAAGATGCTGCTTAAATCTTCTACTGTCCAGCTTGCACAGCCGATTGAGAATAACGATGAGATCTTCCTGCTCCATTGTGGAGAAGCGAAGGCTTTTATGGAGCGTGGTTGCAATCATGGAATCGATCATTCCCTTTGGGAGATGTATCAGCAGCACATCCATATCGAAGGCTGCGGCACATCTTGCATAAGTGTTGATACGAAGGTCGGTCTGCATCTTGCAGTGTTTCATAAAGTTGGAATATTCCATGTCGGCATAGTCTGCCTTATCTTGCAGTTTTTGCTGGCGGAGAGCATGATTTCAAGCGTCGGAAGTACAACGTAGTATTTTACATTTCCTCGGGAGTTTTGTTTCTTTGTCTTCATATGTATCCGTCTTTTTGTTAGAAATAATGCTGCAAAGTTCCTAACAAATAGGGCTTTAGGAAGAATATTAAATTGCCAATATTGGCATTATATTGCCATTTTGCATTTTTTACATTATGCGTCATTTGTTGCCGTGTTGCCCAATACGTAGGCGAAAATATTGAGCCTGCCATATCAATCAATCACACCTTTGGGACAGTCAGTGCATGGTGCAAGGTCTATCTATATATAGACTTGCACCATGCACTGAAGATTGTAGCCAAAAGATTTCTAAAACATTTTCCCACAATAATTTGGAGAGTGTTCTACTTTTTTGTACTTTTGAACCCAAGAAATGCAAGTGCGCATTTCGGGTAGCAGTATCTGCGTGTACTCTCAAAATACTCTGTTGTGGCTACAATATGGCTACAATTAAAAAGGATAAAAAAATAAAAGACTATGATACAAGGAGTTGCAGCGGAATGGTCATTTTCCTCTCTCTCCATAGTTTCTTTATCCTTTGCCGATTGTTTGGCAATAAGCCTGTCCATATCCTCCGAAATCTTGTTGTCCGTTACCTGCGCATAAATCTGCGTGCTTGATATGGAAGCGTGCCCCATCATCTTGGCTATACTCTCAATAGGTATTCCTGCACTTAGGCTCATCGTACCGAAGGTATGCCTTGCAACATGGTACGACAATCTCTGTCTGATACCGCAAGCCTTGCCAACAATACTCAGTCTGCCGTCTATCACGCTCCGGCTGCACTCACGGGGAAAGATATGTTTTTTACCTTTTTCTTTCACCGTCTGCTGTTCTTCATTCCCTTTCTGCTCTTCCAGACAATGGCGGATCATAGCCTCTGCTATCGGGTGCAATGGTACGACAAACTCAACCTTTGTCTTCTGACGCTCCTTGCGGATATACTTCCGCCCATCCGCTGCCGTTTGGATATGCCTGTATTCCAAATTTTCCATATCAGCGATAGCCATACCTGTGAAGCAGGAGAAGACGAACATCAGCCGTGCCAATTCCGATTCTCTGTCGTTCATCGTCATTGCCATGAGTTTCATTACATCGCCCTTTTGCAAGAAGCGTATCTTCTTTTCCTCCTTCTCATACTTGGCGTTCTCAAAGGAATTGCAGCGGATAATCCTGCTGCTCACCGCACGAAACATCAGTCGGCTCAGCCAACAGAGATTGGTATTGACAGTCGATGCTTTCAGCCCACGCTTTTTTAGGAAGAAACGGTATTCCTCGAACAAACTCTCCGTAATGGTGACGATAGATATGTCTTGTACTCCTTTGTTTTCGATAAAATCTCGGAGATTTTTATCAGAATAGTAAAGGTTCAGATAAGTCCCCTCTGCCCTTGACTTTCCAACGCTTTCCTTGACGGCTTGCAGTTCCGCTTTGCTCATTGCAAGGAGCGTGGTGGGGTTAGTGGCAATGCCTTACAAACTGTTCTTGATAAGTTCCACACTTACCACTCCGTCCCTCGTCAGTATGTCCCGATAGGTTTTTTCTACCAATTCCCTGAACTCATTGATTCTTTGGTTGGTCTTCCTATTGGTTGTCAAACCCTGTTTGGAGTTCCACTCGGCAGGCTGGCACTCTTCGCCTGTGGTAATGGCTGTGTTCTTTCCGTCTATGGTGATACGGCAAAGAATGGCGGTATTGCCGTCTGCCTTAGTTTTCTGTCTGTTGATATAGAACAGTATCTTGAATGTACTTCTCATAATGATTTTAGTTTTAATATGTCTATTGCTAAATACTCATCTGCATATCCTCCGTGAAAGAAAGAAAACGATTAAACTCCTCAAAGAGTTTTTGGGGTGTAACCTTTGCATAGCGTTCAGTCATGCTTATGTTCGAATGTCCCAGCATCTTGCTCACCGTTTCTATTGGCACTCCTTGCTCAAGCGTGATAAGCGTGGCAAAGGTGTGTCTTGCCGTATGTGTGGTAAAGGGAAACGATATGCCTGCACGAAGCCGCAGGGCTTTCAAACAGATCTGATAGTTCTTGTACTTGATACAGGGGAGTAATGTTTCCCTTCCATCGCTGTGGAGCTTCTCCATCAGCCTTATGGCTTCGGGCAGCAGTTTGACACGACAAGGCACACCTGTCTTGTGGCGGTTGAACTTCAGCCAAAGGCTACCCTCGTCGTCACGCACAAGATGGGACTTGTCCAGTTCCATCAAATCACAATAAGCAGCACCTGTATAACAGGCAAAGAGGAAAATATCCCTTGCAGTTTCCATTTCCTCCTCCAAGTCCTCAAAGTTGAGAGCCTTCAATTTGTCTAATGCTTCCTTGTCCAATGCTTTGGGCAGTCTCTTGTCGCCCTTGCTAATTTTGGCTTTGTCAAATAGAAGTACATCAGCCAATCCCTCACGGTAAGCCAACCTGCATACCGTCTTCAAATGCGTGGCTGCATTATAGAATGTGCTTTCTTGAAAACCGCACTCACCTAAGAAATACTGCCCAAACTCATAGATAAAGTTCTCTGTGAGCTGTGAGAAAGCCAAGTCTGTCACCTTGTATTTCCGTTGAATAAACTTCTGCAAATGAATTCGGGTAGAGTGATAGCCGTGTATGGCTCCTTCCTTGATGTCTATACCAACATGGCTTTCCTTCTCCTTAATGAGCATATCCAGCCTTTCAATGAGCATGCATCGTGTCTGTACGCTCCCTTGGAACAGCTCTTTCACATCGGCTGCATCAAATAGGCAACCTTTGGATAGCAGAGATTGATAAGCCGACTGAACAGACAACAGCAGATTTTCCAATTTACCGTTTATCTCCACCGCCTCACGACTCTTACCATCCATTCTGCTCTCTCGTGGATTCCACAAGTCGGGGTTGCAGGAGAGTTTACAACTGAACTGTGCAATACTCCTTCCAAGTGTAATACGCCCCATGATGGGAGCCTTGCCCGACTTGTCAAGACCGCTCTTTTTGAGGTAGAGCAACACCTTCATTTTCTCTTGTTTCATACGCTTTAATTTTTATGGGCAAAGTTACCCGAATTAAAGCGTTCCTCACTTATGCAGAAAACTGCCGACCGCAGCAACAGCCACACGAGCGAAAATAATTCAGTTACCGAACATTACTTCATCGTTACCTATGACGAAATCGGGTAACGCTTTGGTAACTGAACTTCTGCCTAAATCTGCATATTCCTGCCCTTTTAGAAAAAGGTACTTCTATGCAAATCGTTCCGTTTCTCACTCATTATCAATTAGTTTTCTCCAATTTCTATTTCTCTTCATTTTCGTTGATTAGTTACCTTCTAAAAGAGCCTGTTTTGCGTTGTAAAACAATGGGTATTGCAACGTGCTAATAATCAAACAATTACATGAGGCCTACGCCTCTGTAATTTCTTTACACTTATTTTGCGTTATTAATGTCCTTAAAGGGAGAGATTTCCTCTCTTATATGATTGGTTTATATCACCAATAAAGATGAAAGAAAGAAGTATTAAGATATTGGATTATCAAGGTGAAGACGGTTTACCAAAGGCGAAAGATGTATTCTATTTATGCCTAAACTGCCGAAAGATTGTTGCTTCTATGCAGTCGGGTAAATGCCTATGTGGTAACATTTTGATTGATGCTGACGGGGGAAGAGGCGGTTTTAACGATGCATCGCAAGCACTGATTCTAAAGATAGAATAGACTTTCGTTTTACGAGGGCTGCACATTCGTTGGAGAATGTAGCTACAAACATATAATGAAAAAATAATGCGGGATTGTCCATCGTAGGACAATCCCGCAATTTTATATATAGTTTTATAGAACTATCTTAATATAATCCGAACCAGAAATGATAAGCATAGCTGAATCCAAGACCTGCTATGGTAGCCACAACAACGTGAATCATGCCTGGCGCCATGAAGGAATGGTTCAGCAAATACTTGCCGATGACGGTCGTTCCCGACCTATCGAAGTTCACTGTGGCGATGTCTGAAGGATAGTTTGGTATGAAGAAGTAGCCATAAACAGACGGCATTACACCGAGAAGTATCCAGCCTGGAATGCCCAAAGCATAAGCCAAAGGCAACATACTAACCACTACAGCACCCTGAGAGTTGATGAGTACCGATACAGCAAAGAAGGCAACGGCTATCGACCATGGGTATTCGTGAACGATATCGCCCAACAATGCCTGCATCTCAACCTGGTAATTGTCGAAGTAAGTGTTGCTCATCCACGCTATACCGTATATGGCTACCACTGCCACCATACCATTTTGCCAAACTGGTCCTGCAATGGCTTTCTTCGGTTTTGCCTTGCAGAATATAATCATAAGGGCACATGCGACAAGCATTATAATCTGAATAACGATGTTCATCGTTAGCGGTTTCGAGCCTTTAGCGGTTACACCATCTATCACAACGCCACTTTTAACAAGCTTTTTCACGTCGATATTCACGGCTTTTGGGTTCGCTGCCACCTTAAGAGTATCCGATTGGTGTTCTATAGTCATACCTTTTGCCAAGGCAGCATGCTCTTCTTCTGCAGTAAGAAGCATGGTCTTCTTTCCGTTTTCAATCACAAACGAACGTACACATACCGTATCTCGTGTAGTAGGAATTACGCTTAACGACGTTGCATGGTTCGTAGCTTTCACGTTACTGTACTCTGGTAACACGTTCACTCCAAACATACTGGTGAGCGAAATAGCCACGATAACAACCAAAGCACCAAGGAATATGTAAACGGCACGCTTACTTTCTTTTGATATTTCCTTATCAAGTGTAGTCGCAGTAGAGCCATATATGTATGCACGTTGCTCTGGATCGTTCAGCTTTGCTTGGAATTCTGGGTCCTTATCAAGGTCTAATCCACGGTTCCAGCTATAGCCTATCGCTGCCAAAATACCGATAACGCAGGCTGGAATACATACCATGATAATCTGAATGTTAGACACTTGGAATCCATTGTCGGCCGAAATAGCTGAAAAGGCCACCACCGCTGCAGCGATAGGAGAGCATGTTATACCGATTTGAGAGGCGATACTGGCGATGCCGCAAGGACGTTCAGGACGTATTCCTTTCTTTAATGCAATGTCACAGATAATGGGCATGAGCGTGTAAACCACGTGTCCGGTGCCTACAAGTACTGTTAAAATAAAGGTAGTGAAGGGTGCAAGAATCGTAATACGGTCGGGGTGCTTTCGCAAAAGCTTCTCTGCTATCTGTATCATCCAGTCCATTCCGCCTGAAGCTTGCAGGATACCAGCACACGTAACAGCGGCTATGATGATGTAAATAACGTCGGTAGGCGGTTCACCAGGCTTTAATTGAAAACCAAAAACAAGGACGGCTAAGCCGATTCCAGAGATTGCGCCAAGCGCTAACGAGCCATATCGCGCACCCACCCAAAGGGCAATGAGTACCACAAGTAGCTCTACAATCATTAAAAATGTCATAATGCGTTTTGTTATTGTGTTATAAATATATTTTCAAAACCCGGTCCTACGAACACCTATGCGATGCATGTATCTTTCGAAACACATGGAAACTTATCGCCATAAGGCTTACTTAAAGTAGTCTTTTTAACGAAAAAGCAATGCAAAAGTACAGATTTTCTCGTTCATTAGAGACATTTTGAACGATTATTTGTGGGGAAAATATAAAAAAAAAGAAGCTGTGCTGCACTTCATAAGTATTGGAACCCCGAAGTTTTTTTAGTTTACCGCACAGCATTCTTTGTTTATGTTGTACAGTGTAATCGGTTCCAATGTATAGCTTTTTTAGCTTTGGTCTACAACGTTCCCGATTGTAAAACACTGCGTTGTTACTATTTAGTATTTAGAATGTGCCTAGTTCTTTACTGTGTTGGCACAAAAAAAGCTCCTTATAAGCAATACTTCTATATTGCTTATCAGCTTTTATTACAGTCTGTGTAGATTTGCCTGTCGGTTGCTTCGTAGACCTTTCTGCGGCCAATCAGAAGCTTTATGGTTAATCTCGCTTGTGAGCTAAGCGGGTGCAAAGATAGCAATAAAGTTTGAATAGAAAAGGAAAAACACAATAAATATTCGTGGAAAGTGCTATTTTTTTATATCTAACAAATTCTATTTACAGCGCCATTATGATGGCATTATTAAAGTTTTACAAAACATTTGTAAAGAAAAGGTGGGATTATAGTAGCCTTTGTACAAAAATATTTAAAAACAATAGAACCTTAAGGGCATATATTTGCAATTATGAGATAAAAACTTTACATTTGCAATGACTTAACATCTGTATTACAAAAGAAAGGAGTTATATGAAAAGTTTAAATCATTCAGAATTGTATAAGGACTACAATCTGAACAAAGACGAACGCAAAAACAATGCAGAAGCAAACAATCTCAATCGTAACGATAAGGGAACAACAGGCAATAAGTCTGTAGGAGGCGAAATATGGTACACATAATAAAAGCCTAATTACATTATATTTCCTATTTAAAAACTATAAAAGCGCAACCTCTTTTTGCTGGTTGCGCTTTTATTTTTGTATTCAGTCGTTATGTTGTTCCCTTCTTATTCGCCGATTGCCTTGCCTTTATAACTGAGGCTAAATATGTGTTCTACACCATCACCATACATGGTTTCTTGACTGGTTCTTATCTTTGCGTTGTCGATTTTAATCTCAAACTCTTTGGTTTCCATATCAATTTTGAGTTTCATCTTACCACTATCAAACTTGAATTGAGGACTTGTTGCTTCCTGACCGCAGCACACAGACAACTCACCTTTCATTACAAAGATTGACCAACTGGTATCTGTTTCACTCTGTACGCCAAGGTCTATCTCTTTATTATTGTGTGCTTCAGGAATAAAATGTACTATTAACCCAGTAGCATTTGCACCATCTTCTAGTTCAAAAGCTAACCAATACATGTTGTCTATCACGTTTGTCAGCGACACTTCCTTTATCTTTACCTCTGTACCATCGAAGGTTGCAGTGTTCGTAAACTGTTCCTTTTTCTCGTTTTCTTTGGTTTCTTCGGTTTTGTTTGTTGGGGTTTCATCGTCTTTTGATGACGCTGTGAAACCTACACACATCATACCTACCACTGCGAAAGCAAGCATCTTACTTGCCATTCTCGCCAAAAAACTGTTTTGTTTCATTAGTTTTTATGTGCTTCCCTATAACCTCTTGCTTTTTTGAGGAACGACTTCGGGAAGTCTAGGGCGTTTGGGTTATAAAAATGTTAACTATGTCTGTGTCGTCAAATGTTTAGTTTTTAAGGAAAGTTTGCTCAACAATCGCATTTCTACACCTTATTAAATATAGGCTGTCGTTGTGTTTTATAAAGTTGTTAGCATATCCGACTACGTCGGTTTTTAATTACCTTCTGTTGCAAATATATCATATCCCCTCCATATTTCCAAGTGTTTTTCAATATTTGTTCTATTCTCTCGCTTTATATTATCACGCCTATAGCAGTATAACAAAGGTTAAAAAAGGGTATAAAAGCACCAATATCTGTAAAATGATTTGTAGTTTTGCACTAACAAGGTACCAACTTTTAGATATTTATGATTATAACTATTGCACGCCAAAGCGGCTGTGGTGCATTGCACATCGGCAAAAAGCTATCTGCTATTTATGGCATTCCGTTCTACACTCGGAAGGGTTTGATGCAGATGGCAAAGGACAAAGGAGTATTAGAAGAGATGGACGACTTCTTCGAAGAGCGTCCTGTTGACGAGCTAATCTTTGCCATTGCGCAGTTCGATGAGGAACCAGAGAAGGTTAATTGTAAGGCTTTTAAGGTTCTTTCCGAACTCATTGGCACTCAGGATTGCATCATCATAGGTCGTTGTGGCAACTATATTTTCAGAGAACGCAAGGACCTTGTTTCTGTATTTCTCAAAGGAAGCCTCGAAGATCGTATAACAGCGATGGCGAAAGAACACAACGTTAGTCGCGCAGAAGCAGAAGAAATAGTAAACGAATTAGACGAAAATCGTGTACGCTTCCATAAGTATTACACTGGCAAAAAGTGGGGAGATGCAAGCGATTACGACCTTTGTTTCGATAGTATAAGGCTCGGAACGGATCGTTCCGTAGACTTTATTGAGCAATATATACGTGAAATCGACTTAAAGTTACCGCACCAAAATGAAACTCATTAAACAGTTTATATACATCATTGCCTTTACCTTTATTGGCGAATTGCTCCATTTTCTTATACCATTGCCCATTCCTGCCAGCATTTACGGAATTGTTCTGCTCTTCATTGCACTGATGAAGAAGTGGGTAAAGGTATCTGATATTCGCGAAACAAGTACTTTCTTAATTGCCATTATGCCCGTAATGTTCATTCCAGCAGCCGTTGGTCTCATCGATTCTTGGCAGGATATACAATCCAACTTCCTCAAGTTTGCCATCGTAACCGTAGTGAGTACCTTTGTCGTAATGGGTGTTGCTGGCTACATAACGCAGCTGACTATACGCAAAAGCAAGAAGATAAAGAACACAACAAATTAACTTTAATGGTAGGCGAAAGCCGATTTGCCAAACCTAAATAGGATATGTTACAAAATTCTGTCTACTTCGGTGTACTTATAAGTCTTGGTTCTTACGTCATCGGAATGTATCTAAAACGAAAAACTGGTTGGGGTTTCATGAATCCACTCCTTATTTCTATCATATTGGTTATAGCTTGTTTGCTCATCACAGGCGTGAGTTACGAAGAGTATAATGCCGATGCCAACTGGTTAAGCTACCTGCTTACACCTGCTACTATCTGCCTTGCTGTGCCTCTGTATCAGCAAGTTGAATTGCTGAAAAAGAACTATAAAGCCATTATTTCGGGTATTGCCGCAGGCGTTTTGTCGAGCTTACTCACAGTCTTAGTGCTTGCTTTGCTCTTCAATTTCGACCATGCTACGTATGCAACCTTCCTTCCTAAATCTATCACAACAGCCATTGGTATGGGCGTTTCCGAGGAGTTAGGCGGCTTCGTATCGATTACAGTAGTTGTCATTATCATCTCTGGCGTATTGGGAAACATCTTTGCCGAAAAGTTTTTATCGCTGCTAAAGATAGATGAACCCATTGCAAAAGGTATCGCAATTGGTAGTGCTTCGCACGCCATTGGTACAGCTAAGGCAATGGAAATGGGTACTATCGAAGGCGCAACGAGTGGTTTGTCTATCGTGGTGAGTGGTATTCTAACCGTAATCGGCGCATCGCTGTTCGCTATGATCATGTAGAATTGCAGTTCAAAAGTAGTTTTCTTCCACAAGCAAAATAACAAGATTGCACCCCACTCTACCCACCATAATATGGCATGATAATGGGAACTGAAGGGGCATAAAATTAACATTAGAAGATAAGATAAAAACTATGGCGTAACTATCTTATTACCAACACGTTGCAAAAGCGGTTGTTTTGCATTGCAAAAGAGCCTGTTTTACACGGTAAAAGTGCCTGTTTTGCGTTGCAAAACAGGCACTTTTAGAAAACGATAGTGTGTACATTGCATTTCGCTCATCTATGTATTAACAAATCAAAGCATTTTTAACACTTTCATTCTGGCGTAACATTGTCATGTATAACAACAAAAGACTCCAAACGATAGTGCATCGTTTGGAGTCTTTCTGTATTTCCAATGCCCTACAATCGTTACGATATAGGGTGTTTACATTCCTTGAATTATTCTACAACAACCTTTACCCAGCTGTTCGTTGCTTCACTCGCAACATATTGATCATTACCGCTTTCCACGAAAGGTCTAACGCCTTCGAGTTTTGTTTTCTGTGCAGCTGTCATCTTAACTACAATGTTTACCAAGTGCCCATTAGGCTGTTGACTTCCTGCATAGAGTGTTTTCAAGTTTTGGAACTTACGAATATCCAATTCTGTAAGCTTACAATGAGCAACCATAAGCTCCGTTAATTTGGTATGGTTTCCTAACTTCAGTTCTCTAAGATTACTTGCAAGAGATGTACGAATCTGCAGTAATTCCAAATTATTGGTTAGGTCTAATGTCGTCAAACCCTTTACACCATATACATCAAGCCACTTTAAATTTGGATTATTTGATACGTCTAACGATGTAAGCTTCGTGTTTGACAACTGCAGATTGTCCAAGTTTGCACCCGCTGAAGATAGACCTTTAATCTCCTTAACAGCCGCACTTGCAAGATTAATTTCCCGTATTTTCGGCATATTAGTGAAGTCGTAGCTCTCTATTTTCGAACCTGATGCCTTTAATACCATCATGTTTGCCTTATCTTCTAAGGCAATAATACTGATCAAACTACCAGTAGATATTGCGTTAATCTCTTCTAAATTTGGCGAATTAGTGGTGTTAATCGTTGTTATTTTAGGGCTATAATAAGCACTTATAACCTTTAATGAAGGCATATTGCTTGCATCTACTTCCTCTAAAACTCTATTTCTGTGTAATTCAAACAACTCTAACTGTGTGTTGTTACCTGTCGTTACCTTCTTTAAACCATCCATTTCTGTCAATGAAAGCTTATTAATTTTATCCAATCCTGTAGCATTAACACTTGTAACTAATGGACTTTTCTTTATCACTACCGTTGATGTTAATTGTGGATACTTTGACAAATTAATTTCACCAGCGAGGTTTTTATTTCCTATAAGCTCTATTCCGTTTACATTACGGTAATACTGCAACTCGTTCAAAGAGGTAAGATTATCTTTATTATTTACTAAAAGTACACCCTTATAAGATAGAATCTTTTCAAGATTATCGCCACGATAGATGTCTAAAGTACCATCAGCTTCAAGCTCAATACCTGGAACTTTCGCTGCATAAGCCTCTATTAAGCCCTTATTTCTTAGTATTTCGCTCTTTGCTTTTGCAGCATTTAGTGTAAGCTTACCCAATGAATAGGTTTGCGCACGCTTTATTTCGATAGCGTTAGATACCTTCACTTGAATTGCTTTTCCATCTTCTAAGATGAACGCAAGCGTAAGTCCTGAAGCAAGTTACCAGCTGGAAGCACCACAAAATAGTCGGTATTCTCTGCCAAAGTACCAGAAGCTGGCGCATAAGTAAGCACGCATGTATTCTTATTAGGCTCAAATTGTATTGGTGCAGAGCTTATACTACCATCGTTATTAAACCTTATTTGCGATGTAGCATCACCTGCTAACGGCTCCTGACCCCTTGCAAGAATCTTCACTTTAGCCACGTTGGCAGCGCCTTCGATGCTGAATCGCAGCAAACCACCAAGGTTATAAGCTGTGAAAGGCTTTGTTCTATCTGGAATAACACCCACCGAAAGATTGGCATTAGGGTCGAATGTATTTGCAATAGCAGTCTGTGTCTTTGGGAAAACATAGGTGTAATTCGCCCAATTGTTACTCTTATACTCAATCTTTGTGGTTGTTTGATAAGGATACATCATGAAGTATGCAGTGTTTTTCTCCGCTGCTTGGCCCCAAAACTTAACATTTGAGCCCGTAGTTGGCGTAGTAAAAGGTTGCGTTACATTGCCTGCTGCACCCTGATAACCTATACTTATTATGTCGTTAGCATTCCAAGTAACACTGCTTTTATCTGGATTCAACGCGGTTCTTGTACCTGTTGCCTTTGCAGAATCGGCTGTATCGTTATCATAATTAGGCGCATCGCCTGTTTGAAACGACATGGCAACCAAGTTGTCTTCGGCACTTTCGTTCACCATTTCGTCGTCGTTAGCACACGATACTGCTGCAAGTAACGTGATACCACACAATAAATATGTTGCAATTCTTTTCATTGTAGAAATCGTTTTAAACTATATTTGTTTTTGTTATCCTTGATACAATTGTATCGAATGCTTAGAATGGCGAGTCATCACCCGTTGCATCTTCAATCTTTAGGTTTGGATCTGCAACCTCAACGAAGCCTTCGTGAGTGTTGCCTGTTACACTAAGAGTTAAGAATCCTTGTTCAACTTCAATTGACATCACACTGATCTGTGGCGCATTATAATCTTTTTTCATAATTCATTTTACTTTTATTAAACTATTAAAAGTACTTTACTAAAGTGAATAGAAGCAAGTCGCGTTGGAAAACGTTACCCATTTTAGCAAAGCCCAATGAGGGTTTCATGTGATAATTACAACTTAATGAAAAGCTCCTAAAACAATGAATAATCTACAATCTTTATCCTGATGTATCTTTACTCTATGTATAGTATAGTATAGTCTTGTCTCTGTAATTTTTTCAACTGCAAAGATAGGTATTTCATTCTGAAAAATATGAAAACAGTTTGCAAACGGATAGTAAAAAAAATGTTTATTAACTAAAATTAAAGCATAAAAAACACTTTTTTACTAAACATTATAAGTGTTTGACTTTTAACATTATGGGGCTAAAAAGAGGGAGAAATATGGTTTTAGAATGGCAAGTAGTAAGGTAAAGGAATATAACAAAAGTATAAATATTTTCTAATTTTGTGTTTTCCATTTGGTATTATCGCTACTCCGAGCAGATAGAACCCTTGCTATAATAAGGTGATTATTTCGCAATGGTTATTCCTTACTGTCTGTTTCTTAATACAAAACAGACAGTAGGATTGCACAATTCTTTCACGATGAAGTTACGATAGGTCGAAGAACCATTCAAGGAAAGTATTGAAATCGGGCCATTGGGGCTTTAGTTTGCCTTGCTGAAAGTCCTCGTACACCTTCCCAAGAGTAAGTTCTAACACTTCGCCCGTATTCCTATTGTAGAAGAATCCGCCCTCTCCTTCAAAGCTATCGAGCGGTATGTACTCATCTGGCAGCTTGAATATAGACCTCATAGACTCTATTTGCTCGTAATAAATCGAGTTTATTGCGAACCAACATACGTTGTATAGCTCGGCACGTTTGCCCAAAAACGTTACCTGATTCGTATAAATGTGAAACTGAGCAAAGGGTGTTTGAAGGTCAATCCCTAAGTCTGACATTACCTTTTGATAGGTTTCATCTTCCGTTCCATCGTAAAATTCCGATTCTATCAGGTAGTTTTTTATTTTCTCCGACAGCATAAATATGGTTTTATATAAGTTTATTTTCTATTCTTCGTTCAGGCTATTAGCCTACGGCATACTGCATTATGGTTTCTTTCAACGCCACGACGTCAGTTTCGTCGAAGTTATTTTCCATTGCATCTATCAGCTTTATAATTTTCTTTTGCGTTGCTATTTCGTGCAAAATGAGCAAGTCTGACGATTCATTTCCCTTTGAATCAAAAGCCATAACATCAACAGTTTCGAGTATTTTAAGTCCGCAATAGTTCATAAAATCGCTATTCTGCTCTTTCGTAAAGCGCATACAATATGCCAATGCTATAACTGCGTTCTGTGCAAATACAACCTCTTTGCTTCCGTCTTCATCGGTATCGGGTATCAGAGATTCGATAAATGCCTCTTCTTCTTTGCTGAATCTCATTCCAATATAGGGGAAATAGTCTTTTATACAGCCTCGAAACAGCTCGTCAGTTATGGCACTTGCTGCAATAAAAGCGGGTTCTTCGTCTCTGCTTTCGAGAAACTTATAGAGGTTGTTCTCTATTCTTTTAACGCAACAAACACCAAACAAGAGTTGCTTATGTGGGGGCAATGCTGCAATCAGGTCCTTTATATCGTCGTTCATTTCAAACTATTGGTTGTTCTGTTTCCTCCAATGGCGGAGTTTCAAACCTATTTTTCTGCGTTGCGAAAGTGTTTGAAGTCGCACATTTGAAAGATTCTTTTACAAAGATATTACTTTTTGCCGAACTATGCAAACGATAACAAATATAATACGCAACAGGCATAGGAACGGTTGTATTGTGTGCCTATCACCAGATTACTACCCTATACTCTATCCGTAAAAACAGCATTTTAGCAGTGTGTTTGCAGTAACTTTGCATACAAAGATCAGCCGTCTGACGCCATGCAGGACATGGTTTTGGGTGGTAATGGTGGCTGTATTTATCATCAATATATTAACCTTAAAATTGTTATTCATTATGTCTGAAAAGGAAATTCCATTTGGCTACGCTTCGTGCTATGCCACTGACGCACAGTGTTCGAAGGCTGCTAACTGCTTAAGAAGGAGGGTGGCAGAACTTAAAAAGATGCAAAACGAAATGCCTACTACCGACTTATGCATATCGCCTGCCTATGTAGAACGAATTGAAAAGGGACAAACATGCAGCGAATATCGGTCTATTGACTTGCAGAAATATGCACGCGGCATGAGTCGTTTGTTCGATAACGTTACAAAACGACTATACCCTGACGTGCGAGAAAGGGTAATAGAGGTGTTCAGTAGCAGGCGTTCTTTCTACTATGCGTTACGCGGCGACGTTCCCATATCGCCTGAAGAGCAAGTCAAAATAGCTGCTGTATTCGATGAATATGGCTATTCGGCACCGCAGTTCGATAGTTTTGAGATGTTGCACAACTGGATTAAGAAGAAAAGGAGCATGTTCTACGTGTTCCTTTTTTATTGTCCTACTCCATGGAAACACCTTTGCAAAGATAGTGCAACCAGCTTGCAGCGTTGCTTCTGCTGCTGTGCAGCAACGTTGCCCACCACTCGGCAGTAAGGTTGCAAGGGCTTTGCAGCAAAGTAGGCAAAACGATGTTGCAGCCTCATCGAAAGCAGATGAAAGTTGAAAAGGACTGATATACGATGATAGTAATAAAGAAAATGCGTTGTTGTGGGTAGGTCATGAAATAGTCTTTGCCTACCAACAACAACGCATCAACCCTTTCGACACATTCTGTTGGCCCAAATATCGAAAGAAGAGGGGGCTGCAAACAGAGCGGTCAAAAGACTTTATCGCCGAGTTACTTCTTCTCTTTATAAACTACTTGTTCGTACATTGAGGTAGACTTTACAATGTTTTCCAAGCTTCCATCAGGGCGATAGTTAAACGTATGGTATATGGTTGCCGCTGTTTTCCCTTCCTCATCGTATTGCTTACGTTCTATTTTTTGCAGCTTATTGATATCGTCATAGAAGTAATATTGCTCGCTGCCGCCATATCGACCTTCGATAATGCTTTGTCAAGCAGTCCTCCTTCTTTCAGATAACAGTATGTAACGTTTTGCAATTTCTTCCTTTCGTTGTATTGTAACGACTTGAAAAAACCTGCTTCATAAAGGAGAAACTGATAATCAAACAGCCCTTCTATCTCGCAACCTTCCTTAACTTCTACTATCTGATTGGCTTCGTTAAAGCCGTAAAAATAGAGGTTGGTCTTGTTCTTAAGGCTGTCGAGATTCTTAACAGGCCTACCCTTTTTCATTCCAACCATCTGAAACTCATAGGGGAAGATATTGTATCCAAAACCTTTATAAGGCTCTGTGCGCACAACTTGTGCCTCTACGCTCTCTTTAAGCGCATTGAAGATGTCTTCTGTATTATATTTATCGTACTCTTCTTTTAATTCGTCTTGACTCATATTGAAGTTATTTTTAGTTTTAAACCTACTACTTTATAACTCTTATTGTAATTATGATTGGACTTAGTCGGGGTTATTCTGCTGGTTTGTTATGGATAAAGCGGCAGGTTAAAAGTGTACTTCTCGTCTTCACGAGGGTCGTTATATCCTGTAAATTCAGGCGTTTTCTGGAAGTCGAACCCGTAGCCGTAAATGGTTTTATCGTCGTTAGTATGCTGCTTATGTCCCGAAATAGATACACGATATTTGCCTTTTTCGAGGGTAATTCTGAAGCCTTTGTTCAGTGTTTCACCATCTAAGGTCTGATAAGAGAGGCGGTCTGATGCAGCTTTCTTAAACTCGCTGACCTTAAAATTGGCGAAACTGCCAATAGAACCAATCCATATTTCGCCATCTTCAACGTCAAGATTGAAGCCATCGTAGGCGAAAACGTTTTCCCAATTGCTTTGTGCTATTTCGTCAGAACCCACCATTATGTCGTAGTCTATACAGTCAATGGGCAGGATAGGTATCCAAATTCCTTCGCTTAACGACTCGAAATACAAATCAGGATTATTCTGAAAGACTTGCAAGATGTTCTTGCTTTTGACATTTTTGATTGAAAGAAAGCGCTTTAAAGAAGCGATACTAACAACATAGATGCCATAACCCGTGATGGATAAAGTTCTTCTTTCCATAGCTAAACTTTTATTTTTAAATCGTATTACCTACGTGTTTCATCAGTTGGATATACACCTTTCGGAGACGATAAGCGTTCATACAGAATATTATAACTTTCGCTTTGGTGCTTCATACCCATGCTGCCTTGCATTCAAAACGGAAATAATTGGCGATTATTGTGTCGTTTTCAGCGGAATAAAGCCCACCATGCATGGTGTATATCTTACGTAATTGCTGCTGATTGGTGCGGAAAAAGCTGTTTGTTTTCTGCTTTTTTGCTGCGTGCAAAGATATTTTCAAAACCACTGCAATGGGTGTGCAGCAAAGGTGCGACAGCATTTCAGCACTCCTGCCGCCCACGATGCAGAATAATTGCAGGGGTATTGCAGCAAAAACATAACGGCTTTTAGGCAACATAAGAAAAGCCTTACGACGATGTGCGCACAATGTTATTGCTGTCTGTTCGTACGTGTATTGTTTATTAGAAGTAAACCGCCAGTTACCTCAAAGTCTTTCTTTCAAAATAGCTCCGTACCACGATGACATTATTTATCAAGCTCTGCAAGACGGAGAGCTTCGGGGGTTAAGAAGTTCTTAATCTTATGATAAGGAACTACAAAAGTGGGCATTCCTATGACATAAGCACCAACTTCATAGAAACCATAGGTAAAAACAACTCCTTCTGGAGTAAGATAAACACCATTATTGGGTAGTGGTATACTTCCATTTTCAATGAAAAGAAATCCCATTTGCTGCTTAACATAAGCTTCGCGTGACTCTTTATCATTCTCTTCAAAGCCATCCATATCTCTAAAATAGCTTTCTATGCCTTTTCTAAGTATGGTTTGTAGTTTCTTTTCGCTATGTGGTTTCAGCACATTTTTGAGTTTCTTGCCTGTCTTTTTATCAAAGTTTACACCATATTCGTAAACAATTCCATGCGCACCACCTAAGTAAGAACCGTAAGTAGAAACGTATGTAACGTAGCGATTTGTTTCGTTATCCAGCAACACAAACATTGAAAGGTCAGGCTTCCACGCCACTTCTTCGTCTTTAGAGCCTTCTAAAATGCGGCTCAAATTCTTAAAAGCAGCCTTCGCATAATACTTTATCATACCGTTACCATCGGCAAGTTGCTTGTAAGGTTTAACTAAAATGTCTTCATCTTCATATATAACCGTACTTTGATGCATTTCAGATGAGAGGTAAACACGCAATGAATCGATTAAAGGACGAGGTCCTGAAGTAGGGAAAGAATAAACAAATAGTAAGTCAGCTGTCTTTGTATGATATTCCTTTTTTATCGAATCAACAACGAGAGGAACTTCCTTTTCTGCTACAATAGGATCTGAAACTTTAGAAAGCGATGCCACAGAATCGCCCAATTTCTTTACCGATTTCGCTTGATTACCCTTACAACCAACAATTATTAAAACTAATATAAGAGTGGCAAAAATTAATAAATATCTTTTATTATTCATTCTTATAATGCTTGTTAAGATAGCACAAAAATAGTCATTTCTCCCATATTCTGCAAAACATTGCCTACTTTTGTTGCTGTAGGTTAGTAAAAAGAGCATGTTCTTTCGGTCTTATATTTAAAACTAATCGTACCAAAGAACATACTATTAAAGTAGAAAGAAAAATGAAAATCAGTATTATAGGAACAGGCATGATAGCTAATGAAGTTATCAGAATGCTGAAAACAGAAGTTAAAGGGATAGAAATTACGAGTCTCTTCGCACATAGTAATAAGGAAAAAGCGCAGGCTATTGCAAAGTCAAATCGTATAGAACACATCTATACAGACTATTCACAGTTACTCAAAGACGATGATGCTGATTTCTTATATATAGCCTTAATCAATAGTGTTCACTATGATTTTGCACGCAAAGCATTGGAAGCTAAGAAGAATGTTATTATTGAAAAGCCCTTCACAATGACCCTTCAAGAAACTGAAACATTGGCTTCTTTGGCACGGGAACATCAGCTTTACCTCTTCGAAGCTATTGCACCGCTTCATACTCCTAACTTTCGTCTTGTCAAAGAAAGCCTAAAACGCATCGAGCCGATACGTATTGTGCAATGTAATTTTTCGCAATTTTCGAGTAAATACGAACGCTATTTACAAGGAGATATAGCCCCAGCATTTAGTCCTGAAATGGGAGGAGGCACGTTAAACGACTTAAATGTTTATAATATTAACATTGTGGTTGGACTCTTCGGACGTCCTGTTTCAAAACAATATTTTGCAAATCGTGGACACAATGGCATTGATACATCGGGTGTAATGGTGCTTTCCTACCCTTCAATGACTGCAATTTGCACTGCCGCAAAGGATTCAAGCAGTCCTTCTTTCATTATTATACAAGGAGAAAAAGGTTGGATTCGCATACCAACAACAGCCAATGAATTCAGAAGTATAGAGATTATGAAGCAAGGAAAACTTACCAGCTATCAGCGCAATGCATACGAAAACCGACTTGCTCATGAATTTGTTGATTTTAAAAATGTATGGGAACGAAAAGATTATAAGCAGATGGAAGAATGGCTTGAGACATCTATTGAGGTTATGAAAGTAATGACCTAATAACATGGTTTATATTAGTTTTGAATGGATAGATATAATGCTTGAATTATAAGACAATCGAAACTACCTCATCATATCTTAATATCTGCAACCACATAATATTTAAATTGCAACCTACAAAAAATGTTTTATCTCTTCAAAAGATAAAACATTTTTTCTATGATACACCACGAGCAACAGCTTTTCAATTAGTATTGTTCACTTTTTCAATCAGTTCTGTTCGCCTTTTCAATTGGTTTGGTTTAGCTTCTCCATCTATTCTGTTCACCTCTTCCATCAGTTTTGCAATACTTTTAAAACACTTTTCTTTTAAAAATAAGCTACCAAATCATTTCATTTCAATTCCCATTCTCTCCATCTTATTCAAAAGAATTGTACTGATATAGTTTCCCTTATTCCTACAAATACAAGCTGTTGCAAAGGTCATTGGGGCAACATATGTCTCACCTCTATAGGTTTCATCAGTTAGAACAGGCATACTATAATATGCGTTTTTCTTGTTTTCTAAGTCAATAAACCATTTGCCACCAATATATTTTTTGAAAGTTTGTCCAATATAAATGGTTAGATGGTCTAACAATTCTTTTTGCGCTATTAAATCGTTATGGTCATTAAAATTATCAAGAATCCATCTTTCTAAATCATCTAACGACTTCTTACTATAATCTAATACTAAACCATGTTCCTTGGCAAAAGTTCCAGTGAAGTATTCCATCTTATCAGAGATAAAGAATATCCACTCTTGAAAGTTTTCTTGCGTATATTTCATAAATATATAATTATTTACCTTTGACAAAGGTAAACAAAAAGTTTCATAACTCTGACAAGATTAACGAATGTTAAGTTACGATCTACAACAACATATTTTATAAAATCTAAACCATGCTAATTCAAAACAAATAAGTATATTTGCAAAAGTGTATATTCATAAACTGCACAAAGATATTTTTTATTACCATATAAATTTAATAAAGCAGATGAAAAAATTTATCATACTCTTTTTACTTTTAACTATTATATTTCCGTGCGCTGCACAAAACTCAAATAAAATGAAAGCACCTGAGAAGTTTAATTACAAATATTATAAAAGTAAACTTTCGCCCAATACATCTATAACAGAATATACAGAGGAAGATGGAACGGTTGTTAAAGTTAGTTTTGATAAAGACGTTAATGTCATTGAAACGATAAAGCCATTAACCTTTAAAGCACATATCAAAATGTATCATAAAAATGGTTTTTTAGATACAGAAGGTGACATATTGTATTGTTCAAATATAAGAATTGGCGTTTGGCGCGAGTACGATAAAAAGGGTAAACTAATAAAAGAAGAAAACGAGGACAAAAAATTTGAAAACTTAAAAATAAAACCCAAAGATTTGCTTC
>NZ_BAKF01000031.1 GCF_000614025.1 Prevotella aurantiaca JCM 15754
AGGTTTTTAAGGGAGGACTAAATAATATAATTTTGTAGCGCATTAAAAGCCGCCTTATCTTAATAATCATAAAGAGTTGAAAGGCGCATGCACACAATAAGAGAAAACAAAAAAAGAATAAAAACAATCTAACTTAAATCGATTTAAAATTATGAATCAAGATTCTAAGAAAGTTAGTCCATTTTCAGCGGAAGGCATTAGCAATGGTCTTTCACTAGTAGGAGGACTGCTTAAGACTAAGAAATTCTGGGTTGAATTGGTGATTATGACCCTTGGTATGTTCGTTGCAGCCCTCGGTGTCTACTTCTTCCTTATCCCAAGTAAGCTCATTGTAGGATCTATTACAGGTCTTTCTATCGTAATTTCTAAGCTTTTACCGATTATTTCAGTTGGTAATGTTATCTTCATTATCAACGCTTTCCTCTTAGTTCTGTCATTCCTTCTTATTGGAAACGAGTTCGGTGCAAAGACTGTTTATACCGCACTTATCCTCGGTCCAATGGTAGACCTTATTGGAAAGTTCGTTCCTATGACCGAATCCATGTTTACACAGCATCTCGCTAATGGTGGCTTAGTTACCAATCCGTGGTTCGATTTGCTCTGTTTCGTATTGGTTTTAAGTGCTTCGCAGAGTATTCTTTTCAGTATCAACGCTTCTACAGGTGGCCTTGATATCCTCGCAAAGATTATCAATAAGTACACAGGTATTAACCTTGGAACATCTGTAACAGTAGCTGGTGGTGCCATTTGCTGTACTGCTTTCGCTATCAATCCTCCTTATCTTGTTATCATTGGTCTTATTGGTACATGGATGAATGGTCTCATTTTGAACCACTTCATGATGGGTATGAACATGAGAAATCGTGTGTTCATTATTTCAAAAGAATACGAGCGCATTCAAGATTACGCTATTAACACACTTCATCGTGGTGTTACCATGCACGAAGTTATAGGTGGTTTCAGCCATCAGAAGAGTGTACAGCTCGAAATTATCCTCAATAACGAAGAGTTATCAAGCCTCATGGCTTTCCTTGCTAAGGAGGATATTGACTCATTCTGCACCATTGATATCGTTAGCGAAGTACGTGGTTTGTGGAACAAAAGTAAGAAATCAAAACACTAAAAGATAGGAACGGGAACGCAATTGGCACCGTGTCCAAAGATATAAAGCAAGAGACGGCATAGCTTTATGCCGCCTCTTTGCAATGTAAAAGCACATTGAAACTAAATTTATTGATTATCTATATATGAAAATTAAAAGCATTATTGCATCTTTATTGCTGCTAAGTTCAGTAACAGCAATGGCGCAAGAAGCGAAGCCAGTAAACCTCAATCTTGAGGCAAGAGCCGACTATCAGCGCACAAGAATCGATGGAAAGAACATCAAAGCAGAAAGTGGCTTCAAGGGATACATTGTAAATATCATCGTTACAGGCGATATTTCGCCAAAGTTCTCTTACGCTTTCCGTAATCGTTTGAATGGTATTAACAAGGACTACAACTTCTTTAACTCTACCGACTGGCTTTACTTGAAATATAAACCCAGTAAGAACTTCGCTTTTGTAGCAGGTAAACAGATTGTATTGGTAGCCGGTTACGAGCTGGTTCCAGCTCCTATTGACTGCTATTTCCTCTCTGAATTCTGCTATAACTTCCCTTGTTACCAATGGGGAGTAGCTGGAGAGTATGTCTCAAATAGTGGAAATGACATGTTATCACTACAGATTTGCACAAGCCCATACCAGAAAATGTATGAAGCTAAGAGCGGAAATGCAGCAGAAATGTATGCCTACAACCTATTCTGGAATGGCCGTCATGGTATTTGGGAAACTTACTGGTCGGCTAATATGTTAGAATACGCTCCTCATAAATATATCAACTACATTTCATTGGGCAACAAATTCCACCTTGCAGACAATGTTCAAATAGAGTTGGACTATTGGAATCGTGCTGCTTCAGGACAAGGTTTCATTGGTAAAGACTGCTCTATTGTGGGCCAAGTATCTTATCAGCCTACTGAAAAACTGAACGTTTTTGCAAAGGCGAGCTACGAGGTTAACAATGCAGGAACCGACGCTGACGTTGCTTTAACAGACGGAACAGAGCTTACACGTGTAGGTGCTGGTGTGGAATACTACCCATTAAAAGAGAAGAATGTAAGAGTACACGGCTATTACAGCTACGCATTTGGCAAGAATACAAACCCTAATGGTGTAGTTCAAGACAAGATGTCGCAGTTCAATGTTGGCGTAACTTGGCGCGGCAAAGTGCTCTAATACATCTTTGTAATTACAATTGAGCTAAGTGGCTCATACGTTATAAAAGCGAACCAATGCTTGTGGCAAGTATTGGTTCGCTTTCGTTTATACCCTTTCAGCACCCTTAAGCCATCAATAATACCTCAAGAAAAGCAGTCGCAAAATAACACTTTACCAAATAAGAAAACCACTTTTACTGCTCCACTACCCCACTCTAAAACCGCCTGATAACATCAAAAACAACACCATAAAACTGTAAATATTTATTCAAAGTATCACAAATGCGTAACAGTATGATTACCAATACTTTGTAATACCCATTGTTTGACACACCAAAAGAGCCTGTTTTGCGCAACAAAACAGGCTCTTTTGCATCGTAAAACAGGCATTATTACAATGCAAAATCGAAACTATTGTTTTCCTATTACTATTTTCTTTACAAAAGAAGCAAATTTCTTCCTCTCTCATTGGCCTTGAAAAGCAAATACTATTTGCTTACTATCGCACTTCTACTAAACGCTTATAAGGCTTTTATAAGCAAAAAAATGGTGAAATCTTTTGGGCATTCACACCTTTTAATGTAACTTTGTAGCAATGAATAAACAGAATTCACAGAACATAAAAATGAGCGAAAACATCATCATTGTCGATGGAGACTATATCGATAGAGTGGCGTTTAACCTCATTGTGAACTTTGAGCGAATGCTCAACAGGAAGATTCCACCAGCTGATTTCAGTCAATGGGCAGTAGATATAGCACTTGATGGACGGCTGAAACCAGGTAATCACGAAACACAAGTGGTGGTATTGCACGATAAAAACAAAGTAAAATTAGAAAACTTTGTGCCTTCCGATTTTCATAAAGAACTCGATAAGCAGGCATTTACCGATGAACAGTTGGGCGAATTCATTATCAATACTATTGCAACAGGTAGTGAACTGACTGAGAAAGACGATGTTTTGCTTGATATTCTCCATATTGCACTAAGCCACGACGAGGTGCACCGCATAATGATAGTGCCAAATGCAGAAGACAGCAACATTTACAGCGTTATACGAAATACACTGAAAGAAGTGGACGATGAACAGAAACGCATTACCATGTTTGCCATGATGCCTATGGAAGGCGGCAACTTTAAACAGCAAATATTAGGTTATTCGCTAATGAACGCCATGGGCATAACATCACAAGAAATAGATAAAAACATTGAATAAAAACAAATAAGAAAATGGGAAAAGTACTTATGATTGGCGCAGGTGGCGTTGCCACGGTAGCCGCATTTAAGATTGTTCAGAATCAGGACGTGTTCACTGAGTTCATGATAGCAAGTCGCCGTAAAGAGAAATGCGACGAGTTAGTGAAGTCAATTCACGACAAAGGCTACAAAGCCGACATTAAAACTGCACAGGTAGATGCTGATGACGTTGAACAATTAAAGGCACTTTTCAATTCGTTTAAGCCAGAATTGGTTATAAATCTTGCGTTACCATACCAAGATCTTACCATTATGGAGGCTTGTTTGGCATGCGGGTGCAACTACTTAGATACCGCTAACTACGAGCCAAAGGACGAAGCACACTTTGAATATAGCTGGCAATGGGCCTACAAAGACAAGTTTGAGCAGGCAGGACTCACTGCAATACTTGGTTGCGGATTTGATCCTGGCGTGTCACAGGTATTCACTGCCTATGCAGCAAAGCACCATTTCGACGAAATTCACTACCTTGACATCGTGGATTGCAACGCTGGTAATCACCATAAAGCATTTGCTACAAACTTCAATCCAGAAATTAACATTCGCGAAATCACCCAAAAGGGACTGTATTATGAGAATGGTGAGTGGATAGAAACGGAACCTTTGAAGGTGCATCAAGACTTAACGTATCCTAATATCGGCCCTCGTGATTCTTATTTGATGCATCATGAGGAGCTTGAATCGCTCGTTAAGAACTTCCCAACCATTAAACGTGCGCGCTTCTGGATGACTTTCGGACAGCAATACCTTACATATTTGGATTGCATACAGAACCTCGGAATGAGCCGTATCGACGAAATTGAATACGAAGCACCTTTGGCTGACGGCTCTGGAAAGCCTGTTAAGGTAAAGATTGTACCACTTCAGTTCCTTAAAGCCGTACTTCCTAACCCACAAGATTTAGGCGAAAACTACGATGGAGAGACTTCAATCGGTTGCCGTATTCGTGGTATCAAGGATGGAAAAGAGCAGACTTACTATGTTTACAACAACTGCAAGCATCAAGAAGCCTACGAAGAAACAGGCATGCAGGGCGTAAGTTATACTACAGGTGTACCTGCAATGATTGGTGCCATGATGTTCTTCAAGAGCATTTGGCGTAAGCCAGGCGTGTGGAACTTGGAAGATTTCGACCCAGACCCATTCATGGAGCAACTCAACAAGCAAGGTTTGCCTTGGCACGAAGTGTTCGGTGGCGATTTGGAGTTGTAGGATTTGAAACATCAAAGAAACGAAACAGCAAAACGAAATGGCGTGTTCTTTAGACTTCATTGAGTTTGTTTGCCAACAGATAGAAGCTGTTGGAGCAATCAGATACCGCAAGATGTTTGGCGAATATATGATATACGCCAACGAAAAACCTGTCATCATAGCTTGCGACAACATAGCCTTCGTAAAGCAACACGAGGCTATTGAGGCTTTAATGGCAGAGGCTGAAAAAGGTTATCCATACGAAGGAGCAAAAGAACACTACATACTCGACGTTTCAAGAGCGGACCACGCAACAAAGGTTGTTGCAATCTTAGCAGAGGTATTGCCCTATCCTAAGAAGCGAAAGAAGAAGGAATGAACGGCAAAGCATTGCACAACAAAGAATGAACATACACAAACTTTTAAATGTTTAACAGCGAATAAAAAGCCCGAAAGTAAAACTTTTGGGCATTTTAGCACTACATGTAAGCAGGTAAGAAAAGCCATAAGGCAACATCAAAACCTACAACAATGTGCACCAATCGCTAATAAAGAGTTTAAATTACAAGATAAAATAGATTAATTTATATATGGCAAAAGAAGAAGCACAAAACCCTGCTGAAGGCAAATTGAAGGCCTTACAAGCAGCGATGTCAAAGATAGAAAAAGACTTTGGTAAAGGTTCTATCATGCGTATGGGTGATGAACAGATTGAGAACGTGGAAGTTATACCCAGCGGCAGTATCGGTCTTGATGTTGCTTTAGGTGTAGGCGGCTACCCACGTGGACGTATTATAGAGATCTATGGTCCTGAAAGTTCAGGTAAAACCACCCTCGCTATCCATGCCATTGCCGAAGCACAGAAGGCTGGAGGCATAGCTGCGTTCATCGATGCAGAGCATGCTTTCGACCGATTCTATGCTCAAAAGTTAGGCGTAGACGTGGATAACTTGTGGATTTCACAACCTGATAACGGCGAGCAAGCATTGGAAATAGCCGACCAACTTATTCGTTCTTCAGCCATAGATATTCTTGTTGTAGACTCTGTTGCAGCGCTTACACCTAAGAAAGAGATTGAAGGCGACATGGGAGACTCTAACGTTGGCTTGCAGGCGCGCCTCATGAGTCAGGCTTTACGCAAGCTTACATCTACCATTAGCAAGACAAACACTTGCTGTATCTTTATCAATCAGCTGCGCGAAAAGATTGGTGTGATGTTCGGAAACCCTGAAACAACAACGGGTGGAAACGCTTTAAAGTTCTACAGCTCGGTGCGTTTAGACATTCGTCGTGTTACTTCTATCAAGGACGGCGACAATGTTATCGGCAACCAAGTACGTGTTAAGGTTGTAAAAAACAAGGTTGCGCCTCCTTTCCGTAAGGTTGAATTCGACATTCTCTTCGGTGAAGGCATTTCTAAAGTGGGCGAAATACTCGACTTAGGCGTTGAATACAACATCATTCAGAAGAGCGGAAGCTGGTTCAGCTACGGCGGAACGAAGCTCGCACAAGGCCGTGATGCTACCAAAGTGATGCTGAAAGACAATCCAGAACTTGTAGAAGAGATTACAGCACTGATACAACAAGCCATTACTGCAAGACAAAACGCATAATGGAAATATAGAAATAAGGCGAAGAAAGCTACTGAAAAATGGGCTTACTTCGCCTTATTTTTTTGTTCAGAAAAGAAGAAATGACAATGGGAAAAGCCACAACTACCAACTTTGAAGCTATCTTCAAAGACGATCTTTACCAGTATTTGCTATCTCATAACGAGGTAGATGCACGCTTACCAGAGGCTCCCGACCTAGACGAACTATGGCCGAAGGTGGCAGAAGCATACATGCCCGACGCCATACGCGAGTTTCCCAACTATCCAACGGTTGCGCTTGGGTGGATTATGTACGTTGGAATGGCAGTTGCAAAATACTGGGACGAGGACTGGGAACTATACAGCAAGGTGGAAAACCTATATGCCTACCTGCGCGACCAAACCGATTTCGACCACACTGATGACTATATTCGCGAGAAGGTCCTATTGCTCAATGCAGACGAAGCTAATGATTTAGAACGTCTTGTGGGCGAATGTGCAGCACGTACTTATAGTCAATTACGTCGTTTAAATATCGAACCAAGTACTAAAGATGCTTATCGCGCATTTGTAGAAGCACTTCATCAGCTTTACAATTTTGGGGTGGCCGTAGAGCTAAAACGATTAGGTTACCACATGACAGCTATGCAATAAGAACTAAAAGCTGTAACTAAAAAGGTAGAAAAGTATCGTAAGCTGACCGATGTAAGATTGTTCTATTTTTACGAAAATAATCTTATGACAAAGTAACACCTATATTATGGTTTTGTAATAGTGCCTGTTTTGCAACGCAATAGTGCCTGTTTTGCCTTGCAAAATAGGCGTTTTTGCAACGTAAAACAGGCACTATTGTAAACCATTGATAATAAAGATGTTATACAACTACGCTTTTCATAGAAGCCGATTGTACAATTCTTCTATTTTTCCTATACTATTAATAATACGTGGTTGTATCTTTCAAGCCTCAACGAACAGCAATATCTTTCTTTATACTGTGCTTGCGCAAGAACTCTTCGTATTGATTTTTATAGCCATTAAAGACATTTATATCAACATCGCCATGTATGCCTTGCACTCTTCCATCAGGACTTAATTGCCAATAGGTCAGTTTTAATTCGGGCTTATATTCTCCATAACGGGCTATCCACACAAAGTATTCGCCTTGCAAATCGATAGCTAACGGAAGGTATCGCTTTGTAAACATCTGACTAACGTAAAGGATTGGACGCACGCCTGTAGCACGATAAACTACAGTAAGCCAATCACGAATGTGCTTAAACATTACTTCTGCACCGCCCATCTGTTCAATTTGCGCATCAGAAGGCTCAACATCGAGCACTGGAGGAAGGTCGCCTTTGCAGAAAAGACTACTTTTTAAGAAGTAACGAGCTTGGTCCGAGCCTGCCGAAGTGGTAGAAAAGAAATGATATGTTCCCACTCTTATATTGCGTTTACGCGCCTGCGCATAGTCGTCCTTATAGTATGAGTTCAACACAGTGCATCCTTCGGTAGACTTAATATACATAAATGCAATGGGATAGTCAACCTTTCCACGTATTTCCTTCGCACTAATCTTACCTAAATCCATAATACGAAGCTTATCCCAATCTATTGTGAAGTGCTTACTTCCTTTCTCGTGCTGATGCTTAGAGATATCTATTCCATAAATACGCTCGTGGTGATGGCTTATTCGTTCGCCCTTAAATACTCCTTCTTTCCACTCTCCTACTTGCAAATGTTCGTGCGGTGCAATGTAGAAACCAAAACCATTAGGCTTTCCATCGTCCCAATGACCATCGTAAAAGCTACCGTTATTGCCGAAATGCTGGCCATAACCATTCGGTTTTCCTTGTTTTATCTCGCCAACATAATAGCCTAACGAATCGGGAATACCCCTTTGAAGTGGTTTGTTAAGCGCCATTTCGGTTCTCTGTGATACCTTTGCCAACTCTTCTTGGGCTCTGTCTATGCCTATAAGAGTAGTAGTTCCAATAGGTGTAAGCCTTTTAGCCGTTTGTAAAAGCAAGTTTCCATTGTCTTCATATATGGCCAAGCGATTGCAAACTAAGGGAGTTTTGTTTGAAGAAGTACGCAATACGGTGTACCTATTGATTTGTTTTACACGCAATTGGGCATTGGTTGGTATGGTCTGTAACACCCTAATGACAGTTCGAAGAGAGTCGCGCTGTCGCTCTACGTGCCTATTATAGTCAGCAACTTTATTATAACCATAATCGCTTACATTGTGAACACGCATATAATAACCCAATTCGTTATGCTGAGTTTGCAAGCCTGACAACTCTGCATCTGCTGTTTCCAATTCATTAGCCAATACTTTATGCAAAGCATTGCTACTAAGTTTTAAAATATTTGAAGGCTTATTGCCCCACTTTGTTACGATACGACCAAAGCAAGAAGGCAAAATTGGGAAACGATTGACCCAATAACCACGGGTACGAACCTTACGAGTGCGGATTGAATCCTTATTTATAACGCCGCCAATAAGCTCTGATTTTTTGTAATCAGCAAAATAAATGGTAGGTTTTCCGTTTACTTCCAACTGGTAATAAGCTTGCTGTTCCACTATTACAGCACTTTCATCAATGTCTTTTTGGGTAGGTGGAAGCAGTCGATAAACTACAAATGCAAGTAAAAAAAGCGACAATACAGCACCAGCAATGCTGTATTGTCGTTTCGTAAAATGCCAACGCGCCATCTTTGCAAGTACTTTTAGATTGGTTGAAATACGTTTTTATAATCTCAATAAGGTGCGTTTTAGAATATAAAACAGCTAACGAGCGCCAACAATGGAAGTGTTCCTTGCTTTAAAAAGATACGCAAACCAGCACTATAACCACCATATGCAGCAACTCCTACACAATAAATGAGGAGGAAAACAACACACTGGCAATTAGGAACAACATAGAGTGCAGCCAATAATAACAAGCCTATCAGCCCATTATACACGCCTTGATTTTGGAAAAGACGTGCAACCGAAGGTCTACTTAACTCCTCTTTACTCAACCCAAACACTTCTGATGTTTGCTGAGATGTAGTTGCAAAGGTTTCAAGATACATGATATAGAGAAACTCCAGTGCAACAAATGTTGTTAAAACGATGGGTACAATGTGCATTTTTTCACCATTATATGAATGTTAGTTGTTGATTGTGAACGATTGTTCGCCTTCTGTTGTATAGAAAATAATGATAATCTTACCTTGTGGGAACTTGTTCAAATCCAAACTATATGTCTTTGCAGGTTCAGCAATATCAATTTCCTTGATACTATTTCCAGCTTCATTCTGTACCGAAATCTTGGTTATTGGTGAGTTAGCAGTAGCGGATAAGATACCTTTATCGCTTATATTAACACCTACTTCCACTGTTTTGTGGTCGATAGTCTGCTTCGTTATTGAAGTTGTTTTACGAACTTCAGGGAGTTCGAAGCCTATTCCTTGTAGTGCTTTGATAGCATATCTGTGTCCAAGATGCTCAAATCCTTCCTTAGAATAGTAGATTTTATCGTCTGCCAATGGGCAATTGTCCGAAGGAACTACAAGCGAATATTGCAAGACTCTGTTCATTTTACCAATTACTTTATTGGCTGCAGCATACTTTCCGCCATATTCTGCACGACCAACTTCGCCAATTAGCAATGGAACTTTGGTAGAATCGAGAGATAAATCTCTAATGATGTTATAGTAAATCTTCTTCACACGTTTCTGCCAAGCATCATTATAGTCGTCGCTACCATCTTGTTGAAGCATTATTCCTTTTATAACACCTTTGCTTTTGGCTGTACGTGCCATGCTTATAAGTTGTCCGTATGGATTGTTATCATACTTTCCTAAAGCCTTTTTGTTGCTTTCATCAGTTACTTTTGATACATAATTACGATAATTATCCTTATCAAAAGCAACGATAGGACTAGTTGGCAATGTTACTGCAACAACTCCAATGCGCTTCCCAGGCACATTTTCAGACATTGTTTTTACAAACGAATCGAGCAAGAAATCATAAGATTTAGATTCAACATTGGGTTTACCAACCATGTTTTCTTGGCCAATAACAAGATAAATCCAATAGTTTTGGTCTTGCGCATTTACCGAAATGCCCATTAAGAACAAAACTAATGAAAATATAAACTTCTTCATTTTCTGTTTTATTTAAAATACTATTATTCTATTCTATTAAGTGGAAAAGAAAGGCGGAACTCCTCTCCAAGAGGATTCCGCCTTTATATTGATTATTGATAATAATTAGTCAAGGTTAGCCAATTTGTTGTCTGAACCAAGAACATCTTTAATCTTTTCAGAGTAAAGATCAATCATATACTCGCGAGCCTTACCACAATACTGACGTGGGTCGAAGTATTCTGGATGCAAAGCCAATGTTTCGCGAACACCAGCAGTAAATGCAAGACGAGAGTCAGAGTCGATATTGATCTTACATACAGCACTCTTAGTAGCCTTACGTAGTTGTTCTTCAGGAATACCTACAGCATTTGGCAATGCGCCACCATACTTATTGATTATCTCAACATACTTTTCTGGAACAGAAGAAGAACCGTGAAGTACGATTGGGAAACCTGGAAGTTCTTTCTCTACAGCTTCTAATACATCGAATGCCAATGGAGGAGGAACTAAACGACCAGTCTTTGGATCACGTGTACACTGCTCTGGCTTAAACTTATAAGCACCATGAGAAGTACCAATAGAAATTGCCAATGAGTCGCAACCAGTACGTTTAGCAAAATCTACTACCTCTTCAGGACGTGTATAATGAGATTCTTCAGCAACAACATCATCTTCAACACCCGCTAAAACGCCAAGTTCGCCTTCAACTGTTACGTCAAACTGGTGTGCATATTCTACTACTTTCTTTGTCAAAGCTACATTCTCTTCGTAAGGAAGAGAAGAACCATCGATCATTACAGAAGAGAAACCGAAGTCTACACAGCTCTTACATAACTCGAAACTATCTCCGTGGTCAAGGTGCAATACTATTTCTGGGTGATTGCAGCCCAATTCTTTTGCAAACTGAACAGCACCTTCAGCTAAATAACGAAGTAAAGTTTGGTTAGCATAGTTACGAGCTCCCTTTGAAACCTGAATAATTACAGGAGACTTTGTTTTTACACAAGCTGTAACAATTGCTTGGAGTTGCTCCAAGTTATTAAAGTTAAATGCTGGTACTGCCCAACCGCCGTCAATGGCTCTCTTAAACATCTCGCGTGTGTTTACGAGACCTAAGTCTTTATAATTTACTGCCATAATATTGTTATGTTTTTAAAATGTGATTACTAAATAGTAAGTAATTATTTGCAAATATAACCTTTTATTTTGTGAATACCAAACCTTATAAGCACATAAATCGATATGATGATTAAATTATACTTATTTCTTGATTTAGGCAAAGAATTGCTGAATAAAATATTTAGAGTCTCTTTTATCTCATGCGAATTCAGCTCCCTTCCCAATAAAATGGCATAAAAAACTAAGATAATGAAGACTTTCTTTCCTATCTATTCACTATGATTTTTATATACAACAATGCGGAGTAACAAATTCCCTTTGTTGCTCCGCATATTCAGTATTTTTTATCTTTTTATTTGTCTTATAGTATTGTTGCCTCAGATATCATTCTATAGTTTACTTTATTAGTACTATACGAAAACCGGCATCGTCTAAGCGACTATTATATTCGCTTCCACCACGATAAGCACTACGACATTGCTTAGCACGACTTGTCCAGCTACCACCTCTCAATATACGATATGTGCCATTTTCTGGACCTTTTGGGTCTATTTGTTCAGTTTTCGAATATTCGTCATACCAATCATAGCACCATTCTTGCACATTTCCATGCATATCATAAAGTCCCCAAGCGTTAGGTTTACCTACTGTTCCTACAGGCATCGTACGCTGGCGGTAGGTTCCTTGTTCATAATCGTTATAAGGATATCCTCCATCGTAATTGGCATCATCCGTTGTTAAGTTCTTTCCTGTATTAAACGGAGTAGTTGTTCCTGCCTTACAAGCATATTCCCATTCAGCTTCAGTTGGTAAACGACAGCCTATCCATGCACAGAAAGCCATAGCATCCTCCCAACTTACATCAATTACCGGACGATTATTACGTCCCCAAGAGTAATCGCTTGGTTTCGGTCTACCAGTTGCTTCGCAGAATTTATCGTATTGTGTAAAAGTAATTGGATATTTGCTCATATAGAAATCCTTGCTCAATGTAACTTTATGCTGCACCTCACCCGATTCGCGTTGAGGTTCGTTTTCAGGACTTCCCATTAAGAAAGAACCAGCAGGTATTTTCACGAACTCAATGCCTAATTCCTTAGGGTCTATAGTTCCAGAAGTCTTTTTAAAAAACGTTACATCTTTCACTTTTTCAACAGCAATCGTATCAAACGTGCCGTCATTGTGCGTTATTACCATGTTCCAAGATTGAGCACAAACATTAGCTGCGAGAGCAAAAACAGCCATCGTACAGAGTAAAAATCTCTTTTTCATAGTTCGGATATTTTGGTTCCTGTCAGTGAAACTAAATTAGTGCGTACTTAATTCTACAGAAAGGATTGTGTTAATGTTGCTTAGATATTGAAAGTTGGTCATCGCACTAATCCTGCCAATGCTTTAGGCAGAAACGACCAATATGCTTTTAGTATTTTTCTTGACGACTCTACCTCTTCGTCAACTTTGTAAAATAGCGTTCTATGTGATTATGGGTATGACGGAAAGTGTGATGATTCTATATTCCTTAAAATAAGTTCCCAACAGCTTAGTTTTACTGATAGGTTAATTCCGTCAAAAGATATTCAAAGGTTGGAAAGTTTGTCTTTCGACAACTTTTTAAGCTACCGAAAGACTCTATCCTTTTATTACTTCTTTAGCCACTTAAAGGCACTCTTTCCGGTGTTAATAATATAAACTCCGGCTGGTTGATTGCTCATATCAAGTTGTGCATTACCACTTCCGTCTACAACAACAGCGGCAACTTTACGTCCACCTACTGTAAATACATTGATACGATTGCCTGCTGGATAATTTGTGAAGACAACAAAACTTTCTGAGAAACTCGTGTTTCCTTGTTGTATAGCTTGTCCTTCTACTTGTCCTATTCCTGCTGGAACACGTTCATCAAAATGATAATTTTTTATATCCTTTAATGCAAAGTTTAATTGCTGGTTATCATAAACTACTGCCAAGCTATCAGCAAAATACATTAACTTAGGATTTTTTCCTAAGAAGAAAACGCTTTCGCCCTCTGTCTGCAATTGAACGACAAGGCATGTTGCTTTTTCTGCTTCATCTTGCAATGAATTTTGAGTCTTCGATGCGTTGACCACACTTAACATACTGCCCCATAAGCCGGCTACTAAAGTAAGTAAAATTTTTGTCCTGATTTTCATATTGTTAAAAATTTATTATGATTCAATGAATTGAATGTATCTATTATCACCACTTTGCTATCTTACAAAAATAGGTATTATAATTTGAACTAACAAGCAAATCTTTTAATTTTATTGTTTTTAACACGCTTTTCTTATGGGAGAAAAGAGGACTATTATCTGCCTGAGTGGTCTTACGCATCACACGAGATAGTCAAAAACAGCCATTTCTTATACTGTAAATATTCGCTATCAAAAAATATAATTACAATTTTTAAAATTATAATTATAAACTTTGCTGTTTATTATTATAAACTTCAAAGTTTATAATAACAAAAATGCGTAACATTAAATACATGGGTTTCACTATTCCTTCTTTCTTATTGGCATGAAGTATAGTAATAAGAAAAAGGGATTTATTTTTGTTGAACAATATTTTTCGCCGTATTAGAATATGGCAAATAATAAAAAGAAACAGTATGTGGGAAACAAAAAGAGGGTATAACCAATTAAAAACTTGGCATACCCTCTTATATATAAATGATAGAATTGAAGTCTAACTATCTACAATTACTTACCTAACTTTTGTTTCAAAAGTACAGGAATTTCCTGAGTTTCACGAGCTACAGGAATACCAGCAGCTTCGAAAGCAGCTACTTTTTCTGCAGCAGTACCAGAACCGCTAGAAATAATAGCACCAGCGTGTCCCATTTGTTTTCCCTTAGGAGCTTCGCGACCAGAGATGAAAGCTACAACTGGTTTTGTTACATATTTCTTAATGTATTCAGCTGCACGCTCTTCTGCATCACCACCGATTTCACCAATAATAGCAATACTATCAGTTTCTGGGTCGTTTTGGAACATTTCGAGCAAGTCTTGGAAGTAAAGACCTACAATTGGGTCACCACCTACACCAATAGCTGAAGACTGTCCCATACCTTCTGCAGTAAGTGAAGCAACAACTTGGTAAGTCAAAGTACCAGAACGGCTAATAACGCCTGTATGTCCCTTCTTGAAAATGTTAGTTGGCATAATACCAACCATGCTTTCTCCTGGAGAAATCAAACCTGGACAGTTAGGACCGATAAGCTGCGCACCTTTAATTTGAATATAGCGATAAGCCTCAACAACATCAAGTGTAGGTACACCTTCTGTAATACAAATAATCAATTTAATACCTGCATCAGCAGCTTCGAGCATAGCATCTTTTGCAAAAGCTGCAGGAACGAAGATAACTGATGTATTAGCGTTGGTTGCTTCAACTGCATCACAAACAGTGTTGAATACAGGAATACCAGCAACTTCTTGGCCAGCTTTACCTGGTGATGTACCACCTACAACGTTAGTACCATATTCTTTCATCTTAGTAGCGTGGAAACTACCATCACGACCTGTAATGCCTTGAACGATAAGGCGTGTATCTTTGTTAATTAAAATACTCATTTTTCTCTATGTTTAAAAACGAAATAAATTATTTGCAGAGATCTACTGCCATGTGGCCAGCTTCACTCATAGTTGTAGCAACGTGGAACTTAGTACCTCTTAGCAACTCGCGGCCTTCAGCTTCGTTAGTTCCTGTAAGACGAATAACGATAGGCATATCGGTTTCTATGAGTTTAAAGGCTTCGATAAGTCCTTGAGCAACGTCGTCGCAACGTGTGATACCACCGAAGATATTGATAAGAACAACCTTCACGTGCTTATCTGAAAGGAGAAGTTTCATAGCCTCAACTATCTTTGTTGGGTTAGAACTACCACCAATATCAAGGAAGTTTGCAGGATTGCCACCATAGAGTTTAATCATATCCATAGTAGCCATAGCAAGACCAGCACCATTTACCATGCAACCAATTTCACCACCGAGATTAACGTAGCTGAAACCTTTGTCTTTTGCTTCTTGCTCTTTCTTTTCGTCTTCTGTTGGTTCGAAAAGTTCAAACACGTCAGGATGACGGAAGAGAGCATTGTTATCAAAGGTCATCTTTGCATCTACAGCAGAGAGTTCGTCGTCTCCGGTAATAACGAGTGGGTTGATTTCTGTTAAAGAAGCATCTTTCTCTACGAAGAGACGATACAAATTCTTGAACAATGGCACAGCTTGATTAACGTATTTCTTATCGTCGAAAAGTTTGAAAGCAATTTGGCGAGCTTTATAGTCGTTTAATCCAACTGCTGGATCAATAGCAATTTTAGCAATTTTTTCTGGTGTTTCTCTTGCCACAGCTTCGATATCCATACCACCTTCACGGCTAACCATGAAGATTGCTGACTTAGAATTACGATCAGGAAGGATACTAACGTAGAACTCAGACTTGATGTCAAGTGCTGCACAAACAAGCACGCGGTCTACGATGAAACCTTTAATATCCATACCGAGGATATTGGTTGCATGTGTGCGAATTTCTTCGGCTGTCTTGCCCAACTTTACACCACCAGCTTTACCACGACCACCTGTGTGTACCTGTGCCTTAACAACAGCCAGTTCTACACCCAGTTCTTCGTACGCCTTTACAGCTTCTTCTGGTGTACGGCAAACAATACCGCGCTGTACTGGAATTCCATAACTTGCAAAAAACTCTTTTGCCTGGTATTCATGAACTTTCATAGCAAATATAATTAGTTAATACTATATGTTATTTTAATTGTTTTTTCAAACATTCTGAAGTGAAACGTCTTGCGTTAAAAGCAGTCTTATGAGGTAGATTGCTAATACAAGAAAGAAGTCCTACTTAGTCTTTTTTAATACAGAAAAACTTGTTTCTTTACGCAACAAATTTACGAAATTACTTTCAGCTACAGAAAGATTAAAAGTCTAAATTTATATTCAACACTTCAAATTAACAATGTCTTGATTGTATAATCTTAGATTAATCCCAAAAGAGGGTGTGTCTTGATGTCAAGGACACCCTCTTTTGTTTTTAATATAACTTTTTCAAAGATGATTTACTTTACTTCCCAAATATCGTTAGTTTCGAGTAACTCTGTGAAGTTGTGGTATTCTTTCTTTGCTTTTACCTCTTCTATTTGTTGCCAAACAGATTCATCGTAGGTAGGAGCATCAACATCGCGAATAATTCCCAACGCAACAGGGAAGCCTTCCTGCGTATCCATCATTGCTAACTTCAACTGTAAGGTGTCGTCTTCGCTGTGTGCATCGTGAACGAGAATATCGTCGATGGTGTAACCGTCTTCACCTATCTTCACAACCTTCAAGCCAAAACCTTCTTGTACCAAGCCAAATTCGTTGTCTACACCGAAGATTAATGGTTTGCCGTGCTCAAGATAGATAGCATTGGCTTTACGTCCTTCCTTGTTGTAAACTGCATCGTGGCAACCTTCGTTGAAGATTACACAGTTCTGAAGAATTTCGCAAACCGCTGCACCCTTGTGCTGCTTGGCAGCTTTCAATACCTCAATGGTTCCAGGAGCATCGGTAGCAACAGTACGAGCGAAGAACTTACCGCGTGCGCCGAAGCAGAGTTCAGCTGGACGGAATGGGTCTTCCACTGTGCCGTAAGGACTTGACTTAGAAACGAAACCACGAGGGCTGGTTGGAGAGTACTGTCCCTTTGTTAAACCATAGATGCGGTTGTTGAGAAGGATAATGTTAATATCGATGTTTCTTCTCATTGCGTGAATGAAATGGTTACCACCGATGGCCAATCCGTCACCATCACCAGAAACTTGCCAAACTGTAAGTTTTGGATTTGCAACCTTTAAACCTGTTGCAATCGCAGCTGCACGACCGTGAATGGTCTGCATAGCGTAAGTGCTGACATAGTAAGGTAAACGGCTTGAACAGCCAATACCTGAGATAACGGCAGTTTCGTATGGAGGAACTCCTAACTCTGCCATTGCTTTATGTAAACTCGCCAAGAAGAAATGGTCGCCGCAACCAGGGCACCATCTTGGCTGACCTTTCTTATAATCTTTGTCTGTATACTGAGTCATTTTGTTTTCCTCCTTAATTATTGTAAGATTCTTGAATAGAACGTACCATATTCGTCCTTTGGTGCAGGAAGTGTCAATAAGCGTTCAAAACCTTGTACAAGTTCTTGAACAACAAATGGCTGACCCTTCACTTGGTTGTACTGATATGGAGCGAAATTATTGATACGGATACGAAGCAATGCTGCGAGCTGACCAAGGTTTTGCTCTGCTACAACCACCTTGTTGTAACGAGACAATACTTCTGCGGTGTTCTTTGGCAATGGGTTTACATACTTAAACTGCGCGAGTGCAATCTTGTGTCCCTTTGCACGGAGTTCTTGCATTGCAGAATACAAGTGTCCGTATGTACTACCGAAACCTACGATGAGCAAGTCGGCATCGTCCTTGTCGCCTTGTACTTCCAAGTCTGGCACAGGTATGCGTGCAACTTTGTCGAAGCGCAAGTTGTCCATAAGGTGGTGGTTTTCTGCATCAGTAGAGATAGCACCTGTCTTTCCGTCCTTCTCAAGTCCACCAAGGATATGCTCATAGCCTTCCATTCCTGGAACAGCCCAATAGCGAACGTTGCTATATTCCTCGCGTTTGTAAGGAGTGTACTTATAGCGTTGTGCTTCAGTAGCGTAGTGAGGACGGATTTCTGGAAGGTCTTCAAGATTTGGTAACTTCCAAGCTGAAGAACCGTTTGCGATGAAAGCGTCGGTAAGCAATACAACTGGAGTCATGTGCTCAAGTGCCATCTTACAAGCTGCGAAGGCTGCATCGAAGCAGTCTGTTGGACTTGTAGCAGCTATTACAGGCATAGGGCTTTCGCCGTTACGGCCGTAGAGCACTTGCAAAAGGTCGGTCTGCTCACTCTTTGTAGGCAAACCTGTAGATGGTCCACCACGTTGAACATCGATAACAACGAGTGGCAACTCGTCGATAACGGCAAGGTTCAAAGCCTCACTCTTCAAGCAAATACCAGGACCTGATGTAGATGTGGCAGCCAATGCGCCTGCGAATGCTGCACCAATTGCAGATGCTGCACCTGAGATTTCGTCTTCACACTGCACTGTAACAACGCCCATTGACTTGTGTTTTGCCAGTTCGTGAAGAATGTCTGTAGCAGGAGTAATAGGGTAAGAACCAAGAAGAGGGTCAAACCAGCCTTTTCAGCAGCAGCCATCAAGCCGTAAGCAGTAGCCTTGTTACCTGTGATGTCCATGTAACGGCCTGCCACTTTTTCTTTAGTTTCAATTCGATAGGTGTTAGGAACCGATGCGTGAACGTTGTGTCCGTAGTTGTAACCAGCAGCAACAACTTTAATGTTAGATTCAGCAACAGCTGGTTTCTTCTTGAACTTCTCTGTCAAGAAGTTGTTAACCAACTCAAGGTCGCGGTTGAACAACCAGCAAACCAAGCCGAGTGCGAACATATTACGACACTTCAACATCGCCTTGTTGTCCATTCCTGTGTCAGCAAGGCAGTCCTTCACCATCTTTGTAATAGGACAAGCCACTACACGATCTGGGTCTATACCCATTTCTTTTAGATAATCATCTGTCGAAAATTCTGCTTTCCTTAAGTCGCGTGGACTAAATGAATCGGTGTCAATAATAATTGTTCCTTGCGGCTTGCAGTTTTTATACTGCGTTTTAAGCGCAGCTGCATTCATTGCCACCAGTACATCGCATTTGTCTCCAGGCGTATAAACTTTACCCGCACCAATTTGGACTCTGTATCCACTTACACCATTAAGCGAGCCTTGCGGGGCACGAATATCAGCAGGATAGTCTGGGAAAGTAGAAATTCCGTTACCTACAGTAGCAGAAACATTTGAAAAAATGTTACCTGCTAACTGCATTCCATCACCCGAGTCTCCAGAGAACAACACTACAACGTGTTCAAGCTCTTTCACTTCGATTTGTTCTTCCATAGAATTATTCCTTTGTTTCTTATTTATAGTTAGCTGTTGCTATAATTTCGGTGTAAAGGTCTATATAATTATTGGAATGGCAAAATATTTTATAGAGAAAAAAATAAAGGATAAATATTTGGTTCTTTTTCAAGTACTTACGATATGTATAACGTTCTATTAATAAGTGTGCAGAATGGTATTAAAACGTTGGCGCTATTACCAAAATATTCGCTATTTTATGAAATTACGTCAAGTATGTAAGATGATAAAAAAATATTTCGAGTTTTCCTTTAGTTTAATAGCTAAAGTTATGAAATGTCTTTTTAGCACAATTTCTTTCTCTTTTCCTTTTTTACTTCTACATTTTAAAAGGTATGATTTCGTAGATCGGAAACGAAATTTGATATTTAACCTTAATTCCGCAGTATTTTTTCTTGTGAGGAAATTTTATATGTTGAGATGTCTTTTTGGGGCTCTATATGTTGATATGAGGTGCTTCGGTGTTTCTTGGGTCTTTTCTAAGCATAAAATCCCCAACCCAAACCAATGGGGAAGTATGATAACCACAAAGAAATACTGTTTATTCAATGAAGACTTCAGCGTAGTAGGTTTTATTTGTATATAGGTTCAGAACGTTCTGCCTTCCAGTGCGCACCCATTTTGCTGGCACGCTGACAAAATGCAGGATAAAGGTTTTCAGCCTGCTTGTCTTTTTCAATGGCTTGACCTTATCGCTGATATGACGGACGAGATAGAGATAAAAACTCTTCAGCATGGCGGTAACCGCCATGAAAACCATGTTCTCAGCCATAAAGGAAAAGGGCAGATGCGACCATCCGAAGTCATTGTCTGTATGCCGAAGTTCTTTTCGCTTGCTCTACGCTCATTATAAAATGTAATGATGTCTTTCTCGGTAAACATCTAGTTATTGGTAAGTATACAGCGGTATGTGTATATAACTCCGAAGATATCTGTCTGTTGCTTGCCATCCTTGTCTTTCAAAGGACTACGCTGTACGACAACCCTGTATGACTTTCCTTCTATTAAGTTGTCCATGCTGATGGATGTGAGATGATAATGTGGAATCAAATTGCTCCATGATTGAAAACAATACCCCAAAAGGAGTGAGTCTCTCAGATTTAATTTGTATCTTTGCCATGTCTATCGTCGGATTCTCTTGTTTTTTTTGCAACACTAAGATAAGTGGAAATTCTGATATGGCAAAATCCTGAGCACCTTTTTGTTGCTCAGGTACTTAAAAAGTTTAATTTATAATAGTGTTGCGGAATTAAGAGATAACAAAAAAGAAACATGAAGAAAATATTAAACATGTTGCTACCCAACGTACAGCAAAATTGCAGTACAGGCGCCTTGTTGGTGTTTGTTCTGCTGTTCTTTGCAGGTTCAGGACGCTTCTCGGTAGACGGCTGGTTGGCTAAAAGCTGTCTTAAAGATACAAAAGTGTGGGTTAAGGGCGATACAAAGCATCGTGCTTGCCCCGTTTTAGATAAACAAAAGCAGCGATTAAGCCTGCAAAGCCAGCTTACTTTGAGTAGAAAGTTTATCACATTAACCCCTCAAATGACAGTAACCATCAACTAATTTTACCCTTCTTCACGATGATAGAACATCAATTAGTCTTGATCATTGCGCTCATTTTGGCCATTTGTTTATTGGTTATGGTGAGTCAGCGCATAAAAGTGGCCTATCCCATTATGCTTGTATTGGGTGGTGTGGCAATGAGTTTCATTCCCGGAATGCCCCGTTTCAATATCAATCCCGACTTGATATTCCTTGTGTTTTTGCCGCCTATACTGTACGATGCGGCGATGAACAACTCGTGGAAAGAACTGTGGCGATGGCGCAGGATTATAGGTTCGTTTGCCTTTATCGTGGTGTTTATCACGGCCCTTGTTGTGGGATTTATAGCCAACACCTTTATTCCGGGTTTCTCGGTGGCCCTAGGTTTTTTGTTGGGTGGCATTGTTTCGCCCCCCCGATGCCGTGTCGGCAGCCGCCATTATGAAATTTGTAAAGGTGCCAAGGCGTATATCGGCCATTCTGGAAGGCGAGAGTTTGTTCAACGATGCCAGTTCGCTCATCATCGTTAAGTTTGCCCTTATAGCAATAGGGACAGGTCAATTTGTGTGGTATCAGGCCACCGCATCCTTTATATGGATGGTGATTGGCGGCGCTGGAGTGGGCGTGCTGCTGTCGCATGTGATTATACAGTCGTATTTGCTTATTAAGTTGCGCAAGTGGCTGCCCATGGACGAGAATATCGACACGATGTTCACCATTCTTAGCCCATATGTGATGTATATTTCTGCCGAAACCGTTGAGGCATCAGGCGTGTTGGCCGTGGTGAGTGGTGGGCTTTACTTCAGTTATCGCCGCATACTAATCGTTGGTTCGTCGTCGAGATTGCGTTCCGAGCATGTGTTTAACTTCCTTATTTCCTTGCTCAATGGTATGGCATTTTTGCTTATCGGACTGGATTTGCCCGAGATAATGACCAGTTTGAAAGAAGATAACGTGAGTCTTTGGATGGCAACAGCCTACGGTTTGCTCATCACCATGGCACTAGTGGTTATCCGTATGGGTGCGGCTTTCAGTGCAGTGCATATCACACGCTTTATGAGTAAGTTTATAACGGTGGCCGATTCGCGCAAACAAGGCTATGCCGGACCCTTGGTTTTGGGCTGGACAGGCATGCGCGGAGTGGTTTCGCTGGCTGCAGCTTTGTCTATTCCGCTGTACATTCCAGGCACGCAAATAGCTTTCCCCGAACGAAGTTTGGTGCTCTACATCACGTTTATGGTGATAACCCTCACGCTAATATTCCAAGGATTGACGCTTCCCGTGCTACTCAAGATGGTGAAGCTACCCAATTACGACGACCATATGCCCAACGCAGAAGCCCAACGCATCATCCGAATAGGTATGGCACAGGCCAGTCTTGACTTTCTGGAGCACAACAATATGTCAGAAAACATAACCCATTCGGCGGTGTTAAACAACCTGGTGAACTACTGGCACGAGCTGTTGGAAAGCGAAGGGAGCGCCACACTCTATGATGCGGTGGTGAGAAACACCTATCGCGAGATACTTGAAGAGCAACGATTGTGGTTGAACAAGCTTAACAACGAAAACGAAAGAGTGGACGAGGAACTTGTGAGACACTTTATTCATCGTATCGACTTAGAAGAAGAACGCCTATTGAAAGAGTAAAACACAAGGCCTATAGGTAGAAAATAAGCTTGGAAGAGGTTGTTTTTTAACCCGTTGGCGGAATTAAAATGTAGCTATAATATTATACCTTAATTCCGCAGTATTTTTTCTTGTGATAAAATCTTATATGTTGAGATGTCTTTTTGGGGCCCTATATGTTGATATGAGGTGCTTCGGTGTTTCTTGGGTCTTTTCTAAGCATGAAATCCCCCACCCAAACCAATGGGGAAGTATGAAAAACCACAAAAAATACTTCCATAACAGAATGCTTTGCCGCTACTTCCACGTTTACCCAATACAGATTCGGTAAGTTTTTCAAAGCCCAACTTTGAGAAAACGTCCATAATATGATAAATTCCACCGAAAGAAGTAATATTCTCGTTTTTAATTGCTACCTTTGTCATGTCAGATTTTTGCTTACTTGTTATGTTTGCAGCACCAAGATAGGTGAAATTTCTGACATATCCAAGTGTTTTGAGAACTTTGTTTCTCAGGTACTTGGAGTTCTCACAAGAATTTATGCTGCGGAATTAAGGATATATATTATAAGGAATAGATGAGACAACAGTATCAAAAAGAATTAGAAAACCGACTCGTTATACCCACTTTACAGTTTTTGCACCGCGAGCATTCAAGCGGTATTGTGCTTGGCATCTTTGTGTTATTGGCCTTAGTGTTAGCCAATTCGCCCTTGCGCGACACTTATACACATTTTCTTGAGCATCATTTTGGTTTCTCTATCAATGGTCAAAACTATTTGGATTTTAGTTTAGAACATTGGATTAACGATGGATTGATGTCGATGTTCTTCTTTGTTGTGGGGCTGGAACTCAAGCGCGAGTTTATTGGTGGCGAGCTACGCGACCTTCGTAAGATTACACTTCCAGTAGTATCAGCTGTGTGGCATGCTCTTTCCTGCGGTTATTTATCTTATTTTCAATGCTGCAACTCCCACAACGCATGGTTGGGGCATACCCATGGCCACGGATATAGCCTTTGCTTTGGCTGTGCTTCAGCTCTTGGGCAATCGCGTTCCTGTGTCGGCGAAGGTGTTTCTCACCACGTTAGCCATTGTCGACGACCTTGGTTCGGTGGTTATTATCGCACTTTTCTATACCACCGAAATTTCATTTGCCAGCTTAGCCATAGGCTTTGTAGTGCTTGCAGTGATGCTAGTGGGCAATCGTTTGGGTGTAAAAAGCGTGTGGTTTTATGGCGTTTTGGGTATTGGCGGAGTGTGGGTGGCCTTCCTCACATCGGGTATTCATGCCACAATATCAGCAGTTTTGGCGGCTATGGTTATACCTGCCGATGCTCGTATACCCGAAGCAGCATTCCTAGCACGCATTAAGAAGCTTACGCGACAGTTTGAAAACGCTACGTCCAATGATGTGCGAACCCTCGAACCCGAACAAGTGGAGATATTGGCACGCGTACAAGTCGAGTCGGCAAAGGCCACTCCGCCACTTCAACGGCTCGAACATGGGCTTCATCCCTTTGTTGCATTTGTGGTGATGCCCATCTTTGCGCTTGCCAATGCTGGCGTTTCGTTTGTTGATTTAGATTTTGGCATGTTGTTTTCCAATGGAGTTGCCATTGGAGTTATGACCGGTTTGCTTGTTGGTAAGCCAGTGGGAATAGTCTTTGCTGTGTGGATATGCGAGCGTTTGGGTATTGGTAAGCGTTCGCGTGGCATAACTTGGCGCAGCATTATTGGGTTGGGTTTTCTTGCAGGCATAGGTTTCACCATGTCTATGTTTGTAACGATGCTTGCTTTTACATCGCCCGAACATGCCATACAGTCTAAGATAGGCATTTTTGCAGCATCCATCATGGGTGGAATTGTAGGATATATGTGCTTGCGTAAGTCTAATCGTGGCATAAAAAAAGCGCCTAACTGAGGTTAAGTGCTTGGTTTGGGGCTTGTGATTTACTTGTTCACAAGCCTTAAACCGTTTTTTTAAATGATTATCAGTCGGTGTTTATACAAGTCGCCCACCGCTTTTTTTAACACCCTTTTGCTCACAGCAAAGCGGCGTTTGATGTCTTCGGCTTCACTTTTGTCGCCAAGATTGCAATAACCCTTGTTGTCTTTAAGGTATTGCAACAACTGTTCGGCAAAGTCGGTTGTTTGTTTTCTGCCCAGCGGTTGCAAGCTAATGTCAATCTTACCATCTGTCTTACGCCCATGATATACCCGCGAAGACGGTCGCCAACATGCAGCGGACGGAATACTTGTGAGCGATAAGCCAGTTTGGGATAGGCGTTATCAATAATCATTTTGAAACCAAGGTCGGTGGATTGCCACACTAAAAGGTCAACTTCGTCACCTTGTTGATAAGGCGGAAAGTCGTTGGCAAAGAAATGTTCCACCTTAGCCGAGACCGCAATGCGGTAGCTTTCTTCGTCGATAAATACAGCCACCACGTAGCTTTCGCCCATTTCCATACGTTGTTTTTGTTCGTGAAAGGGGCAGAAGAGGTCTTTCATCAGGTTCTTCAGGAATTTGGAGTGATAAAACAGATAAAATAAAAAAGAAACCTCTGTAAATATTGTATATTTGAATAAACACAACCAAATGTACAAAGATGAACAGCAGTTTCCTATATCATGCTTGGGGTCTTTACACCCACGAATGCACTTGTGAAGAATACAAAGGTAATAGAATTATTTTGTATGTACAAACAAAAGAGCGAATAAGATGTTGCCCTTGTTGTGGGGCTCGCTCTGTTGTGAAGAACGGGTATCGTCTGCGGGACTTTGTTGGACTTCCCATAGGTGGCAAGCGAGTAACTATCCGCAGTGTCAAAGGAGATGCTACCAATGTATTATCAGCTGCAGCAGCATATAACTTCAAAAGAGCTATGAGAGTTCTTTTGGA
>NZ_BAKF01000030.1 GCF_000614025.1 Prevotella aurantiaca JCM 15754
AATGATAACTTTTCAAGCCGCTTTCTAACATCGGATCATGTCAAATATAATCTATAATACAGAACATTTTTCGTTTACAATATAAAATATCTTTATGAAAAAGTTTTTTTTAAAGCAGTCTGGGTTTGCACGATTTAATGTAATAGGAAGGTTTGTATTAGCTCCTATAATTTATTTTTCGTATGTATTCATTTTCAATCGTGGCAATTCTAATGGATTGAAGTATGTGGACGAATACATCAATAACTCTGTTCTGATAGAAGTAGTTGTTCCTAAAATTCCATTATATAATGAAAAGACGTATGGATTTTATCATAAACTGGACTCGTATCGAGATGAGTTTAATGGCCTGAAATATGTTAATAGAAACACAGCTTATTCCGAAAGATATAAGAAATATGTTACCGTTATTATGTTTGAGGGCTACGAATACTATTATGCGGGGGATTCCAAATATGATATGGCTGGTAAAAGATGCGCAAGTTTTTTCTATTTCGGCAACCGTATGCTCGTAAGAGCAAACAAGGTTCAATTGCAGGATTCCCACTATGGTAGTCTGCAAAATCCCGTACCAGTATTCTTTTACTGTTTTGTATCAGGAAAAAGACGTTTCAAAGGACCAGACTCTGATTATGACCCAAAGAATCCACTCCACGTAGCTTTGGATTCTGTTAATACGGACTTCAACAGATTATATGTTGAGAAATATCTTACAAGAATTATTGATGTAGATGAATTAACAAGGTTGTATGGCAAGCGATGACCATTACCCAAAATATTGGGAAAAGTATTAGTATGAAAGTTGCTCAACTAACTGAAAATTTTTAAACCTGCAAAAAAATCCCTCCCATCTATGTTTTCATCAACATAAAATGGGAGGGTTAATAGTCAGTATTACCTTTTAGTGTAAGAATTTAAATGTCTTTATTGAGCCATTTTTGTAGTAGACTTGTAATAAGAGTGTGCCTTTTGGCATTGTTGATAAGTCTACAAAATTATTTTGAGTAATAGTAAGAAGTTTTCCTTGCAAATTATAGATGCGAATTTCTTGTGCGTGTTTAAGCATTAATTGTCCATCTATAACAGCAGGTGTTTCGTTTTCGGTGATAGACTGAATACCTGTAATATTGAAAATACGTGTTGGCAAGAAGATATAACCTTCGCCAGACCGACTGAGGAATCCTTCAACATTTCCTTTACCACCAGCAGTAGGTTGTTCGTTTGCATTATTTGGTACAAATATAGTAAGTTCCTTACCAGCATCGCTTATCAACATCTTGCCTGCATTACCTTGTTTAAATGAAATTCCTTCCAAGCTAATGAGTCTTGCTTCGAGAGTTTCAGTATTTTCCAAGAGAGTTTTAAGGTCTGATGGCTTGGCTGAAACAGGATTATTAGAAGAAAGAATAGAAAGGTAAGTAGGTTTAAAATGTAATAAGCCATTTGCTTCCTCAACAAGTTTTCCTTTTAATTTGCCAATCTTATCGCCAACTTTCATACCATAACCAGCAAGTTCTCTTGAATCCACTGCGATACCACTTTTATCGTCTTCAAAGAAAGTATAGTTTGGATTAGCGTCAACCTGTCCAGTAACTAATACTTCGCCAGTAAGCGTGTAAATATAATCAGCATTTGCCTTTGCTTTGCGCAAAGCTGTTACATCGGCAATAAAAGTCTTGTTTTTATATCTAATTTTGAATGATTCAGATATACTCGCCTCTTTCTCGTTATATATAGGTACAACCTGGAAAGTATAAACACCATTAGGGAGAGATAGAGCCGACCAACAGCAAGTATCTGTAATTGCTGTCTCAATACCATTTATTAAGACCTTATAACCAGTTAAATCCTTCATGCGGTCTGGTGCTTTCCAACGCAAAGAGTCCTTTGTAAGTGTAAGCGTTTTTGCCATGTGCGTGAAATGATACTCTTTAGATGCAACGAAATCTTCTGTAGAACCCGTTTTCCAGTTATTGTTTTGGAAAGAAGAATGAATAATGCGAGTCAGAAGTTCAGTTTCAGCAGCGTATTCATATTGTGTTCGCTGCTGAGGAATAGACTTTCCGTTCTCTTGTTTTGTTTCTACCGATGATTTAATCTTACCCTTATCGTCGAATACCTTTTCTATAGATGCTATTGGCGGGTTCTTAGTATCTAACGATGAGTAAATTGTGTCTAACTGGTGAATAAGATATTTTCCCGAAAACTCCAACGCGCTATTTGTAAAAGAGGTAAGAACAGAATCTCCTTGTTCATTAAATTTATAAGCAACAGTTTGTGTTGGGTGTTGGTAAGAAATATTTGTATCAAAGAAGTAATATTCAGCTTTGTCTATTACAAAAAGCTGTTTATCTTTATTGAATACAAACATTTGCTTTCCAGATAAAGCGCCTGCAGAATTATAAATATATATTGTTTTTTGGTTCTTTTCCCAATTCTTCTTCGATGGGTTGTAGTGGTCAATTTCTTCCGATTCAATCTTAGAAGAATACTTACGCATAGTTATCGTTGAACGTTCTTTTGGTTGTCCAAAAGCATCATATCCAACGCTGAATGCAAGAGTTTCGCCCATCGAATCACTGGTATAATAGAATTTATTGGTTTGCTTAATATTATCGGCCTCATCTTTAAGTATTGAGTATTGATTTTTCCAATGTTCTGTAACTTGGTCAGCAACATCAGTTAAATCAATTTCAAACGTTAGAGGGTCAGAATCGCCTTCTTCGTAAACAGCATAAAGCTCTACTTTTACTTTTTCTTTGTCGTAATAAGTGAAAGTGCCAAAGCTTTGATTAGGCGAATCAGTTTTACCAGTTACTTGATGTCCGTTATTAGATACAACCCATCTATAACCTTTCAGTGTAAGCCCTTGATATTGTGGTGCAGAGAACTTAAATTTTACATTCCATTTAGTATAGTATTCCTTATAAGCTAATTCAGGATTTGTAGGAGCTGGCAAATTCATCTTGATAGTATGAGTGAGCAATTCGCTGCAATTACCCATCATATCTTGCTCGTAGATAGGAACGATTCGATAGAAGTGTACACCGCGCGATTGATTATGCAAAGTGAAATGCATATCGGTAAATAACTCATCTTGTAAAGTGTAATCTACAAGAACTTTATAGCCTTTCAAGCCAGTATTATCTGTTGGAGGAGTTACTTGAATTTCTATATCTCCAAGTGTACCAGCTTTAGCTGTTATACTTGCTTGTGGCGTTTTGTCTTGATTATAAAGATGGTTCAAATAAGCAAACTTGTAAGTTTGCAGAAATTGCTGTGAGGTTGTATTAAATTTGTATTCTTCTACTTCATAAGGAATTGTGTCAGAAGCTGTATAAGCGTAATTGCGTTTTTGATATAAACGGAAAGCTGAAGAACCACTTGGTTCAGTTATCTTCTTATAAATGGTATCACACAAAAGACGTTTTTGGTCATCGTAAGCAAAAACCTTCCGTTCTTGTACATCTTCGCTTGTCGCAGTAAATCTAATAATCTTTGTTTCGCTTAACAGATTATTTTCATTATAACTGAAAATTGTTTGACGTTGTTTTTTAGCCGTACTTCCTCCATTGCTATACGATAAGTAAGTAATAGTTGCTGGTCTGCCTTTTTCATCATAAGTATGTTGTTCTTCAGTATTTTTCTCACCTTTATTTGTATAGTGTGTAATGATAGACAACCTATTTTGTTGGTCATACTCACAAGCAATGGAGTCAATACGACGGGCAATATTGGTTTTATAATTATATTGGGTTGAATATTTTAATAGTCCACCATCATTGTAATAGTAGCAAGATTTAACTCTATCAGTACTATCGGAAAGTAAACGTGATTGTGAATCGTAGGTATAGACAGTATTTACAGGAGTTTGTAATTTCCCATCTCGTGTAAAATTATATTTGCTACTTTGTATTAACCTACCTTTTTTGTCGTAAAAATATCGGTCCAGGTTCTTTTTCTCCTCAGTTTTTGCTAACGTACCATCAGGAGCTTGTTGGAACTTTATGCGATATGTTTCCATATTTTCTTTCTTCAGAGTTGGCTCTATTTGTGCCGTCGTCAGAAGTGTAGAGAAGGAAAAGAGTATTAAAAATAACTTTCTCATAGTTGGTATGCTATTTAAATTCCACTTTTCTTATATACTTTGGCTTTAACATTTTGTCCAGCAATTTGTGCAACTACAATGTAAATACCTTTAGAAAGATTACTTACGTTATAGCTTTCTTGCTTTGAGGTAGATTCAAACACTTTTTCTCCTGTTAAGTCGTAAATGCTAATCTTTTCTGCTTTTTGAGAAACAGTAAGCATATTGTCTTTGAAATATATAGATGCAGAAGAAGGCGTGTTGAGTGTTTCAATGATGTTATTGACTATAGGAGATTTAATACAGATAACTTCTTTCTTATCTAAATCGCCATTATCGAGTACAGAACGATAAGAAGCGACAATCAAACTAAGGTCTGAACCTATTGTCTGACAATTCAAATATTTCGTATTTGAAGGCAATTGCTTATAAAGATTAAAGCCGTATTTTTTTTGGAACCAATCAGAAAGTTCTATCTTTTCATTGTTTTCGTGAAGTAAAAGCTCTATCTTTTCTCCATTAGACGATAACAAATCACCATAGTTAGAAACTGCAACAGGAACAAAATCAGGTACAGACTTAATAATTTCTGCCTCTTTCGTTTCAGTATTATAACGACAAGGATAAACCAATTGTCCAACACGTTCTAAACTCGTAGCCCCCTCAGTATATGAATATTGATTTATTACAACAGTTGGAGCAAGGAATTTTCCGTTTTCACTCATGATAACAGGAACAGAAGTAAATTCAGGACCTTTCTTCCAAGCTTTGAAAAATTCATATTGCCACTTAGCAAATGCTCTTTGATAAGCTTTAACTTGTTCGACATAATCGCTTTCTCCAGGACGAGCAGTAATATAATCCTTCGTTTGTGGTTCTTTGTTCATCCAAGTTTTATAGACGTCCATGTTATAAGATAAGGCAACAAAAGGAGTTTCATATTCCCATTTACCATTATCCTTCTTATGGTATATGATGACTTGAGAATAAGAACCACGTTGTTCCATCATAACACCAATAATAGTTTTTCCATCAGGAGAGATTGCTCGAGGAGAAATAAACTGTGTTTTACCACCTAAAAAATCAGCTTCAGGATTAGGCAATCCTATATATTTATAGTTGTCGTCTTCCTGTTTTTCCCATAATGCTGGAATAGTTTTATAAGGGCTGCTTGCATTTCCTTTACCAATGATGTAACCTGAAATATATTTACCATCGCCTGTACATTGTGCACAACAACCATCTTGCCATTCGCCCTCGGGATAAGGAAGTGCTTCCCAACCAATTTCACTATCACGATAAATTGCAGGTTGTTTCTTATCGTTTTTGCCAACTAAAGTTCCGTCGTCTGTTACATCTAAAGCTGCCATATCCGAATAAGAATCAGCAGCAGGTATCGTGATAAGCGCTTTCTCTTCTAAATCGAATCGATAAGCTTCTTCATACATGCGTGCTCCGCAAATATATCTGCCATTGTTGGAAATACCCTTTACGTTTACAGAAGTACCTGTAAAAATTACTTGAGGATTACTTCCAGTTTGAGATTGTGCAGATACTTGAACAGCAAATGCTGCACTTATTAGCGAAATGTAAAAATAATGTTTCATAAATATTATACTGTTTGAGGTAGTTATTAAAATTAGGTTATTGTTCACAAAGTTAGCGGTTATTGCTGAGAAGGAGGACTTTTTAAGGTTTTTGCTTGTTTGAATTCTTGAATTCAGACAAAATCTGAATGTTTTTCTTTAATCTTAGCGTCGATGTTTCTTTGAAAGTCGAAAGGAGTTAAACCTGTTACTTGCTTAAATGCAGCTATGAATGATGAGCGGGATTTAAAGCCTACGCTGTTTCCAATAGCTTCCAAAGTAAAACCACTATAATGTTCCTTATCTTCTATGCGTTTACACGCTTCTTTAATTCTATATTTGTTAAGAAGGTTAGAGAAACTGCATTGCATTCTTTCGTTAATAACTTGAGAAATATATTTGTAGTTTACTCCAACTTTAGCAGCTAACTGGTTTGCAGAGAAATCGCAAAGGAAAATACTCTCATCATTATCCATCAATGTGAGAATTTTCTGAAGCAATTCTTCTTTGCGTTGGTCGCTAAGATTGCTTGACTTATATTTTCTTTCCTGTTTATCTTCAGCAAACTGTTCCTCTAAAGCTTGTCGGCGCAGGCGTTCTTTTTCTTCGGATTGAAAGAGTTCGATATTTTTTTGAAACAGAGCTTGATTAGATTGGTTAAGTTTTTTATTCTTGGAAGCTACTAAGAATAAAAAATTGCAATGATAAAACCAATTATCAAAAATAGGAAAATAACAATTCTCTGAATTTCCTTTTGGTGCTCTAATTGTTTAAGATGCAATTCCACATCCTTCATCTTATTCTCAAATTCCATTTCGTTGATACCCGCAATAAGACGATAATTGAGCAGAGAATCTTTTAACAAGACGTATTTGCTCTGATATTCTGCCGCTTTCTGCGTGTTTCCTATCCTGCTATAGGTTTCATGCAAAAGTTTGTAAGCCTCCAGTTTCGTATCCTTTGTTTCAAAATCCGCACTGATATTTTCCCCTGTTTTTAATTCTTGCAATGCTTTCTCATATTTTCCTTGTAGACAATAACTTTTAGCTAAGTTGATATGTGCTAAATAGATATAACGGGAATATTCGAGAGAAGGCTCTTTAAACAATTGCAATTGTGCTTTGAAATAAGTCAAAGCCAATTCTGTGTTTTTCTTTTCTAAGGCTAAAGTGCCTAAATAGAGTAAAGAGTCGTATTCATATTCCAAAACACAAAAGCTCTTAGGAATTTGCTTAAAGACAGCAACTTCAGAATGTATAGAATTTAATTCCTGCATTTCGGATACTACCATGATAATGTTGCCGAACGCATTGAGCATTACTCCCCAATCGTTATATTTTCGTGCTTCATAAAAGGCCGACTTGTAATGTCTAAGTGCTTTGCGATACAAATTCTTTTCCATACTTTGTTCGGCAATCATCTGATACATAAAACCAAAATTGAGGTAGACCCATGCAGAATTTAGTTTTCTTTCCTTGCAAACATTAAGACTCTCTTTTAAAATCTCGTTCGATTTGATATAGTCATAGTAGTGAAAAAAGTAGATATACCACAACCCTCCAAGCGTCTTTGTAAGCATCGAGTCGTTGATAACTCCTTTATTTTCTGCATATCTCTTATAGATAATGCTGTAACACATCAGTGCACTATCCAAAATGTTTTTTTGGTCCATATACACAGATGCTTCTCTAAGCAGAACTTCGTTAGAATATGTTTTGAAATCTCTTAACTGATTTTCTGAATTATAGTTTGATTCGTTTGTATTAGTATGGTATTCTGTATTACGCTTTCCACTCAAATTTGTTTTCTTCTTGTTAATACTTGATGAAGAATGCTGAGCATACGCAATTATTGCAATCAATAGGCAGGTTATTGTTAGTATTCTTCTTATCATGTATTAACTTTATTTTGTTTAGATGTTCTTATTCTACTGCAATATTATAAATAATTTTTATAATTAGCAAGTTTTTTAAACTCTAATACCTTATAAACGCATGTACACTAATATATTATGGATATAAAAAACATAATTATAAAAAACAAAAACGTAATTACGAAATAAAAATTTGTAATTACGTTTTTTCTATTTCGTATTTAGTCGTTCCTTAAAAACTATATTTCAGCATAATGCTTGTACTGACAAGCTTTATGCTGAAATATAGTTTTAAGGAACGACTAAATAATTTACAGGATAATGTACTATGAAACAGAGGAATATTAGGTTTATAAGGGAGGACTATTTACACGTTTCATCGGTGCATTGCGTTTTAATAAATTAAGGGATTATAAATACATCATTTACAATGCAATGCCATATCCTATTGTTAAGACCCAATTGCGGTTGCAGATATTTGCATCTATGTAGTTATAGACTTTCGTTAGTCCGATATTGTATCTAAGGTCTAACGAGAACTTGTTATATTCGTAGGAAAAGCCAATAGGTATAGAGAGGTTGGTACGTTTGTAGACCTCTGTGGTGGTGCCACTTGATTTCCCAGAGCCTTCGTTGTTTGGTAGCCAAGTGTTTCCATTCTTATTATAAACTTCTGTTGTATTTTTATTTTTTCCTTTTAATAAATATCCTATTTGAATACCGAAATCAAAGGAAATAGAAGCGTTTTGCCATTTCATTATATCAATCGTTGCCATAATTGGTAACTGTAAGTAATGAAGTTGAGAAGAAAAATCTTTTATATCCCATTTTTTTACTTCGCTCTCAATTGTATAGTCAGCGAGTTTGCTGCCCTCTGTGGAATATAGAAGTCCAATGCTTGCTCCTGTCTTTTCGGTAATTTGCTTGTGCAATTCAGCCCCAATCGTATATCCAGACTTAAATTTACTTTTTGTCAGTTTCGATGGTGCATATTCTGGTTGAACTGGTATTTGCTTACTATATTTGCTGATATTATAGCCTAAGCGTGGATACAGTGTTATATCTCCCTTACTGCGTTGAGCAGTTATGGTAATACAGGAAATGCTAAAAAGCAACAATAATGCCCATTTTCTCATAGAGTGTTTATTTTAAGAATTAATTCTCTTTTCTTATTAAAACGTTCTTTTCTCGTTGTTATTATTTCTATCAATACATATTCTTAGTTTTTCTTCTTGGAAGTAAACCATCTGAACACTTCGCCAAGCAGCAGAACTCCCGATGAGGCTACGATGATGATTTCCCAATCGTTAAGGCTTAATGGAGTTACACTAAACATCTGGCCACCTAATTCTACAATCAGAATTTGACCAACGAGTATCATTAGGACAATAAACCCAAAGCCGCGACAGTCTTTAAAATGAAATGCGCTTTGGTTGGTTGCAAAAGCACGGGCATTAAACATGTTCCAAAATTGCAGCATTACGAACATTGTAAAGAACAGACTTAATTCGTAAGGAGTAAGTTCTTTATGATTGCTGAAATTAAAATGCAATAAGTCGGTCATTTGTGTAATATCCGAATATTCTAAAATATATAAGAAAGCTAAGAGTGAAAGGAAGAAAATTGCGCCCAAGCCAGTGATGCGAATCCACATATTACGTGTTATAATAAATGCGTTACGGTTGCGTGGTCGGTCGTTCATAACTTTTTGTGATGGTGGTAAAGAAGCCAGTGCCATTGCTGCAAAAGTATCCATTATGAGATTTACCCACAACATTTGAGTAACAGTAAGCGGACTATGTGTACCCATAAATGCGCCAGCCAAAACAATGAGGCACGCCACAACATTTACAGTAAGTTGGAAAAGAATAAAACGCTGAATGTTTTGATATAAACTGCGTCCCCACATTACGGCACGACCAATAGAAAGAAAAGAATTGTCGACAATTGTAATATCAGAAGCTTCCTTGGCAACACTTGTTCCATCACCCATAGATAATCCTACATGAGCAGCTTTTAATGCAGGAGCATCATTTGTTCCGTCTCCAGTAACTGCGACTACCTGATTGAGCGATTGCAATGTTTCTACCAAACGTTTTTTATCCATTGGTTTTGCACGTGCTATAATTTTTAAATCCAGCACACGTTGTTTCAATTCTTCATCTGTAAGTGCAGCAAATTCAGGACCAGTGATAATATTATGGTCGTTATCTTCTTCTGTCCATAATCCCACCTGTCTTCCTATTTCTTTTGCAGTTCCAGGAGTATCGCCAGTTACAATCTTTACGCTGATTCCAGCATCAATACATTCTTGAACTGCAGCAGGAACTTCCTTGCGTACAGGGTCGGCAATAGCAACAATACCTAAGAAACAGAAGTTAGGAGTAATATTGGTTTCGCCGTTCATAATTTTAGCGATAATACCTGCTTTTAAATCCGTTATCATTGTTTCAGGTAATTCAAAATAAGCAAAGCCTAAAGTGCGCATTGCTTTATTTTGCCACGACAATAATTGTTTAAATATAGATTCCCACGATGTACTATTATCTGCTAAAGATGTACAATATTGCTGTATAATATCGGTTGCTCCCTTTATATAAAGTATAGTTTTGCCAGGCAATGAAGCAGAACGAACCAATGTAGCCATATATTTTCGCTCAGTAGAGAATGGAAGCTCGTCTATGATTTCAACATCCTCACGCATTAGCTGATAATCATTTCCTTGGTCGCGAAGCCACAAAAGTAAAGCTCCTTCGGTAGGATTACCCAAAGCAATAGGTTTTTCTGGGTCAGAAAGGTCGAGCGAAGCTGTAGAATTTACGGCAATACCTTCTTTTAATAAAGTATCAAGCGTAGCATCTTCTCTATTGGCTTGCATAGCATAAACGCGCATTTGATTTTGCGTAAGCGTTCCTGTTTTGTCGGTACAAATTACAGTTGTTGCACCCATCGTTTCGCAAGCGTGCATCTTTCTAACGAGGTTGCTGGTTTGAAGCATTCTACGCATAGAATAAGCCAAACTTAATGTAACTGCCATTGGAAGTCCTTCGGGAACAGCAACAACAATAAGGGTAACGCAAATCATAATACTATCTAATAAGTATTGAATGAAATGTACCCAGTCGAAAGTAAATTCGTTGAAGAACATTAATAAGCGTCCCGTTAATATTAAAGTTCCCAAACCATAACTTGCCCACGTGATAAGTTTGCCAAGTTTGTTAAGTTGTTCTGTGAGTGGAGTTTTTACGCTGTTATCTATTTGTGCTGCCGTGAAAACTTTTCCGTTCTCGGTAGCATCACCAACACGAGTAACACGAAATAAACCATGTCCTTCTATTACTTTTGTACCACGTAGAACATGATTAGTAGGAAAAGTTGCGTCGTTATCGAACTCTTCTGGTTTTATGCTCTTCTTACAAATAGGTTCACCTGTAAGTGTAGATTCATCTATACTTAACGAAACCGCTTTGAGAAGTTCGCCATCGGCAGGAATATTTGAACCAGTATTAAGTAAAACAATATCTCCAACAACAATTTCGCGTTTAGGAATATTTGTCGTATTTCCGTTTCTAATTACTTCTACAAGTTCGTCATCGTCTACTTGATTAAGTATGGAGAAAGCTTTGTTGGCTTTTTCTTCAAAAAAGAATGCCAATCCCGTTGCAAGCAAAATAGCTATGAAGATGCCAACGGGTTCAAAAATAACCTGCGTTCCTTCGTTAAGGCCAAAATATTCGTAACATGATATGCCAATAGAGAAAATGCCTGCTATAAGAAGAATAACAATGAGAGGATCGTTAAACTTAGCAATAAATCTTTTCCAAAGTGGGGTTTGCGCAGGAGGAGTGAGAATGTTTTCACCGAATTTCAATCTATTTTCTTTGACTTCCAGATCGTTAAGTCCTACATAATGTTGTTTGTGTTCCATAAAAACAATGAATATAGTGCAAAGATAATCAAACTATTAGAAATAATGGACGAATTTATGCAGGAATGCTCCTTCTAATAAAGAAAAACTATAAAACATTTGGATAACTGCAAATTTATTGCTAACTTTGCATCGTTCAGTGGAATGAGGAGCTTTTACAAGTTCCTCATTTTTCATATTTTTTATGTGGGAAAATAAAGGTTTTAAGTTAAAATCATCCTCACGAAAAGTAGTAAAAGTTTGGTGGTAATAATCAGAAACCACCTAAAACAGTATATGATAGATAAAAACGTTGTTAAAAAGCTTGTTGATGAATGGCTGGAAGGTAAAGAATACTTTCTTGTTGATATTCAAATAAGCCCCGATGCCAAAATTGTAGTTGAAATAGACCATATCGATGGAGTATGGATTGAAGACTGCGTAGAGTTAAGTAAGTTTATTGAAGAACATCTTTCTCGCGACGAAGAAGACTACGAACTTGAAGTTGGGTCGGCTGGTTTAGGACAGCCATTCAAAGTTCCACAACAATACATCAATTTCATTGGAAAGGAAGTTGAAGTGTTAGACCAAGACAGACGCAAGGTAAGAGGATTTCTTAAAAGTGTTGAAGGTGAAAACTTTGTGGTTTCGGTCAATGAAAAGGTACAAGTGGAAGGAAAGAAACGTCCTGTAAAGATGGATGTAGACCATGAGTACAATATGAATGAAGTAAAATACACAAAATATATAATTAGTTTCAAGTAAAACTATGGCAGCAAGAAAAGAAGAAGAACGTCCGAATATGGTCGAGACCTTTAAAGAGTTTAAAGACACAAAGAGTATCGATCGCACAACATTGGTGAGCGTTTTGGAAGAGAGCTTTCGTAACGTTATTGCCAAAAAATATGGTTCGGACGAAAACTTTGATGTTATTGTAAACCCAGATAAGGGAGACTTTGAGATATACCGTAATCGTGTTGTTGTTGCAGATGGTGAGGTACAAGACGAAAATAAAGAAATCAGCTTGACTGATGCACAAAAAATAGAACCTGACTATGAAGTGGGAGAAGATGTTTCGGAACCTGTAGACTTTGCTAAGTTTGGTCGTCGTGCTATTCTTAATCTTCGTCAAACATTGGCTTCAAAAGTTTTGGAGTTGGAACACGACTCATTATATAACAAGTATAAAGATCGTGTTGGACAGATTATCTCTGGAGAAGTTTACCAAGTTTGGAAGCGCGAGGTGTTGCTCGTAGATGAAGATAACAACGAACTTATTCTTCCTAAAGGTGAACAAATTCCACGCGACCAGTATCGTAAAGGTGAAACTGTACGTGCCGTGATATTGCGTGTAGACAATGAAAACAATAATCCAAAGATTATTCTCTCACGTACTGCACCAACATTCTTGGAACGCTTACTTGAAGCTGAGGTTCCTGAAATTGAAGACGGACTTATCAGTATTAAAGGCATTGCTCGTATGCCTGGTGAACGTGCAAAGATTGCTGTAGAAAGTTACGACGATCGTATTGATCCTGTAGGCGCTTGTGTCGGAGTACGTGGTAGTCGCGTACATGGTATTGTACGTGAACTTTGCAACGAAAATATTGACGTTATTAACTGGACTGCAAATATTAAACTTTTTATACAACGTGCTTTGTCGCCAGCTAAGGTGAGCAGTCTTACTATTGATGAAGAAAATAAAAAGGCGGAAGTTTTCTTGCAACCAGAAGAAGTTAGCTTGGCAATTGGTCGAAGCGGTATGAATATCAAGTTGGCAAGTATGCTGACAGGCTATACTATAGATGTATTCCGTGAACTTGACGAACAGGCTGCTGAAGAAGATATTTACTTGGATGAATTCTCTGACGAAATAGATAAATGGGTTATTGACGCAATTAAGTCTATTGGCCTTGATACTGCTCGTCAGGTTTTGAACGCTCCTCGTGAAATGCTAATTGAAAAGGCAGACCTTGAAGAAGAAACCGTTGATAACGTGTTGAATATATTAAGAGCAGAATTTGAAAGTTAGGTGTTAGAAGATAGATGCTTCGCTATATAGAAGCAATATCAAAGAAAGTGTAGCATCTATCTGAAAAGTTCGAGAACAATAACATAACACCACATTCAAAAAGAAAGAAAATATTAATGAGCATCAGATTAAACAAAGCAATTCGAGAACTGAATATAGGACTTCAAACGGCAGTGGAGTTCTTAGAGAAACGACAGGAACTGGGCGAAGTAAAGGGAGACCCTAACTTCAAACTCAGCGATGAACAATTTAAGGCACTTGAGAAGGAATTTAAAACCGATCAGGCAGTAAAGAATGATGCTGCCAAAATCTTCCAAAAGAAGCAAAAAGATAAAGTGCGCGTTAAAAAGACTGCCGATACAAAGGCAGATCCAATTATTAAGCAAGAGCTTCCAAAGTTCAAACCTGTCGGGAAAATAGATCTCGATCAGCTGAATAAGCCTGCAGCTAAAGTGTCTGCTGCTCCTGAAGAGAAAAAAGGAAATACTGAAACGGGTGCTGCCGACCCTAAGAAAAACGTACAGGTTGAAACTGCTCCAAAAAAAGTAGAAAAACCAGTGGAAGCAAAACCTGTAAAGGAAGAAAAGCATAAGGAAAATCCAGCTACAACAGATATAAAGAATAGTCAGAAGCGAACAGAGGAAGTACAAAAAACAGAAACACCTAAGGCTGAAACCTCAAAGACTGACTTGGTAGCTGAGAAAAAACATGAAGAAGTAAAGAATAGCGATAAAGAAATGGAAGCTAACGACAATGGCATTTTCCAGACTAAACATGAGGTGGAAATGCTAAACCAACCGAAGGTGAATATCTTAGGTAAAATAGACCTTAGTAGTATAAACCAAAGTACGCGCCCAAAGAAAAAGACAAAAGAAGAGCGCAGAAAAGAACGTGAAGACAAGTCTGCGCAAAATGCGCAAGGTAAGAAAAAACGTGTTCGTATAAATAAGGAACGCGTTGATATAAATGCTGCTGCAAACCAACAACAAGGTGGTAAGCGTAGCGGAAAGAAGAATAACAATAACAACGAAAATAATGGTAAGAATGCTGCTGGCGGAAAGAAAAACCGTAATCGTAATCAAAAACCTTTAGAGGTTGATGACGAAGCAGTAGCACGCCAGGTAAAAGAAACGCTTGCTCGCCTTACAAGCAAGAGTCAAAATAAAAAAGGTGCGAAGTATCGTAAGGAAAAACGTGAAGCGGTTCAAGAACGCTTGAATGCTGAGGCTAAGGCAGAACGTAAAGATAGTAAAACACTGAAACTGACAGAATTTGTTACTGTTTCTGAATTGGCAACAATGATGAATTTACCAGTAACACAGGTTATCTCTACTTTGATGTCTGTCGGTATTATGGTGTCAATTAACCAGCGTCTTGATGCTGAAACGATCAACTTGGTGGCTGACGAATTCGGATTTAAGACAGAATACGTAAGTGCAGAAGTTCAAGAGGCTATCAGTGAAGAAGTAGACGAAGAAACCGATCTTGTAAGTCGTGCACCTATTGTAACTGTAATGGGACACGTAGATCATGGTAAAACTTCGTTGCTCGACCACATACGTAATACAAATGTTATTGCTGGTGAAGCAGGTGGTATTACCCAACATATTGGTGCTTATAGCGTAACTTTGAAGAGCGGACGTAGAGTAACATTCCTTGATACTCCTGGACACGAAGCATTTACTGCTATGCGTGCTCGTGGTACACAAGTAACTGATATTGCTATTATCATAATTTCTGCTGATGACTCTGTCATGCCTACAACGAAGGAGGCTATTGCACACGCTCAAGCTGCAGGCGTTCCGATGGTTTTTGCCATTAACAAAATTGATAAACCTGGAGCTAATCCTGATAAAATACGCGAAGACTTGTCGCAAATGAACTTACTTGTAGAAGAGTGGGGTGGTAAGTATCAGTGTCAGGAAATTAGTGCAAAGAAAGGTTTGGGTGTTGCCGACTTGCTTGATAAAGTTTTGCTCGAAGCTGATATGCTTGACTTGAAGGCAAATCCAAATCGCAATGCAACAGGTACAGTAATAGAATCTTCATTAGATAAAGGGCGTGGTTATGTAAGTACGGTGCTTGTTTCTAATGGTACATTAAAGATTGGCGATAACATTATTGCAGGAACTTCGTGGGGACGTATTAAGGCAATGTTCAACGAACGTAATCAACGTGTTGAAAAGGCTGGTCCTTCTGAACCTGTTATTATTCTTGGTTTGAATGGTGCACCAACAGCTGGAGATACATTCCATGTAATGGAAACCGAACAAGAAGCACGTGATATTGCCAATAAGCGTGAACAATTACAGCGTGAACAAGGTTTGCGTACTCAGACACGTTTGACATTGTCGGATATTTCTCATCGAATTGCCCGTGGCGAGTTCCATGAAATGAACATTATTGTAAAGGGAGACACCGATGGTTCAATCGAAGCACTTTCTGATTCATTCATCAAACTTTCTACCGAAAAGGTGAATGTAAATGTAATCAGCAAGGCTGTAGGACAGATTTCTGAAAATGATGTGATGCTTGCTGCGGCTTCTGATGCAATAATTGTAGGTTTCCAAGTACGTCCATCAGCAGATGCTCGTAAGTTAGCAGACCGTGATGGCGTAGAAATCAATACTTATTCAGTTATTTATGATGCAATTGACGATGTAACATCGACAATGGTTGGTATGCTTGATAAGGTGAAGAAAGAAATAGTAACAGGTCAAGTAGAAGTGCAACAAGTATTCAAGATTTCAAAGGTTGGAACTGTTGCGGGTTGTATTGTTACTGAAGGAAAAGTACACAGCAAAGACAAAGGACGTGTTATTCGCGATGGCATCGTAATTCATACGGCAGCAATCAGTGCACTGAAACGTTATAAGGACGATGTGAAGGAAGTTGTTACAGGGTTGGAATGTGGTATTTCGCTTGTTAATTACAACGACCTGCAAACGGGTGATATGATTGAGACATTCACCGAAATAGAGGTAGAACAAAAACTCTAAGATATGTGTCAAACCGCCTCTCATTTCCATAGGAAAAGCGAGGCGGTTTACTTTTTGGTAACAAATGTTACGGAAAAAATATCGGCACAATCTTTGTCCACATATAATATATTATAAAGTGGCGCTCGAAGGATGAAAAGTAAATCATGAAAGTAACTTCTCGTTGCTTCAACCGCCTCATAAAAAGGTAAAAAGTACATGTCAGAAAATAATAATAATGAGTATGTAAAGAAGGTGGCCGAACAAAAATATGAGTTTGGTTTCACTACCGATGTACATACAGATATTATCCCGAAAGGCTTAAACGAAGATGTCGTTAGGCTTATTTCGGCGAAGAAAGGGGAACCTGAATGGCTCCTCGATTTTCGTTTAAAGGCGTTTCGTCATTGGCAAACGATGGAAATGCCAAAGTGGCCGCATTTGAATTTACCTGAAATAGACTATCAGGCAATTTCCTACTATGCTGACCCATTGGCGAAGAAACCTAAGAACAAGGAAATAGACCCAGAGTTGGAAAAGACTTTCGACAAACTGGGTATTCCGCTTGAAGAACGTTTGGCGTTAAGTGGTGTTGCAGTAGATGCAATTATGGATTCTGTTTCGGTGAAAACTACATTCAAGAAGCAGTTAGCCGAAAAAGGAATTATCTTTTGTTCGATTGGTGAAGCTGTAAAGGAACATCCCGAATTAGTCCGCCAATATTTAGGATCCGTTGTTCCTTATAAAGATAATTTTACTGCAGCACTCAACTCGGCAGTATTTAGTGATGGTTCGTTCGTGTATATTCCGAAAGGCGTTCGTTGTCCGATGGAGTTAAGTTCATATTTCCGTATCAATGCAATGAATACAGGACAGTTTGAACGTACATTGATTATTGCAGACGATGATTCGTATGTAAGTTATCTTGAAGGTTGTACTGCTCCGATGCGTGATGAAAATCAGCTTCATGCTGCCATTGTTGAAATTGTTGTCTTGGCAAATGCGGAAGTGAAATATTCAACAGTTCAAAACTGGTATCCAGGCGATGAAAACGGCAAAGGTGGAGTGTTGAACCTTGTAACCAAACGTGGTGATTTAAGAGGTAAGAATTCTAAGCTTTCTTGGACACAGGTAGAAACAGGCTCAGCTATTACTTGGAAATATCCATCTTGTATTTTGCGTGGCGACAATTCGCAGGCAGAGTTCTATTCAGTAGCTGTTACCAACAATTATCAAGAAGCCGATACTGGAACGAAAATGATACATTTGGGTAAGAATACAAAAAGTACTATTATTTCAAAAGGTATTTCGGCAGGCAAGAGTCAGAATTCTTATCGCGGATTGGTACGTGTAGCACCTAATGCTGACAATGCTCGAAATTATAGTTCTTGCGACTCTTTGCTTTTGGGGTCAACCTGTGGCGCGCATACTTTCCCTTATATGGACGTGCATAACGATTCGGCAATTGTAGAACACGAAGCTACAACATCGAAAATCAGTGAAGACCAATTATTCTATTGCAATCAACGAGGCATTCCTATGGAAGATGCTATTGGCTTGATTGTTAATGGTTATGCAAAAGATGTATTGAACAAACTTCCGATGGAATTTGCTGTTGAGGCTCAAAAACTTCTCTCCGTTACATTAGAAGGTACAGTGGGATAAAACGAAAGATACCGAGCAAACTCCGAAAAGATACCGAGTAATTTTAAAAAGATTATAGAGTAGCTCTTACAAGGTGACAGTGGTTCATACGAAATATATAAAAATCTACTTAAAAGGAACAAGTATATGAAAAGAACAATGCTGGCGATAGGACTGTTTTTTGCCGTTTCTCTTTTGCACGCTCAAGATTGGGAACCGAAATTGTGGCAGAAATACATTATAGAACAGAAAGTCAAAAACGATACACTATGCAATTCAGGCTCAATTCTTATACGTGAAAGAATGGTAGAACCTAAAATAAATTCACGAGCTTTCTATTGTGGTCAGTTTTATGTTCCCGACCTCCAAGTCTGTTCGCAGAGCAGGAAAGAGCGGGTTGGAAGATAGAGATTATACTATCGGACAAGCAATGGGAGATCTCTTTTTAGACTTTGTAGGAGATATCTTTGCAGGAGCATTAGATAATTTATTATTCAAGAAACGATAATACAAAAACAACATGTTAGAAGTAAGAAATCTGCACGCTACTATTGCAGATAAAGAAATATTGAAAGGTATAGACCTTACTGTTAAAGATGGCGAAATACATGCATTATGGGACCAAATGGTTCTGGAAAATCAACTCTTAGTGCAGTACTTACAGGTAATCCGTTGTACACCGTAACCGATGGTTCGGCTGTGTTCAATGGTAAAGACCTCTTAGAAATGGGACCAGACGAACGTGCTAACGAAGGCATTTTTCTTTCGTTCCAATATCCTGTAGAGATACCAGGCGTAAGTATGACTAACTTTATGAAGGCTGCTGTAAATGCAAAACGCAAATATCAAGGTTTAGAACCTTTGAAAGCTGCTGATTTTATGAAGTTGATGCGTGAAAAGCGTGACCTCGTAGGGTTAGATTCAAAACTTTCGCATCGTTCCGTAAACGAAGGTTTTTCAGGTGGTGAAAAGAAACGCAATGAAATCTTCCAAATGGCAATGTTACAACCAAAGCTCAGTATATTAGACGAAACAGATTCTGGACTTGATGTTGATGCTATGCGCATTGTTGCTGAGGGTGTTAATAAGATGCACACTTCAGAAACTTCAACTATCGTTATCACTCACTACGACCGACTTTTGGATATGATTAAACCAAGCGTAGTGCACATTCTATATAATGGACGCATTGTAAAGACAGGCGGTCCTGAACTTGCACGCGAAATAGAAAAGCGTGGCTACGACTGGATAAAAGCGGAAGTAGATAAATAGAAAGGTCAAACATGCAAAGCGAAAAACAATATATAGACTTATATAATGAGACGCAAGGAATGATAAAGCAACACTCCTGCGACGTCTTGAATAGGGTGCGCGATAAAGCTTTCGAGGATTTCAAAACACAAGGCTTTCCTACGAAAAAGGTGGAACGCTACAAATATACCGATATCCCAAAGTTATTTGCACCCGACTATGGATTGAATTTGCAGCGATTGAAAATGCCCATCAATCCTTATGAAGAATTTAAGTGCGACGTTCCAAACCTTAGCACTTCTATCTATTTCGTTGTAAACGACCAGTTTTACACCGACCAGTTGCCAAAAGCGCAACTCAACGATGGCATCGTTGTTGATAGTTTCTCAAACGCAATCAAGACGCATAGCGAAATCATAACCAAACATTATGCTAAACTTGCCGATACAGCGAAAGATGCGCTTACAGCTTTCAATACAATGTTGGCACAAGACGGCTTGTTTGTTTATGTTCCGAAAGGCGTAAAAGCTGACCGAACAATACAAGTTATCAATATTCTTCGTTCCGATGTAGATCTTATGCTGAATCGTCGCATACTCATCGTACTCGAAGAAGGCGCTGAAATGTCAATGTTATTTTGCGACGATTCTGCTGACGACCGTAATTTCTTGGCTACACAAGTAATCGAAGCATACGTTGGCAATAATGCAAAGTTAGAATTGAATTGTTTGGAAGAAACCCATCTTAAAAATGTGCGCATTTCAAATGTTTATATCGACCAGCAAAGCAATAGTCGCGTGTCGCACAATATTATTACCCTTCACAATGGAGTAACACGCAACAAACTCGATTTGACTTTCAGCGGAGAAGGTAGTGAATGTTTCCTAAATGGTTGTGTTATTGCCGACAAACATCAGCACGTTGATAATAATACGGTCATCAATCATGCAGTTGGTAATTGTACAAGCAATCAACTTTACAAGTATGTTCTCGACGACCATGCTGTGGGTGCTTTTGCAGGTCTTATTTATGTTGCAAAAGATGCCCAGAAGACACTTTCGCATGAAGTGAATCAAAATCTTTGTGCTGCTTCTACTGCTCACATGTATACACAGCCTATGCTCGAAATTTATGCAGATGATGTACAGTGTAATCATGGATCAACAGTTGGTCAGCTAAACGATGCAGCACTCTTCTATATGCAGCAACGTGGCATCGATAAACGTGAGGCAAAACTACTGCTTGAGTTTGCTTTTGCAAATGAAGTCATCGATAAAATGGAACTTATTCCACTTCGCGACCGACTTCATAATTTGGTAGAAAAACGCTTCCGTGGCGAACTTGATAAGTGTGGTGGCTGTAAATTGTGCCAATAAAAAAGTAAAGATGATGTACGATATATCTAAGGTGCGCGCCGATTTTCCAATCCTTTCACGCACAGTTTACGGAAAACCATTAGTTTATCTCGATAATGCAGCAACAACGCAGAAGCCCCTATGCGTATTAGACGCTATGCGCGATGAATATCTTAACGTAAATGCTAATGTGCATCGTGGAATTCATTGGCTTTCTCAACAAGCTACCGACTTACACGAAGCTGCACGAGAAACGGTAAGAAAATTTATCAACGCACGTTCCACCGCCGAAATAGTTTTTACACGTGGTACAACTGAGAGTCTAAATCTCGTGGCTTCATCTTTCTGCGAAGGATTTATGCAGGAAGGCGACGAAGTGATAGTGTCCAATGTAGAACATCATTCAAACATTGTACCTTGGCAAATACTTGCTCAACGTCGTGGCATCGTACTAAAAGTAATTCCTATCAACGATGAAGGTCAGTTTGATATGGATGCTTTCCAACAACTCATTACAGAGAAAACTAAACTTGTTAGTGTAGCCCACGTCAGCAATGTAATGGGAACCATAAATCCTGTTCGTGAAATCATTCGCATTGCCCATGTTCACGATATTCCTGTAATGCTCGATGGCGCACAAAGTGTTCCTCATTTTCCTGTAGATGTACAAGAATTAGATTGCGAGTTCTTAGCTTTTAGTGGGCATAAGGTTTATGGTCCTACAGGTATAGGTGTACTTTATGGAAAGGAAGAATGGTTAGACAAACTTCCGCCTTATCAAGGTGGTGGCGAAATGATAGAACGTGTCAGTTTTAATGGTACAACTTTCGAACGCCCTCCTTTAAAATTCGAAGCGGGTACGCCAGATTATGTAGCGACTCATGGATTGGCAACAGCTCTTAATTATGTTACCGAACTTGGAATGGAGAATATTCGTCAGCATGAACAAATGCTAACGGATTATGCAGTAGAACAGATGCGAAGTATTCCTGATATTCGTTTTTTCGGTGTACCTAATGATTCTACTGCTATAGTTCCTAATCACGATGCTGCTATAAGTTTTCTTGTTGGCGATATACATCCAATGGATTTGGGAACATTACTCGACCAACTTGGAATAGCTGTTCGTACAGGCCATCATTGTGCACAGCCACTTATGGAACGGTTCAATATTGTAGGAACTGTTCGTGCTTCTTTTGCACTTTATAATACAAAAGAAGAAATAGACACACTTGTTGAAGGCATACAACGAGTAGTTAAGATGTTTTAGTCTTTGATGAATGAAATTTGTTGAAACCGCATTTATTTCTTAAACAACAATTTCATGAAAATCATACCCACACTTTGATATTTAAAGTGTATGTATCACAATATAAAAGAGCCGCTTTTACCTCAGTAAAAGCGGCTCTTTTGCAATACGATAAGTTGATTTTAAAATATGTTGATAGTAAAGTGGTCAAGTCAAAAAGTATTTATAGGAACGTTATCACTTTTTTCTAAATCTTTGTCTGTGTAAAGATGTGAGTTATTCCCTATTTTTTTAAGCTAAAAAGCTATCTTTTACGATAGCAATAATAGCTACGAAAAAAGCAGTAATTACAAGCCTCAAAAATTATAATAATAAATTTTTATTTTATAATTATAATTTCAAAATTTATAATTAAATTTTTCGTGTTTTATAATAATAAAATTTTCGAACTACTTTTTAGTAAGAAACTCACGTTATATAAAAGGCGTAATAGATAATTATGCTAACTTCTTTAGTCGCCATACACAAACCAATAGCCATGCCACAAATCCTGCTTTTAATAGAAAACTTTCGGTTGTGGTGAATACTGATAAAAACAAAGCCAATTGTGTTTGTGTCATCAACGATGCTTTATGGCTGCTAACTTCTTCTTCTAACATTTCACTATAATATAAACGCAACCATTCTGCAGGGGCTTTAACCCATGATTTAATATTACGAACCAATTCAAAAGCTTCGATGTTATTGGTGGCAGTAGCCAAATTTATTTCCCTTTTCATAATTATTTCTTATTGATTTTTCTTTTTATGTTGGCAAAATTATACTACCTTTGTGCAGAAGATGTTCAATATGCTAAAAAGTTTAGTTATATAAAGTTAATATGCTAAAGAATACTTTTTATATAAATAAGGTAGAAGCTGGCTGCGACGAGGCTGGTCGTGGCTGTTTAGCAGGTAGTGTTTATGCTGCTGCTGTTATTCTTCCGCCCGATTATAAAAACGAGTTGCTGAACGATTCGAAACAACTATCCGAGAAAAAACGTTATTTACTGCGTTCTATGATAGAAAAAGATGCGCTTGCTTGGGCGGTTGGTGTGGTTACAGCTGAAGAGATAGATAAAATAAATATTCTCAATGCCAGCATTCTTGCCATGCACCGAGCATTAGATGCGTTAAAGGTCCGACCAGAAGCCATTATTATAGATGGCAATCGTTTTAAACCCTATCAAGACGTACCTTATACAACCATTGTAAAAGGAGATGGTAAATATCTTTCAATTGCTGCAGCCTCTATTCTGGCAAAAACTTATCGAGATGATTACATGCAGTCGATAGCCGAAGAATTTCCGCAATACGATTGGAAATCAAACAAAGGGTATCCAACAAAAAAACATCGTGCTGCCATTAAAGAATTTGGTATTTCGCCTTATCATCGCAAATCTTTTACTTTGCTTCCTCCAGAAGAATTAAGTATTGACTTCAAAGATTAAAGAATTAGTCCACCTGTAGCGTTATGCGTTTTTCCAAACTTCAAAACGAACTTCAACTAATTACTCTTTTAGCGGATTCCGTTGGTTATACTGCCGTTGAATTGAGTAAAAAAATGAATATTTCTCGTAGACAAATCTACTATTTACTCGAATTTATAAAATCGGCAGGATTTGTTCTTTTCAAGCAAGGAGATAAGTATCATATCGACCGCCGTTCTCCTTTCTTCACTCAGCTTTCGCAAACACTTCAGTTTACCGATGCCGAAGTTCGCACTATTTATAATGTATTACTCATGTCAGGTAATAGCAGTGACATGGTAAATCAACTCCGCGCGAAACTCGACCGTGCCTATAATTTTTCGCATAGCATAAGTACAGCTAAGCAGCAAGCACTTATTAATAATGTGAAAATCGTTACACATGCCATTGAAAATAGAAAGATGCTTCGTTTTGTTAGTTATTCCAGTCCCCATAGTCAATCTGTTTCCGATCGTATTGTTGAACCATTCTTTCTGATGAATAACAATCAAGATGTGCGTTGCTATGAAATTAAGTCGAAAATGAATAAAACTTTTCGTCTCAATCGTATGCAAAGCATCGAAGAAATAGATACGCCATGGATATACGAACATTGCCATCGGCAAATCTTTACCGATATTTTCATGTTTAGTAGTGAAGAACACCATAATGTAAAACTTAGTCTTGGTCAGCTTGCATACAATATATTTTTAGAAGAATATCCACATGGGGCAAAGTACCTTTCTGCTATTGACGATAAACATTGGATGCTGAATATTGAATCTGCGACTTCCGTGGACTTGGACGATTTGTCCTTGGTTTGTATTCTGATATTGAAATTATCGAGAGCAATGAGTTTAAAGAATACATAGAGCACATGCTTTCTTCCTATTTGACAAAAAAATAATTTAACAATTCAAATTACACCTTATTATATATAAGGGCATGGTATGGCCTGTCTTTTTCAGTTTCCTTATTTATGACAAATATTCCCTTAACACCTTGTAATATAGCATTTCAAGGCAGTTGTAACCGCCTTGAAAGGAGGGTTTAATTTGTTTCAAGTTAATAAAAGTGAAAAAAGTAAGCGTTTCATTAAATTTATTTGTCGTATTAAATTCGAAATACTATCTTTGCAATTACGTTAAAAGATGAAAACACTTTCGGTTTTAACTAAGCTATGAGAAGTTGGGACGAGCTCCCAAACAAAAAATGAAACAATAACTGTTAATAATTAAATTTTTAAAGTGAGAGATTTTATGAAAAAAAGACTAACAATGTTTCTCGCCTGCATGTTCCTAAGTTTAGGAATGGCCATGGCACAGACACATGTTACGGGTATTGTTATCTCTGCAGAGGACAATGAACCTGTAATTGGAGCTTTTGTTAAGGTACTCGGTACTACAGACGGTACTCAAACTGACGTTGATGGTAAGTTCGAGTTGAATGTACCTGCTGGTGCAATGCTTGAGTTCTCATACGTTGGTATGACTCCTAAAAAGTTAAAGGCTGCTCCTGAAATGCGTGTAGTCCTTGAATCAGAAAACAAGACAATGCAAGAAGTTGTTGTCGTTGGTTATGGCTCTGCTAAGAAGATCGGTTCTATTACTGGTAGTATTACAACCGTAAATGCTGACAAGTTGAAGAATGCTCCTTCTTCTTCTGCATTGGACGCTTTGCAAGGTCAGGTTGCAGGTTTGAACGTGCTTTCTTCATCTGGTGAAGCTGGTGATAATGCTGTTTCTATGAATATCCATGGTCAAGGTTCTATCAGTGCAAGTTCAGCTCCATTGTACGTTATTGATGGTATTCCATCTTCTTCACGTGCTATTATGGCGATGAACCCTAACGATATTAAGAGCATCTCTGTTTTGAAAGATGCATCTGCTACATCTATTTATGGTTCACGTGCTGCTAATGGTGTAATTTATGTTACAACAAAGAGTGGAACTATGGTTCGTTCAGCGGCTCGTATTACTTTCCGTTCTCAATTCGGTATTTCTACTCCTGCTGATAAGAGGCTCTACAATAACATGATGACTTCTTCTGAGTTGAGATCTTTCTGGAACAGTATAGGTATTAATGATGCAACCATCAATGATCGTTATTCTTATAAAGATGCTGATGGCAACACCCAATATTATAACAGTAATACACGCTGGTGGGAACATACAATGCAGTTTAACAACCCACAAACTCAGAACGACTTAACCATTGAGGGTGGTAGCGATCGTATTTCTTATATGATTGGAGCTGGCCAGTTCCACCAAAGAGGTGCTGCTGTTGGTAACTACTTCGATCGTTATAACTTCCGTTCTAACATTTCTGCACGTCCAAAAGACTGGATGCGTATGGGTCTGAATATCTCTTTCTCTTATGATAATAAAGAACGTAATGGTAACTTTGGTAACTCAAGTGGAAATGCTTCTTACACATCTGGTGGTCTCTCTTTCCTCATTAGCCATTGTATCCTGCTATTGATCCAAAAACGGGTAAAGACTATGATAAGAAATATCCTGGTTCAAATGTAGTAAATCCTTACTACTTTAAAGAAAATACCCCAGATGTTTATGAACGTTATGGTGTGCTTGCAAACGCATTCGTGGAGTTTGAACCAATTAAGAACTTGAAAATTAGATCACGCGTAGGTTCTGATATGTACTTTGTGCGTAATAATTGGAAGACAAAGCCTTCTTATGATTTTGCATCTCAGGGATTAAGAGGTAAGAGCTTTACATACGGCTTTACTAACACAATGACTAATACCATTGAGTATTCTTTCGACGTAAATGATGATCATCACTTCACTATCTTGGGAGGTCATGAAGGTCTCAAGACTAATATGGATTATTTCTACGCACAGTCATCAGGTCAAGTTGATGACCACTTAATGTTGCTTCAGCATGGTAGAAAAGAGTCTTACTCAATCAGTGAAGAAGGTGCAGATATGCGTTCTTTGTCTTTCTTCGGCCGTTTAGACTATGATTTCAATAATCGTTATTTCGTAGACTTCTCACTTCGTAACGATGCTAACTCACGTTTCGGAAGAGATCATAAGAATGGTACTTTCTGGGCTGCTGGTTTCCTTTGGAAGATTAAGAATGAAGCTTTCATGAACAATTACAAGTGGATTGATGATTTGAACTTCAAGATTTCTTATGGTACACAAGGTAACTCTGAAATTGGCGACTACGCTGCTCTTGGTTTGATTGGTGCTACAACAAACTATGATACAAATACCGCAGTGGTTTTCTCACAACCTCAAAATCCTGAACTAACGTGGGAAAAGCAAAGCATGTTCTCTCTGACATTAGATGGTAAGTTGTTCAACAAATTAGACTTCGAGTTGATGTACTATCTCCGTAAGACTTCAAGTATGTTGATGGGTGTTCCTTATCCTTATACATCAGGTTATGGCTCACTTATGCGTAATGTAGGTGGTTTGCAGAATACTGGTATTGACCTTAAGTTAGGTTACGATATTCTTCGTAGTCGCGATTATTATGTTCGTGCAGGTATCAACTTCAACTACAACAACGAAAAGGTTACAGAGCTCTTCCAAGGTCGTCAACGTTGGGAAATTGCTGGTACCATGGTTGCTTATGTTGTAGGTAAACCAGTTATGTACTACTTGCCACTTTGGGCTGGAGTAAATCCTGCTGATGGTTCTCCTCAGTGGTACCTCCCTGGTAGTGATATTGATCAAACAACAAAGGATCCAAGCAGAGTTACTTCAAACTTCGATGAAACAACATTAACACAGAACTCTGGTTTACGTCGTCGTGCTCCATTCAATGGTGGTTTCAATATCAGTGCAGGATGGAAGGGACTTACTTTCTCTGCTGACTTTGCTGTAGTTCTTGGCAAATACTTGGTAAACAACGATATGTACTTCTATGCTAACTTTGCAGCCGTACAGACTTCTTACAACCAGCACAAGATGGTGAATGATTTCTGGAGAGCAGACAATAAAAATGCTAAGTTCCCAGATTGGTCTAAGGGTTGGGGTATGCAATTTGATACTCACTTGTTGGAAAATGCTTCATTCATGCGTTTGAAGAGCTTACAGATCGGTTACGAATTGCCAAAGTCTCTATTGTCATGGCAGAATGTAATTGACGGTCTTAAGTTTACTTTCACAGGTCGTAACTTGTTCACAGTTACTAAGTACACAGGTATTGACCCTGAAGTAGACTCTAATATTACTTATGGTCGCCTTGGTAACACTAAGCAAGTGCTCTTCGGTGTTGAAGTTGCATTCTAATTTATAGTTCAATAATTGAATTAAATAAGAGAAATGAATATGAAAAAATATAATAAATTTTTGCTTGTTGCTGGTATTGGTGCATTGTCGCTAACATCATGTAATTTGGACCTTGAGCCAAATAATGCTATAACAGGCGAGGCAACAGATACCCTTTTATCTACATCGTCTATTGATTATTATTTGAATGGTATCAATACTTCTTATCGTGCTTCTTTCTATGGAGACCTTATTTATCCTGCTGAAATAATGTGCGATGGTTTTAATGCAACTTCTATCTATGGTAACAACTATGGTGCTATTCACCGTACCGATGATGGATTTACCGCATCTGACCAAAATACAATTGAAACTTGGGGACAGCACTATGGTGCACTTAAGAACTTCAACTTGTTCATAGAGCAGATTGCTAAGTTTCAAGCTAAGTACAGTAATAACCCTACTGCTTTAGCTAAGGCTAAACTATATGATGGTTACGCACACTTCTATCGTGCAAATGCTTACCTTGAATTAGTTCGTCACTTTGCTAAGGCTTACAACCCTGCTACAGCTTCTACTGATGCAGGCGTACCACTGGTATTGGAATATAATTTGGAAGCTAAACCTGCTCGTGCTACTATTAAAGCTGTTTACGATCAAATTAAGGCTGATCTTGATATAGCTGCAGCTGAAATTGCTACGAAGACATCTGTAGCTTTAGAACCTACTCCTAAAGATGTTAATAGTTTGGGTGTTTCTAAGAATAACTATAAGATGACCCCAACAATGGATGCTGTAAATGCACTTTATGCACGTTACTATCTTGATATTCAAGATTATGCAAATGCGGCAACCTATTCTAAGAAGGTAATTGATAATCCGGAATTCCAATTAGCAAGCACTCAAGATGCTTTTGAAGCAGAGTACACTTACGACAAGGGCACCGAAGCGATTATACAATTAGCTGGTAATATCCAAGAAGGTGGAGCAAGTGTAAACTCTATGTTCACACGTGCAGCTTATAATAAAAATTTCAAGGTAGCTTGGAACCCACAAGGCTACTACTATGAGCCATATTATCTCCCTTCACAGAAGTTATTGTCTCTCTATACAGCTGGCGACTTACGTTTCCAGAACTGGTTCGCTAAGAATGGTATCATTATGTTGTTTAGTGATTTAACATATAACAAAATTTATATGTTTAAGCGTTACGTAGGTAATCCTGATCTTACGACTTCTGTTCCAAATAGCCGTCACTTGGTTAAGCCATTCCTTTTGCCAGAAATGTACTTGATTAATGCTGAAGCTAATGCAAAAGCTGGACACACAACTGATGCTGTTGCTATTCTTAATCAACTTCAAACTGCACGTGGTGCTCAAACAACAGGTGCAAGTATTGATGAAATTGGTGACGAATGGTTCCGTGAAATGGTTGGTGAAGGTCAACGTTACCTCTTCTTGAAGCGTAATCACTTAGGTTATAGCGGTCGTGCAAATCAACCTGCAGCAGCTAACTTTGTATTCACTGGCGCAGGATTTACTGACCACTCATTGCAAGCTGATTCTAAGTACTTCACTTATCCTATCCCAGCACGTGAAATCAAGGTAAATCCAAACCTTACACAGAACGAAGGTTACTAATTCACATTTGAATAAATAAATATAAAGACTCGCAAGCGAAAGTTTGCGAGTCTTTTTTTATGCTTTCTATATACATTATATAGTCCTCCCTTAAAAACCTAATATTCTCCTGATTCATAGTATATTATCCTGTAAATTATTTGCTTATATCTGCAAGTTTTTGTACCTTTACATTATAAATTCTTGTAGTATATTTATGCTTAAACGTACATCTAAACAGCTCTT
>NZ_BAKF01000029.1 GCF_000614025.1 Prevotella aurantiaca JCM 15754
TCTGCAGCAGCATATAACTTCAAAAGAGCTATGAGAGTTCTTTTGTACCTTATAAAAAGAATCAGCATAGAGCCTGTCAATACAAGCTTTATGCTGAAATATAGTTTTTAAGGGACGACTAAATAAATATGATTAGGAATCAGACATATAATAAAAATCTGGGTTTGAAAGAGGAGCCCTTAAAAATCTATTCCTCTCAATAGTTTCCTAAACTATTTATTTTCAGATTAGTAAAAACTATTTAGTAACGTAACTATTCTTTCAGCATCATTTAATGACATGATTTGATTGCAAGGAATAGAAAGTTCTTCACGATGGATACGTTCTGTTATAGGAAACGATAGTTCATTCCATTTCTTATATGCTTCTTGCTTATGGGGGGGATAGGATAGTGTATCATAGTTTGCACACCATTTTCCTTTAGGAATTCTTGCAATCTATTGCGTTCTACACAGAGAATTGGGAAGATATGATAAACGTTATCGCGGTTTAAAGCTTTAGGAATAATAATGCTATCGTTCTTTATATTTTGCTCAAAATATTGAGCAATTTCTTTTCTACATGCATTATCTTCCTCAAGATATTTTAATTTAACATCAAGCACAGCTGCTTGGACTTCGTCCATACGGCTATTTTTTCCTTGATATTCAAAAACATATTTACGACTCGAACCATAATTACCAAGTGTACGAATCGTTTCTGCGAGTTCAAAATCATTAGTGGTAACAGCACCAGCATCACCTAATGCCCCAAGATTTTTACCAGGATAAAAACTATGAGCAGCTGCATCGCCAAGACTTCCTGTAAGTTTACCATTGTAAGTACATCCATGTGCCTGTGCATTATCTTCTATAAGTTTTATTTTGTGCTGTTTGCAAATATTTTCTATTTTTTAGTATAAGCACAACGACCATATAAATGCACGAGCATAATCGCACGAGTGCGACGAGTAATTACTTCTTCTATGCGATTATCGTCTATTTCTAATGTTGTGATTTCTGGTTCTACAAGTACTGGTTTAAGGTTGTTTTCAGTTATTGCTAATATGGTGGCAATGTAAGTATTGGCAGGTACAATTATTTCATCGCCATCGTGGAGTTGTCCAAGTTCTTTGTAAGCACGTAGAATAAGATGCAAAGCGTCAAGCCCATTACCACAACTAATACAGTGTTGTGTGCCTATATAGTTACGATAATGTTCTTCAAAAAGTCGAACAGCATTGCCATTAAGATACCAACCCGAAGTTACAACGTCTGAAATTGCTTTGTTTATTTCGTTTTCGTGCATCGCTGTGATGCGCTTGAGTGATAAATATTCTAACATATGACTTATATTTTCCATTCGTAAGTGTCGTAACAAACACCTCGTCCCCCAAATCCTTCTTTCTGATGAATAAGTTGTTGATTAAGTAATGTGCCACCAGCTTCAGTGCTTTTACCAAAGTCAAAATAACCATTTCTGCCCATATATACATTATTTATTATATAGTCGAACAATAAATCTAAAGCTCCTATCGCTTTCCCAGTTGGTGATGCTGATATATATTGCGTATGAATAACGTTTGGTGTTTCATAGATTATTGTGCCTCCTAATGGCTCTCCATTGGGAGTTATTGCCATATAGAGTTTAATTTCTTTAGGGAAACGATTCGTTAAAAGCTGTAATTCATCTAAAGAATGTACTGGAGGAGTATCATATTTAGCAATTAAATTGTTGTTTAGAATATTCCAAAATGCTGCTAAATCTTTACTTTCTCCTACAAGAATATGATTTCTTATCGCTTTTCGAATACCACTTTTACGGCTTTCAGTAAACTTTCGTACATTATGCAGATAGAATGATGATGAAATATCGCGGCTGATAATTTGAGCATGGCAAATATTGGTAAGTGCATAAAGATCTTCTTCAGCAGGAATATTGTGATAAATCCATGGAATGGCTTTATAAATTACTTGTTTGATTCCAATTTTCTTGAGCAAAATTTTTAATTCTGAAAAGATGTTGCATACTTTATCAGCAGTTACCTTTTCTGTTGTAAGTAATCCGCCATAGGTAAGACCTTGATGAGAATATAGGATGTCACCTTTTCGATTGGCTGGAAATAGAGCAATAATGCGCCCTTTCTCCATAATAAGAAATGAATTATCGGTAAACCTATTGGCATGATAATCCATATAGTTGCGATTGAAAAGAAACGTACCTTGCTTGGAGATGGCTACAAATTCGTTCCATTTCGTTGCATCATCAAAATTATATTGTTTAATTTCAATCATATTACGATATTAACAGACTCTATTTTAAAATTTTTAATGGTAACAAACGATATATCAATTTTTGATTATAGTCAGTTTCTCATTATAGTTCTTATCTTGTTTTACCAATGAATTTTAAATAATCGTCGTATTCTCTGATGTAGTCGTCTTCGTCAAATGGATCTTCAGCGAGAACTAAACAGACTGAACCAGACGAAAAGTCTTCGAGTGTCCGCCACGTATCGGTGTTCACAAGTAAACCTTGGTAGGGGTGATTCAGTAAGAATGATTCTTTTTCTGTACCATTATCAAGCGTAACGGTAAATGATCCGCTTGCTGCAATAATAAATTCACGACAATGTTTGTGTGAATGCCCTCCACGATTTTCTCCTCCTGGTACATCGTAGACCCAATAAACACGAGAAATATTGAAAGGAATATCTTTCATTTCTTGTGCAACGGTGAGGTTGCCACGACAGTCTAATCGTTTAGGTAGCTCTATTATCTTCCCTATGTTTGTCATGTTTGTAAGTTTAGGATTTCCCCTGACCTTTTTGAAAGGGCAGGGGAATGCTTCTGTTTATCTGTTTCCGTACATATTCTCGTAGTACTTTTGATATTCACCACTTGTAACCTCATCAATCCAAGATTGGTTTTCTAAATTCCATTTTATGGTTTTTACAATACCATCAGCAAACATAGTTTCAGGGAACCAACCCAATTCATTCTTAATTTTGGTAGGGTCAATAGCATAACGTGCATCATGACCGAGTCGGTCTGCTACGTGCGTAATTAAATCATTATTAATCCATGAAATATCAATATCGCCATTATCATCTTTAACTTGTTTTTTCAAAACTTTGCGTAGCTCTTTATCTTCAGCCATCATGTCGTGAATAGTTTTGATAATGAGCTTTACAATATCGATGTTTTTCATCTCATTGTGTCCACCAACATTATAAACTTGTCCTACACGACCTTCACGAACTACTATATCAATTGCCTTACAGTGGTCTTCTACATACAACCAATCGCGAACATTTAATCCTTCCCCATATACGGGAAGAGGTTTGCCGGCAAGAATATTATTGATAATTAATGGAATTAATTTTTCTGGGAAATGGTAAGGACCATAATTATTTGAGCAACGTGTAATACTAATAGGCATGTGATATGTGTCATGATATGCCATTACAAACATGTCAGCACTTGTTTTACTTGCTGAATATGGACTATGAGGACATAACGGAGTTTCTTCAGTGAAATAACCATCAGCACCAAGTGAACCATAAACTTCGTCAGTAGAAACTTGATGGTAGCGCTTTCCTTCTTTCCACGTAGGGTAACCTTGTTCATCTTTACCTGTAACCCATGCACGACGAGCAGCATCCATGAGATTTTGAGTTCCTAAGATATTTACATTTAAGAATAGTTGTGGATCTTCTATAGACCTATCTACATGGCTTTCAGCTGCAAAATTTACAAGATAATCGACGTCGTTTTCTGCAAATAATTTATCAGCTAATTCTCTGTCACGTATATCGCCTTTCACGAAAACACATCTTTTATCATCTATGTCTTCCTTGATAGTACCAAGGTTACCTGCATAAGTTAATGCGTCAAGTACGATAATCTTAATGTCTTCGTTTACATACTTCTTGTGAAGTAGATACTTAATGTAGTTTGCACCAATAAAACCAGCGGCACCTGTTACTAAATAAGTTTTCATAAGTTGTTATTATTTTGTTTTTATTAATTATTATTGTCTGATAATGTTATAACCTCGCAATCAATCATTTTATTGCCTTTAATGGAGAGTCTTACAATAGTTCTTTCTTTATGAAAACCTTGTAAGCCTGCTGCACCAGGGTTAATATGAAGCAGATTTAATGTTTTATCGGGCATTATTTTTAATATGTGGGAATGTCCGTCTACGAATAGATTGGGTGGTGAATAATAAAGTATATTACGTACAGAGTAATCGTATCTGCCAGGGTAACCACCAATATGCTTAAGCAAAACATCTACTTTTTCACACTTAAATCTCAGAACTTCTGGATAGCGAGTACGAATATCATAACCATCACAATTACCATAAACAGCTCGAAAGATTGGTTTCATTGCTTCGAACTTATCAGCAACTTCTAACGAACCGATATCTCCAGCATGCCAAACTTCATCGCAATCTTTAAGATAGATCTCGTATTTCTTGTCCCAATAGGCGTGTGTATCACTTATAATGCCAATTCTTTTCATACAAAACTTATTCAAGTGATAGTTTTTTCCGTATGAAGAAAGCTATAAAGTCTTTCGTTTCTTCAACTCCTAATATACTTGCGTCTGCACAAAGGTCGTAGCTTTCTGCATGACCCCATGTTTTCCCTGTATAGTAATTGTAATATTTTGCACGTTCGCTTTCTTTATTTTCAATTACTTTAAAGGCCTCTTCCATTGTACAGCCAAGGCGTTCGGTTACATTTTTTGCTCTAAAATTAATTTCAGCAGTAATGAAAATATTAATAACATTAGGATTATCTCGCAATATATAGTCAGCTGTTCTGCCGACAAAGACGCAGCGTAGATTTTCTTCTGCTGTTTTTCTTATTACATCGCTTTGGAATTGGTATAATCCTTCAGGAGAAAAGTTATTTTTGTAGAAATCGTTATTACCTAGAAGTGGTAAATTAAGATGGAAATGCGACTTAAGAAATCTTTTCTGCTCATCGTTCTTTTCAAAGAATTTTTCAGAGAAACCACTCTCCTTTGCAGCAAGATTTAGAATTTCATTGTCGTAAAATCGGCAATTAAATTCCTCTGCAAGAGCTTTTGCTATGCAGCGTCCACCACTTCCGAGTTGTCGTCCTACATTGATTATAAGTTTTTTTTCCATAAGCGAGGATATTTATTTAAACTAAATAGCTTTATATTCTTTCTGTTCCTTTTTAAGTCGTCGCAGATAGATAGTCATTATTGTTATTGATACTACTACTGCAATAAAATCGCTTGTTGGGATTGCTGCCCAAACTCCATTAACATTATAAAAGTTCGGAAGTATTACAAGTAGTGGAAGTAAAAATAATAATTGTCTTGACAACGATAAAAAAATACTAACTTTTACTTTTCCTATGCATTGAAAGAAATTGGTAATTACCATCTGACATCCAATAAATGGATACATCATCATGATGATACTAATAGCTTTGATAGACCTTTGAATCAATTCAGGGTCTTTAGTAAATAGTCGGACACAATAATAAGGTGCGAACTTAGCTAAAGACCATCCTATAAACATAATACAAGTTGCTGTGATGATAGATAGCTTAACTACTTGCATCATTCTATCGTATTTTTGCGCACCATAGTTATACCCTGCAATTGGTTGCATTCCTTGATTAAGTCCGATAACGAACATAATGAATATCATTGCAATGCTGTTAGCAACTCCGTATGCTCCAACTGCTAAGTCACCACCAAACTTTACTAACTGATTATTAATGAAGATGACAATTATGCATGCACATGCATTCATCAGGAAAGGAGATATTCCTATTGAAATAATATTTTTTACGAGATTGGATTTCAATTTATATATCCCTTCTTTAAGGTGCAATAATTCGTTTTTATTAGCAAAAAGCTTCATCTGCCAGCAGAGTGCTATAACTTGTGATATAATGGTAGCGAAGGCTGCACCTTTGATACCCCAATGGAGCCACAGAATAAATATAATGTCGAACAAAATATTCATAATGACAGTAAAAATGGTCGCAAACATTGCGATTCGTGGTTTCGAAGCAGCCCTTAGTATGGCATTCATTCCAAAGTACATGTGAGAAAATACATTTCCAGCAAGTATAACTTGCATATAATCTCGTGCGTATGGAAGAGTTGCATCACTAGCACCGAAAAATCGAAGAATAGGATCGAGAAATATAAGGCATATTCCTCCGAATGCCAATCCTATAATGAGGTTAAGAGTAATGGTATTACCAAGAATATTTTCTGCCGATTTATAGTCTTTCTGTCCTAACTTAACACTGATAGTTGTAGATGCACCTATTCCTACTGCTGCACCAAATGCTGCTGCAAGATTCATGAAAGGGAAAGTAATTGCGAGTCCTGAAATGGCCATTTTACCGACAACTTGTCCAATAAAAACTCGATCAATAATGTTGTAAAGCGATGCTGCAGTCATTGCAATGATTGCAGGCAGGGCATATTGCGCTAACAATTTGCCCACGGGTTTTTGTCCTAGCTCTAATGTCGCTTTATTATTATCCATTCAAAAGTGAGTGTTCTTTCTGCAAAAGTACTAAAAAAAAACTGATAAAGTTAAGTATGTTCTATATCTTTTGTGGTGTTAATTATTATTTTTAGTTATTGTTAGTGTTAATAAAAAAAAAGAAGTACTTTTGCAGAAAATATAAAAACTAAAATATGAAAAATCTATTCTTATCTCTATTTTTGCTTGTTGGAAGTATGACTTCTTATGCGCAAGCAACATTTCCTAACACAGTTGCGCATAATGATGAGGAACATGGTGCAAGAACTTTTGTGGGTGGTGCAGTGACCTTTTGGTCTGACCCTAAGGATAAAATGGTGAAGTTTGATTTCTCTCCCGAAATAGGTTATCTATTTAATGATAGATGGGGTGTGGGATTGATGTTAGGTTATGAATACGAAAAAGAGCATGAAGATGGCTTAAATAAGTATTCGAACAGCTTTAAGATTTCTCCTTTTGCGCGTTGGTATTATGTACATAAAGGTCCATTCAACTTATTTTTAGATGGCGGAGTAGGATTTGATTTTGGTAAAGTAAAAGTTGCTGATACTAAAACTAATCGACATGGATTTGAAGTTGGTATACGTCCAGGTGCTTGTGTAGATCTTACTGAAGGACTTTGTTTATGTCTCCGTATGGGTTTTGTAGGTTATCGACACAATTATTTTGGTGGTGAAGAACCTGAAATCGGAACAAATGGTTTTGGTTTACGTTTTTCACCAGAAGAACTTATGATTGGTTTTGAACTTGAATTTTAAGTAATCCCTCATATTTGTAAAAGTTTAATTGGTATAAAAAACGCCACAGAAGTACTTTTTGTAACTTCTGTGGCGTTTTTTCATTATTTAAATTTGCCTGCTAAGCATGAAGGCTATTCTATTTTAAGGCTCTTGTCCATTTTCTAAACTCTCCAATTAGTTTGTAATATCCATAAATTAGGCATATTATAAACATTCAAATTCTTTTTTTGGATATCAGCACTTTATTAAATTGAAGTATGAGTTTTCTTTACTCTAAATACTCCCTTTTCCTTACTTTAATTAAGTATGATTTAATACTTTTCAACGAACTTTGTATAAATATAAGAATAGCAAAATTAAACATCATATTTGTGTGTAAAATATTAAATATCAATAAAATATAAGTCTTTTTAATAAATTATCTGATACGCGTTAATTTTACAATACAAGCCGTTTAATATAATTTAATAAATAATATTTTAATTTATATGTAAGTTTTTTTTGTTTTGAGAGAATATATATACTTTTGCAGCGTCATATAATTATTACTAAATATAAATGCATTTGCAGAACCCTATTTCTCTATGTAATATTGCCAGCCCAAAAACTGTGTAAACATAGGAACAAGAATGAAGGTTAGAGTAGCTTTGCTATGACTTAATTTTCTTGAAAAGGGGCCTGCTATTACTATTATTTTCAATGAATCAGTTACATGTATCAGTACTTTTAGCAATGGCACTGCTGTCGGCTATGATGTTTATAGCTTACAGAGATTGCTTATTACTAAGATTCTCCTTTTCTTTTAAGAACTTGTCTAAAGAGTTTATATCGTATAAAAAGTTACCAGTAAGGGAACTGTTTAGTTCTGATAAGTTTTTCATCCTACAGTTATTATTTATTATTTCATATTTTATAATTATTAAACAATAAAACTATGCAAAAAAAATCGACTTTAAGGCTATTTATTGCCTTTTCTTTAGCTTTGTTACAAACAAATGCGTATGCGCAAGTAGCTAAAGCGCCAACACAAGAAGCTTATGTTGAAATTAACTCTAAAGGTGTAAATGTGCCAATTTCTCTTGCCAATTTAGGTAGTGGGGTACAGAGCATTGAATACACACTTACAAGTGGTGGTAAAGTTATCGAAACTAAGACAGTTTCTCTTAAAGGAGAGAATATGACACGTGGCGGTAACTCAACATTAAATGTTGTTGTTCCACCATATAGCGATACTACTGTAGACGAAGTTGCTTTCAATATTACAAAAGTAAACGGACAACCAACTAACATGAAAGAGCCTTATACTACCATTGAGCGTAAAACTCTTTCACAAACTGCTACACGTAAAGTTGTAGTTGAAGATTATACAGCAATGTGGTGTGGATGGTGTCCAAGAGGTCTTGCTATGTTGGGTTATTTGACAAGACAATATCCTAATGATTTCATTGGAATTGCTATTCATGGTTCACAAGACCCATTGATGTGCAGTTCTTATTCAAGTCTTATCAGCGGGTTAGGTGGATACCCATATATTATTTTCAATCGTTCAATTGAGTCTAAAGATTACTCTGGATATAATACATTCCGTTCTGAAAGGAGTCAAGGTGCAGAAATGGATGTAAAAGTTTCAGCTATGTGGGATAAGCAAAAGAGAAATATTGCTGTTACTACAAAGACAACTTTCCGTACAAAACCTTACAGAAATACATTTGCACTTGCTTATGTATTGACAGCTGATGGCTTGAAGAACAGCTCTTATTACCAGAAGAATTATTTTGCTGGTAACTCACAGTATCAAGGATACACAAAAGAATTAGACTATTTTGTTAACTCTCCAGGTACTATTCGTAACTTTACATTCGACCATACTGCCATTACTGCTAATGGTATTACAAATGGTATGCAGGGAAGTATTGGACAAATTGTAGTAGACAAACCTCAGACACACGAGACTTCGTTTGATAATATCTCACAATATTCAGCTATTCAAGACAAGTCTAAGTTACATGTTATAGTATTGGTTATCAATACATCGACTGGTAAAATTGTAAATGCTGACCAATGCTCTATTTCTGACTACGTTGTAACTGGTATTGAATCAGCTTCAACAGCTACAAACGTTGTAGAAGTTGCGCGTTATAACATTTCTGGTGCTCGTATCAATCAGCCTGTAAAGGGTGTAAACATCGTGAAATATAGCGATGGTAGCACAGTGAAAGAAATTGTTAAGTAATAAAAGTCTGTAAAATAAATAAGAGACTGTATCAAGATATATTATTATTTTGATGCAGTCTCTTTGTTTTTCTTTCTATCATTTAAAAAATGATACATCATGATAATATTCTGATGTGTCATTTTTTACTTGTTTTTAATAGGTATAATAATTCTTTTCTAAACTATTATACGGCTTTTTTACTTTTTCTTTGACGAAACTATTATTTTAAAGTATTATTCTATATTCTGTTTTTGTCATTCATCGAGTAAAGTCAATTAGATTAAAAGCAGTTTGCAAAAAAGACGCTATCTCATTATTGGTATCTACTCTATATTTGAATTGATTATTTTCTGTTTCTATGTTAATAGTTGTATTGGATATTGACATTTTTCTAATCGCTTCCCTTATGAATTTAGGCTGGTTTTTAACTACGAAATATTGTTCTTCTTCAAAGAATATCCGTATAGAATCAATGATAACATAGTCTTTCACCTTGCTAAGGTAAAGGTGTTCTAACTTATCACTTGAAATAAATAAATCTATCTTATCAAGATTTTCAGTGCTCTGAACGTTTGTTTTCATTCCCATTAAGAACTCAAAACTTTGCATGTTAATCTGAAATTTAGTGGTTAAGACAATTGATTTCTTGTTAATCTTGCATGTCAGCGTCTTTTTCTCCGTATCTAAACTTAAAAAATCAACTTCGGTTAACTTTGATTGACCATGAGGATTCAAATCAATTTTAATTTCTTCGCCAGTACGTTTTATAAACTTCATTCCTGAAGAAATTGTAAGTTCATCTATGTTAGGATTATAATATAGGAGGAAATCCTTTGCTTTAATTTGTTCCATAATCTGCTTTGCAATAATAATACGTCTCTTTTTTGAGTAGCACAACTTCTATCTTCTAAAAGAAGCGCAATAATTGCAAAGATATAAAAAGAGTTTTATTCATTCTAAATAAATCGTAGTCGTTTTTTCATAACAGCTCTGTTATTATATGAATAGAAAAATATAATTATAAATTGAAAAAACATTAATTATATTTTCTTGATTTTTTAATTATTAAATTTTTATTTTATAATTATAATTTTACGGAATATAATTAAGGTTTTAAGTAAGAGTTTATAAATACTCCTTACTTATCTAATAATCAGGTTATTATAAGTTTGTTAGAAAGTGTCATTGTAGACGACTTAAAGCTTGCTTAAACGATGTCGTTCTTTTTATATAATGCGTTTAGGAATTGCATAGTTCTATGTTATAAACAAGAAGAAGAAAGAGTAATATAGAGACGTAAAATGAGTTGTTTTTTATCAAAATATTAGATTATTATTTGGTCTGTCGTAATAGTATGTGGTCCTTCATACTCAGTTATGATTGGTTGAGTGTGAAGGACCGTATTTGATATTATGTTATTTTCTTACGAATTTACCTCTAAATGTACGATTTCCGCAGAGTAATTTGTAAGTATAAATACCTCTCTTCAAAGTACTTATATCGGCTTTTCCATTTACGAGAGTTATATTCATTTCGGTCCCGTCTATATTGAAAACACTTATAGCCAAATTTTTATTTGAGCTTACATAGAGGGTGTTTTCTGAAATACGGATAGAAATATCTTCGGTAGCAGTAGTTTTTTCGATTGCTGTAGAACCAGGAAGTTCAGATTTATCGAATCTGTAAAGTCCGCTTTTCTTAGAATCACCTTGAGGTTCATAAATAGAAACGTAGACATAATCTTTGTTTGTGAATATTTGGGTTGGGGTAAGGTAAAGTGTACCTATATTTCCCATATTAGGAAGTCCTTTGGAAATGTTATACCAATTTGTGCCTTTATTGGGAGTATAATAGAATCCTCCCTTTTGCAAACCAATATATATGTTATTAACATCGCTTGACATAGCTCTTATATTGTTGTCCATTATACCTGTAGGTCGAGGGAGCGAATTCCATTCTTCGTTACTATCAAGTGTAAGAATAAATGGGGTGTTAAAATCGTCGTTAGGAACACTTCTACCCAATAATAATGTATTGTTGAAAATGGTAGATACTGCCATAAAATTGCTTTTATCACTTATTACATTCCATTTATTGGTTGACTCGTCAAGTCTGAAAATAAAGTATACTCCGAAGGCATATAATTTACCTTTGTATGAAACCATCTGATAGATATTCTCAGTATTTTCAACAGAAGAACCATCTTCTTCTTCAGCTACATATTTTAAAGAAGACAGGTCAGTATTTTTCCAAGTTTTTCCAAAATCTTCAGAGTATATGATGCCACCTCCACAGAAATCTGCAACATAAAGTTTATTATTGTGATAAGTAGCCGCATAACATACGGTATAAGGCATATTTTCTTCACTGATAATATTTTTTACCGCATCAGCATAACTATATTCAGACCAAGTTTTACCTTCGTCTGAAGAATAAGCTATTTTTGCTCCATAACCAAAAGCAAAAAGATGGTTGTCTACTTCTATAAATCTATTGTAGTTATAGTCCTTCGCATTGGTTTTGGTCCAAGTTTGTCCTTCATCGGTAGAAATATAAATACCACCATCTTTTTCAATTCGAAAATCTGATAGAAGAATATTTCCTCCTTTAGTAATAAATGTAGCATAAGTAGCATCTAATTGCTTAATAAGTTTCCAATCAGCATGCGCATTTGTGAAAATAAAACAAACAGATATAATCAAAAGTACTAATCTGTTTCGTAAGGTAAAATGTTTTTTCATAATTTTCTTTTTATAAGTTAATGTAATATGACCCTGCAAATATAATAAAAATATCTGACAAATGCAAACAAAAGGAAATTACGTAATTATAGATTATAACAAGAATTCAGAATTAAATTGTGAAAGTTAGTTGCTAATGCTTTTTAATTGATAGATTAGATGCAGTTTAATTGATGCAGCAGTGTTTTATACTTCTTTCGATATATTTCGTCGGGTAAATAATATTTAGCAGCAACTTTTCTGGCACTTTCGTGGTCGTTAAGCATAGAATACATCGTTATTGCAAGTAAGGCTACAACATCATTACTATTTGAGAAGAAATAAGGCTCTGTATTTTCAAAGTCATTGAGTACTTTGCGTATATTTCCTCTATCATTTAAGAATGGAACAATCTTCTCAGCAAGTAATGATTTAATGTCAGTCTCGATAAGTCTATTCATCTCTTCAATAGAAATAGGCTTCCAGTTAATAGCTTTTTTACCGACAATAAGTCCAACATTGACATTCACAACAGTTTCTATTGAATCAAATTTAGTTTCAGCGCCTTTTAAAATAGTTGCAAGTTTATTAATTTCTTTTGAATCAAGACGAATCATAATATCAATATGGCCTAAGCTTTTATCATCAAAAAGTTTTGCTGGAGAAAAAAAGAATAAAATACTTTGTTCGAAATCCTCCATCTTTCTCTGAAACTTACAAGAACTCTTCTTCCACTTAAATCCATACTGAGCAAAAGTTTTGGAAAGGATAGACTCTAAATTAGTTCTTAAAAGAGTTTTAATTTCTTTCGTTTCCATTATCTTTAGCATATTTAATTCTTCTGAAGTGAATGTTGGAATATACCTATTTAATCAAATGACTTTAAGAAATCATAAATATTATCAGCTTCTTTTCTCATTTCTAAAGAGCCTAAAGCACCTAAATCGTTTGAATATATGGTATCATCATTTGAATTATTTTTGTTAATAAAATAAGCCATGTCGCCATCTTGTCCTATCATAAGATAGTTAGGCTCAAAGTCTTGTATTTCGTATGTTTGGTTTCTTTCCTCCAAATCTGAGTAAGAGTACATGCATATACCAGTATTCTCTATTTCGAATATATCTCCATAATTGATTTCCGATAAAAAATCAAAGTATCTACTTGGGAATTGTAAATTATGTTTTGTTTCAAATTTAAGGATTTGACGCTTATTTTCTTCTATACTCATGATTATACTTTTATAATTACGTACTGTTTGCCTACAATTTTATATTATAGAGTCTGAAAAATATCTTTAAGTTTTCATTATAATATTGCAAATATACAAATAATCTTATGTTAATCAAAGCAAATGCTTAAAAATAGAATAATTGATTCTATTCAAGCGTTTTGCATATTTTAATCAAAGAAATAGGTTGTTGGGATAAAATAATTAAGCTATATTTTACTTTTCTTATTTTTTTTGAATAAACTTTCATTTTTTATATGTATCTTTGCATCATGAAATATATACTAAATATAAAAGGAGAGAACAAGATGAAGAAAAAATGTTTAGGAATATTACTTTTCCTACTTATTTTTGTGTTAAATGTATCAGCACAACGACAAATTGACAATGTCCCATTTATGGTAGAGAAAGCCAAGACAATGGAGGCTTTAGACAAGAAGTTCGGTACCCCTTATTTATTAAGTAATGGAAAGGCTACATATAAAAATGTAGTTTTTGATGGAGAGAAGTATAATGAAATAGAATGCTTCTTTGATAATGAAGGGAGACTTAATCAATTGCGTTTAAAAACTTGTTGTAATAACAAAGGAATTGCTGTTGCTAGAATGAATAAATTAGCAAAGAAGTATGAGCAAAGTTATAACACTACCAATTCTGAAAATGCAGATGATGGAAAATTTGTAGTTGGATACAACAACAAAGATAGAATTGTAATGATGATAGCTACTTATAAAAACAATTGTGATTTGAGTTTTTCTCTTTTCTAAATTGTGAATAAGTGTAAGGCCCAATTAGCTTTTTAGGAAATAAACTTGCTTATTTGCTAAAAAAAGCGTAATATTGCATTTCAATAATGCATTATTACGCTTTTTATTTGATATGAAGAAGTTATTTATACTCTTATTGGTAAGTTTTACCATGTTGCCTTTGAATGCGCAGAATATGCGTCAAATATGGTTGGAAATGCCAGACTCAATAATACCTTATCTTAATAGAAGTTTAAGAACTGAATTAGCTGATTATGTTACGATGGGAATGAAACCAGAAGTAATGAATACTTTGCAAGATTCTACTCGTATAGAACAACTTACCGACAATTATATATTAGTTCATCTAAATCATTCGAGTAGACTCGAAATAAAAAGTTTAGATGAATCTACTATAGCTATGGTTCAAACATGGTGTGGCCCTATAGCTGAGAGTAAATTACAGTTGTTTTCAAATAATTGGGAGGTTAAACCGATAGAGTTAGATATTATGCCAACATTTATTAAGCCAGATACTATGTCACAACAACGGTACAATGATTTGTTAGATATGGCCAATATAACTATGGGTGAAATACAATTATCGGCAAAAGACAATAGTCTTACTATAAAGTATTCTGTTCCTTTACTTTCGCCTACTGATAAAAAGGAAATGCAAGCAATTTTAAGGCAAAGAAAGTTTAATTGGAATGGGAAAACTTTTAAATAGTGTTAATACGCTGATTAAACATTTTGTAAAGTTTGCAACTTATTGTATTTATAATTAACTTTGCAACGTGTTTTTCATGGTATTAGATTATTAAGGTTAATAAAGATTGATTGTCGCGAGACAATCAATTTTTTTTGTTTTATTCCCAACATAAATACTTGACTTTGATTTGGTGGTTTGTGATAAAATCTGTACTTTTGTTCCCAAACAAAAATCTAAGAGATGAATTTAAAGAAGCGTTTGGCACTGATGAACTTTTTAGAGTTTGCAGTGTGGGGAGCATACTTAACGTCTATGGGACGTTATTTAGGGAATATTGGAATTGGTGAAAACATTGGTTTGTTTTATTCCATGCAGGGCGTTGTTTCTATTTTCATGCCTGCGCTGATGGGTATTATTGCTGACAGATGGATACCTGCACAGCGTTTACTGGGATTCTGTCATTTGCTAGCAGGATTATTTATGTTTGGTACAGCATGGTATGGATTAGAGGCTAATACAAATGCTGATTTCACTACAATCTTTACTCTCTACTCTTTGTCAGTTGCTTTCTTTATGCCAACTATTGCTTTAACTAATTCTGTAGCTTATTCGTCTTTAGCTAAAGCTGGATTGGATATAGTAAAGGATTTCCCACCTATTCGTGTATTTGGAACTATTGGCTTCATATCTACAATGTGGCTGGTAGATATTTTGGGCTTTCAAAGCAACCAGAACCAATTTATTGCTTCAGGTGTGGTAAGTATTATTCTTTTTTTATATACTTTTACATTGCCACATTGTGAAATTTCAAAGAATAACGAAAAGAAGAACTTGGTAGATGCTTTTGGGCTCAAAGCATTCTCGTTATTTAAACAAAAGAAGATGGCAATCTTCTTTATCTTCTCAATGTTGCTGGGTGTAAGTTTGCAGATAACAAATAGTTTTGCAAACCCATTCCTCTTTAGTTTTGCAGCTCAACTAGAATTTGCAGATGCATTTGGTGTGCAACATGCTAATATGTTGATAAGTCTTTCTCAGATAAGTGAAACCTGTTGTATATTGCTTATACCATTCTTCATGCGTCGCTATGGCATTAAGAATGTTATGTTGATTGCAATGTTTGGTTGGGTCTTACGTTTTGGACTCTTTGGATTGGGAGATCCTGGTATACCTGGCGTATTCCTTTTTGTGTTATCAATGTTGGTTTATGGTATTGCGTTTGACTTCTTTAATATATCTGGCTCTCTCTTTGTTGATAAGAGTACAGACGCTTCAATGCGTTCATCAGCGCAAGGATTATTTATGTTAATGACCAATGGTATAGGTGCTACTATAGGAACTCTTGCAGCACAGGCCGTTATAAATCATTATACAGAATTAAAGCAATTTGGTAATGATGTTCTGACAATAGGTAACTGGCAAGCATGCTGGTTTATTTTTGCTGGATATGCATTGGTAGTAACCATTAGCTTTGCTCTAATATTCCGTCCAAAAGAAGAGAATGAATAAGGTACAAGTCTTTTTTAAAGGATTAACAGAAATAGTTGGTGGCTCTAAGATGGGACTCTTGGTGTTAACCAATCAGTCAGAAGATAAGCAAATAGCTATTGTTTGTGATAAAGCAATGGCGCATGAATTGAATATTCGAATAGGACAGAATTCACTTCGGCATAAGCTTCTTCCTGAAGTGTTGTGTTGGATAAATCCTGATATGGATACAGATCATTATGAAATTTTATTTAATTCTATATCTGATGGGCAATATAAGGTCGTATTGATAAATAAACTAACATTTGAAATGACGCCAATTCGTGCTTCAGACGCAATACTCTTAGCACAAATAGCCCAGTTAGAAATGTTTATGGAAGAAAAGCTTTTCATACGTCAAGGTGTTCCTTATGAATCAGGAAAAAGTAAAGTTGCACTTCCGTTAAATGCTTTAACATCGGAAATGCTTGAAGATGCGTTACGAAAAGCTATCGAAAATGAAAATTATGAGCTGGCTTCTAATTTACGTGATGAATTAAATCGACGTAAAGGAATTGAAGACGACACGGTATAAATAATTCAGAAATGAAAGAGGTTCGTTACTTTTATGTCCCTAATGCAGCAATTCATACAGAATTGCCAACCGAAGAAGCTACTCATGCTGTGCGTGTTTTGCGATTGAAAGATGGTGATGACATTTTTTTGATGGATGGTGAAGGAGTTTTTTATGAAGCTATTGTTACATTGGCATATCAAAAGCATTGCTTCTATGAAATAAAACAACAAATGCCTCAAAGTAGAACGTGGAAAGGCCATTTACATCTCGCCATTGCTCCTACTAAAGATATTGGTCGTATTGAATGGTTAGTAGAAAAGGCTACAGAAGTAGGTTTCGATGAAATTTCTTTTTTAAGTTGTCAGTTCTCTGAACGCAAAGTGTTGCGTACTGACCGCGTAGAACGTATTGTTGTTTCTGCAATGAAGCAAAGTCGTAAGGCGTGGAAGCCAATTGTTAATGAAATAGTTACGTTTGACCAGTTTATGCAAAGAGATGTAGAAGGTTCGAAGTTTATCTGCCATTGTTATAATGAAATAACAAAAAAAGATTTTTTTAGCAACTTGAATAATGAAAAGTGTTCCGATGATATAACAATCATAGTTGGACCTGAAGGAGATTTCTCTATTGATGAAGTTCGTCAAGCTATAAATAATAATTATCAAAGTGTAACTTTAGGAAATAGTCGTTTGCGTACAGAAACAGCTGGTTTAGTTGCTGTAATGATGGCAAATCTGGCAAAACGAATTTAGTTTTCTTGTTAAGTGTTGTGTTTTTAACAACATTCGTAATGATGTTTTGGTAAATTTTAGTTATATTTGCACCATAATTATGATATAACGTTATTAAATCTTAACATCAATTTATTATGCAGAAAAGATTGCTTTCCCTTGTTGTAATCCTGCTTGCCTTTACTATTTCCGCTATGGCACAAATTACAACATCAGGTATTAGCGGTAAAATTACGTCAAATGGTGAAGAAGTCATAGGCGCTACAGTTACTGCAACTCATCAACCTTCTGGAACTATTTATCGAGCCCTTACTAATTTAGATGGTCGATTTACTATTCAAGGTATGCGTGTTGGTGGACCTTACAAAGTAGAAGTTTCCTATATTGGGCACCATAAGAAAATATTTCAAGATATAACACTTCGTTTGGGTGAAGTTGAAGACTTATCATGTAAGTTACAAGAAGACTCAAAAGAATTACAGGAAGTAGTTGTTGTTGCTAAAGGAGGAATTAATGGTACTAAGACTGGCGCTGCACAGAGTCTGTCTGCTAAACAGATAGCTGAAATTCCAAGCATAACACATGGTATTGCCGATGTAGCAAGACTAAATCCTCAACTTACAACATCAAGTAATGGTGCAATGTCATTTGCGGGAACCAACAACCGTTATAATTCATTTATGATAGATGGTGCAATGAATAATGACGTTTTTGGTCTTACTGCCGATGGCTCTAATGGTGGGCAAGCAGGAACACAACCTGTATCTATGGAAACTATTGAGCAAATTCAAATTAATGTTGCACCTTTTGACGTTCGTCAAAGTGGTTTTACTGGTGGTGCTATCAATGCTATAACTAAGTCGGGAACCAATAAATTCCAAGGAAGTGTTTATGGATTTGGCAATAATCAGAACCTTATTGGCAATCATTATCCTTATTCTGATGGAACAGGTTATGCGCCTAAATATCAAAAACAGCAAGAATACCAATGGGGTATTACTTTAGGTGGTCCTATTATAAAGAATAAATTATTCTTCTTCTTTAATTTTGAAGATGCAAATAAAGAATATCCAAATATTAATGGTTATGGTCAAACAGGTTCACGTATCCTTACAGATGAAGCTGATGATGTACTTGCAAAGATTAAGGCTATGGCTGCAAAGCAAGGATATGACTATAATGGTGCTTTTGGTAATCCAGATATTTATACCAAAAGTAAAAAGTTTGGTGCAAAGATAGACTGGAACATAAACGACTTTAATAAATTCTCGTTCCGTTGGAGCTTAGTTGATGCAAAACAATTAAGTAATGTCAGCAGTGCTTCTTCTTTGAACGACAATCACTATTATTATCCATTTGAAAGCAAAACAAACTCATTCACAGCAGAATTACAAAGCCGTTTATCGCCATTAGTGAGCAATGAAGTTCGTGCAAGTTATGTGCGAGTACGTGACCAACGTGCTGTAACATCAGCTTTCCCAATGATTTCTCTTCAAGTAACAGGTGGTACACTTAATATTGGTAACGAACGTTCTTCAATGGCAAATATGCTTGACCAAGATATTTATACATTTGAAGATAATCTTACTTGGTATAAAGGTAACCATACATTTACTTTTGGTACTCACAATGAATTCTATAAGTTTGCAAATCTTTTCATTCAAGATGCAAATGGTACTTATAACTTCGCAGACTTAGCACATTTCAATAAGTATTATGAAGACTTTATGGCTGGAACTCTTGATCCAAACTATGCTTATTTTAAGCAATATCGTTTTGGAATGGCTAATACTGAAGTAACAGGTGATCCACGTTGGAAGGCACCTTTCTCTGCAGGTCAGTTAGGTTTTTATGCTCAAGATAAATGGAATGCCACTCCTTCTTTCCAACTTACTTATGGTTTGCGTATGGAAATTCCTCTCTTCTTCGATACTCCTACAGCTAATACTGGCTTTAATCAATATGCTGAGAAACGTAGTTGGGGAGTTCGTACTGATCATAAGTTGTCTAGTACTCCTTTATGGAGTCCTCGTGTTGGTTTCCGTTGGGATGTCAATAATGATCGTCGTTATATTCTGCGTGGTGGCGTGGGTGTCTTTACAGGTCGTATACCATATGTTTGGATTAGCAATAACTTTACCAACACAGGTATTCAGATGTCAAAATATAGTGTTTATAATCCAAAAGGGCTAGAACTAATCTTAGATCCTAATAAGCAATTGGAAAATGCAGATAAACTGAAAGCTTCAACTGGAAATCAAGAAGTTGATATTTTCTCTGATAACTTTAAGTTTACACAGACACTTAAGTTCAATCTTGGGTTTGATTTTAAGGCATTGGGAATTGACTGGACGGCAGAGGCTATCTATTCAAAGACATTAAATGATATTTATTATAAGAATCTTGCTATTGAAGCAACAGGCAAAACTTTCGGTCAAGAAACCGGATATACATGGGATAATCGTCCAATGTTTGAGCAGACAACAAAGGGAACTCCTTACGCATATGTTTATGGCTTATATAATACCAATAAGGGTTACACTGTGAACTTATCTTTGAAAGGTGAAAAGCACTTTAATTTTGGCCTTGACTTAATGGCTAGTTATACATGGACGCGTTCTATGAGTGTGAATAGTGGAACTTCATCAGTAGCAGGTAGTAACTGGATGTTTAATACTACTTATAGAAATCCTAATGATCCTGAGCTTGGCTTCAGTGCATATAATGTTCCTCATCGTATTCAAGCAAGTGCATATTATCATGTAGGATTTGGTGCACGCAAGGAATGGCAGACTACAATTGGTTTAATTTACCAAGGTCGTAGTGGATCTCCATATGTTATTGAAATGTATGGTGATTTAAATGGCGATGGTGCCCGCGGTAATGACCTCATGTTTATTCCTACTGATGCACAAATTGACCAAATGCGTTTTGCACCAACGACTGTAAATAATAGCAAAGATACATATCCTTTGATAACAAAAGTTTTGGGTGCAGGATATAAAGGTAACTTATCAGAAGATCAGCAACGTGCTTTGTTGAAACAATGGATTGCTGATGATTCTTATATGAGCAAACATCGTGGTGAATATTTCAAGCGTTATGCAGATAATCTTGCATTTGAACACCATTTTGATGTTCATTTGGCACAGAAATATAGCTTTAAAGTGGGTGGACAAATCAATTCTCTGGAATTAAGTTTCGATATTATCAACATAGGAAACCTGCTCAATAAGGATTGGGGACATACTTATGGTGATGGTTTCGGTCGTTATTTCAGTCCATTCAATTATGAAGGCGATGGATTATTTAAGTTTGATGGAACACACGTAAATCGCGATTATGACAGTTATAACAGCCGTTGGCGTGGTCAGATAGGCTTACGTTACACATTCTAATAACTTAATAGGAATTATATACAGTTGGTGGATATCTCATTTCAAGAGATATCCACCTAATTGTATATTGCTCTTAGTATAAAATTTACTAAAAATGGAGTGGGGAGTTGACTTTTCTAATTAGTCCTCCCTTAAAAACCTAATATTCTCCTGATTTATAGTATATTATCCTGTAAATTATTTGCTCATATCTGCAAGTATTTAAAGGGACGAGTACTTATTTCGTCCACCCGTCGATAGCATTTTCCAATTCAGAGGGACAAAAATAATGATTTAGCTTAATTACATTTTTCATCGTTCTGTGATATCGTTCTATCTTTCCCTGCGTCTGCGGATGCAAGGGTTTCTTTCAAACGAATATTTTCCTGACGAAGTTCCTTTACCTCGTCATTTGTTATTTCACGAATGTTATCACCATCAAGGCGAACTTTGCCTGAATCGATAAAATCCTTATTCCATTTGTAGTAAATGATATCTGATATACCATATTCACGGCAGAGCTCGACAATACTATGTTCGCCACGGTTCCTTCCATCACAATCAAAACGTTTTGTTCTGAAATGAAAATTCGTTTCGTATTGCGACGAACATCCTTTAATAAGGATTCCGAAGAACTTTGATTAGGATTTACTGAAAAATTCTTTTTTTGTTGTCATAGTGCAAATATACTTTTTATTAATAATTCTAACTAAAATTCCAAACTTAATTGGAGATCAAATTGTGCACTTTTGTTTGACAACGTACATGAGAGTTCTTTTGTACCTTATAAAAAGAATCAGCATAGAGCTTGTCAATACAAGATTTATGCTGAAATATAGTTTTTAAGGGATGAATAAATAGTTGCAAGACTTTCTATCTTGATTTTGGAAATTAGAGAAATATTTGTATTTTTGTAGAAACATTTAAACAACATTATGATAATAGATTTTGATAAAATAGTAGAGGAACATATCCAAGGTTTCAAGGGTGGAGAAGGAAAGTTAGATACTCGTAACTATGTTGACGATAAAGCCAGAATTATGTATTCAACACTACGCCCAGGTGCACGAAGTGGAGAACATGAACATAGTGGAACTTTTGAAGTGATGTATGTTATTAGCGGAGAATTAACAGTTCATTATGATGGAGTAGTTGAGGTTATAAGAGAAGGACAGGCACATTATTGCCCTGAAGGTCATAAACACTGGTTTGAGAATAAAACAGACCATGATGTAGTATATTTTGCTATTGTACCTACCTTAGGCTAAAATAACGTTATAAGTTTATTATAAATAAAAGCGGGAAACCTTCTACTTAGGTTTCCCGCTTTATTTGCTATTTTTATTCTTATTTTCCTTTTTCCATTACACCTTCAATATATAAACGCGTTTTTTCAGTTTTTGCGTTAGATACAATCGTAATGCTCTTCTTGAAATGTCCTTCGAACTTACCTTGACCATTATAAGTAACTTCTATTGATCCCTTCTGTCCAGGGGCAATTGGACGCTTGTCGTATTTGGGAATAGTACATCCACAGCTTACGATAACATCGTTGATGACCAAAGGAGCATTTCCTACGTTTGTAAAGGTGTAGACAGCCTTTTTAACTGGTGCGCTTTCTGGGAAAGTGCCAACATTAATTGTTATTTGGTCAAACTTAAATTCTGCTTGATTTTGGGCAGATGCCATTGTTATACCAATGAACATCAACAATATTGCCATAAAAAACTTTTTCATATCTATTTCCTTCTTGGTTTATATTGTAGATGCAAAAATAACGATAAAGTTTATTCTATCTTTGTAAATTTACCTAAATTAACAGATTTAACGTGGCGCTTAACGTATATTGGTAATAAAATGCGAATCTATATCATTAAATATGTAGTTTAATAAACTTTGTTTAGACAAGTTCTATTGCAATTGTTGTTACCATTTTATATGTGTTTGATTTAATCCAATATCTATTTCTCCCTTTCTATCTTCAATCTTTTTATCTATTATTTAAAAGAGTAGGAGGATATAAGAAAGCAGTCTGCAAATTTATAATTACAAAACGAAAAAACTTAATTATAAATTTAGAAAATGTAATTACATTTTTTGTAATTATAAATATTATATTTCAGTCTCGTTGCTTTAGATAATGGCTTATATACAAATAGAACGCTAAGGATGTGTAAGAAATGAAAAGAGGATGTGTCAAGTTAGAAACCTCTGACACATCCTCTTTTTAATAAAATGTTTTATTCCTTATTTCGCTACTTTTTCAAGTTTACCCATAACTGCAAACATGAAGAAAGCAGAAAGGATACAAAGCACGATGAATACACCCCAAACTAATGTCAATGGGAGACCGCCCCAAAGGAAACCACCAACACTAACAAGGAGGTTACCTAAGGCTGTTGCAACAAACCATCCACCCATCATTGCACCTTTGTATTTAGGAGGAGCAACTTTTGAAACGAATGAAATACCCATAGGGCTGAGCAATAACTCACCAAAAGTAAGAACAAGGTAAGTACCAATAAGCCAGTTAGGAGATGCAAATGTTTTCGCAGCTTCTGTAGCAGCTTTCTGCTCATCTGGAGAGTTCAGACCCATAGATGCAACTAACATTACTAAGAAACCACAACCAGCTATCAACATACCATATGCAATTTTACGTGGAGCTGATGGTTCTTTGCCTTTACGAGCAAGTGCACCAAAAATAGCCATACTAACTGGTGTCAGAGCAACTACATAGAATGGGTTAAACTGTTGGAAAATAGGAGCACTAACAGCTACACTGCCTTCAATAGCACTATACTTATATCCAATTACTGCCAATGCACAAAGGATAACAAGCGCTGAAATACCTTTTGTTTTTCCAGTTTTAGCACCAAAGAAAGCAAATCCAGCATATACTATAATAATAACCATAAAGAGGTTAATTACATCGAATGCCATGCTCTGAGCACCTTCTGCTGTTGGTTGTATAAACTCATCTGCGAAATATGTCAGAGTAAGACCATTTTGGTGGAATGCCATCCAGAAGAAAATAACTACGGCGAATACAAGACAAAGTGCAACAATACGCTCTTTTGTTTCTGATGGAGAAAGTTCTTCTACCTCAGCTACGTTACCTGACTTTTCATCTTTCTTCTTAGAACTACCCTCAAGATGCTTAAATCCTGGACGGAAAATATAATAGATAGCGATTGAGAAAATTAATGAAACACATGCTACTGCAAAAGCTAAGTGGTAAGCAGAGTTAGAATCCATTTGTAATGAATTTACTCCCCATTCGTGAATCTTTACAGCTGCTGTAGGAGCAAACAATGCGCCAATATTGATAGCCATATAGAAAATTGAGAAACCAGAATCGCGTTTACTCTCCATTCCTGCAGCTTCATAAAGATTACCTACCATTACTTGTAGGTTACCTTTGAATAGACCTGTACCCAACGAAATTAAAAGTAGGGCTGCAAGCATACTTGAGAATGCAACAGCTCCTGTTCCCAATGGAATAGCTAAACAAAGGTAACCAACGAACATAATCATGATACCTGTTGTAACCATCTTTCCATATCCGAATTTGTCTGCTAAGATACCACCAACGAGCGGTAAGAAGTAAACTAATCCAAGAAAAGAACTGTAAATAGCTCCTGCGGTTCCTGGTTCAAGACCAAAGTTACCTCTAAGGAAAAGGGCAAATACTGCGATCATGGTATAATAACCAAATCGCTCTCCAGTGTTGGCTAATGCCAATGCATAAAGACTTTTAGGTTGTCCTTCAAACATAATTTTAAAGTTTAAATTTATTATTAATTAATTTTATTGTTGTTTTTACTTTTTGTTATATCAAATAAATATGTCGCTTTTACTACTATATTACTATTATTAGATTTTCCAAAGAAATCTTTTTTGCTATTTCTGTATATGTTGCCTAAACCATAGTAATAACGTGCTTCTATAAGAAAATGTCCAACGTGCGGAATTGTCCATTCTGTACCTAAGCCAGCAGCAATACCATAATCAAATTTATTATCAGCAGGCATAGATTCCTGTTGTATTACGGTGTTGCTTCTTCCTGTTCCATCTCTGGATAAGTTAGGAGTCTCATAATTCTTTTTTGTTGTTTCGTTTAGCAAAATTCCAATTTGAGGACCTGCCTGCACAAAGAAATTAAAACCACTATGTTCTCTTCCCCATGCCAAATGTGCAAAAATAGGTATTTGTAGATAATTTAAAGCGCGTGAATACTCCTCTATAGTTCCATTAGTATTGGTGACTTGCTCATTTTTCGATGTTCGTATATTTTGTTTCCACCCCATTGAGACATAGTTTATCTCACCATAAACAGAACAAATAGTACTGAAATATTTCTCACATACATATTTTATACTTAGTCCAGCATTAATTCCACCGTGCATAGATTGTGGAACTTTTGGGTTGAATCCAACATTCGAAAGAGAATAACCTACATTGCAACCTATAGAAAGGTTATTTCGATAGTCTCCTACTTGCGCATATGCGCAAAGTGGGAGTGTTATTAACAATGCAAAAATTATCTTTCTATGCATAATTTCAGTGATCTGTTATACTAAAAGAAGCTGTCTTAAAAATTAGTAGACTAGATTCTCCATAGTCTTATTACTCATGAAATGTATCACTTGGAAGTGGTTATTGATATATCCACCACTTCCAACACGTTCAAAGTTATATCTTGTTTGTAATGGAGTATAGCTAACTTCAGTATTTAAGCCTTTGAAGTTTTTACCTTTATTTTTAAATCCTCTGATAAAGAATTGTGCTTGGTCATATCCTACAATAGCAAAGCGTGGTATATATGTATTCTTCATCGGCTCATCATACTTGTTGATATATTGTTTTTCTAAAGCTTCAGTTCTTTTTGCTGCCTTGTTATAATAATAGGTAGATGGGATGTATACTTCGTATTTAAAGTAATTAGGCAAGTTATAGTCTTGATACATAAACCAATCATTATATCCGTATATTGAGATATAGATGTTTGGATTGGCCTTTTTTAGTTGGTCTAATTTTTCAAAAACCTTATTTAAAAATGGGCTTTTTTCTGAGTTTAAAATAATCACATTAGGTTGTGAAATGCTGAATTGTTTTATAAAATCAGCTTGTGGAGTATTTAAATTTGTTATGTTGTAACGAATATTTGCAAGTTCCAATTGTTTTCTTAATCCACTCGTAAACCCACCAACTTGACTTTCAGTATCGTTGCAATTAATAAAGATAGGGTGGTGTGTCTTTTGGAAACGTTCAAAGAAGCAAGCTATAGCTTTGCTTGTTAAACGATTATTATCTTGATAGACTTGGAAAATATTAGGATTGATGGAAACTTCTTTTGTTTCAATTGAGAAAGGTATTACCATCTTTATGCCGTGTTGCTGACAAAAATCTCCTAATGGTTTTACTTGATTAGAATATAAAGGACCAAAGATTATATCTAAGGTAGAAGCATTTTTATCAAGTAATGTTGTTTTGATATCCGCATCTTTAGGAACATTCCAAGCATGAACATCAGTATTGATGCCTTCTTGCTTCATTTGTTCAAGTGCAAGTAAGATACCTCTATAATATTCTACCATTCTTAAACCATCACCATCTTCTCTGTGAAGAGGTAGCATTACACCAATTCGAACTGTATTTGTAACAGATGCATTGGTAACTATTGGTCTTTTATTAATATTATTTGCTGTATTAGATGTATATTTCTTATCATCTTCTTTTGCATAGGGTACAAGAATCCAACTTCCTTTTTTGAGTTCATATCCTTCTTGTTTCATTTCAGGGTTATGGTCGATCAGGTCTTGTATACTTACACCATAATCTTTAGCTATTCCGAAGATGGTTTCCTTTTTCTTTACCTTATGGCTGTCTTTCCATGTGTTGGTCTGTGCAGTAACATGAACAGCGAAAACCAAAACAAAAAATAAAAGTAAGTATTTATAATATTGTTTCATAATTTGAAATTCTGAGTTTAATACTTTGCAAAGATAGCAAAAAGTATTTACTATTTGCTTTTTGTCAATAGAATTTTTGTATTTTTGCAGAAATAAGAAGATTATGAAGTCATATTTCAATAAAATATCCTTGATAGTGGTATTGTTTTTCTTTACCACTAATGTCTTTTCCCAATCATGTGAGCCATATGGCACATACATTGGAGAAGGTGGAAGTACGGAAACTATAAATTCAACACAAGGTTTTTCAGGGTCCGCGCCATTAATAGTAGATTTTATAGCAAATCCTGTAGTAAATTATCCTGATGGAACTCATTTTGAGTGGCATTTTTTCGAGCAAAATAATCGTCGTAATGCGTTTTTAGTGCGTTATGAAACGAATACTCAGTACACTTTTACAACAGCGGGTTCCTTTCAAATTTATTTGTATGAAGTATTAGGTAGCGATACAGTTAATGTTTATGACCCTATAACTGTTTCAATTAGTGAAAGTGAAATTAATTTTCCCAATGCTTTTTCCCCAAATGGTGATGGTATAAATGATGTTTATAAGGCAAAGAAAGGATTTAAGAGTATCGTGGAATTTCGTGCAATTATCTTTAATCGTTGGGGACAAAAGTTATTTGAATGGACTGACCCAAACGAAGGGTGGGACGGAACTTTTAATGGAAAGCCAGTAGCTCAAGGTGTTTACTTTGTTAATGTAAAGGCTAAAGGAGCAGACGGCAGAAATTTTCATATAAAGAAAGATGTTAATTTATTGCGTGGATATAATGAAACCACAACACAGAAACCTTAGCAGTTCTGTAAATGAACTAACACAGACTAATTTATGAACGATAAGATAGAAGTATTAGGAGCACGCGTGCATAATTTAAAGAATGTAGATGTAACAATGCCTCGCAATGCATTGATTGTTTTTACAGGATTATCAGGCTCTGGAAAGAGTTCTTTAGCGTTTGATACTATATTTGCAGAAGGACAGAGGCGTTATATCGAAACCTTTTCAGCATATGCTCGCAACTTTCTTGGAGGTATGGAACGACCTGATGTTGATAAAATAACAGGATTGTCGCCAGTAATTTCTATCGAGCAAAAGACAACAAATAAGAATCCGCGTTCAACGGTTGGAACTACTACTGAAATTTACGATTATCTTCGTTTGCTATATGCTCGTGCAGGAACTGCATATTCATATATGAGTGGTGAAGCAATGGTGAAATATACAGAAGAACGAGTTGTAGAAATGATTCTTCATGATTATGCTAATAAGGGTATCTATGTTCTTGCCCCTTTGGTACGCAATCGTAAGGGCCACTATCGTGAATTATTTGAGCAGATGCGTCGCAAAGGTTATCTTTATATTCGTGTTGATGGAGAAATTTTTGAAATTACCCGCGGCATGAAGGTTGATAGATATAAGAATCATAATATAGAAGTAGTAATTGATAGACTCAAACTTGGTGCTGCTAATGACGAAACCTTTAAAGAACGATTAGCAAAAACAGTGTCAGTTGCTATGAAACAAGGAGATTCGCTTATTATGATAATTGATAAAGATAGTGGCTCTGCTAAATATTTCTCTAAACGATTGATGGACCCTGTTACAGGAATTGCTTATAAAGACCCAGCACCGAATATCTTTTCGTTTAATTCTCCAGAAGGTGCATGTCCACATTGTAAAGGATTGGGTAAGATTAGTGAGATAGATTTGAATAAAGTTATATCAGATACATCACAAAGCATCCATGACGGCGCTATTATTCCTTTAGGAAAATATAAGAATCAAATGATTTTCTGGCAGATTGCTGCTATTCTTGAAAAAAGTGAATGTACATTAAAAACCCCTATTAAGGATATACCTAAGGAAGTACTCAACGAAATTCTTTATGGCTCTTTAGATAAAGTTCGTATATCTAAAGAACTTGTACATACCAATTCTGATTATTTTTCAACCTTTGATGGTGTTATAAAATATTTGCGCTCAGTAATGGAAAACGATGAAACTGCAGCAGGAAAGAAATGGGCTGACCAGTTTATTGCTGAACGAGAATGTCCAGAATGTAATGGGCAACGTCTTAATCGAGAAGCACTATCTTATCGTATATGGGATAAAAATATTGCTGAACTTTCAGCTATGGATATAACCGATCTTAAGGTATGGGTTGAAGATGTTGAGCAGCACATTAGCGAAAAGCAGCAACTTATTGCTAAAGAGATATTAAAAGAAATTCGTAAACGTATAAATTTCTTGCTTGATGTAGGGCTTGATTATCTTTCACTTAATCGTCAAAGTGCAACTCTTTCTGGTGGAGAAAGTCAGCGTATAAGATTAGCAACACAGATTGGCTCTCAACTTGTAAATGTTCTTTATATTCTTGATGAACCTTCTATTGGTTTGCATCAACGAGATAATGACCGCTTAATAAAGTCATTGAAAGAACTACGTGATCTTGGTAATACTGTAATTGTAGTAGAGCATGACGAAGATATGATGCGTGCTGCAGATTGGATAGTTGATATTGGTCCAAAGGCAGGAAGAAAGGGTGGTGAAGTAGTTTTTCAAGGAACATACGAGCAAATGCTCAGAACTCACACTCTTACCGCGCAATTTCTTAATGGGGAACAAAGTATTCCAATTTCAGAAAATCATAGAAAAGGAATAGGTAAATCTATATGGCTATATGGGTGTAAAGGAAACAATTTGAAAGATGTTGATGTAGAATTCCCACTTGGTAAACTGATAGTTGTAACAGGAGTTTCAGGTTCTGGTAAGAGTACATTGGTAAATGAAACTTTGCAACCAATTCTTTCACATCATTTTTATCGTTCTTTGAAAGTTCCTATGGAATATACAAAAATAGAAGGAATAGACAATGTAGATAAGGTTGTGAATGTAGACCAAAGTCCTATTGGCCGAACTCCACGTAGTAACCCTGCGACTTATACAGGTGTATTCTCAGATATACGTAATCTTTTCGTAAATCTTCCCGAAGCTAAAATACGTGGTTATAAGCCTGGCCGTTTCTCATTTAATGTGAAAGGTGGCCGATGTGAAGGTTGTGGCGGTAATGGTTATCGTTCAATAGAAATGAACTTCTTACCGGATGTGATGGTGCCATGTGAAGTGTGTCACGGAAAGCGTTATAATCGCGAAACACTTGAAGTGCGCTTTAAAGGAAAATCTATTGCAGACGTCTTAGATATGACAGTTAATATGGCTGTAGAGTTCTTTGAAAATATTCCGCTTATTCTTCCGAAGATTAAAGCTTTACAAGATGTTGGTTTAGGATATATTAAATTAGGACAAAGTTCTACAACCTTGTCGGGCGGAGAGAGTCAGCGTGTGAAATTGGCAACAGAACTTTCAAAGCGGGATACAGGTAAAACTCTTTATATTCTTGATGAACCTACTACTGGTTTGCATTTTGAAGACATTCGTGTTCTGATGGGTGTATTGCAGAAACTTGTTGATCGTGGAAATACTGTTGTTATAATTGAGCATAACCTTGATGTAATAAAACAAGCTGATTATATAATTGATATGGGACCAGAAGGTGGACGTGGTGGCGGAAAGGTTGTTGCTACTGGTATTCCAGAGGAAATTGCAAAGAACCAAGAAAGTTATACTTCACCATTTATCAGAAAGTTTTTTGAAAGCAACAAGTCTTAATATTGGGTTAAACGCAAATCAATATTAAAAAATATGATATATACTTGAGGAGTTTTCCTACTTACATATTAATGTATATTTGCTTCAGAGGATTCTGTAAGCGCTCATTCAATGAAAATAATTATTTTCTATCAAAAACGTAATTACGAATTTAAAAAACGTAATTATGTTTTTTTAATTTGTAATTATATTTTCTCTGGAATATAA
>NZ_BAKF01000028.1 GCF_000614025.1 Prevotella aurantiaca JCM 15754
AGGTTTTTAAGGGAGGACTAATTATAGCAGAAAATGCGTACATAGATAAATCTTACCATTTGCTAGAAGTTTTAGAATTTTGCTAAAATAGAAAATAAACTTGCTATAAGTTTTACGCAATTGGTTTGATACTATCAATATTTACTCTTATATCTTCTAAATCATTCTTTTCTATCCGATTTTTGATTTGCCAAATTTAGAGCCTTCAACTTATTATTCAATAAGTTCGTAAACTCATAGTTTTTCAGTCCCCATTTGGGTGCTATGAGCAATTCTGATGGACTTTGGGTAACAAATCTTTCTAACACCAAATCATTTCTCAATAGTTTGATATATTTGGTAATAAGGTCAACGTATTCTTCAACAGTATACAAATGGAAAGGTTTTTCTTTAAATATTTTTGCTAATCTTGTACCTTTTATAATCTGCATTTGATGTATCTTGAGCATTGTTAGCGGAAGTGATGATATAATAGGTGCTTGACGCAAGCTTTCTGAAGCATCCTCTCCTGGTAGTCCCATTATAACATGTCCACCCACATAGATATTTCTCTCTGCAGTTTTTTCTATTGCCATGCGTGTACAAGCAAAATTGTGGCCGCGATTTATATATTTTAAGGTGTCATCATTACAACTTTCAATGCCATACTCCACTATTAAGAAAGTTTGTTTGTTCAATTCCTCCAAATAGTCTATCAATTCGTTGCTGACACAATCAGGCGCGTGCCAATTACTATACCAACAACATCTTTTACTTTTAAAGCTTCTTCGTAAAGCAATTTAAGCTTATCAACTGCACCATACGTATTTGTATATGCTTGGAAATAAGCCAAGTATTTCATATCTGGATATTTCTTTGCAAAGAAACGTTTTCCATCCTCCAATTGTTCTGTTATGCTCTTTGTATGGCAACAATAAGATGGGTTAAAACTCTTATTATCGCAGAATATACAACCGCCAACACCTATTCTGCCGTCCCGATTAGGACAAGTAAATCCTGCATCAATTGAAATCTTTTGTACTCGGAAAGGAAATTGCTTTCTTATCCAAGTACCAAAATCATAATAGTATTGTTCCATTGTTTTGCAAATTTACTTCTTTTTTTGTACTTTTGCTGCATAAAATCAATTTAAAATACAATGAAAAAAGTACTTCTTATGTGTGCAGCGTTATTAGCAACGTCTATTTATATGTTTGCAGGTGAACCTCTTAAGTTAGAAGAGATGACAAAAAACATTTTCGCTGCGAAGACTATTTCTGGCATAAATCCATTAAAGGGAACGTCGGACTATGCACAAATTTCTGCAGATTGGAAAAAAATTGTAACCTATTCTTTTGTTACAGGTAAAGAAACAGGCGTGCTTTTTGATTTTACCCAGTACCATGATTTTAACCAAAAGTCTATTGAGGGTTATGAAATTTCTGACGACGGACAGTTTATTCTTATTCAAACGGACACAAAACGCATTTACCGTCGTTCTTTTACAGCAGACTTCCTACTATATAATGTAAAGACCAAGTCTCTAAAAAAACTGTCTGAAGGTGGTCCTCAGCAAATTCCAACCTTCTCTCCAAATGGAAAATATATAGCATTTGTACGTAGTAATAATATTTTTATCACCGATGGAACAACTGAAAAGCAGATAACTACAGATGGTAAGTTCAATGAAATAATCAACGGATTACCTGATTGGGTGAATGAAGAAGAATTTGGATTTAGTAATGCTTTGTCATGGGGTGCTGATAGTAAAACTTTAAGCTGGATACGTTACGATGAATCTAAAGTAAAGACTTATTCGTTGCAAATGTTTGAAGGCGCAAAACCTACATTTAAGAAGTACGAAGTTTATCCTGGCGATTATTCTTATAAGTATCCAAAGGCTGGAGAAGATAATTCTAAAGTGTCTGTTCATGCTTATTTATTGGAGTCTGGTAAGACCTTAACTTATAAATTACCACTTGATGCTGATGGCTACATTCCACGTATAAAGTCTACAAGATTTGCTGATCGAATCGTTATTTACACCATGAATCGTCATCAAGATGAATTAAATCTTTATAAAGCAAATCCAAATACGGGCGAGTGTAGTTTGTTAATCAAAGAAAATGCAAACAAATACGTAAAGGAAGAAGCAATGGGAGGTATTCTTGTAATGAATGATTACATTCTTTTCCCTTCCGACCGTGATGGTTATTTGCACTTATACCTCTACACAATTGATGGAAAATTCATTCGTCAGATAGAGAAAGGTAAGTATGATGTTATTGAGGTCTACGGCTTTGACGAGAAAACTGGTAAGACTTATTTCCAAGCTGCTGCAAAAACTCCAATGCAACGTGAAGTATATGTAGCTGATAAGAACGGAAAAGTAACGTGCTTAACAACAAAGGATGGTTGGAACGCTGCTGTATTTTCAGGCGATTATAAGTATTTCTTAAATAATTGGAGCGATAGAAATACACCTTATTCATACGCTATTTACAATAATAAGGGACAAGTTGTTCGCGAAGTCCTTAACAATGATAAACTTATAAACGATATGGCAAAATATGATTTGCCCACTCGTGACTTCTTCAAGTTTACTACTTCTGAAGGCGTTCAACTAAACGGCTGGATAGTAAAACCTAAGAATTTCGACCCTACTAAAAAATATCCAGTTATTTTCTTCCAATACAGTGGTCCTGGTAGTCAGCAGGTTGTAGACCGTTGGGCACTTGGCTCAATGGGAGCTGGTGGTATTTATGAGGCATATCTTACACAACAAGGATTTATTGTTGCATGCGTTGATGGACGTGGAACTGGTGCACGTGGTTCAGATTTTGAGAAATGTACTTATTTAAAGTTAGGAGATTTGGAATCAAAAGATCAAGTTGAGGCTGCTCTTTGGATGGCAAAACAACCTTATGTTGATGCCAATAATATTGGAATTTGGGGTTGGAGCTTTGGTGGATTCAATACTTTAATGAGTTTAAGCGAAGGACGCAATGCCTTTAAAGCTGGTGTTTCTGTTGCTCCACCAACTAATTGGCGTTGGTATGATACTGTTTATACAGAGCGTTATATGCGTACACCACAAGAAAATCCTGAAGGATATGCTGTAAATCCTATTGAACGTGCATATAAAATGAATGCAAAATTGCTCATATGTCATGGTATTGCTGATGATAATGTGCATATTCAAAATGCTTACGAATATTCAGAAACATTGGTACAAGCTGATAAAGATTTCAAAGAAAACTTCTATACAAATCGTAATCACAGTATTTTTGGTGGTAACACACGTAACCATCTTTTCAGACAAATCACAGATTGGTTTGTTCAGAACTTAAAATAATCTTATAAAGTCTAATATTTAAAAGGATTGTACATTATATTCGTACAATCCTTTTTTAGTAAATTTTATTTTATCTACTATCTATCTTATTGTTGAAAATTAGTAATTTTATGAGAATTGTTTTTTGTTAATCTAATGTTAAAAGATAAATATCTTTCATTTGTATCTAATCTATAAAGTAAATTTGTAATTATAAATAAAATGCGTTAAATAGTTGATAGTTTGCAATAATTATTATAGCTGTATCCTAAATCTTTTAACAATCTAAATTCATTACCATTATGGAGATCAATATTAAGAAGTATTTTCGTTGTTTTTTTGTAGTATTACTATTTTTTACTTTACCAATTCAAGCGAGTGATTACAAACATTCCGTTGAAGGTTCTGTTGTTGATAACATCACAGGTATGGGGGTTACAGCCAAAATAACCTTGATGACTGCCGACAGTGTTGTTATTGATACGATTACAGCGGATATAGAAGAGATGCCTTGGGATATTGGTTATCACAAGGCTTATTATGAATTCAAAGATGCTGTAACGTCGAAAGGAAAGTACATTATTAAGGCTGAGAAAGAAGGCTACGACGTTTGTTATATGAATTGCGAATTGAGAAGCACTCGCCAAGACTATATTAAGGTAAAAGAAATCCGAATGACGAAGATTGTGGAACACGAACTGAAGGAAGTTACGGTTGTTGCTTCAAAGGTGAAAATGGTTATGAAAGGCGATACCATTGTCTACAATGCTAATGCTTTTAACCTAGCCGAAGGCAATATGCTCGATGCCTTAATCGCCCGCTTGCCGGGTGCAAAGTTAGAGAAAGACGGAAGGATTTATGTGAATGGGAGGTTCATTCAGACTCTGTTGGTAAACGGACATGAATTCTTTTCCGATAATCCTAAACTGGCTTTAGAGAACCTTCCTGCCTATACGGTGAACAAAATAAAGGTATAATAACAAGGCGGGAACAAAGTCAAGGCTGATGCAACAAAATATGGGAGATAATACCTACGTGATGGATGTCAGATTGAAAAGAGAATATGCAACGGGTTATATGGGTAATTTAGAAGCAGGTGGCGGAACCGAAAAGCGTTACAAACTTCGTGGTTTTGGTATGAAGTTTTCAGATAAAGAACGTATGGGCTCCTTCTTTAATATCAATAATCTGAACGATAATCAGCGTGCAGCATTATCTGGAGAATGGAGTCTGCAAGATGTAGGCGATGGTTTGCTTACTGTAAAGAACGCAGGTCTTTCATATGTACGTTTCTTGAATAATGAACTTTCATGGGTTTCAACTGAAAATACTTGGGAACATATCAATACAGACAACGAGTCAATTACACATACACAGACTTATTTGCCTAAGGGAAACTCATTCTTACACAATCATAGCAAACAACTGAATAAGTCAGATAAGTGGGAAAGTAGAAACACTCTTTCTATTAAAGGATCAACTTTCTCTACAACGAATTTACTTAGTGTTTCCTATATGCGCAATAATGGATTTGGAAGTGCGAATATCACTACTTCAAATGAAACAACAAAGCTGAATGCTTTACTATCGAAAAACAGTTTCGAGGCAAGCAATTTCAATTTTGACTTCTCAACTGGTAATTATGTTAAGTACATTACAGACTTAATACGTGGAGACTTCTCTGTAAGTTATAATCGTAATAATCAAAAGCAGTTCATGTTGAATGGCATTCAATATATGCAAGGAGGTCTGCCTAATGACTATCGTAACAATTACTTTGATATGCCCAATCAGAAGTTGAAGCTATCTGCTAGTGTGGGCTATAATTTAAATATACGTAAAACAACGTTTGCTCCAAGTTATTCTTATACCTACACTTACAACAAGGCAAGTGAATTGCTTTACCGTCTTGACTGGATTGCTGGAAGAGATATTAATCAATTTAATATCTTGCCTTCTACTTCAAATGTTTTGCTTTCTGTATTGGATAATAACAATAGTTATCGTTTTAATGAGTATCGAAACGAACATAGTTTTAATTTACGTTATTTCAAGTTCTGTAAGAAATTATTTGATGGTGAACTTACAGTAAACCTCCCACTGCGTTTGTTAAATGCTGACTTCCATTATTATGGTGTCAGCGAGCAACGTTTTTCTCGCCGTAAACTATTCTTTGAACCGAATATACAGTTAAGTCATTGGGGAGAAGACGTATCATGGGATTTTACTGCAGGTATGAAATCAGACTTTCCAACTTTACTTGCCACAGCAGATTATCGCAACGACAGCGACCCTCTGAACATTCGATTGGGTAATAAAGACTTACGCAACCTGCATTATTATGATGTAGATGCTAATATTACCTTTAATGGAGAAAATGAACAAACAATTAGTTTATCAGCTAATTATCACCGAACAGACAACCAGGTAGCCTATGCGCTTATCTTTGATAATAATACTGGAGTATCAACAATATATCCTACCAGTGTAAAAGGTAATTGGAAAACAAAGTTTGAGGTAGAGTTTAAGCGTGCATTAGATAAAGCAAACAGAATCTTATTCAGCAATGATTTCTCTACCAATTATAACCACAGTGTTGATATGGCTTCCGTAGCTGGAAGCACTGCAAGTCAGCGTAGTATTGTAGATAACTGGAAGTTTGGTGATGAATTAAAAGTGAATTATCGCTTAAACGATGACTATGAATTCACATTTAATACAGGTCTAAACTACTATCTTATACGTAGTAAACGTGTTGGTTTTGAAAATATCAATGCATCAGACTATAATATTGGTCTAAATGCACAGATAGTATTGCCTTGGGAATTACAATTAACTACCGATATGACGATGTTTGCAAGGCGAGGTTATCAGCAATCTGAAATGAATACCACAGATTGGATTTGGAATATTCAGTTGGCACGTACCTTCTTAAAAGGACATCTTACCGCTAAACTACAAGGTTTCGACCTGCTGCAACAGCTATCAAACATCCGCTACGTAATTAATTCGCAAGGACGTACAGAGTCTTGGAACAACAGCATACCGCGATATTTAATGCTTTCTCTTGCATGGAAGTTCAGCATTAATCCAAAGAAAAAATAATACGTTCGTTAATTATAAGGATTGTGCATGATATTTATGCAATCCTTCTTTTTGTATAACTTTGTGTTATTAACAATTTTATTGACAAAATGGGATTTATACGGAAATACAAATGTACAACCTGTAGCTATGAAGCTGATATATACGAAGGAAAAGGCTTTATGGGACAAACTATCGAGATGGTAATGTGCTGTGACTGCAATTCTATACAACCATTAGTAGTAGGAGGAGTAATTGGTGATGCAGCACCTTCATTCCGTACTCTGATAGGTAGACTATGTTTGAATTGTGGATCAGAGAATATTATTAAATGGGATGGGCACTTTTGTCCACAGTGCAAAGGGAAAATGGAAGATATTGGAAATAGAGAGTTTTGGTCATAATTAAAAGGTTAAAAAGAGTATATAATTGTTTAATAAAAAATGTTGATTTGAATAATCGAAATAGAATCGTGAAACAATAAAAATACTGATATATTTTAAAGAAAATAATTTTTGACTTTAAAATCTATCAGTTTTAATATAAAATTATAGCTTTTATAAGGTAAAAAAATACTTTTGTAATAAGAAATCTATGTTTTTATAAAGTATTTTTAGTTCTAAATGTTACTTTTATTATTCATTTTGTTGTTAATGGTTTGCTATTTTATTACACAAATCTGTTGTGCAGTTTTGTAAATATCTAGTAACTAGATAGTTGAAATTGCACACAAATGGGTCTAATATTTGCAAATAAATATGATATAGTTCTCAAAAACAGCCTTCTTGTTATAGTTTCACGCTAAAAAATTAACACTATTGTGCGTAATTATTGTAAATTTAAGATTTTATAACAAGTAAAAGAGTAAAAGCGAGAAGTTTTTGAATGATGGTATCCAAATATATTTTATTTTGTAAGGATAGCCTTGTAGAATGATTCATATTGTTTAGCCACCTTTATGTGGTCGTGGTGTTTTCGGATATAATCAATACTTTCTTGTTGAAGCTTTTGTATGCGTTCGGGATAGAGCACTAATTGTTTTATCTGTTCGTAACAACTTTCGTAAGTAGGTTGAACATTGATAATAGGGTGCAGCTGTGTTTCATTTAGGATTTCATAATTCTCAGGTTCGCCTCCTCCAATACAAATAATACCTCTGCTCATCGCTTCTAATGGATTCATAGAGGGAGTATAACTATAAAGTTGGTCAAGTATTGCGTCAGAACCATCCATTAGTTTTACATATTGGTCGAATGGAATCCCTTCAGCAATGCGCAAGTCTAATCGTTCGGGATATTTTGCCTTTACCGCTTCTGCAGCTCGAAGCATAATATCTGTTCCTTTATATTCTGAACGATTCTTACTTATACCTATAAACAATTTAAGCATTCCACCTTTTCTTTCTACTTGTGTTTTCTTTCCTTCGGTAATAATAGGGAAGGGAATAAATTTAGTTTTGTCTGGAAAGAATGGTTGGTAACAAACTTGATATTCGTATAGTCCTGCAATAATTCCGTCACAATCCTTAGCAATTGTTTTGTTTAATAGTTCTTTATCAGTGCCTAACCAATCACGTTTTTCTATAATAGCGTCTTTATTTGTTCTTAAATTCTTTCCTATATTAAAGTCACTATATCGTAATGGCATGGTAGTACTATTGACATGTGCCCAATAGTAGTCCATACCGAAAGCTCCCATTACGATTTTCTTGTTATGGCGCCTTAAGTAGTTGTATATATACTGAATACGCTTAGCTTTTAAGTCTATGAAGACAGGATTGATAATTTGTACGATGTCATAACCGCGTAGTTTGTGAAGATTAACAAGTAAATGAAGAATAAGACGAAGTCCTGCAAATCGACCAGAAGGACGGGCAAGATTGATATCGCGGGGATATGCTTTCCAGTAATCCCCATTTGAAGCCACAATAACATTGTGTCCTAAACGTTCTAAACCCGCTTTTAACGTGTTGTGTACGTTACTATATTCTCCAATCAATAGTATTCTCATTTTACTATGATGCTACTTTTACTGACGTGGAAGAGTATGAATGAGAAGCTTTCGTCCTACCTTCGAGTTTATCATTATAGAAAAGAGTTTGTATTTTCGAGTGTAATTTTTTTTAGGCAATGGGAAGAGTCCACGCTTTTCGAGGCGTAAAAGAACATGGTTAAGATATTGTTCATCGCGTGTTAAGATTATGATATTGTAAATATAATCCATTGTTAATTGTGCTACACGGCGCAACATCGCCACTCTATCTTTAGCAGGCATAAGGTCAGCTTATCTTGCAAACTCTTTATTACAAGTTCAGTATCTTGTAAACGCTTTAATTTCCAACGTTTATCCTTGTTGTGTGTAATAGAGTTCGTACGTTTTCGGTAGAAGTAAGCTTGTATTTTTGTATTGTAAACTCTATCGGCACGAATAATAAGCTGGGGTGTAAATTCTTCATCTTCGTGTAGTATTCCCTTTGTAAAGCGTAAGTTTACCAACAGATTTTTCTTGAAAATATACCCACATGCAGATGCCCGAAGGTTATTATTATGCATGTATTCTGTACCAGAAACTACTTCATCATTAGCAAGTTGCGTACTTGTGTCTTCTTTAGTTGCAAAATCAAAAAGGACAATTTCAGCATCTTTAAACCTAATAAAGTCTAAACATTTATCATAGTTATTTGATATAAGGAAATCGTCTGCATCAATAAATTGCAGATATTGCCCTTTTGACATTGCTATTCCTGTATTTCTTGCTTCACTAAGTCCTTGATTGGGTTGACGAATATATATTATTTGGTCAGCAACCTCAGTAAGTAAGTTGAGTGGAGAAATGTCAGAACCATCATCTATGACAATAATTTCACGTTCTTCTGCATTAAGTGTGAGCATAAGGAGGCTGCCAATACACTTCTTTAGCATATCAATAGGCTCATTATAATAAGTGATAATAAAGCTAATTAGCGGTTGAGCTTTATCACTTTGTGAAGAAAAGTGTTGAGTTTGCATAAGTATTTTATTCCTAAAAGATGAAGTAATGTTAGTTTTAAATTGCCATAGAACGGAAAAATCGGAAGTAATGGCATCGCTTTAGTAGCTTCGTAAACATCTAACTGAATGTTTAAAACATGTGTGTAATAGTTGGCATCAATCTTCTTGTTATTCATAATATAAGCCAAATGAGCTTCTAAAAGACTTGTTAGGTCTTGTCCATTGGCATTAGCAGTAATTCCTGCATTATTCCAACAGTAATAATATGTCCCTAAACTTGTTGTTGCAATGGTTTTTGCTGCATTTACTAATTTCGGAAGAGTATGCGCATCTTCAAAATTCTTTCCTTTTGGAAATTCAATATTTTCAAATAGTTCACGTCGATAGATCTTATTCCATGCGTAAGTATGACGATATGCTTGTCCTTTCAACCAATATTCTTGCTTATTATGATAGACACAATCTTTTAAGATTAATGAGTGTTGTGCTGTTGATCCATACTTTTCAATAACCGAAAATTCAAGAATATCGTATTCAGGGTGGGTATTTAACAACTCCATAATACCTTTAAATGTGTCTTGTGCTATAAAATCGTCGGAGTCAATAAATGTGATGTATCTTCCTGTTGCAGCCTTTATACCTGTATTCCTGGCTGCTGAAAGTCCTTGATTGCTTTGATGTATAACACTTATTCTATTATCTGTCAAGGCAATCTCGTCTACCATTATTGCAGAATTATCTTTAGAACCATCATCAACCAAAATCATTTCAAAGTTTTGAAATGATTGTTTGAGGACACTTTCGACACACCGATGAAGCGTTTTCTCAACATTGTAAACAGGTATGATAACACTTAATTCCATAAAATTCCTTGTTGCAAAAATAATAAAAACTTTTAAATTACGTTTAAATATTGATGAAAAAAACAGACAGTTACAGCCATATTCTGCGATATACTGGACTCTTTGGTGGAGTTCAGGGGCTGAATATATTGGTCGGTATTGTACGAAATAAGTTGGTTGCAATGATTTTAGGTCCTGATGGAATGGGACTTATTTCTCTGTTTAACTCAACTTTAAAGTTGATGAGCGACTCAACTAACTTTGGAATATCTATCAGTGCGGTTAAGAGTATATCAGAAAACTTTGAAAAAAACGAAGAAGAAAAGTTGGCGGAAACTGTAAAGTTAGTACGTTCCTGGAGTTTATTGGCTGGATTGTTAGGAATGTTTTTTTGCATTGTCTTAAGTCCGCTATTAAGTAAATTTACTTTTTCTTGGGACGGACACAGATTACACTTTATTCTTTTATCTCCTATTGTGGCTTTAATGGCCTTGTTTGGAGGAGAACTTGCAATATTAAAAGGACTCCGAGAATTACGGAAACTAGCAATGATTTCTATTTTCAATGTATTAGGAGCTTTGATTTCTTCGGTGCCGTTGTACTATTTATTTCGCGAAAAAGCCATTGTTCCATCATTGGTAATCATGGCACTAATTCAGTTTATACTCACAATATCCTATTCGTATCATATTTATCCTTTGCGATTAATGAATCGTTGGAAACCTATGCGTAAAGGAATTGGAATGATACGACTTGGAATAGCATTTGTTATTGCTGGTGTTTTGGGATCTGGTGCAGACTTTCTGATTCGTAGTTATATAAATAATGTGTCAAGCATTGATACCGTAGGTTTATTTAATGCTGGTTATATGATGACAATGACCTATGTTGGTATGGTATTCGCGGCAATGGAAACAGATTTTTTTCCTCGCCTTTCGAGTGCTAACCAATATCAATTTACTTTTAACCAAACTGTGAATAGACAGATAGAAGTTATGTTATTGTTGGTTTCTCCGTTATTAGTGCTTTTTGCTTTATTTCTTCCGATATTGCTACCTATATTATATACAGGAAAATTCATGCCCGCATTGGGTATGATGCAAGCCATAATGCTTGCAATGTATTTTAGAGCTGTGAAGTTGCCTGTGCAATATATACCTTTGGCAAAAGGTGATTCTATTTCTTATTTGTTTTTAGAGAGCGTTTACGACATAGTTTTAGTGGTTGCGGTAATATTGAACTTCGATCGTCTTGGTTTGCTTGGAGCAGGGTGGGCAATAACTATTGCTGGCTTCTTAGATGCAGTATTAGTTTTTGTTTATTCACGTTGGAAATATGGCTATAAAGTTTCTTCAAGCGTATTTCTCTATTCTGCTATACAGATACCTATAGGATTTTTAACCTATATTGTAACGTTGCAGTCTAGTCAGTTGATTTACTGGGGTGTAGGATTACTATTGGCAATGATAAGTGCTGCTACATCAATTAGTATTTTGAAAACGAAAACCAATCTATGGAATAAACTCACCTCAAAAGTATTAAAATATTTGAATAGACATGGTGAAGATTAGTATCTTGGTAGCTGTATATAATGCAGAGCAGTATTTACGCCAATGTTTGAATTCATTAGTTTCTCAAACTTTTCAAGATATAGAGATAATATGTGTTGATGATGCTTCAACAGATTCTTCTTTAAGCATTCTTAAAGAGTATGCTGTCAAAGATAATAGGGTAAAGGTTGTTCATTTGCACGAAAATGCAGGAATAGCTAAGGCTAGAAATACCGGATTGCGTATTTCTACTGGTGATTTTATTGCATTTGTTGATAGCGATGATTGGTTGTCGGAAGATGCTTGTGAAAAGGTTTACGATGTTTTTACTAACTATTCATCAACTGATACTGTTCTTTTCCAAGTAAAAAGCGTTTATGGTGAGAAAGAAGTAGTTTTCTCTATGCCTACTTTTGAAACTTTAGATGGTTTTACGGCATTCAAAGAAAGTTTAACGTGGAATATTCATGGTATTTATGCTGTTAAAAAAGAACTTCATCTTTGTTTCCCTTACGACGAATCTGCCATTGCATATAGCGATGAAAATGTAACACGTTTACATTATCTAAAATCGCAGGAAATTCGCACTTGCGAAGGTATCTATTATTATAGACAACACTTAGGTTCGGTAACGCACAAAGTAAGCTTGCGTCGTTTCGACTATTTATTGGCAAATAAAAGTATGAAACAGCAATTGGAGGCATTGAATGTTTCGAGCAATATACTTGATATATATGAAGAAGTGCGATGGCGGAATGTAGTAGGTCTTTATATGTTCTATTTCTTACATCGTAAAGAACTCGACAAATTATCTCGAAAACAAGGGTTAGAAATTATAAAAAGTAGTTGGCAAAGTATAGAACTAGGCCGCTTACCCTGCTTTTTGAAAAGAAAATTTGGATATATACCTTTTCAAAAGTCTTGGATTATTTTTCGTTTACAAGAGGAATCCTATTTCTTTTTACGTGCATTGCTCGGTAGAAATAAAGAGGAATTGTAGTCCTATTACCTTTTGTAAGGCTGTATTTTTAGCATAGACTATTTTGCTTTTGATATACAGCATCAAGATATTATTGTGTTAGTTTTGCTCTAAGAATATAGTTTGAAAATTCATAATTACAAAATAAAAATTTATAATTACAATTTTAAAATTTATAATTATAATTTTGAGAAAATGTAATTACTAATTCCGAATGAATAGCTATTTCTTTTGAAAGGTTATATAAAAGAATAGAATTTGGAAGGTTGATCCCTGTGGATAATTCTATGATATGACTATGAACATTTTCATATAAATAGATTTTAGATAATCAAAATCTAATCCGTAGTTGACAGAATGTTAATTTTGAATTAAATATTTGCAAGTTTTACTAGTAAGATGAACTGCATTGCTATGTAAAACCATATTTTTAGCTTTTAAATAGAATTGTTTTTACGAAATTAACCCTATATTTAATCTTTCTGAAAAATAATTCAAGAAGTCTCTTTGTATTATAGAAAGTTTTATTAACTTTGTGCCAAATTTAAATACTACGATTTATACAAAGCGAATTAAAGTATGATAATGGTTTTGACAATATGCGCTTTAAATCATAAGTAATGTTGATTAAGTGAGGGCGTTGATGTTATAATTGTGATACATACTGGATTTACAATAGTTTTAGAAACTATTTACTTCTATAAGTCATTCGATAAGAAATTATTAAAATCTTGGATATGCTTAATAACAAGTGTGAACCATGATGAATAATGTTACTAACAGAAAATTAAAGCATAAAAAATAATAAAAACAAAGCGTATGTCACAGATAAATGGACGTATTTCCCAAATTATTGGACCAGTAATTGACGTCTACTTTGATGTTAAAGGAGAAGATCCCGAAAAGGTGCTCCCAAAGATTTACGATGCTCTTCGTGTAAAGAGACCTAATGGAGAAGATTTAATCATTGAGGTGCAACAGCACATTGGTGAGGATACGGTGAGATGTGTCGCTATGGACAATACCGAAGGTTTGCAACGTGATTTAGAAGTTGAAACAACTGGAAGTCCTATAGTAATGCCAGCAGGTGAGCAAATTAAAGGTCGTATGATGAATGTGATAGGTAAACCTATCGATGGTATGGAAGCCCTTAATATGGAAGGAGCATATCCAATTCACCGCGATGCACCAAAATTTGATGAATTGTCTACACAGAAGGAAATGTTAGCAACTGGTATCAAGGTTATCGACTTGCTTGAACCTTATATGAAAGGTGGTAAGATCGGACTTTTTGGTGGTGCTGGTGTAGGCAAGACCGTGCTAATTATGGAACTTATCAACAATATTGCAAAAGGCCATAATGGCTATTCTGTATTTGCAGGCGTGGGAGAACGTACTCGTGAAGGAAACGATTTGATACGAGATATGCTTGAGTCTGGCGTTATACGTTATGGTGAAAAATTCCGTAAGGCAATGGACGAAGGTAAATGGGATCTTTCGCTTATTGATAAAGAAGAGCTTAAGAAATCACAAGCTACACTTGTTTATGGACAGATGAATGAACCTCCTGGTGCTCGTGCATCAGTAGCACTTTCTGGTCTTACTGTAGCGGAGGAATTCCGCGATCATGGAGGCAAGGATGGCGAAGCTGCTGATATCATGTTCTTTATTGATAATATTTTCCGTTTTACACAGGCTGGTTCTGAAGTGTCAGCACTCTTGGGACGTATGCCATCTGCGGTAGGTTATCAGCCTACACTTGCAAGTGAAATGGGTGCAATGCAAGAACGTATTACTTCTACTAAAAAAGGTTCTATTACATCAGTTCAGGCTGTTTATGTTCCTGCAGATGACTTAACTGACCCTGCTCCAGCTACAACATTTACTCATTTGGATGCAACAACTGAGTTGAGTCGTAAGATTACAGAGCTTGGTATTTATCCTGCTGTAGATCCATTAGGAAGTACTTCACGTATTTTGGATCCATTAGTAGTTGGAAAAGAACATTATGAATGTGCACAACGTGTAAAGCAGTTGTTGCAACATTATAACGAATTGCAAGATATTATTGCCATCTTGGGTATGGACGAGTTGTCTGACGAAGATAAATTGGTGGTAAACCGTGCACGTCGTGTACAACGCTTCTTGTCTCAACCATTTACAGTGGCAGAACAGTTTACTGGCATTCCTGGTGTGATGGTACCAATTGAAGATACTATTAAGGGATTTAACGCTATCTTGAATGGTGAGGTTGATGACCTCCCAGAACAAGCTTTCCTTAACGTTGGTACTATAGAAGACGCAAAGGAAAAGGCTAAGAAACTACTTGCAGCTGCTCAGGGCTAATTATGTAACAAATAAATAAGGTTGCGAATGTTAGTTCTAACAATTGTATCACCAGAGAAAATCCTATTTAAAGGAGAGGTGGAAAATGTACTCGTACCGGGTGAATTGGGAGAATTTGAAATTCTGAAAAACCACGCACCTATTATTTCTACATTAGTAGAAGGACGAGTTGTTTATACCATTGATTCTGAAAAAAAGACGATAATGGTGAGAGGTGGTTTTGTGGAAGTAAAAAGAAATGAAGTAAGTCTCTGTGTTGAAATATAACTCAGAGTAAGACTTATAGCTTAACAACATCTTTGAAACGGTGAACATTGCTAAAGTAGAAAGGGATTATCATAAGATTAACCTATGGATAGTTTCATCACTAACTTTGTTAGGACTACTTATCTCTCAGGTCTTATTGAAATCAAACATGGTAACACCTTTAATTGTTAGCTCAATATTCTTCCTTGTTACTGGTATTTTGTACGGAAAAACATGGAAGTATTTTGCAACTAATTCTCCAAAGGTATTAGGACGATTCTATTTAGCAGGTTCAATGTTGAGAATGTTTCTAGCGGTCATTATAATTCTGATAGGATCATTTAGTTATCGTGGAGACAAAGAGAACATACTTACCTATGTGGTTGTTTTTGTAGTTTACTACATTATAGCTATGTTTTTTGATTGCTTATATTTCTTCCGGATTGAGAAAAATAATAAAATAAATAATAAGACGATATGAAATTTATCAAACAAGTACTTCTCTTGTTACTCCTATTTACAGCACTTGTACCGACAGTTGCACGTGATATGTCGAAGAAAGATGATGTAGATGTTAAAGAGATATTGTGGGGACATATCAAAGATTCTTATGAATGGCATATTACTGATTTGGGTTCGGAAGAAAATTTCTATCCAATTGTAATACATCTTCCTATTATAGTGAAATCTTCTACAGGTTGGCATGTATTTAGTAGTGAAGAATTTTCTGAAGAACATGATGCTAATGGCGATAGACCTGGTCCTTACAATCTTTTTATAAAGAGTGGGGAAGATAAGGCCAATCCAAACTTAATAGTAGAGAAGATTGGCAATAAGGAAGTACGACCTGTTGATATTTCTCTAACAAAGGCTGCTTGTACCGTTTTTATAGATGGTATATTGCTTCTGTTGGTAATTTTAATACCAGCACGTTGGTGTCGTAAACATAAAGCAGATGATCCTGCACCAAAGGGCTTTACTGGTTTAATGCACATGTTTATTATGAATATTCATGATGATGTAATTAAACCTTGTTTGGGAGAAGACACTCCAAAATATGCTCCTTGGTTGCTAACATGTTTCTTCTTTATATTCTTTGCAAATCTTATGGGATTAGTTCCATTTCCTCCTGGAGGTGGTAACTTGACTGGTAATATAACTTGTACTTTCTTCTTGGGAATGTGCACATTCTTAATTACCAATTTTACAGGAACAAAAGAATATTGGAAAGAAATATTTTGGCCAGATGTACCTGTTTGGATGAAATTTCCAATACCTCTGATGCCAATTATTGAACTTTTTGGTATCTTCACAAAACCATTAGCTTTGATCATCCGACTTTTTGCAAATATGTTTGCTGGTCATGCTATTGCTTTATGTTTCTGTGCAATCATCTTCATTATGTTTAGTATAGCTGATAACGCCATCGTGAATTGGAGCGCAGGTACTAGTATGTCAATAGTTGGAGTTTTATTAAGTATCTTTATGATGTTGCTTGAGCTTTTGGTGAGCTATATTCAGGCTTTAGTATTTACGATGTTGAGTGCAGTATTTATCGCGCAAGCCCATGTAAAAGAACATGAAGCGTAATGTAAATCGAAATAGTAAGAAAATAAAATAAAATTAATAACAAATTAAACTTTTAAGATTATGTTATCATTATTATTAGCAGATGTTGCTATCGCAAAATTAGGTGCTGCCATTGGTGCTGGTATAGTTGCTATTGGTGCAGGTGTAGGTATTGGTCGTATTGGTGGTCAAGCTATGGATGCTATGGCACGCCAGCCTGAGAAAATTGGTGACCTCCGTTCATCAATGATTATTGCAGCAGCGTTGATTGAAGGTGTTGCCTTCTTGGCTGTGATTGTATCAATCCTCGCAATTGTAATGTAATTATGGGGTGTTGCGCAAAGTGCGCTTAATAACCCCTAAATAGAATTTAGAAAGAACAAAACCAGCGTATGGATTTATTAATTCCCAATAGTGGACTTCTTTTTTGGATGACTCTTGTCTTCCTTATTGTAGCTTTCATCGTAATAAAGTTTGGTTTCCCAACTATTATTAACATGGTGAATGAACGTAAGGAATATATTGACGAGAGCCTTCGTAAAGCACATGCAGCTAATGAAAAGTTGTCTAATATTCAGAAAGAAGGTGAATCCGTCATGCAGCAAGCACGTGAACAGCAGGCGCTTCTATTGAAGGAAGCAACTGCTACGCGTGATGCAATAGTTGGAAAGGCACAAGAAAAAGCACACGAAGAAAGTGCACGTATCATTGCAGAAGCAAAATCAGAAATTGCTGTTGAAAAGCAGAATGCCTTTAATGATATTCGTGGACAAGTTGCTGAACTTAGTGTAAAAGTTGCAGAGAAAATTCTTCGCGACCAACTTTCTAACGATGAAAAGCAGATGGAATTGATAGGGAAATTGCTGGATAATGTTTCTTCTCCTGTAAGCAACGATAAGTAAATAAATAAACTATGGATATAGGTGTAATATCTGTTCGCTATGCGCGAGCGCTTCTTAAAGGGGCAACAGTGCAGCAGCAAGAAGATAAAATCTATTTGGAAATGCAAACGTTACTTGGGAGCTATTCTGAGTTGCCACAATTGCGTTTTACTATAGATAATCCTATGCTATCTAAAGATAAGAAGCAAGAAATTTTGGAGATTGCATCTGGCGATAACGTTAGTACTCTTTTAAAATCTTTTATTGGTCTTGTCTTAAAAGAAGGGCGTGAAGGAATCCTACTTTTTATTGCGAACTCTTACATCACGCTATATAGGAAGCAGAAGAAAATTATTCAGGGAAAGCTTACAACAGCTGTTCCTGTTACACCCGTTATCGAGGAAAAAATGAAAGACTTGGTACGTGCTAATGTTGATGGTACCGTAGAATTCAATACAACCGTAAATCCCGATATCATAGGTGGATTCATTCTTGAATATGATACATACAGAATGGACGCAAGTGTGAAAACTAAACTCAATGCAGTCCTCACTCAGTTAAAGAAATAAAAGAAAATTAAACATGTCAGATAAAATAAAGCCAAGCGAAGTTTCTGAAGTTCTTTTAAAAGCACTTCAAGACGTTAATGCGGAGGAAAAATTTGACGAAGTAGGTACTGTCCTAACTATCAGTGATGGTGTGGCTCGTATTTATGGACTTCGCAATGCTGAAGCAAATGAACTTTTAGAGTTCGAAAATGGCACAATGGCGATTGTCATGAACTTGGAGGAAGACAATGTTGGTTGTATTCTTCTTGGTCCAACCGCAGGCATCAAAGAAGGACAGAGTGTGAAGCGCACACATCGTATTGCTTCTATTCGTGTCAATGATAACTTCTTAGGACGTGTCGTTAATCCTCTTGGTCAAGCAATTGACGGTAAAGGAGAAATAGATTTATCAGATGCTTTTGAAATGCCATTGGACCGCAAAGCCCCTGGTGTAATCTATCGTCAGCCAGTAAAAGAGCCACTACAAACAGGTCTTAAAGGTGTCGATTCAATGATTCCTATCGGACGTGGTCAACGTGAACTTATCATTGGCGACCGTCAGACGGGTAAGACCGCTATTGCTGTTGATACGATCATTAATCAGAAAGACTTTTACGAGAAAGGGAAACCCGTATATTGTATTTATGTTGCAATTGGTCAGAAGGCATCTACAGTTGCTAACCTTGTACAAACATTGCGTGATCATGGTGCATTGCCTTATACTATTATTGTAAGTGCAACTGCAGCAGATCCTGCAGCCATGCAATATTATGCACCATTTGCTGGAGCAGCTATTGGTGAATACTTCCGTGATCGTGGATATTCTGCTCTTGTTGTTTATGACGATTTGTCAAAGCAGGCAGTTGCGTATCGTGAAGTATCTTTGATTCTTCGCCGTCCTTCTGGTCGTGAAGCATATCCTGGTGATGTGTTCTATCTTCACTCACGTTTGTTAGAGCGTGCCGCTCGTATTAATGATCAGCAGGAGATTGCTGAACAAATGAATGACCTTCCTGAATGTATGAAAGGACATGTTAAGGGTGGTGGCTCTTTAACAGCTCTTCCTATTATTGAAACACAAGCAGGTGACGTATCTGCTTATATTCCAACTAATGTTATCTCAATTACTGATGGCCAGATATATTTGGAGAGCGACTTGTTTAACCAAGGCTTCCGACCAGCCATTAACGTAGGTATCTCAGTATCTCGTGTCGGTGGTTCTGCACAAGTAAAGAGTATGAAGAAGGTTGCAGGTACATTAAAGATTGATATGGCTCAGTATCGTGAGTTAGAGGCATTCTCAAAGTTCTCTTCTGATATGGACAAAGTTACAGCAATGACTTTGGATCGTGGTAGAAAGAATAACCAGTTGCTTATACAACCACAATACTCTCCAATGCCAGTTGGAGAACAAATTGCAATTCTCTATTGTGGTGTTCACGGTTTGATGTCTGCAGTTCCTGTTGAGAATATTCGTGAATGTCAAGATCAGTTCCTTGAGAGTATGCGCAATACACACAAGGATACTATTGATAAGCTTGCCTCAGGTCAACTTCTAGATGATGATATTAATGTTATCAAAGAAGTTATGACTAATGTAACTGCACAATATAAATAAGAAGATAAGAGATGCCATCTTTAAAGGAAATCAAGATTCGAATTGCCAGTGTCAATAGTACTCGTAAGATTACGAGTGCTATGAAGATGGTTGCTTCGAGTAAACTTCACCATGCTCAGGTAGCGATTGAGAATATGCTTCCATATGAGAGTATGCTTGAACATATTCTTAAAGCATTTTTAGTGTCTACACCTGATACCAGTACTCCATACGATGTGGAAAGACCTGTTAAGCGAATAGCTTTACTCGTCTTTGCCTCAAATAGTTCTTTGTGCGGAGGTTTCAATGCAAATATCCTAAAGATGCTCCAAAATACAGTTAACGAATATATGGCTCAAGGAGTATCTAAAGATAACATCATTGTTTATCCAATTGGGCGTAAAGTTGCGGAGAAGGTGGCTAAGATGGGGCTTAAAAGCGCAGGATCTTTCTTGGAGTTGGCTGATAAGCCAAGTTCTGAAGAATGCCGACGCATTGCCATTGAGATAGAAAAGCTGTGGCTTGATGAAAAAGTTGATAAAGTTGAAATGATATACCATCATTTCAAGAGTGCAGGAAGTCAAATCCTTACTCGCAAAACTTATCTTCCAATAGACTTAGAAACAGAGCTAAATTCTGATAATGAGCGTGACCTAACTTCAAATATTGCTACTAAAAAGGCTCAAGAATATTTGAAATTACATGGGAAGGATAGACAATCACAAGAAAATGATGAAGTAAGGCCATTGAATGATGACTTTATTGTAGAACCAAATCTTAAGACTGTATTAACTTCCTTAGTACCAAAGTTACTCCATCTAATGGTTTATACAGCTTTATTAGATAGCAACGCATCAGAACATGCTGCTCGTATGGTGGCAATGCAGACTGCTACTGATAATGCAGATGAATTGCTTCGTGGTTTAAAGCTGCAGTATAACAAGTCTCGTCAAGCAGCCATTACTTCTGAATTGTTAGATATAGTAGGAGGTTCGGTTAATAACTAATCCTATCATCAAATAGAAACTAAAATCCCTTGTCATTCTTTTGACAAGGGGTTTTTGTTTTTTTAATAATGATTTTTTTATTAAGAAGTTAATAAATGTTTTATAATGGGATATTATTTGGAATTCTTATTTTAAAAACGTATATTTGCTACGTGTTTTTATGGATTTAGAGGTTTTCTAAATCTTTTTCTCGAGGTTGGTAGCTTCCTGCACCAACCTCTTTTTTATGCTTTGTGATTTTTTCTTTAATTATTGACATGATGAAGAATTATTCTCAATTCAAATTTACACTAAAAATGTAATTATGAGTTAGAAGAATTATAATTACAAATAAAAAAATATAATTATAAATTTGGAAAACGTAATTACATTTTCCTTTCTGTTATAATTAAATTGAATCCACCCATAATCTTTTTATTAATTATCATATATTGAGTCAGATATATGCCTATAAAATGATTCTTACAAACTACTCTAAGTGAAATAGTATTAGATAAAATGCATTCTAGGATTTTAATTATTTTTGTGCGTTCTTCTCATCAGTTTTTTTGCGATTTAAATAAACTTTCATATCTTTGTATGAGATTATCCTAAACATAATAAAAAACAGAATATGATGAAATCACCTTATTATTTATCAATATTAGTTTTTGTATGCTTGTTATCCATAAGTTGTACAAAGAATATTTATGAATACTATGGAGTAGATCCTGCAACCGAAGATTCGAATGGAAAAGATAAAACAGATGGTCACAATTCAGAAACTGAACAGATAAATAAGGTCCAAACAGTATCATCTTTCATAGCAAACGACTTTGGAAGTGCAACAGTCTGGGTGGAAGGGTTTATTGTTGGAAGTTGCACAAATAATATAAAGAATGCTGTATGGGAATATCCTTTTTCGTCTGATAATGCAATTTTAATGGCTGATGAACCAGGAGAGACTGATACAGATAAGGTTATTGCAATTCAGTTAAGGACGAAAGAACTTAAAGAAAATTTTGGTTTGGAAACTAATCCTGATAATTATAATAAGCGTATTAGGTTTTTAGGTTTGAAGCGAAAGTATCTTGGAATTTGGGGAATAAAAAGTCCAATTCAGGACTATGAGTGGGTAGAATAACTCATCTTTTATGCCATATGTATAGTTTTCTGGTTAATAATTTGTCTGAAAAAATAAAAATAATTATATTTGCAGGCGAATAAACAATAAACAAAAATAAAAGATACAAGCCTATAGGAACACCATTACTTAAATACAAATCATTTTAGATAATGAAAAAACTTAGTGAAATGACGGACGAGGAACTTGCCTTGTCGTACATTAATGGTGACAATAGAGCTTTTGATTTGCTTTTGTCGCATAATCAGTCTAAGCTCTTTTCCTATATACTGTTTGTTGTTAGGAATCGTGATGTTGCTGATGATATTTTTCAAGAAACTTTTGTGAAGATAATTACAAAGTTGCAAGAAGGACGCTATAAACCTAGTGGTAAGTTTTCGGCGTGGGCAATGCGTATTGCTCATAATGTAATAATGGATTGGTATCGAGCGCAAAAATCTGATAAGATTATTGAGCCAACAAAGGAAAACGACCTTTCGAATATAGGTGGTGTAGATATCCAGATTGGCAACATTGAGAATCAGTTTGTTAATATGCAAACATTAGCAGACATTAAAAAGATGATGAAGCATCTTCCTCCATCTCAGCGCGAAGTTGTGTTTATGCGTTTTTATCAAGAAATGTCTTTCAAAGAAATTGCCAAGACTACAGGTGTTAGTATTAACACGAGCCTTGGCAGAATGCGTTATGCCATTTTAAATCTCAGAAGAATGGTACGCGAAAATGATGTTCTTTTGCAATTAGCGTGATAATTCTTTAAGACTTCTAATGGTTTCAATAGGATTGGAAGATTTAAATACATAACTTCCACTCACTAACATTTCAGCTCCAGCTTTTACAAGGCGTGGAGCTGTTTCGTCTTGAACACCTCCATCTACTTCTATAATAGCATGGCTTCCGGTTTCGTCAATTAGTTTGCGTAAACGTTCTACCTTTTTAATGGCATTTTCTATGAAAACTTGACCGCCAAATCCAGGGTTTACACTCATGATTAGCACCAAATCAACCTCTACGATAATATCTTCGAGAACTGAAACAGGCGTTGCCGGATTGATAACAACACCAGCTTTCATTCCTGCTTGCTTTATCTGTTGAATAGTTCTATGTAGATGCGGACATGTTTCATAGTGTACACTCATTATATCTGCCCCTGCGTCAGCAGTTTGTTGAATGTAGTTTTCTGGGTGGACAATCATATAATGAACATCCATTGGTTTTTTGCAGGCTTTTCCCACAGCTTTTAGTACTGGGAATCCAAAAGAAATGTTAGGGACAAAAACACCATCCATAATATCCATGTGGATATAATCTGCTTCGCTATTATTTATCATTTCGATATCTTTGTCTAATTGCAAGAAATCGGCTGATAGTAGCGATGGTGATACTAAAGTTTTCATTTTAATTAAGACAATACGTTTCTAACTTGCCATTTACTTTTATAACTTTGTAAGTATAAGCTATTTGGCGAATAATGTTCAATGTTTTCTCCGAAGGAGACATCTCTTCTTGTGTAAAAAAATCTATCATAGGCAGTGTTATTTTTAATACATACTTTTATCTATCAAACGTAATCTTCATCTTATTATTATGTTTTTCTCTAATCTTTTCATTAACTTTGTATTATGAAAGATATTTTGGAGGCAATTGTAGCTAATAAGCAGAAAGAATTGGAGCTATGGAAACAATATGTTCCATTGAAACAGTTGTATGGTATTATCGAATACGAAGGAGCAATGACTCGTGAAGTTCCTTCATTAAAAGCTGAGCTAAGCAATTCCTCTACACTAGGTGTAATAGCAGAATTCGTTCGCAAAACTCCTGCTTTAGGCTGGATAAATAAAGATGCAAAGATTAGAAATATAGGTGTTGATTATGCACAATATGGAGCTTCTTCTATAAGTATCCCAACTGATTTTACATATTTTGGTGGCTACGATGAGTTCGTCCAAGAAGTACGAGCAGTAGGTGTAACCTTGCCTTTGCTATATAAGAACTATATTATTGATGAGTATCAGCTGTTTCAAGCTAAACATGCTGGTGCATCTGCAGTTATTTTGACGGCTGTATTGCTTGAAATAAAGCATTGCCATTCTTTGGTTTCACTTGCCCATCAGTTAGGAATGGAAGTAGCATTGGAATTGCATACAGCTGAAGAACTAGATTATCTCGCTTGTGCTGCAGATATGGTAATCGTGAATAATCGCAAGGCTTGTAGCTTTGAAATGGATATAAATCGTTCGTTAGAGTTGGTGAAAGAAATACCAGCAGATACGATTAAAATAAGTGAGGGCGGCATTGATACTTCCGAAAAAGCTAAACAGTTGGCTACAGCAGGTTATCGTGGTGTTATTATTGGCGAACTTTTCATGCAGACAGGAAATCCAGGTCTTGCACTTGATGAATTTATAAAGAACTTAAAGGAATAGGTTTGAAGATATGATTATAAAGGTTTGTGGGACTCGTGATGTCGAGAATATTCACGCTTTAGCAGAATTTGGAGTAGATTGGATAGGCTTGGACTTTCGTTCAGATAGTCCTAATTATGTGCGACAAATATCTTCTCGTGCAGGAATTATTCCCGATTATGGCAGTCGTGAAGCTGCTATGGGCAAGGCAAGTACGCATAATGATGTTGCTTATGGACAGGTATCAAAGTATGTTGGCATATTTGCTGATGACATGCCACAGAATATTGTAACACGAGTAGTGAATTTTAATCTTGATATTGTGCAGTTAGAAGGCGAGGAGAGTAGTATAATGATAAACAATCTTCGTTCGACAATCGACCCTGATATTCATGCAGGAATAAAGATTATGAAGACTTTGCACATTCATACAGTAGAAGACTTAATGCAAAGTAGAGAATATGAAGGTACAGTTGATTATTTCTTGTTCAGAATAGATACTGCTAAGGTTAATTTAGATACTATTAAAGCCTATGCTGGTGAAACACCTTTTATAATTGGAGGTATTACTTTGGCGCAATTAGATGTAATTAAGGGCTTCCAACATGCTATGTTTGTAGGTGTTGATTTGGGCGAATGTACAGATGTTAAGTCTGCAGTACAAACATTAACCTAATGATAGCTGTGTAAGGCGATAATATGGAGAAGGAGAAGTGTGTAATCGTTGATAATTACGATTCGTTTACTTACAATCTGGTTCATCTTTTACGTGAATTGGGGGCTGAAGTTACGGTGAAGCGTAATGATAAGTTTGCTTTGGAAGAGTTGGAGGAATACGATAAGATTGTGTTAAGTCCTGGTCCTGGTGTACCTTCTGAAGCTGGTTTATTGCTCGACGTTATTCGTCGCTATGGTAAGAAAAAGCCTATGTTAGGTGTATGTTTGGGACATCAAGCTATTGCTGAAGCTTTCGGTGGCAAGATAGAAAAGTTGTCGAATGTATTCCATGGGGTAGAAACTTTGATAAATGTAAATACGACTACAAAGTTATTTAAGGGCTTACCTGCACATCTTTCGGTAGGCAGATACCATAGTTGGGTTGTTTCAAAGGATAGCTTTCCTTCTGAGTTGGAAGTAATTGCCGAAACTGCCGATGGCTTGATAATGGCTTTGCAGCATAAGGAATACGATTTGTGTGGTATTCAGTTTCACCCAGAAAGTGTGTTGACGCCAATGGGTAAATCCATTGTAGGAAACTGGTTAGCTATCTAAAAAACCATTATAATTGCTATGGAAAATAAGCAAACTAAATATGTTGATACGATAATAGACGATAAGAACGACTGGTATGCTATTCGTTTATACACGACAAGGCAAGAAGAAGTTGCGCAGTTCTTTACCGAAAATGGAATAGAAACTTTTATTCCAAAGCAATATGTAGCCGAAGAGGACAAGCAGGGTAAGGTGCATCAGAAGTTGAAACCTGTTGTGCGCAATCTTATTTTTGTGAAGAAATTAATGGAAGATGCTGATTTTAAGAAGTTGGTAAATACATCAAACCTTAAGATGAGCGTACTAACAAAGGCTGATGATAATAGCAAATATAGTTTGATTCCGCACGATCAGATGTATGAATTCCGTTTAATGTGTAACCCTGACATTCATATTCGCAAATTTATTTCTTCAGAAGAAGCACGTTTGAAGGTTGGCGATGCAGTGCATGTGAAGTTTGGTCCACTAAAAGGAATGACTGGTAGATTGGTTCGTTCCAGCAAGAAGTATTATTTACTAAAAGAAATCCCAGGTATTGGTGTTATGCTGAAAGTATCGCGTTGGTGCTGTGTGCCAACAGAATAGCAGAAATGTCCTAATCATAAAAAACGAGTGTGTGCCAAGATGTTAGTAGTTGGCCACAGTCTTTGTTCTTATATCATATTCACTTATATTTTACACCTTTAGTAATAGGTGTATATACACCTACGAGCATAGGTATATAACATCTGTGATTAGCGATGTATAATACTATTGATTATACCTCTTCTATTCTTTTAAAATTCGCTGGTAAAGTGGAATTTAATTTCCTCAAAGTCTTGTTGTGCCATACTGAGAACATAACCAGAATCGGCAAGGAATACATCTCGCCCTTCAATGTCTTTAGCCATATACTGGTACTTGCGCTTCTTGAAGCTTTCGAGTGCAGCAGGGTCTTCAGCTTCAATCCAACAAGCTTTATGCAGATGTACTGGTTCCCAACGACATTTTGCATTGTATTCATGTTCCAAACGGTATTGAATAACTTCAAACTGAAGCTGACCTACTGTTCCAACTATGCGGCGGTTGTTAAACTGATGGACAAATAACTGTGCAACACCTTCGTTCATAAGCTGTTCCAATCCCTTTTGGAATTGCTTAGCCTTCATCGGATCATCGTTTTCTATATACTTGAATAGTTCAGGCGAGAAACTTGGCAATCCACGGAAGTGCAAATCTTCTCCTTCCGTTAGAGTATCACCAATCTTAAATACACCTCCTGTATCTGGTAAACCAACAATATCGCCAGGGTAGGCTTCATCTACTGTGCTTTTGCGCTGTGCCATAAACTGCGTTGGCGAAGAAAAACGAAGAGTCTTACCATTCCTAATATGGAGATAAGGCTGGTTACGTTCAAATCTTCCCGAACATACCTTACAGAACGCAATACAACTACGATGATTAGGGTCGATATTAGCCGTAATCTTAAAGATGAAACCACTGAATTTCTTCTCAGTTGGTTCTACCATTCTTTCCTCCGCCATTGTAGGTCTCGGACTTGGGGCTATGCGAACAAAACAATTTAAAAGTTCCTGAACACCAAAGTTGTTTAAAGCAGAACCAAAGAAAACAGGAGCAACTTCGGCAGAGCGATATGTTTCAACATCAAACTCTGGATAAACTCCATCAACAAGTTCAAGGTCATTGCGCAAGTGTTCTGCAAAATCTTCACCTATACGAGTAGCCAGCTCTTCGTCGTCCAACTTAACCTCTACAGTTTCTGTAACACGTTGCTTGTTAGGTGTGAAAAGGTTTAAGTTCTGCTCGAAAATATTATACACTCCTTTAAAACGTTGACCTTGACCAATTGGCCACGAAAGTGGACGAACACTAATCTGTAGTTCCTCTTCCAATTCGTCAAGCAATTCGAACGGGTCGCGACCTTCGCGGTCCATCTTATTGATGAAAATGATAACAGGCGTATTACGCATGCGACACACTTCCATTAGCTTTCTTGTCTGAGTTTCAACACCTTTCGCTGAGTCTACAACAATAATAGCTGAATCAACAGCAGTTAAAGTGCGATAAGTATCTTCCGCAAAGTCTTGGTGACCTGGGGTATCTAAGATATTCACCTTATACCCTTCATAATCAAATTCCATCACCGAAGTGGAAACCGAGATACCACGTTGTTTCTCAATATCCATCCAGTCAGACGTTGCAGTCTTCTTTATCTTGTTGCTTTTAACAGCACCTGCCACTTGAATTTGTCCACCAAACAAAAGGAACTTCTCGGTAAGCGTTGTCTTACCAGCATCCGGGTGAGAAATAATGGCAAAGGTTCTTCTACGTTCTATTTCGTTCATAACAATATTGTTCGTTGTTTCTAATCGAGCGAAACCTCGTTTTTATACTTCCTTCATTAAGTTTTCCATACACTTCCTCAAGCTATCTGCCCAGTATGGAACATTTGTACCAAATGTTTCTTTAATCTTAGTTTTATCGAAAACCGAATATGCAGGACGCTTTACAGGAGAAGGGAATTCATCGCTATGGCATGGCTGAATGTTACAAGCAGAGTTGCCAGCGAGTTCTGCTATCTTCTTTGCAAAATCGTACCAACTACAAACTCCTTCGTTAGAAAAATGATAGATGCCTGTACGCCCTTCGTATTTTCTATTTTCAACAATATCAAATATAGCATTAGCTAAATCTACTGCGTATGTTGGCGTACCACATTGGTCGAAAACAACTTTTAATTCAGGCTTTGTAGCAGTAAGATTCATCATAGTTTTCACAAAGTTCTTACCAAATTCACCATAAAGCCAAGCAGTTCTAATAATGATATATTTGCCACCAACTGCCTGTATCTTTTCTTCTCCGTGAAGCTTTGTTAAACCATAAACACCTGTAGGTGTACCTTTTTGGTCTTCTTTGCATGGTGTATTATAAGGATCTCCACCAAAAACATAGTCGGTACTAACGTGAACAAGTAGTCCATCTACTTCTTTCATAGCTTTTGCAAGATTTTCTGGAGCCGTTGCATTTAACGTTTCTACTATGTTTCCTGCAGTTTCAGCACCATCTACATTTGTCCAGGCAGCACAGTTAATAATACATTCTATATTGTATTCTTTTACCGTTTTGCGTATGTCATCAAGATTAGTTATGTCAAGTTTCTGATAACCTTCGCATACATCTGTGAAGATATAGCTATCCTTACTTTGTTTTGCAACTAACTGAATAGTGTTGCCTAACATGCCATTTGCACCTGTTACTAATATATTCATATCTTCTAAAGTACTTTATCTTTCTTAATCTTCAAATTGCAATCCTTCTGTTTTATCCTTTTGATAGTAGTCTGAAAGCATACCTATAAGTGTTGTTATTTCTTTTACCGCTGTTTCAGTTTCTCTACTGATTTCTTTTTTCTGCAACCGAAGCATCATAACACCATAAAGAACATCGAAGCACGTTTCCACTTCGCTGTGTCCAAGATTAGCTGCGATTTCTTTTAAATTAGCTTCGTTCTTGCGTGCCATTCTGTCAGCGACTTGCTTTGTTTTACCGCGAAGTTCAACGATAAAAGGCAGAACACGATAATATTCAGCTGAATAGAAAGGGAATTTAGAAGAAGCAAGTAGCTGTGTATGAAGTTCTGTTAATGCCTGCATTACAACTTTATTTATTTGCAGGTGTCCACTTTCACGACAATTTTCTTGATTCATCATTCTGACCAAATCGCCAAACCAATCTTCTTCCTCTTCTTTCTGTTCATCAGTATAGTCGAACTTGTCTATATATTCTTTACGAATCTTAGTCAGCGAGCATCCATAGACACGTATAATGTCTTCGATTTGCCACATATATAACAAGTATTCAGCAATACTTTTCTTTCTTAGTTCTTTAGCAACAAACATAATAAAGTTTAATATGTTTTAATAATAAGAAGGCAAGTGATAAAGATTAAACACTGTACCTATAAGCATTATGAGCGAGAAAATGATAACTACTGAACCAATAATCTTGTTGATTATCAAAATACCATTCATATTAAAAATATCGTGTACTTTATTCACAAGCCAAGTTAAGCCGTACCACCAAAGCAATGCTCCAACAGGTATAGAAGCTAATCCAATCCCCATCTCAATAGGGCGCGATGGCTGAATAAAGGCAAATTGTGCAAAGGTAGCAACAAAGAGAAAAATAATAAGCGGATTAGAAAAAGTAACAAGAAATGCTGTCAGTCCATTATGAAACAACGTTCCTTTTGTTTTTCCACCTTGGTGCATCTTTTTTGTAGGGTCCGATATAAAACAATAAATACCAAAAAGCATCAAAATAACACTTCCTAAAATCTGTAGTATAAATTGATTTGTAGGGTCTTGTAATGGCTCCATAATAAAGCTCATTCCAAGGCCAACAATTAAAGCGTAAATTATATCGCTAATGGCAGCACCAACACCGGTTATAAAACCATACCACCGTCCTTTGTTTAATGTTCTTTGAATACACAAAATACCCACAGGTCCCATTGGTGCTGAGGCAATGAGACCGATTAATATACCTTTAAAGATGAAATCAAGTATATCTAATTGGATGAGGAGAGGCATATTCATAATTTGAGTGCAAAATTGCAAAAATTATATGGAATAAGCAAATTTACTCATTAAAAGTTTGTCGTATTCCGCTTTTTTCATAACTTTGTCTTTCAATAAACTAAATAAAATATAGAATGATGACAGACGTACAAGAAGTAAAACCATTGTTGAAGCCATTCGTTATAGGATTGGATTTGGGTGGAACAAACTCTGTTTTTGGAGTAGTAGACCAACGTGGTCAAGTCCTTGCAACCACATCTATAAAAACACAAAGCTATAAAACAGTTGAAGACTTTGTAGATGCAAGTATAGAAGTTCTGAAACCAATCATTGCTAAAGTCGGTGGAATTGGCCAATTTAAAGCAATGGGTATAGGTGCTCCTAATGGTAATTTCTATCGTGGTACCATTGAACATGCTGCAAACTTGGTTTGGGCACATGATAGTGTTGTGCCTTTGGCAGAAATGTTTTCAGAACGTTTAGGAATTCCTGTCGGACTTACCAATGATGCAAATGCTGCAGCTATTGGTGAAATGCAATATGGTGTAGCAAGAGGTATGAAAAACTTCATTATGATTACTCTTGGTACTGGTGTTGGTTCTGGTATTGTTGTTAATGGACAAATGGTTTATGGTTCTGATGGCTTCGCTGGAGAACTTGGACATATTACTATGGAACGTGGTGAAGAAGGGCGTTCTTGTGGTTGCGGTAGAAAAGGTTGTTTAGAGGCATATTGTTCTGCAACAGGAGTAGCACGTACTGCACGTGAATTCTTGCAAAAAACAAATGAACCATCATTACTCCGTGAATTAGACCATGACGTAATTACATCGCTTGATGTTTCAATTGCGGCAGGAAAAGGCGATAAGATGGCATTAGATATCTTTGCTTTTACGGGTGATATGCTTGGAACTGCATGTGCTGATTTTGCGGCTTTCACCTCGCCAGAAGCTTTTGTTTTCTTTGGCGGTTTGACAAAGGCTGGTGATTTGCTGATGGATCCAATAAAGGAAGCTTACGCAAAATATGTATTGCCTATTTACAAAGACAACGTAAAGTTCCTTGTAAGTTCGCTTGACGATGCCGCAGCAGCAGTTCTTGGTGCATCGGCAATTGGTTGGGAAATGTAAATCAAGCATAAATAAAGGTTAGGTTAACAAAATTCATTTTGGAATTTACCATTGATACTTTATTAAAGCTTTGTAAAGAAACAGCCCTTATTCGATAAAGATTTTATCGTTAGTAAGTGGTACTTACATTTTTAAATAATGTTAAGAACGTATGTTTTGAATGTCAAAACATACGTTCTTTTATTATTATCTCATTTGTATGTCATGTAGTCGGGCACATATGTTACCAGAAGGCAGATAGAAACACTTTGGCACAAGGATTGCATACTATTATTAGCATTTAGTAAATCAATTAAAAATAAATAAAATATGAAGTTCGAAAAAGGAAAAATATTTGTAGCAAGTGAATTGGTAGACTATACAGAAGGCGGTGTAGTGAGTAAGGAATTGGTTCACAGCAGTGCAGGCAGCGTAACGCTCTTCAGTTTTGATGCAGGTCAGGGACTTTCGCAGCACACTGCGCCTTTCGATGCGTTTATTCAGGTGGTAGATGGAGAGATGGTTCTCAATGTAGAGGGTATAGACCATCGTATCAAGGCAGGCGAAAGTTTCATTATCCCAAGCGGCGCACTCCACTCTGTGAAGGCAGAACAACGTTTTAAGATGATAATAACGATGATAAGGGGATAAAATATTATTGCTGCCTGGCAAAACTTTTATATCATAAACAATTGCGGGGTTGCCTTTAAATGGGCAATCCCGTTTCTTTTTGAGCCAACCTTTTCGGTGTAGTAGTAGGAACTTTTTGTGTTGGTTTTGTAAAAATAATTCTCTTAAAAAGTGATAACTGCGTTTTGACATTGCGAAAGCGGCTGTTTTGCGCTGCAAAACCTACGCTTGTACCGTGCAAAAGAGCCGCTTTTGGAATGCAAAACAATAGGTTTTGCAAAACGTTGATAACGAGAGGGTTAAGTACCGGTATTGTTTGTGAAAAATATTTGCAGATTTAAAGGCTGCTTTCCGTTTATGAAATGATAAATAGTCCACCCTTAAAAGCCTAATATTCCTCTGATTCATAGTATATTATGCTA
>NZ_BAKF01000027.1 GCF_000614025.1 Prevotella aurantiaca JCM 15754
TTTATGCTGAAATATTGTTTTTAAGGAACGACTATTTAAATGACATAACAAATATTTAATACTCAAAAAATACACTTTACATTGTAATTTTTCATGGTTTTTTCGTTTTTTTGTCAGTATTGAGGGTAAACCAAACCATTTTTGCCTATTATTGAAACCCAAATAACGTGTTTGCAATTTGTTTATTCTTGTTTTCTCAAAGGTAAGAAAATGTATTGCTGCTTCATAACTTTGTTGTTGCTGTGATTATGGTTTGGGCGCGAAAAAGGGCATTTACACCTTATTATATAGGGAAGAGTCATTTTTCGATAAAATAAGAAAACCGAAGTAAGTTTTATTCTTTCAATTTTCGATGTCTTGTCTATCGTTATGCAGCGATACTGGTTATCAAAAATACGAATACTTAGATTAGAATATTTTTTGCTTATAAACTGTAAGTTGTACTTTGCAAAATGGATTACTTGTAGCCTATGACAGGCAAGATATAGGCCTAAAATTTACTTTTTAAAGTAAATGATAAGGGAATTAGTTATAATTTGTAAGCAAAGTTATTTATACTTTATTAGGTAGTGGGAAATAAGGTCGTAAAGTATGCTTTTGGGACTATAAAACGACAAAGGACGGCACATTTGGTATCGTCCTTTGTCGTTTATATGTGTTAGACAGCCGAAAGCTTATCCGTAGATAATCTTTCCGTTCTCGTCTTTGTACTCGTCGCTGATACCTTTTTCGTAGGTTGTCATGGCACGAAGGCTCATACCGATGTTAGAGAAACCACCATCGTGGTAGAGATTTTGCATAGTTACCTTCTTTGTTAGGTCTGAGAACATAACGATACAATAGTCTGCACATTCATCAGCTGAAGCGTTTCCGAGTGGTGACATACGGTTAGCAAAGTCGTATAACTTATCCATTCCCTTCACACCTTGGCCTGCAGTAGTCATTGTTGGTGATTGTGAGATGGTGTTAATACGTACGTTCTTTTCGCGGCCGTATATATATCCGAAGCTACGCGCAATGCTTTCCAATAGAGCTTTAGCGTCAGCCATATCGTTATAACCGAAGAATGTGCGCTGTGCAGCAATGTATGATAAGGCCAAAATAGACCCGTTCTCATTGATAGCGTCAAGTTTCTTTGCGCTTTGAATCATCTTATGGAATGATACTGCAGATATATCGAGTGTCGTACCAAGCATGTTGTAGTCCAAGTCATCGTATGTACGACGCTTGCGAACATTGGGAGACATACCGATAGAGTGCAATACAAAATCAATCTTTCCACCTAAAACTTCCATAGAACGTTTGAAAACATTCTCCAAATCCTCTACGCTTGTTGCGTCAGCAGCTATTACTTCACAATTTAATTGTTCTGCCAATGCATTCACAGTGCCCATTCTAACGGCTATTGGAGTATTTGAAAGTGTTATCTTTGCTCCTTCTTCTACAGCCCGTTCAGCAACTTTCCATGCAATTGACTGTTCGTTAAGGGCACCAAAAATGATACCTCTTTTACCTTTTAATAAGTTGTAGCTCATAGTTTTATCCTTCTAAATTGGCTTCAAAGGTAATAAAAATTGTTGGAAAATTAACCAAATAGATTGTTAAATAGGGTTTCTCAGTTAGTCTTACTTCAGTCTATATGTGTCTGCAAATAATGAAATTGCCAGTGTTTTAGGGGTTGAATATCTCTTATCTTTCTATATAAAAGTAGTTGCTAAAAATAACTTTCATTTGTTAAATATAATTTTATAGGAAAATAATAACTTTGTCTTGATATATCAAAAGCCGTGCTTTGGTATTTCTCAATAAAAGGGTAGATGGTCCTATTAAGCTACTCTTGTTTGTAAAGAAAAATACCAGTAGAAAATGGTTATAGCGATTTGGCATTGCAATAGCGCCTGTTTTGTAATGCAAAACAGGCGCTATTATCGTGTAAAACAGGCACTTTTACAATGCAAAACAACATATATTACAACGTGTTGATAATAAGGTGATTACGCAATATTCCTTCTTTTGAAAAATGTTTACGATTTTATCATCTTATTATCTAATCCAAGCCGACCGTTAAGGTATCAATTTTTATAATGCGATTGACCTCCTAACAATCGGCTTGAATGAGATATACCCACTATTCATGTCGGATTTCTAAAGAGTTCCTGAAAAGATTTTGGAACCTATGAACCTTATATATTCTGGCATTCTTCGCCTTCGTGAACAGTAGTTTTGGCTTCTTTGGTTGTCTTTTCTGCTTTGTATCCGAACTTTTCAAAAGCCTTCTGAAGTTTCTCTTCTGTAGTTTTGTCGGCATCGTAGGTAACGAACACTTTCTGCATTTCGATATCTGTCTTTATATCTTTCACACCTTTTTCAAAACGAAGATTACCTTTTATCTTGTTCTCACAGTTGGCGCAATGCATCTGAGGAGTAGTTGTGAAGATGACAGTCTTGATGTCTTTAGCTGATGCAACGATGGCTACCATCGCCAACATCATAGTAATTAAACTTTTTTTCATTGTCTTTTTATTTTTAACTAAGCCCAATTGGGCAAATAATTTTTATGCTTTGATATGTTTAAAGACGTTGTCCAAGGTTCATGCGGATACTAATATAGCCCATTGCACCCTGCACTGGACCATAAACCATCGTAGGTTCGAAGGTCTGTGTCCACGGGTCGTGATATCCAATAATAGGATTTTGCTGCTTGAAGTTCGTCAGATTTTCACCACCAAGCTGAACAGAGAAGTGGCGGAAATTGCGTGTTATCTGTGCGTTTAGTTGTCCATAAGCCTTGTAATGTGTATCCCACGATGGTGTTCCAGTAGCCGTTGTGTATGGTGTAGGCATTCTTCCACCACCATTAAGAGCTAATGTTGCATCGAATTGCCATAGACCAAGTGGTGTCTTATAGCTTGCAGTGAGCAATCCTTTATACCTACCTTGAAATGGTTTTGCAAGTAGTTGTCCTCCGTAAGTAGTCTTTACAAGATTGTATCTGTAAGCCGCGGTTAATTCAAAGCCATGGAAGAATGGGTAGGAAGCATCTATTTGGAACGTATGCGAATAACTCTTACCGTTAAGATTGCCCACAAAAAGCATCAGCGGATTAGAGTCGTAGTCAATGATAGTTTGGTTTTCAAAGTTTGTATAATAGTATTCTGCATTTAATTTCAGTGTCTTATTCAATATAGGAATATTGAAAGCTACACTCGTGCCATAGTTCCATGCAGCCTCTTGCTTCAGTTGCGAGTCTATCATAAGACGTCGACCAGAAGCCATAAGATAGTTGTTTTCTGCTAAAGCGTGCGGACTTCGATATCCTTTTCCAGCCGAAAGACGGAGCGTAATGAAATCAGTTGGCATCCATTTCACATGAAAGCGTGGTGTAACAAACGTACCATAAACGCTGCTATGGTCTATTCGCAGACCTGCCATCGCTATAAAACGATTGTGAAGGTTGTATGTGTACTGAATGTAAGCACCAGGAGTAGTTTCGCTTTCCACATTATTTATAAGCGGATAGAGGGTTCCATAATCAGAAGGAATAGCCGAAGAAGATGTCAACATAAGGTTCTGGCGCAGGTAATCGTGGTTCAGACTGAGTCCAGCAGAAAGGTTGTGAACTTCAGCAATATTGGTTTCGAACATTAAAGATGCGTATGCGTTTTTCTCATTCACATCATAATGCTTTATTCCATAATTTGCCTTCTGTTCGTGAATCGACATGTTACCCATTAAAGCGATGTTGGTTCCATGCGTTGGGTCGAGTATAAAAGCGTGTTTCATATACGCTTCGTAGCGATTTGTACCTATGTTTATGCGATACGGAGAGTTTCCTACAGCAAGATGATGCGTGTGTGTGGTTTGCCCGCTGGTTCGGTCTTCCTTCAGAAAACCTACTCCAGCATGCAGCATATAGCCTCCACTCTTCCAGTACCAGCGGTTTTGTAGATTGTATTGGCGTACCTGTGGCTCATCTTGAAAGCCATCGTCGTTTCCATCATGTTGACTATAGTTGTCTTCAAAGTGGGCAAGCACCTCCGTACTTAGGTTCTTATTGCCTCCAATATGCAAATTAGCATCAGCGTTAGCTTCTATTTTAGCCATCGTATTGCTGTAGATATTAATAGAGACACCTTGTTCATCTTCTGGTTTTAGATACTCTACGTTAATCTGTCCAGTCATTGCTTCATAACCATTCTTTACTGAAGAGTTACCTTTACTAACTTGTAGGCTCTTCATCCACGAACCAGGTACATAGCCAAGTCCGTAAGGTAGCGCTGCACCACGGAAGTTTGGTAGGTTTTCAGTAAGCATTTGCACATACGTTCCACTTAGTCCAAGCAACTTAACTTGACGTGCTCCTGTAGTTGCATCAGAGTAATTAACGTCTACCGAAGGGTTATTTACAAAGCTTTCGCCCAAATTACAGCATGCAGCCTTGAAGAGTTCGTCGCGCAAAATATCTTGTCCGTTAATAGCACCACCCAATGTACGCACCGTAGCACGCCTTGCAGTTATGGTAACATTATCTAATTCGCGTTCTTTTTTGATAGCTGTAGTATCTGTCTGCGCCATTGTTGGCGTAGAAAACAGCAGGAATAAACCTGCAAATATGATATTATAATTCATTTGTTTCGATTTTGTGAATATAAGAATTGCGTCTGAAGAATTAACATGAATGCTATTCGTCAGACTATAAAAACATTATAAAATCACAAAATCAAATAAGGAGCATTGTCAGTTTTTGCAGATACCGTCGCGGTGGACCATGCCAACAATAGGGCGTTAATCGTATCGGCGATACTAGAAAAACAAATATTGGTAGTACAATGAGAAGCGTTACAAGAGGTGAAAGTAACGAAATTTGTAGGGGCTGCAAGTCAATATGCAGTGGTGAAGCCTGATTAATTTCGGTCAGTTTCAACACATGTATCTTCATACAATTGTCTTTCGAAGCCATTTCACAATTCTCTTCGTCCATAGATATCTCGCCTATGGAAATGTTTCCTGTATGTGTACATTGCATTACTACAACGCCTGTTGCAGTCCATACAATCATTACGGACAACAAAAACAATAGTAATATATTGACTATCTTTCTCATTATTAAATGCAAAGATACAATATTTATACTTATTTTTGCAAAGAATAAATAGACTTTAACACTCTCTTTTAGTCCGAAAATTAAAGTAATATTACTTTGTAATATATTGTAAATAAAGCGATTAATTACTTTATTCTTTTCTCTTTAAAAGAGATAACAAACTGATTTGCTATGAATAATTTGCTAATTCCGAGTTTTTTTTAGAACTTTGCACCTAAGCTTTACATAGTAAACTTAGCTCTGTTTCTACTCATAAACAATTTGAGATTTAACCTAACAAGCAATTTGTATAATATATCACATCTAAAATAAAATGAATAAGAGTTTATCAAAAAACCTCAGACGCTATTTGTGTCTAACAGTTACAATTGTGCTTTCTGTTTCAGTTTCTGCACAGAAAGACTTCTCTTCTATCCAAACAGGCGTTGATGTAGGGGACGCAAAGATTATTGAAAGCGGTGTTAAATCTTTCGAAGAGATAGAAAGACGACTTCCAAGGCGTGCAAACAGCTTTGATGACGACAATTCTGAGCATCACGCAACAAAAGGTTGGGGATTGAATTATGAATATTACAAATACACTTATCCCACAATTAACACGAAAGGAGAGACTATTATCTTAACAGCCTTGGCAGCTATGCCAACCAATTTTGATGTTCCAATTAACAATATCATTTTGGGTTGCCATGCAACAATAACAGATAATAAAAGTACTCCTTCTGAATATATCAAGAGCGGAGACTGGAAAACTGATGTCGGTATGCTCATTATGCATGCAAAAAGTAAAAGTGCTTCAGAACTTGGATATAATTGTTTGGTAATTTTACCAGACTATCAAGGATACGGAAATACAAGATATCAAGCTCACCCTTACTTGGCACAGGAAATAACAGCACGACAAAGTGTTGATGCTCTACGCTATGGCATTGAGTTATACAAAAAAAGTAAGAAAGGTAGAGCAAAAATTAGAGATGGTTGGAAAACTATTTGTGTAGGATATTCTCAAGGAGGTTCGGTAGCAATGGCTTGTCATCGTTTTATGGAAACTAACTTTCTTGATAAAGACCTTCACTTAGGTGGTTCAGTATGTGGCGATGGTCCATACGATCCGATTGCAACAATGAAGTTCTCTGTTGAAGAAGACAAGGTATTTATGCCTGTTGCTATTCCTCTTATATTAAAAGGTATGCTCGATTATAACCCTTATATGCGAAGACATAAGGCAAAAGATTACTTCACAGAAAAATTTCTCAAGACAGGCATTCTTGATTGGATTGAATTGAAAGAACAAAATGTTCTTGACATACAGAAAGCACTAAGGAAATTTTATAAATTCCATAAGGATAAGAGAGGAGACTATTTAAAGGCTTCTGAAATATTCACACCCGAAGTTTTTGCCTTTATGTCTAAGAAGATAAAAGGCGAACCAACTGAGAAGAATCCTAAGTTTGATGATTTATATTCAGCTTTGAATGTTAATAACCTTACTGAAAATTGGAAACCAAAGTATCCTATTTATCTTTTCCATTCAAAGGTAGACGAAGTTGTTCCTATCGGTAATGCGGAAAGTGCTTACCAAAGAATGAGAACTGATAAAAATCCTAACATTATTAAATACACCTACGTTGAAAGTGGTGGACATATCATGAGTGGTTTAGCTTTCTTCTTTGCTATTTTTGGTAAGAGCTATGAACAAAAAGCTGTAGAGGCTATTGCTGGCGGAGAAAGGACATGGAACTTATTTAACCCATAACCGCATCAGGCATAAATATATTTATAATTTCAACATTGAAAGATATGAAAAAGCAACATATATTGATATTTTTAATCGCTATCTGCGCACAGCTTTCTGCATTTGGTTCTATCTTAGAGAACGACAATGTAGTAAAAGGTATTGCTAAACTGAATGGTAAAGATATTCCAATTTGGTTTAATATCACTGGAGAAGGCACTGCAGAAGTTGGAAATGGTAAGAATTCAGCTATTAGTCAGTACGCTGAGGGCAAACTTGTTATCCCCGCTTCGTTTATAAATACTATAGACAAACGTCAGTATAAGGTAACAAAGATTGGCGATTTTGCATTTAGTCTTTGCGACAAAATAACTGAGGTTGTGCTCGAAGAAGGAATCACAGAAATTGGAGAACATACTTTCTTCGGTTGCAACGCTTTGAAAACTATCGGTTATCCAACCACATTGACAACCATAGGCAGAAGTGCTTTCAGAGGTTGTAAGAATCTTACACACACCAATTTGCCTGCAAATCTTATTAAAATAGGACAGGAATCTTTTGCAGAGAATAAATTTACTGATAATAAAATAGTAATCCCCAGCAAGATTACAACTATTCCGCTGGCATCATTTGAAGGTACTAAACTTCAAATTGTAATATTGCCACCTTCAATTACAAGCATTGAAGAAGACGCATTCCGTCTGTCAGCAGACTGCAACTTCTATATGTTCGATGGAAAAACAGCGCCAAATGTAAACGATAAAAGCGTTAATCTGAAAGGACATTGGTTTGCTTCAAACCCAGAAATCTATAAAACAAATAGTTTTTGTAAAGGTTTGCTGCCTATCAGTGCTATGATTCCACAAAAAGAATTTACCACAGATGGTGTTACTTACACAGTTCTTCAAGAAGGAATGTATCCAGGTTACTTTACAGCTTCAGCACACAAGAAGAGTAACGAAGCTACATGGAGCCACACTTTCAACGATATTAAAGCTGAAGTACTCAACAATTCGTTTGCAGGTAAATGGAAACCTTCATTCTTTGTGAATGGTATTACACAAGAGTTCTTTGCAGGTGAAGGCATTGAAAAGTTACATCACATTGCTTTACCATCAAGCATTGAGGCTAAAAACGCTAAAAACGCATTTGCAAATTGTAAGGCACTTGTGTCGCTCGACTTATCGAAAATGAAACCATTAGAGAAAAACGAAAGCGACGAACTCTTAAACGGACTACCTGAAAACGCTGTGGTATATGCGCCAATGGGACAAACCGAAGAGTATCGTGCTTATAATATAGTTCTCACAACAGATAATGGAGAGCGCCAAGCCAGCTATTTCAAATTGAATATTGATGATAATTTCAACGAACTTGCATTAGCTGGAAATATGATATACGACCTTCCTTACAAGTTTGTAGCTAACAAGGCAACTTTCTATCGTTCTTCTTTCCAAAAGAAAAAACAAGAAACTATCGTTCTACCTTTCGCTGCAAAACCAAGCGGAAAAGTCTATGCATTTAATAAGACAAAAGACGGCAACGGAGCAGAAGAAACCATCGTGTTCTCTAAAGAAAGCGAAATGCAGGCAAATAAACCTTACATCTACATTGCTGATGGAACTGAAATTTCTGCTAACAACGTAGAAGTAAATCCACAATTGGTTGAGGCTACACTTTCTGGAACATCAAATCTTTTTGCAGTTTACGAGGCTAATTTTGTTAAGAAACTTGCTGCCGACCAGCATCTTAATGGTATGCTTTACATTTACAACCCAGCAGGAAAAGAAGGAAAAGGTAGTTTCGTACGAGCTGGTGAGGGTGCAAGAATAACTCCTTTCCACGCATTCCTCCATTTGAACAATAAGAATTCTGGTGTTAAGCAAACCGTCGTGTTAGAAGAAGGAATAGTAACCGATATAGAAATACCATCGGTTAGCACTGAAAATGACGACAATTCGTGGTTCAATATGCAAGGAATCAAATTGAATGGTAAGCCTAACAAAGGCATTTACATTCACAATGGAAAGAAACAAGTAGTACGCTAAAGACATCATGAAAGTAAAACAAAAGGTATATTATAAACCATTTATACAAACGCTGTCAATAGATAATCAAAACCTATTAGCAGGTTCGGGCGAAACTATAGAAATACCTATTGAAAATGGAAATCCAAGCGATGGCGTAGGTGGAGCTAAAGAACATTTTGAAACAGACGAGGAAGACTACAACGAAAACCTCCTCAACTAAAAAATAATCCATACTATTTCATACGTTTACCCGTATCAGTTACTACACAACTGATACGGGTATTTTTTTCTTTCACTCTCTTTATTTCCCTTTCTTTCCCATTTTATAAAGTATATTCTGTATAAAAAATCATCTACATTTATTCATTATATAGTATTTTTATATTATATTTGCAAAATGCTATTTCGAGAAATGGGAAAGAATTAAGAACCTATTTATGGTAGAAAATAAAGAACAACATAAACAATCTATTTGTTTTTTCAAAGATTGTGAAGTAAGAGCAGTATGGGGCGAGGAACAAAATTGTTGGTGGATTTCAGCAACAGACATTGTTCGTGCTATTAATAATTATACAAAAGCAGGTAATTACTATCGATGGTTGAAAAGGAAGTTGAAGCAAGAAAATATTGAACTCGTGAGTACTACTCACGGCTTAAAATTTAACACAGCTTTGGTTAGAGAAAGTTGATTAGAATGAATATCTATCGGTAATGCGTGAAAGTGTAACTGATAGTTCGCGCATCAAGTCTTTGGCAGAACCTGCACTAACCACAAAGATTGATGACAGCGAGATGTTTATGAAAGATATTGATTATTCATATAACTATGAACAAGAGGAGTGATATCTAATATTTAGAATGGCATTCATTTATTATCCGAATTAATTTATACAATAGTCGTAACATGCCCACACAGAAAAATTATAATAAATATAAAGATTCTATCCTAAAAGATATCCATCAAGGTAAGGATATAGATTTGTTATCTAAAGAATATTCTATCCCCACTCCCCTTGTAAAAGAATGGGAGACTCAAGATAAAAATTTTAATGACCTTGACGCTTCCTTTAGTGAATTATCAAGTAAAAGTCGTGATAGAATTTCTTTTTCGAAAAAAGCAAAAAGTATTTTAGTGTTTCATATTTTAAAAGAACGCTTCCTTATATTGTTTTTTTTGCCGTCATCGCAATGGGAGTCATATTGGCATTTCTCACTATGTCTAAAATATGTGACGTTGCCAATGAAAAAGAAGAAGTTTCTTTAAAGTTAGATACAATACTCGAATCTCATAAAAGAATAGGAATGTCTATTATTAATAGCGAAGAAAAGAAGTTACTATTATTAAAAAATGCAATCCATATACTTAAAAAAAAATCATCTGAAAGACAACCTGTAGAAGTTAGGAAAGTATATCATAAGCAAGTTTATCAAATTAATAACTTAAACCTTCAAAACGATTCCATTTAAGATATGTTTAATTTCTTCTTAAATACATACAGTGCAGTAGTTACAATATTTGCTGCTCTTTTAGGAATTTCATTTCCTTTAATACTGCAGTCTATTCAACGAATAGATGAAAAATATGATTCAGCAGTAATCTCTGATCGTTTTGAAGATGAGAAAATCTATAACATTTTTAAGTGGCTTCTCTATATATATGCTGTAATTGTATGTATAGTTCCATTTATATTAAGCTTTCTTTCAAATGTGGAAATGGAGTATTGGATAAACAGTTTCTTATTATTATATTTACTATGTATTATAATGACTTTGGTAATCTTGTTTGATAGAATTTCGAAATATTATAATATAGAAAAGTTATTAAGCTATTTGTCATCAAAGAAAATAGAAAGTGATATATTGATATTTTGGGATATTATGAGATTTGCTTCAAAAGCAGAAAATGACAAGATGTATCAGACTGCAAGCATACAAGTTTTTGGGTATTTTAAGAAAGAGCAAGATAATAATAAGGACAAAAAAGAAATCGTTTATTCAGCCTCCTTATATCAAGTATTGTATGAAATGGGAAGTGCTGTAGGAAATCCTCAACAACAATCTTTTATATATAATCGTAATAATATTATTTCTATTTTGTATAATACTGGTATCACTAACTCTAAAATCTCTCAACAAACGTTTAGTCATATTTGGTTTATGCTAAATAATGCTTCTTTCGTTTCGAATACTAACTGGTTAAAAACTTATTGGACATACGCAAATCAATATATGAGATTTAGAGAAATGAAGCGTGATAATGAAGATGAACGAAAATATTTAAAAGAGTTTTATATTTTCAACGTGATGTTTGGTGCTATGTTGACATATCATCGCAATTATTCTACTCTAAATTATATGATGACTTTTTCACGAAGCTTACCATTATCTTTTCCTCTAATTCCTGGTACATTTACGAAAATTGTTGATTGTGTAGAGAATATATGTAATATGAAAAATCAATGGCTACCACCTAATGTTTTGGAAGAAAAATTTTCTATAAAGGGCCTTGATAAAGGTGTAAATGCAAACAATGAAATAGCCGAGCTTGCTTATAAGTATTTATCTCTTTTATTTATCCGGTTATGGTCATATAAAGACTATAATATCTATTATAGCGAACCACTTGAAATACCTTATATCGGTAATAGCATAAATAAAAATGAGCAATTAATAAAATTATCCAAAACTATCAAAGTATATATAGATACGTGGTATAGTAGTGGGGAGTTTAATAATCTTGGCTTATCGAATCTGCCAAGTAAATCTGATGTTTTAGCATTACTGGATAATTATATTACCTCTTTAGAAAATAAGAATAATGAACTAGATAAACAAAGTGGTTATGACGAAGAGCGTTTGGAGTATATATGTAATGATTTTTTAAAATTTAATGCTCAGAATTATATAGAGATTCCATCTCAAGAAGAGTTGCCAAATAAAGAAAATTCAATGTCTGAAACGATAGATGTTATTGGTACTATGGATGTTAAAAGGAGATATCTACAAAAAGGTCGGAGTGAGATTTTAGGTGGCGTAGGTTACGGATTAGCAAAGAGCTTGGAAGAGAATATGAAACATGAGTATTTCCAAGTTCTAAAACGCTCTTTCACAAAAGAGGAGAGAAGGGTTCAATTAGATAATTTAAATCTAGAATTAGATTGTTTACAACTGACGAAAGATGATTGTATAATAGAAATAGCCAACAGTATTAAGTTAGAAACTGCTGCTAAAGAAATTAAGTTATCTATAGCTGAATTTGGGCAGGAAATTCTTATTTGTAAAATAGCAGATTTACCTTCTTTGGATATAATAGATCGCTTACCTATACCTGCAGAAAAAATGATAGATCCATATAATTATATATATTTAGGGGTAAAAGAACTGCCAGATAAATATATCCTATCAGTAAAACAATCCATTAGAATAAATCAAGTAAACGGAAAGCCTAAGGCCATTATATTTACTATTGAGAGATAAAAGTTGGAATGTAATAACATTAATAAGATGATAACATCCAAGATGTTTTCTAATTGATACTACTCAAATTGAGAAAATATTTTTGTACCATTAAGATGTAAATCGCCGATAATCAGAATTAAATATATTTGATGAAGAAAAGAAATGAAATAACTTTGACTGCTATTTTATCGCTATTGCAGAAATGATAATTATCCCCTAATAAAATTATAATAACAAAATAAAAATTATAATTATAAATTTTTATTTTGTTATTATATTTTTCCTAACTTATAATTATAATTTTTTGTAATGTAAGATCAGTGTGTGGAGAAAGGAGGAAAGGTGTGTTTTTTAGATGGTGATTTCTTTATAATGTAGCGCATGTTCAGAGAGAGGTGAGATATGTTTTGTGAAGTAAAAAAGGCGGAAAGTTGAACTTAACAATAGAAAACAAAGAGCCTCGCTGTTTATTTAAACAGCGAGGCTCTTACAAATTGCTATGATTTTTTGCTTTACAAATTAGCCATTTCAATAACTTTATCTACAGCAGCATTGATGCCTTCGACATCTTTACCACCTGCTTGTGCGTAATGTGGCTGACCACCACCGCCGCCTTTAATCAGTTTTGCAGCTTCGCGGATAATTTTTCCAGCATTTAATTCGTGGTCTTTCACCATATCGTCGCTCAACATAATTGAGAGCAAAGGCTTGTTTTCGTGTGTTGAACCCAATACGCAAACGAGGTTTTCGGGTATTGCTTCACGAACTTTAAATACGATATCCTTCGCCGAAGCTGGGTCGATAGGAAGAACTGCCTTAACCACCTTAATATGGTTTATAGTTTCTGCACGTTCTACCAAACGATTTGCCCAACGAGTAACAGTTTGCTGACGGAAACTTTCCATTTCCTTCTTCATCGTATCGTGTTCGTGAATGTACTTTTCTATAACGCTCTTCAAGTCTTTTGCGTTGTTGAACATGGCTTTTAAGTCGCGTATGGTGTCTTCAAGCGTATAGATGGTTTCCTCGCAATGTTTACCTGTAAGAGCTTCTATACGACGAATGCCCGCAGCAACACTGCTTTCGCTAACTATTTTAAAGAAACCGATACGACCTGTAGAAGTAGCATGAATACCACCACAGAATTCGCAAGAAGGACCAAAACTAATAACACGTACTTTGTCGCCATACTTTTCGCCAAATAATGCTACAGCACCCATTTTCTTTGCTTCTTCTAATGGAGTATCACGATATTCGCCACGTGGTAAGTCCTGACGTATCATGTCGTTTACTATACGTTCTACCTGACGCAATTCTTCATCAGTTACCTTTTGGAAATGAGAGAAGTCGAAACGCAAAGTATCTGCGCTTACATACGAACCTTTCTGTTCGCAATGTTCGCCCAATACTTGTTTCAAAGCATAGTCTACTAAGTGAGTAGCTGTATGGTTAGCAGCCGAAGCATCACGCTTGTCTGTATCAACGCAAGCCATAAAGTCGGCCTCAACGTTCTTTGGTAATTCCTTTACAATATGAATGCTTTGGTTGTTTTCACGCTTTGTATCAATAATGTCGATGGTTTCTTCTTCGTTCACCAAAACACCTTGGTCGCCAACTTGTCCACCCATTTCACCATAGAAAGGTGTGTGGTCTAACACCAATTCAAAGAAAGTATTCTTCTTTTGCGTAACCATTCTGTAACGCAAAATACGGCATTCGTATTCCGTATAGTCGTAACCAACAAATTCTTGTTCGCCTTCTTTCAATACAACCCAATCGCTGTTTTCTACAACGGCAGCATTGCGGGCACGTGCCTTTTGTTGTGCCATTTCTTCTTCAAACTGCTTTTCGTCAACACTAAAACCATGTTCACGACAAATTAGTTCGGTAAGATCGAGAGGGAAACCATAAGTATCAAACAAGCGGAAAGCTTCTTTTCCATTCAGTTCGGTCTTTCCTTGTGCCTTCATTTCGTCCATTGCATTATTTAAAAGGTTGATACCTTTATCCAAAGTACGCAAGAACGAATCTTCCTCTTCCTTGATAACGCGTGCAATAAGTTCGCGTTGAGCTGTCAATTCAGGATATGCATTGCCCATTTCGTGAATAAACGTATTGAGCAACTTGTAGATAAACGCTTCTTTTTGGTCTAAGAAAGTGTAAGCATAACGTACAGCGCGGCGCAAGATACGACGGATAACATAACCCGCTTTTGCATTACCAGGTAACTGACTGTCGGCAATAGAGAACGCAACAGCACGCATGTGGTCGGCTACGACACGCATAGCAATGTCTATTTTCTCTTGTTCATTCTTTGCTTCTCCGTTTTCGCCCGATGGAGTTGTGAATCCATACTTCTTTCCGCTCAGACGTTCCATTTCCTTAATGGTAGGTTGGAAAATGTCAGTATCGTAGTTAGAATTCTTTCCTTGTAACATGCGTACAAGACGTTCGAAGCCCATACCAGTATCAATAACATTCATTGCTAAAGGTTCGAGCGAACCATCAGACTTGCGTTGGAACTGCATAAAAACAATGTTCCATATTTCAATCACCTGTGGATTGTCTTTGTTTACAAGCTCACGACCTGGTATTTGTGCTTTTTCTTCAGCACTACGAGAGTCAACATGTATCTCAGAACAAGGACCACAAGGACCAGTTTCACCCATTTCCCAAAAGTTATCGTGCTTGTTACCATCAATAATGTGGTCTGCTGGTAAGTATTTAAGCCAATATTGAGCGGCTTCATCGTCACGTGCAATACCTTCTGAAGGACTGCCTTCGAATACAGTAACATACAAATCAGCAGGATTTAATTTCAATACATCAACCAAATATTCCCACGCATAATCAATAGCCTTTTCCTTAAAGTAGTCTCCGAAGCTCCAGTTACCAAGCATTTCGAACATTGTATGATGGTAAGTGTCGTGTCCTACTTCTTCTAAGTCGTTGTGTTTGCCACTAACACGCAAACATTTTTGTGAGTCAGCACGGCGACGTGGCTCAGGTTCCTTTGTTCCAAGAATTATATCTTTCCACTGGTTCATACCAGCGTTAGTAAACATCAGCGTAGGGTCGTCCTTTATAACCATAGGCGCGGACGGTACAATGACGTGTCCTTTCGACTCAAAAAACTTCTTATAAGAGTCGCGGATTTCATTTGCTGTCATCATTTTCATATACTTTATTTTCTAAAATTCATCTAAAAGTGTTGCAAAGATACTGATTTTTCACTATTTTTGCAAATGAATTGTAGAATGATTAAGCTATGACAGATAATTCTCGTAAACTATATTATTCCATAAAAGAAGTGGCACAGACGATTGGTGTATCGGAAAGTTTGCTTCGCTATTGGGAAACAGAGTTTCCACATCTTCGCCCAAAAACCACTGGAAATCGGGTCCGCCAATATACTGACAAGGATATTGAACAAATAAAGATTATCTATAATCTGGTGAAAGTACGTGGATTTAAGATTGCTGCAGCGCGTAAGATGTTGCAAGAAAACCGCAGCGGAGCCGATAAAAGTCAGAAAATTCTTGAAAGCTTAATATCGGTACGAGACCAACTCAAAGATTTGAAAACTCAACTTGGTGAATTGGTGTAATTCGTTTAATTACACCTTATTTATATGCAAGAAAGATGGTTTGGCACGACAAAATAATAAAGGGTCGTGGCAAACCAAAAGCGTAAAAGATAGAAAAAGGAGTAATTTCTTACTTCAGTACAATACCATTATAAATGCGCCCAGAGTCAATTCCAAGTCTACGGGCAGAAAAGTAATCGGTTGTAACATCATAGGTGCAAACGCCTTCGTCAATAATATTTTCAGGCAGAACACCCATTGTTTCTATATCCAAGCGATTAGAAAGCTTCAAGTCTATGTGCCATTTCAAAGGTGCTTCTCCTTCTTTTGGCTGCATAATACTATAGCGTTTGGCAATTCGCTGCATATCAAATTGAGCATTTGCAAACTTTTCGTAAACTTCATCGCCCACTTCAAAGTTGTCTAACGAAATACCAGGCCAATCACAGCCTTTAAATTTTGCGGAACAGAATTGAAAACAACGCCCATCTCCTTGATAGTTTTCATCACAATGTGCTTCACTGTTCCACGCCAACCTGCATGTATTGCTGCAGCAGCATGATATTCTGTGTCGTAAAGAAGTATAGGAATACAATCGGCCGTAGATACTCCGATGCACACATTTGGTTCATTTGTCATTACAGCATCAACGCCTTCAATGATTTGTTGACGAATATTATCGGGCAAATTGAAATACTCTTTAGCTATTATTCGCGAATTATCACTGTGGATTTGATGCGGAACAATAATTCTGCTAATATCTAATCCCAAGCAACTAGCTAATGCCTTTCGATTTGCTTCTATGTTTTCGGGTGCATCACCACAATAACGATTGATGTTAAAAGTAGCATAATTACCTTCGCTAACACCTCCGTGACGAGTAGAAGAAAAGGCTACAACATTGTCAGCTAGTTTATAATGATGTAGTTCAGGATTATTCATCAATGTATTCAAAGTCGTCAAGTTCGTCTATTTCATCAAAGTCATCTTCGTCGTAAACCTCTGCGTCCTCTACATCAGCTCCCTCTTCGTGCATCTCAGCCTCAAAACGAGACATATCTTTATCACGATGTACGAGAGTATCTTCTGCTACAATATCGTTCAATTTATTGCTTTCCGAATTGAGTTCCTTCCACAACAAGTCTTTCAATTCGTCAATTCCGTTACCAACAACAGCTGAAATAAATACTACTGGCAAGTCGGTAGGCAGCGTTTCCTTTAACATTTCTATTAGTTCTTCGTCTAAAAGATCGCTCTTTGTAACTGCCAATACTCTGTGTTTACTAAGCATTTCGGGATTAAACTGGCGAAGTTCGTTCAGCAATATCTCATATTCCTTCTTTATATCGTCGGTATCTCCAGGAACCATAAACAGCAAAAGAGAGTTGCGTTCTATATGTCTGAGAAAGCGCAATCCCAATCCTTTGCCCTCACTTGCACCTTCAATAATGCCAGGAATATCTGCCATAACAAAACTTTGACTATCGCGATAACTAACAATACCCAACGATGGCTCCATAGTTGTGAAAGGATAGTTGGCTATTTTAGGCTTTGCGCTTGACAAAGACGAAAGTAATGTAGACTTACCTGCATTAGGAAAGCCTACCAAACCTACGTCAGCCAGAAGTTTAAGCTCTAAAATAATAGTCATTTCTTGTAGCGGCTCACCAGGTTGAGCATAGCGTGGGGCTTGATTTGTAGAAGTACGGAACTGGAAATTGCCCAATCCTCCACGGCCACCTTTCAGTAATACCACCTTTTGACCATCGTATGAAATGTCACAAACAAACTTTCCTGTCTCGGCATTGTAAACCACTGTGCCACAAGGAACATCAATATAAACATCCTTTCCGTCGCTTCCGTGGCACTTATCTCGTCCTCCGTTGCCTCCGTGTTCAGCAAAAATGTGGCGTTGATAACGTAGGTGAAGTAATGTCCAGTAGTTGTGATTGCCACGCAGAATAATACTTCCACCTTTTCCTCCGTCTCCTCCATCAGGTCCACCATTAGGATTATACTTCACATGGCGTAGGTGCATTGAGCCTTTGCCACCCTTTCCTGAGCGACAATATATCTTAACGTAATCTACAAAGTTTGTTTCTGCCATAACTTGATGGGGAGTTTTAAATAATCAATAATGTTGCGTAAGTCTATGAATAGCGAAATTGGAATTAAGAAAAAAGATGATAGGCAGCGGATAAAAGTATGCACATGGCATTACTTTCCGTTGCCTATCATCTTTTTATATTATAGTGCGTCAATAACAGTTTCGATGCGACCGAAGATGTCATCAATAGTTCCAAGACCTTCAACATGATGATGAATGCCTTCTTTTTCGTACCAATCAATAAGTGGTGAAGTCTGTGTGTGGTAAACATTCAGACGCTTCTTGATGGTTTCTTCGTTGTCATCAGAACGTCCACTCTGCTGTCCGCGAAGCAAAAGACGCTTCATGAGTTCGTCTTCTGGTACAAATAGCTCAATCATAGCAGCTACTTTGTGTCCACGTTCTGCAAGCATGGACTTCAAAGCATCAGCTTGTGGGATTGTACGAGGGAATCCATCGAAGATAACACCTTTGTGTTCCTTGCCAAAACTGTCGTAAACGCTGGCAAGAATGTCAATCATGAGTTCATCAGGAATTAGCTGACCATTGTCGATATAGCCCTTAGCGGTTTTACCAAGTTCTGTACCGTTCTTGATTTCGGCACGCAACACATCTCCTGTAGAGATGTGTTCGAAGCCGTACTTCTCAATCATTTTGTCGCTCTGTGTGCCTTTTCCTGCACCAGGAGCACCGAAAATTACGATATTTTTCATTATTCTTGTACTAAAGTATATATGTCTCTTAAATTTCTTCCTTGCTGATCGTAGTCTAAACCATAGCCTACAATGAAATCGTTAGGTATTTCTATTGCAGCATATTTAATATCTAAATTCACTTCCAATTTACCTGGTTTCAATAACAAAGTACTGATATGAATATTTGCAGGGTTATGTTTACGCAGTATTTCGAGCATGCGTTCCATGGTCTTTCCAGTATCAACGATGTCTTCCACAACCACTACTTCGCGCCCAGCAATGTCTTCATTCAAGCCGATAATTTCCGTAAACTTTCCTGAAGACTCCGTGCCTGTGTAGGAAGCTACCCTTACAAAGCTTATTTCGCAAGGTATTTCAATGAATTTCATTAAATCTGCAGCATACATAAACGAGCCATTTAGAACTGCAAGAAACAAGGGAGTTTTGCCCGCCATGTCCTTATTCAGCTTTTCAGCTACATGTTTCACTTTCTCAAGAATCACTGCTTCAGGGATTGAAGTTTCGAATGTTTTATCTTTAATTGTTACGCGACGCATTGTGATAAATCAATTATTTTGCGCAAAATTACGAAAATTATACGGAACAAACTAATAGGAATAGCATTTATTTTTGTAAATTTGCCACTATTATGAAGATATTTACGAGTGCTCAGATACACGAGCTTGACCAATATACAATAGAACACGAGCCTATAAGATCGATTGATCTAATGGAAAGGGCAGCTAAAGCACTTACCCATGCCATCATGGAGGAATGGGGAAACAATACTCCTGTAGTAGTATTTGCAGGTCCAGGAAACAATGGTGGAGATGCTTTGGCAGTAGCACGTTTGCTCTTTAATGAAGGCTATCAGGTAAAAGTAGTATTATTTAATATATCTAATCAATTATCAGAGAACTGTGCTTTGAATAAAAGCAGACTGTTAGATACAAAGCATTTTAAGGATTTCACGGAGGTAAATGTATCGTTCGACCCACCAGAACTTACTGCCGAAATATTGGTAATAGATGGTTTGTTTGGCATCGGACAGAACAAACCTCTTGCTGGCGGCTTTGCTTCGCTCGTTAAATATATCAATCAGAGTCCGTCAAAGGTAGTCAGTATTGATGTTCCATCGGGACTTTTGGCTGAAGATAACTCACGTAATGTACGTGCTAACATCATTCAAGCAGACCTCACACTAACTTTACACCAGAAGAAATTGTCGTTCCTACTTGGTGAATCGCTGCAATTTCTTGGACGAGTAAAGGTGCTTGACATAAGACTAAGCAGGGAATTTATCAGTAAGACAGGCGCTCAATATGCCATTTTAGAGGAGAATGAAGTGCGAGCAAAATTGCTATCGCGCGACGATTTCGCCCATAAAGGCAGTATGGGTAAGGCTTTGATAATTGCTGGTAGCTACGGTATGGCTGGTGCTGCTATTCTTTCAACGCGTGCTTGCTTGCGTTCTGGTGCTGGAAAGGTTATCGTTCATACGCCAAAGAAGAACTATGACATTATGCAGACGGCTGTTCCGGAAGCCATAATGCAGATGGACTACGAGGAAACTTGCTTTTCTGAAGCGGTAAGTGTAGAGGATTTCGATGCATTAGGCATAGGACCAGGTTTAGGACAGCAGGAAAATACTGCCATTGCAATGATTTCTCAGATACGAAGAGCTCAATGTCCTGTTGTCGTTGACGCTGATGCGCTGAACATGTTGGCCTCTCATAGAGCATGGTTACAGCAGTTACCAAAGAATATCATTATGACTCCGCATGCAGCAGAGTTTGATCGACTGAACGGAACGCCTTCTAATGGTGACTATGAACGATTGGAACAGGCTCAAACTTTGGCACAAAACCTTGGTTCATACATATTGCTGAAGGGGCATAATAGTGCACTTTGCCTGCCAAATGGCAATATTATCTTCAACCCAACAGGTAATAGTGGCATGGCAACAGCCGGTAGCGGCGATGTACTGACGGGTATTATCACAGCTTTACTGGCTCGCGGTTACAGTCATACAGATGCTTGCATAGTAGGAATGTACCTCCATGGTTTGGCAGGCGACCTTGCTGCCAACGATTTAGGTAAAGAAAGTCTTATTGCAAGCGATATTATAGACTATTTACCGAAAGCCTTTAAACGACTCGCTGAATAGTATTCGCCCTGTTTATTGATGACATAAGTGGCGCATAAATTGAGAAATTAAGGCCTATTTATCTGTTTACTAAAAAAGAGGAAAACGACTTTTATTTGTCAAGAAAAATACTAATAAAAATGAGAGATGGCGCTTTGATGTTGTAATAGTGCCTGTTTTGCATCGCAAAAGAACCTGTTTTACTGTGCAATAGAGCCTGTTTTGCAATGCAAAATAGGCTCTATTGTTATGTGTTAATAATGAAATAGTTACGCAGAATCTACTCTTCTGTGTTTTCTTTACACTTTTATTGCTTTCCTATTGTCCATAGAAAGAACTTTTATCTCTAAACGTTCACAACCTCTTGGTATATTCTAATAGAAGTAGAAGCTTTATTTATCTGTTATGCTTGTTGCGCTATTTTCATCTAAAACATTTCTTTTGATTGTTATATCTGTAAGCTTTTTGCTGATACAAGTAGTAGTGTGTGTCTTCTTTCGAGAAAAAATAGACGGATGCAAAAGACCAATATATCTTACAAAAAGGGTAAAACAAACCTACTATTCTTGCACAATTAGTTTGCTTGTGCACTCTTGAGGCAGACTAAAACGAAAAATTCCACGTTGCGATAGAATCGTCTCAACGTGGAATTAAAATATCTCTTTTATATTGTAATTTCTGCTGAACCAAAGCAGCGGTTGTGGTCTTTATCGTAGATAACGCAGAACTGTCCAGGTGCAACGCCATGTATCTTCTCTTCGGAGTGTACAATAGCTTCTGTCGGTTCGCTATTATCATCAGTAGGAAGCAACTCCAAATAACCCTTATGAAACTCGGGCGTGTGTCTAATTTTGAAGCAAATAGAAATTCTGCCAGCTGTTTTCGCATCGTTATTGTCTACTTCGAGGCGTGGCGTTTCGGTGAGCCAGTGCAAGTCATGCACCTTAAACTCTTTCTTATAAGCCGTTTCTGGGTCGTAACCATGGCTAACAAACAACACGTTAGCAGCTACATCTTTCTTCACAACAAACCATGGACCACCTCCAAAGCCTAAGCCTTTGCGTTGCCCAATGGTATGAAACCATAGCCCTTTATGCTGTCCTATCTTCTTTCCAGTTTCTAATTCCACTACATCACCGACCTGTTCGCCAAGATAACGGCGCACATATTCGTTGTAATCAATGTTGCCTAAGAAACAAATACCCTGCGAATCCTTACGCTTAGCATTGATAAGATGTTCGCGTTCGGCTAGTTCGCGCACCTCGTTCTTGGCATAATGACCTATCGGGAATATAGCTTTTTTAAGTTGCCAGTCGTATATCTGTGCGAGAAAGTCGGTCTGGTCCTTCACTGGATCAGGACTTGTGCAGAGCCATTTCTTTCCATCAACCCATTTCGTTTGTGCATAATGGCCCGTAGCAATAAGGTCGTAGTCGTGCCCACACTTCTCGTTGAAGGCACCAAACTTAATGATTCGGTTGCACATAACGTCGGGATTAGGCGTGAAACCAGCACGTACCTTGTCCATTGTGTACTTTGTTACCTGGCTCCAATACTCCTTATGACAATCAATCACATTGAAGTTGCAGCCATAACGCCGCGCTACAGCCGTTGCCATCTCTACATCTTCTTCCGAATTACAGTCCCATTCTTCTTTCTCTTCTGGTCCAATACGGATATAAAAGCAGTCGGGAGCAAGTCCTAACCGAGCAAATTCATCGACAACAACAGAACTATCAACACCGCCTGAAAGCAGTATTGCAATGCGTTTATCCTTTATTTCATCATAATTCATAATGCAAAGTTACTGATTTTCATAAACTTTTGCACCATCATTAGCTATCTTTTTACGGCTTCCAACCTTCATTTTGTCGAAGCCAATGCCGTAAACACCATTCACAGCACTCTGTGATACAAAGGCTTCAGGGTCTATTTCGTCAATAACACGGAATATATCACGAGTCTCTGAACGGCGTGCAAGTATGAAAAGCATGCCCAATTCCTTTCCCGTATAGAAGCCACGAGCATCAATAAGCGTACAACCGCGTTCCACATCGCTATTGATGGCATTGCCAATCTCCTTCCATTTGTCGGAAACAACAAAGAATTGAACCGAACCACGCATACCATTGATAACGTAATCTACCACTCCTGTCATTATGAAAAGTGTGATATAACCATATATAACGTTCTCCCAGCTGTGCAAAACTAAGTAACCAGAGGTGATGATGATAAGGTCGCAACCCAATATTATCTTACCCAACGAGACATCATGATGCTTACTTATCATTGCAGCAATCACATCTGAGCCGCCAGTACTGGCATTATACTGTAAGGAAATGCCTGTTCCGAAGCCTAAAAGCACGCCACCTATAACGCTGGCAAGGAAAGGGTCATCAGGAAAAAGGGTATTTCCTTCCATCACTTTTTGGAAGATTGTACTGGAAATGGTAAACACTACTACCGAAAAAATGGTACGAATGCAAAAGCGCCAACCCAATACTTTCAGGGCAATCAACAACAACGAGATATTCAGAACGAAGTAAGTTATCTGCACTGGTATTCCTGGTCCCCAGTAAAGAACCGATGAAAGACCTGCAATACCACCAATAGGAACTTTGTGAGGCAATATAAATGCACACCAACCAAAGCTGGATATAGATATAACAATGGCAATAATTAAGAGATTTTTAATCTCTCTGTAAATCTGTTTTTGTGTAATTTTGCTCATATTTGTATTGGTATTTAATTTAAATTACGTGTTAAAATCAATTATATATTAAATATATTGTTTTTAAAGCGAAGTACAACCTGGATACAATATATTCTTTGTTATTCCTGAATTTGGACGCTTTAGCTATGCCTCGTATTCTGTTGGATCGGTTAATCCAGCTTCACTGAAAGCTTCTTTTCGCTCAATGCAAGTGCCACATTTACCGCAATGGCAATCGCCAGACTTATAACAACTCCATGTTTCAGCATAGTTAATGCCATATTTTGTACCGACGCGAACAATGTCAGCCTTTGTAAAATTGGTAAAGGCTGCCTCTATACGGGTATTATTGAATGTGCCTGCCTGAGTTGCAGCAGTCATTGCATCGATAAACTCGGGACGACAATCAGGATAAATAGTATGGTCGCCACCATGATTGGCAATGTAAATGCGGCTGAGATTATGACTTTCGGCAATGCCTGCAGCTATAGCGAGCATGATTCCGTTGCGGAATGGCACAACTGTAGACTTCATATTATCTTCTTCGTAATGACCTTCTGGAATTTTATCAGACCCTTCCAAAAGCGAACTCTTAAAGTATTGCTGCATAAAATGCAATGGGATAATAATGTGTTGGATGCCTAAGCGTTTGCAATGCAACGCTGCAAAGGGCAACTCCTTGCTTGCATGGTTCTGCCCATAGTCGAACGAAAGGGCTAAGGCGATAGTTTCTGCCTTGTCATATAAAAGCGTAATGGAATCCAGACCGCCGCTAACGATGATAATAGAATCTTTCATTTATGTCAGTTTATTACTGCAAAATTACAAAAAAGATTGCGTTTAGTTTCCTAATAGGATATTTTTTAGTATTTTTGCCGTTAGGAACGTATTCATTACAGTAATATAAAAACAAATCAGATGAAGATAAATGACTTTAACTTCGCTGGACAAAAAGCAATTGTTCGCGTCGATTTTAATGTACCATTGGACGAGAATGGCAATGTAACAGACGATACACGCATCCGTGGTGCCCTACCAACACTCCATAAAGTGCTAACTGATGGTGGCTCACTTATTATGATGAGCCACATGGGAAAGCCAAAAGGTAAAGTGAAACCAGAACTATCATTAAGCCAAATAGTAAAAAATGTAAGCGAAGCCCTTGGGGTTCCAGTAAAGTTTGCTAAGGATGCAGCCAATGCAGAAGCAGAAGTTGCAGCACTAAAACCTGGCGAAGCGCTCTTATTGGAGAACCTTCGCTTCTACGCAGAGGAAGAAGGAAAACCTATTGGCGTAGAAAAAGGAACTCCAGAGTATGAGGTTGCTAAGAAAGAAATGAAGGTTCGTCAAGCTGATTTTGCTAAGAAATTAGCTTCGTATGCTGACGTATATGTAAACGATGCTTTTGGAACAGCTCACCGTAAGCACGCTTCAACAGCTGTAATTGCCGATTACTTCGATGCAGAACATAAGATGTTAGGCTTCTTAATGGAGAAAGAGGTAACTGCAATAGACAATGTTTTGAAGAATGCAGAGCATCCTTTCACTGCGATTATTGGAGGTTCTAAAGTTAGTTCAAAGCTTGGAGTCATCAAAAACCTACTCGATAAGGTGGATAATCTTATCATTGGAGGTGGCATGGGCTATACTTTCGTAAAGGCACAAGGCGGTAAGATAGGTCATTCATTGCACGAAGACGATCTAATGCCTGAAGCTTTAAACGTAATAGCAGCTGCAAAGGAAAAGGGAGTAAAGCTTTTACTCTCTGAGGCTTCTATTTGTGCACAGGAATTCTCTAACGATGCAGAGCGTAAAGAGTTCCCAATAAACCAGATTCCTGACGATTGGCAGGGTATGGACGCTGATCCTAAAACACTTGAGGGCTGGAAGAAGGTTATCCTTGAGTCAAAAACTATTCTTTGGAATGGTCCTGTTGGTGTATTCGAATTTGATAATTTTGCTCATGGAACAGAAGAAATAGCAAAGTATGTTGCTGAAGCTACACAGAAGAATGGTGCATTCTCGCTCGTTGGAGGTGGCGATTCAGTTGCTGCTGTTAACAAGTTCGGTTTGGGCGATAAGGTCTCTTACGTATCAACAGGTGGCGGAGCAATGCTCGAAGCTATCGAAGGCAAGGTCCTTCCTGGTGTTGCAGCTATTGGAAAATAAGAATTGCTGAAGAGCTAAATAGTATTTACAGCATAATAAATAAGAAAGAAAGGAGGTCTCTTGAGGACTTCCTTTCTTTGTTTTTCAACGTTTGATAAAAGTTGATACTATGAAAATGGGATTGGAAGCTTTATCTCCAGTCCCTCTCCGAGTGGGAAGAGGAGGTGAGATTAGTACTGATTGGAGGAAGGAGCAACCTTTTTTTCATTTACTTTTTGTCTTTTTACCTTTAATAATTGAGTTCAATTGATGCATGGAAGACACGGTAAGGATCGAAGTATTCTGTGCAACTGTTGATCATATCCTGCAATGTGGCTTTTACTTTACCCTTATAAAGTTGCTTGTCGTTGATGATTACGGTAACAGGTTTGCGCATGTCAATAAGATGATTGTTCAGATAAATGCGCAACTGACCACCCTTAGCAATGGTGTAGGAACGAGTGAACTTCATTTCAATACCCCAATGCTTATCTTTTTCGATGGTGGTGTATTCAACGTTCTTAATATTAAGTTCAATGACATTATTGCTGATAGTCATCTCGTAGTAGGTTCGGTTGGCTGACGGCGACTTTATCACCTGCAGGTTATAGAAGCCAGAACGATGACGCCCATCCATCTCATAATCCTCCCAGAGAACTGTCTTCGGATAAGGATTACGCACATAGCTCTTCATCCAGGGAGTGGTCGGATCATAGTCTATACGGTGCTGCATACCTGGAATGAGTGTAATACGATGGCGGAAAAGCGGACGTTTATCAGCCGAAAGCGGATGAGCCTTATGGGCTGCTTCGAACGCTTCTTGCGTGTAGCGAGTAAGTATGTTACGGTAGAATCCAGTGTCATCAGCACCTGTAAGGAATGAGAAACCAATGTTCGCACAGTTCTCAACAGGAGCATTCTTTAGCGGTTCTCCGCCAGCCATCGGTCCAGCAGCAGCCCAGTAGTCGGCGTAGAATGAGGCTAGACGTTGGCTGCCATAGCCTCCTTCAGATATACCGAACACGTAGATGCGGTTGGCGTTAACGGCTCCGCTGACGAGTGACTGGCGTATGAGTTTCTCCCAGGCAAACTGCTTAGCGACTTGCCACCAGCGGTAATAGTTGCCTTCGTTCGGTATCTGTGGGATGAAATAGATCGATGGAGCATCATTGAATCTGTTGCCTAAGAGTAGTCCTGTCTGCCACTCCTGTGATTTTGGTCCTGACCCATGCAGGTAGAGGAAAAGCGGTAGTTCGCCTTCAGCTTTTCCTTTTGAGCCGTAGTAGTAGGGCATAGTGGCATTCGGTTCTAGTCCTTGAGGTAGGTTCCATGCGTCCTGGTCACCCTTTTGCAGGCTTCCCAGCTGTGTTAGTTTCTCTTCCTTTAGTTCGCGGTTTGCCTCGCACCATGCTGTCCATACCATCTTTTCATTGGCGTCTATCTCATTTTTTTTGAGTTGTCTGCGGATGTCAGTAGAGTAGTTTTTGTTACGCTGAAAGGCCTCCTTGCTCTTCCAGTCCGTATTCTGTTTAGATTTTAAAGTCTGCAGAAAGTAGTTCTTCACCTTCTCTTGAAGGGATTGTGTGTGTGCCTGTAGGCTACTAGGTAACACAGAAAAGGAGAATGCTATTCCAAGTGTGAGGGCAATTTTATTAAAATGTATCATGCTTTTTGTCGGTTTTTTGTCCATTATGTGTCTTGCTTCAGATGCTTTGTCTGCTTCTTCTCCATTGATAATAAGTTGGTTAGTCGCTGCATGACCTGTAATGTAGTATTGTGATGGCATTTCCGCCTTCTTTATGAGCCTTTGACTCCATCTCTAAAACTCTTTACAGCATCTGTAGGGATGATGACAAAGGTACGCATAAAAAACGAGAAAGCCACATGTTTATGCTTTTCGATGATAAGGTTGAGGCTGACAGCGTTCAGAAAACAGGCATTTTAACAACACAAAGCAGATGTTATAAAATAAACAGACCCGCCCAAATATGGGCGGGTCTGTTTATATATTCGAACGTAAAAAGTATTCTACTTATTAGTTCGTTGCTTGTGACGATATTAAAGAATAACTCTTAATCCTCTTCAAAAACATTATCATCAAATTCATCTTCCCAAGACGTTTCAAATTGCGGTTTAGCTTCACCATGGTCGCCTTGTTCGCTAATATCAACCATTAGGTTTTCTACAATCACCTTATAAGTCTCAGCGCATGGCTTAATATATTCTTTTTTCATTATATATTCCCCTTTCTTATTTTACCGAAATCTTCTTACCATTTATAATATACAAGCCATTAGGAACATTGAATGTCTTAACCTCGCCTGCTTTTACCATTGTATTAACTACCAATAGGCCAGCAGTGGTATATATTGCTACCTGTGTATCAACGCCAGCCTTAGCAATAATGCTGTGTTTAGTTGTTGTTATGGCCAATGTTGGCTGATAATCTATATCGGTGATACCTGTTGTTTCGTTTTCATTTACATCTTCGAACGAGATATTGAATGCTGCAAACTGCTTTGCAGCTAAGCTTGGAGCACTATCGAAAGTATAGAAAGCGCGGAATGGCCATAAGTACAATGTACTCTTCTTTAAATTCTTGAGAGCAACAAACTTATTGTGTGAGAAGTAGAATACGTTTGGATTGCTTTCTTTCTGCATGCGCAAACCAGAATAGGTATGGTAGCTTGTGAAGTTTGCAGGGGCACCACTAAGCATATTCTGTACAGATTCTCCCTTGATAGACTGATTCTTTTCCGGCGTCTGCTTTATCAAAGCAGCTTCTTGACGTACAGTAAAGAGAATATTGCCCTGTACGTCAGCTTTTGGCAATTGTACCATATAAGGTTTGTTAGCTTCTGCATCGGCAGTTAGTTTCTTGAATTGTGCAGTAGCTTCATAGTCTACTCCTTGACGTTTTTGAACTCCATCGTATGTTAAACCATTCTCTTTCATCGTTCCCATCGTAAACTCATGGAATCCACCTCTGCTGTCAGTATGTTTTCCATCTGCACCTACAATTAGTCCGAATGGCAGTACCAATGAAGCAAAGGTAGTTGAACCATGTCCTTCGTAAGTCATTTGGCGCGCATAAGTAGCAAATTTGCCTGTTTCAAGCTGAATGTTGAAAGGAGCGTAGAATGGATTTTTATCTGTCAATTCAAAATCTACAGGAGAAGTAAAGTCGGTTGTTGAACCTTCTTTCTTTACTGCTACGTTCTTAGTTGTGGCTTGTGCAGCAGAGCGGAATGGCAAATAAATGATAGCATTCTTAGCAAATCCGTTACGGAATGTATTCATACTTATGATTCCTGTAGTAGCTACATCGTTAGTACTACCTATAACACTGAAGAGTTCAGAGTTGTCAACGTAAAGTACTTGGTCAAGTGATGCTGGAGCATTGGCTCCACCAAGTGAAGTTGTCATCTTATTCTTAATCTGATTCAGTGTAAGGTAGCCGGAGGTAGAACCATTTTCAGTATCGAACCCAGCTGCTGTTGTAGTGATCTTTGCACCATACATAGCCTCCTCGTTGTCTTTGTCGTCATCAGCCTTATAATAGTTTGTCTTGTCGTAAATCTTTACCCATTCTACCTTTGGATCATACTCGCCTGAAGTAAGCTTGATGGTAGTATTGTAATAAGCAAAAGCCTCATGCTGTTCTTTGTTGGTTGGCGCAATATTGTATCGTGTTTCGTCCTTAGTGAAGAGGTAAAGGGTCTTTGTCTCATTCATGTTTACAACAGAGTTTTCTGCATTGAAGTTACCACCTTGTGTTGCATAAGTAGCTGCATTAAATGCTGTTTCAGTGAGATATAATATTGCCTGAGTATTTCTGTTACGGTCAAGCTCAGCAGAGTTATTAAAGGTGAAAGGCTTATTTCCTGCGACCTTTACGTCTATCTTATCCAAGTAGCTATGATTAGGATCATAGTCACTTGCATACAAGTCCTTGCCGTTTACAGGTGTATAAGTAGAACCTACAAAGCTATAACGAGCCTTGCCATCGTGTGAGTCGCAGTTCAAATAAGTATCATCAGCAAAAAGGGACTTCAAGTTGCGGAAAGTAAAGACTCCTTGTGATGGAGTAGAGAAGCCTGCTGGTACCTTATATATAAATAGATCACCACCCATCTTAAAGTCGGTAGCATTCGTAAAGGTACGTGTCATCTCTTCACCTTGTGCACCAGTGCAAACAATGTCAGCTGTACTTATATATGGGTTCAATGGTTCTAACTTTACATCTACATTTACTAAAGCAGTACCAGTTGTACTTGTAATCTCAAACTTAACAGCATCGTTGTTAAGCCCATCTATGGTAAATGATCCGTTTGCATTTGTTGTTGAAACGTTTATCTCCTTCTCAATAGTCTTACCTGTCTTATCATACACCTTTAAAGTATAGTTTTGCGGGGTGTAGGTTGAACCGGCAGACTCACGCTTTCCGTAGAAAGTTGATTGGTCATAATATGAAAGAATGCCATAACTACCATAAGCCTGTAGATAGTATCTTGTTCTATAAAGTGAGTTGTAAAGTTTTCCCTCACTATCGAAGTACCAGTTTCTATAAGCATTTGTTTTATTTGTCGTTGTTGTAGCGTAAAAAGTACCAGTTGGTAAACCAGTACCAGTACCCATAGTAAGGTAATGGTAATGTCCAGATGCATCTTTGGTGTAAACGTAACCTTCAGAATCTTGCTCCCATGTCGTAGTTTGTGTACTCCATGTAGGATATTGTGTGCTGCTAAAGGTTAGATATTTGTTGTTATTTCCCTTAATCTTAAAACCTTTTGTTCCATAATGCTCATTCTTACCTAATGAGAAGTTAAAGGTAGCACCAGTGATACGATAACCAATAGGAACGACCTTTGTAGTTCCGTCTTTATAGTTGTTTTCAACCTTTGTTGGTCCCTCTACATAGTAAATACCACTTTTCAAAGCATTCCAAACCTTTCCGTCGTTCTGAACAACAGAAATTCTCTCAGTAGTACCATCTTTCTTCTTCCATGTTCCATTCTCAACTGCAGACTCATGGAAGAGCTTTACCTTAGCCTCCATTTGCTTAATATTCTCAGGTACATAAGCTAAGAACTTGTTACCACCCTTTGTTACACTTTTAATCTCTCCAACATCAATTCTCTGAGTTTCAAAACCATTTTCAACTAAGTTCGTATTGGTTTCAGAAATATTTGAAGGAGTCATAGAGACAGTAAACTCTACGTCTGGGGCATATTCTACCTCAATAGATTCATATTCAAAACCTGCAAGAATATTACTGTAAACACGGTCACCAATAAAGTTAAAATACAAAACAGAACCAAGGCTGGTCTTTCCATCACCTCGTGTGAGTACATAGGTTTTTGACGTCCCATCTGCATCATGTGTAATTTTAATAGGAGTACCTATCCATTGGGCTTGCTCTCCTTTATCTCTGTTAGCTGCTTTTTTAGCATAGGCTTCTGTAATCTCACCAAAATACCAAGGAGTATGCTGTCCCCATGTAAGTAATTGTCTTGTAGTTCCATGACTGTCTTTCCCATAAAAAGCTTTATCAAGAATGTCATAGTCCGCCTGCCCAGAACTACCTTTCAGCTTATTCTTAATCTTAATGGTGTATTTTGTGATACGGAAACCCTTAGGCACAGCTAAAGCTGCATAAGAATTTAATATACCAGCAATGTGTACTATCCGATTATCTTTCTCATAGAAACGAATGTTACCAGTATGGTTACGCATCATACCATCAGCAGAAAAGGTTGGTGCGTCAGTTGTGGTGTAAGTAAGTGGCGCCTGATTGTGAATAAACATAGAGCCGTATCCACTTTGAGATCCTGCCTCTTGACTACTCTCAGAGCGTACAGAGATAATGTTACCAGAACTTGGACTAATAGTTACTTTAACAGCCTTACTACCTCCTTGGGCAAAGGCACTTGCACTGCATAACAATAATAGCGACACTATAATGCGTCGCTTGCTGTTACGCAAGCATAACAATTTACTTGTTAGTTTCATTTACTTAATTATTTGTGAGTTATTAATTATACTACTTAGCTTTTTGCCAATTATCTTAGTGTCACTTTTATTCTTACTTTTTCTACAGACACTATCGAAAAACTTTACTATATGATGGAATGCTCATGTTGTGCACATTAAAAGAGATTAAATACTTCTTTTTGCACCTTTTAGTTTTCTCACTATCTAGCAGTAATTTCGAATGCAAAGTTAAATATTTATTTCTTTCAAAGCAAAATATTAAACCATATTAACATGTTTTTGGTCTATAAATCTTTAAAAATCGGTCTTTGTTTCTTATATGTTTACATTGTATGGTCTTTTGGTACGATAATAAGGTTATAATTTGTAACTTGTTATCAAAAAGCATAGTGCTGACAAGATGGCATATAATTGGCACGTTGACATAGTTGGCATATCGTTTGTAATTAAAGAAGCGAATGCAATTGTAAACGCAGAAGCATATCAGAATTAATAATTATAAAAACAGAATTTTTTAATTATAAAATAAAAATTCGTAATTATAAAATATAAATTGATAATAATAAAATAAAGAATATATATTATGGGAAAAATTATTGGAATCGACTTAGGAACAACAAACTCTTGTGTTTCAGTATTTGAAGGCAACGAACCAGTTGTAATTGCAAATAGCGAAGGTAAGCGCACAACACCTTCAATCGTAGGTTTTGTTGAAGGGGGAGAACGTAAAGTGGGAGACCCTGCAAAGCGTCAGGCAATCACAAACCCTCAGAAGACAGTTTACTCTATCAAGCGTTTTATGGGTGAAACTTATGCACAATGTGCCAAGGAAAACGACCGCGTACCATTCTCGGTAGTTGACGAAGGTGGTTATCCACGTGTACAAATTGACGACCGTAAGTATACTCCACAGGAAATATCTGCAATGATACTTCAGAAAATGAAAAAGACCGCTGAAGACTATCTTGGACAAGAAGTGACAGATGCAGTTATTACAGTTCCTGCTTACTTCTCAGACTCACAGCGTCAAGCAACAAAAGAAGCTGGCCAAATTGCAGGTTTGAATGTTCAGCGTATCGTGAACGAACCAACAGCTGCAGCATTAGCATATGGTGTAGATAAGTCAAATAAGGATATGAAGATTGCTGTATTCGACCTTGGTGGTGGTACATTCGATATTTCTATCTTAGAGTTTGGTGGAGGCGTATTCGAAGTATTATCAACAAATGGTGATACTCACTTAGGTGGCGACGATTTCGACCAAGTTATAATTGATTGGCTTGCAGATGGATTTAAGGCAGACGAGGGTATTGATTTGAAGAAAGACCCAATGGCTATGCAGCGTTTGAAAGAAGCTGCTGAAAAGGCAAAGATAGAATTGTCAAGTACAACTTCTACCGAAATCAACCTTCCTTATATTACAGCTGAAGGCGGTGTGCCAAAGCACTTGGTAAAGACATTGACACGTGCGCAATTCGAACAATTGGCACATAGTCTCATTCAAGCTTGTCTCGTACCTTGCCAAAATGCAATCCGTGATGCGAAACTTTCCACTTCAGACATCGACGAAGTAATTCTCGTAGGTGGTTCAAGCCGTATCCCTGCTGTGCAGACATTAGTAAAGAACTATTTCGGCAAGGAGCCTTCAAAGGGTGTAAACCCAGATGAGGTGGTTGCTGTTGGTGCAGCTATTCAGGGTGCTATCCTTAATAAGGAGAGCGGTGTAGGCGACATCGTATTGCTCGACGTTACTCCATTGACCCTCGGTATTGAGACAATGGGTGGTGTGATGACAAAACTCATCGATGCTAACTCTACTATTCCTTGCAAGAAGAGTGAGGTGTTCTCTACCGCAGCTGATAACCAGACAGAGGTTACTATCCACGTTCTTCAAGGTGAGCGTCCAATGGCAGCACAGAACAAGTCTATCGGTCAGTTTAACCTTACAGGTATAGCTCCAGCTCGTCGTGGTGTGCCACAGATTGAGGTAACATTCGACATCGATGCCAACGGTATCCTTAACGTATCAGCTAAGGACAAGGCAACAGGTAAGGAGCAGAGCATCCGCATCGAGGCTTCAAGCGGTTTGAGCGAGGATGAAATTAACCGTATGAAGGCTGAGGCTGAACAGAATGCAGCAGCCGACAAGGCAGAGCGTGAGAAGATTGACAAGCTGAACCAAGCCGACTCAATGATATTCACCACCGAGAACTTCTTGAAAGACAACGGTGACAAGGTTCCAGCCGACCAGAAGTCAGGCATCGAGTCTGCTCTCCAGCAGCTCCGTGACGCTCATAAGTCAGCTGACGTTGCAGCAATCGACACAGCTATCAACAACCTCAACACCGTTATGCAGGCAGCCAGCCAACAAATGTATCAAGGTGCAGGTGCACAGCCAGGCGCAGATGCAGGTCAGCAGGCACAGCAAGAGCAGCCAAAGCAGGACGAAACAATTCAAGACGCAGATTTTGAGGAAGTGAAGTAAAATATAGATATTTGATAAAGAGGATATGTCTTTCTAAAAGCATATCCTCTTTTAAGTTTTAATAATTGAACTATGAATAATAAATATATAGTCCTCCCTTAAAAACCT
>NZ_BAKF01000026.1 GCF_000614025.1 Prevotella aurantiaca JCM 15754
AAAAACAGACAAAGTTTGAAATAAATGGTACAACCTATGGAGAAGTAGAATATTCTAATGGTGAAGCATCATTGATTAAGATTTATAACTGGGGAACACTCGAAAGAATATCTACTACTGCACACAAAAAGGCATACGCCATAACATATACTGGCAAGAAACCAGCTGATATTGAGGTTGGTTTAGCGTTTTAGGCGAAAGGGGCGGTATAAGTGTAAGCCTTAAATAAGATTTTTAAGCAAAGAAATCTAAGCATTGCATAACAGCATAATTAGTTTTTATGCAGATAGAAAAAATTGAGTAGGGAGTATCACTTGTAAAAATAGTGTTTGCTCTCTACTTAATTATTTTATATGTAGAGACTTAAAATCTCCAATTATACTTGAGTATAAGAAAACTTTGGTATGGACATTTATAATATGTTTTCATTGTTCCTTATTTACACGATATGCTTTTAGCTTATACTCAGAAACAATATGCAACAAGAATAGGATATAAGTTATTATAAAATCATGTATTTTTTTTGGGGAGGAGTAATACACAAAGTTTGACTTATTTTCTTAAAGGTCATTAATAACTAGAGCATATATATTATTCCATCTTCTTTAAGAAGTTTTTGCTGCATTTTTGTATAAACAAAAAAAACCGTGTGCCATTGCTGACACACGGTTTCTTTTATTTTAATATCCTTGTATTACTTTACAAGAACACTCTTTGTAATCTTTTGGTTGCCCATAACAACCTTAACTACATACAAGCCCTTAGCTGTACTTGGTATGCGAACAGCATTGTTAGCAGTTGCAGTAGCTTTACTTACCAACATACCAGAAGTAGAGTAAACTTCTACTGTATAGTCGTTTGCTTTACCGTTTACAACAATTTCGCCGTTCTGAACGCTGATAGTAGCATCGTTAGAATCTTCAGCGAATGTGCTGATACCAGTAGCAACTTTCACAGGAATACGAACATATTCTGTCTTACCTGCTTGTGTCATACCTACAACAACAGTAAATTCTTCGTTGTCCTTACCTTTAATAGTGAGTTCGCCTGTTGCTTCGTTGATAGAAACTTCAGTCTTAACTGTGTTTGGAAGAATTTCTGCAATAGAATACTTCACAGTAGCATTGCTGCCGTCAGGTGTAAAGTTAGACGAGATATCGATAGTTTGATTGTTCTTTGCTGAAATTGTTGTACCTTCTTTCTCGTTACGTACACCATTGAAGTTATCGAAAGCGAAGTAAGTTGGTGTTGTTAGACCCCATTTATTCTTCTTTGTTCCTTCCATCTTGAATGAAACAGACTTCACTTCACCTAATGCTTTGAGGTCAACCCACTGCCAAGAATTAAGTGCATAATGGTCAGCTTCGTTTTCTGAACGATAATCAGCGAGGTAATATTCTACCTGACTTTCTTCACCATCAGCTTTCACACCTTTGATAATAAGCTTGAAGTAGTCGCCTTTTTGGAAACCTCCAGCAACATCTGACATACCATCACCATTCTTAATAGCATCGTATGCCCATGCTGTATTTGTTACATAGAAACCACGAATAATATCTCCGTTGTCTTTGTTTAATACATCAATTTTACCTGGAGAAGGATAAACTACACCATAGTTTTCAGAGTTGTCATAACCCTTACCAACACTGCCACGCCACATATCTTGTAAACCGCTATACGATGTTGCAGTTTCGTTAGAATACATACAATCGTAGAAGTAGTTATATTCTAAGTTTGCTCCGTTATGGAATTTATAAGAACCACTAAGGAAATAACCTGTGCCTTTTGCACCAGTCCAATGGCTTTCATTCTCCAAGAAAAGGTTTTCAAGAGTTGCTGTTACAGATTCACCCTTTACAATAACATCGCAAACAGCACTTGCAGTCTTACCATTCTTATCTACTACCTCTACAGTGTACTGGTCGCATTCTGTAGGAACAACATTAGTTTCTACTTTCTGACGCTTACCATTGTACCATGTGATAGTATAAGGTTCAGTTCCACTTGTTACAGTTGCTGTAAGATTTGCAGGTTCTCCAGCATTTATAGTAATATTTGTTGCAGTTACTACTGGTTCTGGAATTGGAGCAGGCTTAGTAACAGTGAATGGTTGAGTAGATTCAACGCTGCTTTGGCCTCCACGTGTACCTTCGTAAACAATATAAGCTACGTAGGTTTCATCTTTGGTTAAGTTATTTATTGTTTCAATAACTTCAGTATCCTTGCTAACTGAAACAGATTTACCATCTCGAACAACTTCATCTACTGTTGGAGCTGCTTCAGACTGCTTCTTAATAAGGATATAAACCTTACCGTTTTCGTCTGCTTTCACTTTCACATCAACAGAGTTATCGGTGATATTTGCTATTTCTGGATAACCAACAACTGACTTAGGTATTACAACTTCTGTAGAGAACTCGTAAGCACCCATTGTTGGATGGTTAGCGTTACGTTCCTTGTTATTGATATCCTTTGTTGCATAATTGAGCAATACAGTATTTACTAAATGTCCAACTGTTTTTGGTTCAAGTACGTCAGCATCAAGGAATTCAACTTTCTCGTTGTAGCTATCTGCTTCCTTAGAAACATCTTTCCAATCGTCGAATGTTGCATACTTAGTTCCTGACTTAATAGCAAACGATTCGCCTGTTGTATAGAGATTATTCTTCAAGAACTTAATAGCATCGGGGCTGTTCTTACCTACAAGAGAATAAACATAACCCTCTGCTTCGTTCTGTAAGATATTCTGAGTAATGACAATATTGTTTGCATCAGCTGGAAGTTGGATTAATTTACCCATTTTCGCAACACCGCGGAAAACAACAGTATTGTGTGCAATGTTTACATTTGATGTTTCTTTGTTATCAACAATAATACCATAAGAATCGTTAGAATTAGATTCGTTGATGATTGAGTTGTTTACAATAGTTGCAGGAGTAGCAGCATCGGCAATAATTGTACGAATATTGATACCGCCTGAATAGTTCTTTGTCTTCAAGTTAATCTTGTTCTGCTCAATCTTAACCAGACCATTAGAAGTAACATCAATTGCTTTGAAATTCTTGTAATCAGACTCTGTATTGATAATTGTGTTACCAATGATTTCTACATTGTCTTCGTTCATTGCATAGATAGCGAAGTTACCATTGTTTTTAAAGGTATTGTTCAAAACCTTTCCACCAAATTGCTTTGGCAATGCTACAAAGCTAGTACCACCCAATTTAACACCTTGCTGTCCACCTTCAAGTATTGAGCCCTTCAATGTGAAGTTGTCATTATTCTTGTTAGCCTCGTTACGTGAATACATATTAACAAGAACTATCTTATTCTGATAGTCGGTTGTCATTCTTGCGTGAATGTAACAATTTTCAACTGTTACGTTACGGCTTTGATTGCGAACATGAACAACTGATGGGTATTTTACAGAACCATCAATGGTAACATCTACACCACGAAGTGTTGTGTAAGTAGCACCATCAAAGGTAAATACTCCATGCTCGTTAGCCATCTTATCTTCAGAATAGCCAAGATTGAAGTCGTTGTTGTGTATCTTAACATCAGAATAATTACCAGTAGAAGAAGTTATAAGTAATGTATTGTTTTCAGACATACCATCAATTGCTGGTACAAATACATTTTCCTTATAATCACCAGGCTGAATACTGATGGTTACAGGACCATCAATACCAGTCTTTAATGCATTGATTGCACTTTGAATAGTCTTATGTTCCTTATCTGCACCAACTTCGAATGTTCCACTTATACCTTTCTGAATAGTTGTTGTAGCTGTAACTGCAGCTGCAGGAGTTTCAGTCTTGATATTTGTTGTGATTGAAGCAAGAGAAGCAGAAGCTTTATCGCCTACATTTGCAGTAGTAGAAAGATCGTATGTAATCCAGAAGTGGTAAGTACCACGGTCATTCATTACATAACTTCCAGTTACTTCATAAGGACTTGTTGTTGTTTGTCCAAAGAGATTTACAGGAGAGAATTCTTTCTCTTGGCCTGTTGCATATACTTTTACATTCTTAACGATTGCTCCGTCAGTAGCTGTTACTGCAAAATTCTTAACTTCTACAGTACCATAATCACCTACTGTTTCTACATCAACACGCATCATTGCGAGATCTGTAGCACCCTTCATATTCTTTTCTGCAACAATGCTTTCTGTTTTAACAGAAGTAACTGCAAGTTCAGAAAGTCTAACGCTACTTACTTCAATAGCAAAACCCTTACCAGCATAAGTCGTAGTCTTATAATTTACAGTGATTTTACCATCAGCTGATTTGGTAATGAGTTCTTTAAGTTCAGGACTTCTGCCATATTCCATGTCAGCCTTATCCTTCTTCTCACCACCATAATATATAGACATCTTATTTCTGCCCGCTACATACCATTCTTTTGCAACAAGTTTAATACCATAACCTGGACTTGCTGGTTCAAAAGTAATTGTACCATCGAAATTCTTAGACTCATTTCCTTCAGCTCCACCATCATCATAGAACATAAGTGAGCCACCATTAGCAATAACTTTCTTAGCATTTACACCACTCTGAAGAATTACAATGTTTTTCAGAACGCATTCGCCTTCTGGATTTCCATTAGTTATATTCTGACTTGTTGCGCCAAAATTAAGAGCAGTAATTGCTGCATCAAGTTTGCTTTCAGCTGCAGCATCATTCTTAGAATCGTAACGAACGCGCAACCAGTTATTACCTTCTACAAGAGAAAGAGGTTCTGCAAATGTAATATCAAGAGTATTGTTTGCACCAAATTCAGTTACAGTTGCAACTGTTTTAGCTGTACTACCAACTTCTTCAGAATCACCTGTGCTTAAAATAGAAATCTTGTTGATGGCATTCTTTGACTCTTTCAGATCGAGTGTAATACCATTTAATTTAAGTTCACCTTGGTCTCCTTCAGCTTTTACATTAAAGCTAATAATATCTATATCAGCAGTACCTACAGATGCAACATCTTTAGAAACTTGGTTTACAACTGTTTCTTTAAATGAAAGAGGTGTACTTACAAATTCTGAAACTTCAGCTACAAATCCATCTCCAGTATAAGAAGATGCATAAGTTTCAGGATTAAAGGCAATGGTTAATGCACCATCTTCAGCTTCTGAACGCAATATCTTCTTAGGTCCAACTTTTGAAGCATCTGCATTATCAAGTTTCCAAAGAAGTTTTCCGTTCTTATCGCTACCGCTATAAACTGCAAATTTAGCACGAACACCAATGTCTTCACGCTTAGAGTACATGATATCGAACTTAGAGAAGTCTATCATTATCTTCTTTCCTGCATTAGCTGGCAAGAAAGTCATTGTACGTTCTTCTATTGAAGGCTCATAACGAGTAGAATATGTATTGTAATTCTTTGTTTTGAAAGTAAGTTTATTATTTACTTTCTTTGTATTGTTACCTTGAACAAACTCTACAATATTTTTAATGGTTCTATCGCCGATTGGATTTCCGTTTGCAACTTCGTGTGCACCATCGCTAAGTGTTGCACTTACAAGAACAGCATCAACTTTCTTTCCTTCTTCGGCCATCTCACTAATATCGTAAGTAAGCCAGAACCAGTTATCGCCTTCAAATAGAGTTACAGCTTCTGTAGCAATCTCAAATTCATCGCCATTTACATCAACTTCGCCTATTTTCTTGGTAGTTGAGAATGCATCTGACATTCTTGTAGAATAAAGTGTTGCATGAGCTATTTCTGCATGTGTGCCATTCGTTTTAAATTTAAAACTTGTGGTTGTAAGTGGGTTCAGCGTTTCTGTAGCCTTAATATTAAAGCTAAGAATCTGCTGTCCTTTATCGTCGGCACATACAGTTCCTTTGGTAAACTGCTTCACATCGAAGCCGCTTACAACCATTTGTTGAGGTGTAAACTGAGAAACAACTGCTTCCCAACCATCTCTACTTCCACGAAAATCGTTTTCAAATACTATTGTAAGTGCACCATCATCGGCAGTAGACCTTACAAGACCTGTTTCATTCTTTGTAAAAGATTTCAGCAGATTCTCCTTCTTAGCTTCTTTTCCGCTGTAAACCTTTACAAATTGACTATTCTGTTCTCCTAAAGAAGAAAGGAAGATATCCATCTTAGTGAAATTAACCATAACCTTTTTAGCAGGGTTTTCTGGTACAAATGTAATTTCACTTACTCGTTTAGCTTCACCTTCTCGAGGAGTTGCTGGTCCCGTTGGACCGCCCTCATCATAGAAATTGATACTATTGTCTCCAACAGTAATCGTTTGCTTGGTATCTGAAATCTTAACTTCCGTAGGCGTTCCCTGTGCCATAACAGGCATAGAAATAGCCGACAGCGCCATTGATAACGATACCAATAGTAGTTTTGTGTTCATAAAATAATTTATTAATATTTAAAAATTTATCTCTTGTTTATAGTTTATCATTTTCTTCTAATCGATCATATCTTTGCAAATAGAGACACACATATCAACCTTTGGTAAAGGCTATATAGCCTATACTATGTAGTTAAAATCGTGTGTTATAAGAATTTTATTATCCCACTTCTCAACCTAAACCCCACAGAAGTTTTATTGAAGCATTACAATGGCAGGTATTCTGACTTATTGTCTGATCACAAACACCTTCCCAAGTTTTATGCTCAGTGGTAATTGTTTGTGTCTACAAAGACAACTTACAGCAGCTGGACTGTTCAGGTCTTTCACCTGATTCCCTATTAATCGCTAATGCGAGCCGAATTGCGTTGCAAAGTTACTAATAAAAGTTAGAATATACAAGAAATATGAACAATTTTCAACAAAACCAGTTCTAAGATAGAACATTTAGTTTTTATTTTCCTGTTCAAAATATATCGTTTTTATGTTAATCTTCCGTAAAGCAACCTTCTATTCAACCCTCATGGCTATTTTTTACTTAATTTTGCCTCATATTATAACAAAAATAACAACTATTCAAATGAAAAAAACTTTACTATTGTTCATGATGGCCATTTGTGCTGTCATTTCATCCTACGCACAGACACCTAAGGATGTATTGGCTTTCCAATTAAAATCGTCTGTACCTTCAAGTACAATGCTTTATTTCGAAATTTATTCTCCTGAAGAAGAATTTTATGTAGACTGGGGAGATGGATTTAAAAAGCAATATAAAGCAGGAAGATATGCTTTTCCTAATCCCATTTACAGTACAAATCATAAGGAAGAAGTAAAAATTTACGGTACAGGCATTACTGACATTAAGTTTGATAAAGCAAAACTTTCAGAACTTAAAATCTATGACGCAACAGCACTTGCAACTTTGGATTGTTCAAATGGAACATTAAAAGATTTGGATCTTTCTGAAGCTACAAAGCTTACCAGCTTAAATGCTTCTTATAACCAAATTACAAATATCAATCTTTCAAAATCAAGAAAGCTATCGTCATTAACTTTATCCAACAACAAGTTAACGAACATAAACCTTTCAAACTGTTGGGTCTTAACAGAACTTTCTTTAGACGATAATAATCTTACTGGAGTATTTGCACCTGAAGCAAAAAACTTAAGTATTCTATCTGTAAGCAATAATCAAATTACTTCTTTAGATTTTTCTAAATCTAATCTCCTTACAAGCGTTTCGGCGAGAAACAATCAGATTGTAACTGCAAATCTTGAAGGACTTAAGGAACTTTACCAATTTGATGTGGTAGGAAACAAACTTACAGAAATTAAGTTTGTAAATATGCCACATCTTCAGAATGTAACACTTGGAAAGAATGAACTTACTAAGGTTTCTTTCGAGAATTGTCCATCTGTAATGGCATTATCTGTAAACAATAACCAGCTTACAAATATTGATATATCAGGACTAACTAATCTTACTTCTCTTACAATAGATTACAACAAACTGACTACTCTTGACTTAAAGGGTCTTTCAAAGATTGGCTCTATTGAGTGCCAATATAATGAACTTACAACACTTGACCTTACAGACCTTGCTGTATTAAAAGACTTGAGAGCTTACAACAATAAGCTAACTACGCTTAATCTTCCAGAAAATTCTGAAAAGATGTATGCATGCCACATTCAGCACAATCAAATTCCTGTTGCTGAAATGAACAAGATTATCAAGAAACTTCCAAATGTAACTGATGTTTATGTGCTGGATTTTGAGAAATCTTGGAAAAAGAACTTAAAAGTTGAAGGCAATCCAAATGTAGAAACTTCTAATCTTAAAGAGGCTATAACTAAAGGTTGGATATTAGATGTTGAACCAGCAAATGCAAAAGCTCGCTTCGTAATGAAAATTGCTGGAGAAGCTGGAACTGCTGTTTCTTTAAAAGTTGCTGGTGTAGAAGACAAACTTTCTTTTATTATTGGTGATGGCGAAGCAAAGGAATATTCTGTTTCAACTGACATTACAAAGCTTACTCCTATTAGCATCAATACAACTGCTAAGGACCAGTTTATCGTTATAGAAGGTAATCTTCTCGGAATTAACTGTAAGGGTAACAAAATTTCTACTATCGACTGCGCTTCTTCTGACAAGTTGATTCTTCTTGATTGTTCAGAAAACATGCTCGGCCAATTAGACCTTTCTAGTCTTAAGAGTGCAAAGTATATCTATCTCATAAACAATAAGATTACGAACCTTATCGTTGGTGAACTTCCTCGCCTTGAAGAATTAAATGTTTCTTTCAATGGATTGAATTCTATTAACTTAACAAAACTTTCTGAACTGAAAGCACTATCTGTTGACAATAACAATATTGTCAATCTCGTAGTAGAACAAAACGCTAAGCTTGAAAAACTTTATTGTAAGAAGAATAAAATTCAAACTTTGAACGTTACAACACTACTTGATCTGAAGGAACTTAGTGCTTCTCACAATAGAATGGGAGTCATCGATCTTTCAAAAAATACAAAACTTGAAGAGCTCGATTTGAAAGACAACTCAATAAAAAATTTAGATCTTACCCATAATATATTGTTGGAAGAAATAAACGTTAGCGAGAATAAACTATTGACACTCAACGTTTCTAAGTGTACTGAGTTAACAGAATTATATTGTAACACAAATGCACTTACTAATCTTGAATTATCTGCAAACAAGAAACTAAATTCATTGAGTTGTGGAGACAACAAACTTACAACGCTTAACGTTGAAGGTTTCCAAGAATTAGAAAGTTTGGCTGCAATGTTCAACGAACTTACTTCTATAAATGTAAAGAATTGTGCTAAGTTAGAAGGAATCTCACTCAATCATAATCAACTGAACAATATCGACTTTACAGGCTGTAAGGAACTTCGCATGGTTGATATTGCTATCAACAAGTTCACTGTTGATAATGCACTCAAAATGATTGGTTCTCTCCCAGAAGCAACTTCTGACAAGAAGGGCTATGTTATTTATTGGGACAAGGAAAATTTCCCAAATGATGAGGAAGAAAATGTTTACGATTTATCGCTTAGCAACAAGGCTGAAATGAAATATTGGGTAATTTCGAACGGTGAAAATACACCGCTTGATATCGAACAACTTGCAATTGACAGCAATGCTAATTCATTCGTTACACTTACTTCTGAAAAAGTCATATTCAACGGAGAATATACCGATGCTCAAATCATTTCAACAAGTGGTCAGTTAATAACAAGACTTTATGGTGAAAGAGAGTTTAATGTAGCACAACTTGCAAATGGCATCTATATTATAAAGGTAAACATCAATGGTAAGGTAGCTGTAGCAAAGTTTGTAGTTAAACGATAATACGCAATATAAGGATTAAAGAAATATTCATTTAAAGGCTGGGTCAGGTAATGCTGACTCAGCTTTTTTCTTATCTTAAACTCTGTAATGGGGTAATTATCATCAACAGTATATAGGCATCATATATTCTGTTTACTACATTCAGAGATTGCTTAAATAGACGTTGTTTTAGCGCTATTAAAATATAGAAAAAATATTATTATAATCCATCGAAATTATAATTATAAATTTGAAATCTATAATTATATTTTTTAATTTTATAATTATAATTTTTCAAGCTACCTTTTTCAACTTAGCTTACATACTATAAAGTATAAGAATTTAATTCTCCTACCCTATTCATATATTAGCTCAGAGCATAAAAAACTCTGCGCAATCTATGCACAGAGTTTTTTTATTTATATGTATAATAAGGATTTTGCCTTACTTTACTTTCTCTTCAGAATCAAGCATGTGCTCTGGAGAAAGAATCTTGTCGAGTTGTTCTTTGGTAAGAACACCTTCTTCGAGTACGAGGTCGTAAACAGAACCACCAGTTTCAAGTGCTTTCTTTGCAATTTTTGTACTGTTCTTGTAACCAATATATGGGTTAAGAGCTGTTACGATACCAATTGAGTTCTTTACAGTAGCTGCATTATGCTCACTGTTTACAGTAATACCATCGATACATTTTTCACGAAGAGTATCGAAAGCCTCACCCATCCATGTAATATCTTCTACCAAGCACTGCATGATTATAGGTTCCATAACGTTCAACTGCAACTGGCCAGCTTCTGCTGCGAGCATTACAGTTGTATCGTTACCAATTACCTTGAAGCATGTTTGGTTAGTAATTTCTGGGATAACAGGGTTTACCTTACCTGGCATGATACTTGAACCTGGTGCCATTGGAGGAAGGTTTATTTCATGAAGACCACAACGAGGACCAGAAGCCATAAGACGAAGGTCGTTGCAAATCTTAGAAAGTTTAATAGCCAAACGCTTCATTGCACCACTATATTGTACAAGGTCTGTGGTATCAGGAGTAGCAGCAACGAGATCTTCGCTTGCTTTGAATGCCATTCCTGTAAATTCGCTCAACTTCTTAGCACAGATTTCTGGGAAGCCAGGAGCAGCATTCAAACCTGTACCAATAGCTGTACCACCCATGTTTATTTCGAGGAACATTTCTGCACTCTTATTCAAATTAGCAATTTCAACTTCGAGCAAATTAGCAAAGGCATTAAATTCCTGACCGCTTGTCATAGGAACTGCATCTTGAAGCTGTGTACGACCCATCTTAATGTCGTGCTTGAATTCTTCTGCCTTATTACGGAAAGAAGCAACAAGCTTTGCCAACTTCTCTACCAATGTCTTGTTCATACGAATCAATGCCACGTGGATTGCTGTTGGATATGCATCGTTTGTAGACTGTCCGCAGTTAGCATGGTCGTTAGGAGCACAATATTTGTGTTCACCTTTCTGATGACCGAGTATTTCGCATGCACGATTAGCGATAACTTCGTTAGCATTCATATTTACTGATGTACCAGCACCACCTTGTACCATATCGGTTACAAAGTCTTCGTGGAACTTACCATCAATAATTTCGCGACATGCTTGTGCCATTGCATCGCAGATTTCGTCGTTGATTTCACCTAATTCACGGTTGGTTTCAACAGCAGCCAACTTAACATAAGCCATTGCGATAACGTAATCTGGGTAGTCGCACATTCTTTTTCCAGAAATGTGGTAGTTGTTTACTGCACGCTGTGTTTGTACACCGTAGTATGCGTTAGCTGGTACTTGAAGTTCGCCTAAGAGATCGCTCTCAATACGGAATTCCTTGTTGTTTGTCTCGTTTGCCATGATAATGCAAATTTTTATAAATTAGATATTGTGTTTAAGTTCGTTGTTAATAGGATGGTTTTATTTTCGTAAATATGATAATGTAGCGTAAATCTTTTGTAGTTTCTCAAGTTTTGCATCTTTATAGTATTTACATTGTGTTTTCAACTCTTTGGCACAGCTCTTTTTATAAACAGAATAGTGTCAATAAGAAGTTGTCTGCAATCCTTTCTACCATCTCTACTTTACATTGCAAATGTAGCAAATTATTAGCTGGTAGGGGCAGTTTTAGTAGGAAACATTTTAAAGTTAGCAATATTTAACAAACATTACAAAACTCACAAAGCCAGCATTTTGCATGCTCATTCAGACGTCTTCAAAACGAATTGTTCCATTTCTATAAAAAGAAACTTTATTAGTGAAACACAAACGTTATATTACTTAACTTTATGTTAGTGTTTCGTCGTATATCATAAAGTTAAAATTGCACATATAGAATAGGAAATACAACCATTTTGAAAGCAACCGCAATTCTTTGATATTTAGTATTGGAATTACATTTTTAGATGACTGAGAAAATAGAAATAACGGAAAGCGTCCTATCAGAACTCAAGAAGCGAGTTTGATAGGACGCTTTAGTTTACTATAAGTTTAAGGTTTCGGATTCTAATCCGACATTCTTTTACCTTTAAACTTTATGCTTTAGTAAGCTTTAATTCTATACATAAATCCAAGTTCTATACGATTTGTATTGTAGTCTTGCAAACCTGATGCCTTGCTATAATCGAACTTACGACCAACGTAAGCCAAGAATACACGGAAGTCTTGACTCTTAACAGGATAATATTCTATGCTTCCAATATAACCGAAGCTCTTTCGGTAGTTCTTTAGTTGTGCCACTTTTGTAACACTTGCTGTTTCGTACATACCTTTCACCATGAGATTCCATTTTGGAGCAAATTGCCAATTCAGTTTAGTAATAAACGAATTGTAATGAACATCGCTAAAGTATGATTCTCCTGCATATGAAGGAACTGCTGTTATTTCGCTTGAAGCAATCTTCAGACGATCTAAACCATCAAATGCTCCCATATAATCAAGATACCATTGCAATTTAGGAAGATTCAATTGTTGTCCTAAAATCAACATACGAGAGTATTTATGTTTGGCTTGTGTCTGAATACCCCATGACCAACGTGTAAGTAATTTATCACCGAAAAAACTTCCGTTCCAGTTTGCAATGTAAGTAAGCGGATTTTTAGAAGCTTCCAAAGCGCGTGTTCCATTCTTTTCTAAAGACACAGGAGCACTTCCGTACTCGGTTGCGAACTTATTATTGTTCGCATTGCTTATTTCGAAAGCAAATTCTTGTGTTGGAACTGGTTTTAAACTTACTGTTACACCTGCCATAAAGTTATCCATGTTATCAACCATATCTGAATATTGATAGATAACCATTGGGTTTTCATCGAATTCAAATCCACCCCAAATCTGACACATCTTACCTGCTTCAATTTTCAACTTATCGCAAAACTTGTAGCCAACCATCATAATATCGGTAGCTTTGGCAAAGTTATCCTCGTTTTGAGCACCATTGGCTTTGTTCAAACGATGGCGGAAACGATAGTAAAGTTTATCGGTTAGATTGCCTTTAATTTCGATACGCAACTGCTTATTGGCAAATTTTGTTCCCCAATCTTTATTGGCATCTTGCGAAACTTGTCCAGAAGCAGCATAGTTGAAATAAACATTGAACATGTCGTTATGTTTCTTCAACTTTGCAATCTCTTCAGAAAGCGACTTAAAATCACCATCGCCTGCACCATAACCATGGTTATCCTGTGCCATACCACTTGTTGCAACAGCTAACAATGCGCCTAAAAGTAAAGTATGTTTCATTATCATTTGTTTTTATGTTGTAAATAAAAGAATAGTTTAGTTATCGTAAAGGAGCAAAACAAAAATATTACTCCTTTACAATGTTATGAGAACAGTGATTAGTACTCAGCGAAATATTGCTGAATCTTCTGCCAATCTTTTGTTTTAGTCAAAGCAAGCATCAAAAGTACACGAGCCTTTTGTGGGTTAAGGTTCAAAGATGCAATAAAATGATATTTGGCATCGTCTACCTCACCATTAAGATTGGTAGGACCAAATGGAACACGACTTGAACGTACTACATTGATACCATTAGCAACAGCCTTTAAAGCAACATCGAATACATCTTTATAGAAGTTTCCATCGCCTACACCTGCTAAAACGATACCATCATACTTAGCATCTACAAATGCTTTCATAGGAAGTGCAGAGCAGTTAGCGTAACCATAGACGATTCCAACCTTAGGAAGCGAAGTCAAGTTCTTAACATCGAACTCTGATTGAAGACCTTGCTTTGCCATTGGCTTGTGCAAATAAACAGGCTTTCCATTGTAAACATAGCCCATTGCACCATAAATACCGCCTTTAAAAGTCGCGCAGTCTGTAGTATGAGATTTCAAAACAGACTTTGCTTCAAACAATTCATTATTCATACAAACCATTACTCCCTGTCCTTTTGAAGATGGATCGGCTACTGCACAAATACCATTATAAAGGTTAGCGGGACCGTCTGCACTGATAGCAGTAGATGGACGCATAGAACCAACCAATACAACTGGCTTATCAGAATGAACTGTCAATGAAAGGAAATAGGCTGTTTCTTCCATCGTATCAGTTCCGTGAGTAATCAAAACACCATCGTAACCTTCTTCATTCAGCAATTGATTGATGCGCTTTGCTAACTTTAGCCAAACTTCATCATTCATATCCTGACTACCAATATTTACAATTTGCTCACCAGAAACAATTGCAACGTCCTTTATTTGTGGCACAGCATCTATCAATGTCTGAACTCCTACTTGACCAGCGCCATAAGCAGAACTTGTAGCTGACGCAGAAACACCTGCAATTGTACCACCTGTTGCTAAGATACGGATTTTAGGTTTTTGTGCAAATGCGACTGTAGTCATCAACAGACTCAATGCTACTAGAAATGAAAACTTAATTTTTCCCATAATAATTGTTTTTTGATAAGTTGTTAATGTTTATTGTTCTTTTTACCTTAATCGTTCTTTTTTACGAATGGTATAATTCTTTTGATTGAAAAGTATAATCCTTATAGATAAGCTGATAATTCTTTTTTACCGAACAATACGACCTTTTTAAAGGAATTGTATAATCAGTGCTGCGACTCCAATAGAAACAAATGTTGTTACAAACCCTGGCAATTGGAAACTATGATTGATTACATACTTGCCTACATGCGTTGTTCCTGTACGGTCAAAGTCAAGTGCAGCTACCTCAGTTGGATAATTTGGCAAGAAGAAATAGCCATTACAAGCTGGGAACATTGCCACCAGCAACATAGGATTGATACCCAATGCTACACCAACAGGATAGAGTGTACTTACAGTTGCAGCTTGCGAGAAGAGCATAATACTCATGATAAATAAGGCAACAGCAAACAAGAAAGGTGCACTAGCAACCATTCCAGAGAGTGCTTGATTAAGATATTCTTCATTACCTGTGTAGAAAGTGCTACCCATCCATGCAATACCGAAGATACCAACAACAGCATTCATTCCTGCTTTAAATATATTTCCATTTACTGCATCACTTGCTTTTGCTTTACCTACCAGCAAGATTAACGCAGCAACTGACATCATTATCATTTCTATTGTCTGACTCATCGTTACTCCTTCAGGGCGCAATTTAGGGAAGAAACCAAAGACAACTACTAAAAGAACACCACCAAAGAATGCACAAACAGAATACTTTGCACGTGGGTTAGGATGTTCTTCTGCAATTTCAAGATTGCGTGCATCTTCTTCTGGATTGATAATTCCTTCTGCAACTCTACGCTTATATTCAGGGTCATCCTCTAACTCTTTACCTACTCGATTTTGTATAAAGGCTGCCACTAGAATAGCTATTAACGATGCAGGTACACAAACAATAAGGATTGTTCCTAACTCTATACCTTTTGCTCCGAGAATATCTTGGCTAATTAAAGCAGCGGTTGCAGCACTTACAGGACTTCCTGTAATACCTAATGAGGCAGCAATAACGCTCAGACTCATTGGACGTTCAGGACGTATTTTGTTTGCTTGCGCAATTTCAGAAATAATAGGTAACAACGAATAAGAGGTATGAGCAGTTCCTGCAACAAGGCAGAACAACCAGCAAGTGAGCGGACCAAAGTAGGTAATATGCTCGGGGTGTTTCCTCAAAAACTTAGCTGCGACTCCCACTAAGTATTCTAAACCGCCCGAAGCCTGCAATGCTGCAGCTGCTGTAATAACCGCAACAATAATCATCATTACGTCGATTGGTGCTGAGCCTGGCTTAAGTCCGAAGCCAAATACAAGGGCGAAAACGCCAACCATACCATAAATTCCTAATCCAATCCCTCCAACTCGTGCGCCGATAAAAATCATAGCTAAGACCACGAGTAATTCTGCAATTACTAAAAATTCCATCTATTAGTCTTTGTTTGTTTTGTATATACTCTGCAAATGTAGCATTTTTTATGCATGAATTGTCCTTCGTAGCTGAAAAACACGTATCTTGTTATTAAACTTTAACGAATCAGAAAGAATGTGTAATAAACAGAACAACAATCCGTGCAAAACTCAATGATTCAACCATTAACAGGCTACAAGATTCAGAAAAGGAATTTATCTGTAAATCTAAACTTTACTGTCGTAAAAAAGATGTATTACTTTAATTTTAAAGATAATATTCAATAAAAATGGAATAGATACAAGAAAAATAACTAACTTTGCCACAATAGTAACTCAATCAAACATTTTAAACAATATTAAATATGGAAATAGGAGATAAAGTTCCTGAACTTTTGGGAACTGACCAAGACGGAAAAGAAATTAAAATAAGCGATTATAAAGGCAAGAAGATTGTACTTTACTTCTATCCTAAGGACTCTACTCCGGGCTGTACATCACAGGCTTGCAGTCTACGCGATAACTATGAGTTGATGCAAAAGCGTGGTTATGCTGTGATTGGCGTAAGTGTTCAAGACGAGAAATCGCACAAGAAGTTTATTGAAAAATACAATCTTCCTTTCCCATTGATAGCCGATGTAGACAAGAAACTGAACGAAACGTTTGGAGTTTATGGCGAAAAGAAGATGTGTGGACGTACTTATATGGGCACTTATCGCACTACTTTTATTATCAATGAAGAGGGTTTGGTAGAAGAAATCTTCACTCCTAAGCAGATTAAAGTGAAGGAACACGCCGAACAAATATTGAAATTAGGAGCTGAATAAAAGCATTATTTTGAGTCAGACACAACGAATAGGCAAAGCTACGAAGGATAAACTCGTAGCTTTTGCTGCTTTATATGAGAACGAGAACTTTCTTAATGGTGATCCATCTTGGTTCATGCACCAAGTTGAAGGCAACCAAAACAAGGAGGTTATGGCTTTCATTGCTGCATGTTTAAGCTACGGCTCGCGCAAAGTATTTATGCCGCGGATTCAGTATATACTTGATTGTGCAGAAGGCAATCCATACAATTGGATTAGAGAAGAGACCTTTCGTCACGATATTCCCGATGATTCCGCATGTTTTTATCGCCTATATACCAATCATACCATGCATTTATTCTTCTCAGCACTTGCTGAAATGCTGAACCAATATGGCACAATCAGCAACTACATAAAACATTATGCATACGATATAAAAGGTGAAACAAACACCAAAATAAAGGCCATTGTTGCTGTAAATGCCCTGTGTACATTCTTTGCAGAACAACAAGTAATGGGCATTGTGCCGAAGAACGCATCTTCATCGTGTAAGCGTATATGTATGTTCCTACGTTGGCTGGTTCGTAATAACTCTCCCGTTGATTTGGGAATATGGCACGATTTCATCGATAAACAGTCGCTTATAATTCCCTTAGATACGCATGTGTTGCAGCAAGCAACTCACTTGAAGTTGTTAAATACCTCGTCTGCTACCATGAGTGTGGCCCGACGATTATCGGATTCCTTACTAAAAGTCTTTCCTGACGACCCTTTGAAAGGTGATTTTGCACTATTTGGCTACGGCATAAATTCGCAATAATATTACGCTATCACCTGTTTGTTTTGTCAAATATTATTCTAACAGAAAGCAATAATATCTGTACGACATTGTAAAAGCGCCTGTTTTGCGTTACAAAACAGGCGCTTTTATCGTGCAATATAGGCTCTTTTACATCACAAAACAATGGGTATTGTAACACGTTAGCTTATAGAATGTTATACCACACTTAACTATTTGAAAAATATTTACAACATTTTTATCATATTACTATCTCTATAAGAGGTTCTGAAAAAGGAATGAAGTAACAGTCAAAAAGGTTGAGATATTCAAAAAGATAGATACTAATTAGGAACAACAAAAAGAGCTGAACTCCGTAATAGAGTTCAGCTCTCATGTATCTTATAGCTTTTTCTTTGTTAGAAAGTGCTTAGCTGTATCTTAAAATCTGGCCTGGAACGAGCTTCGTATATACTCCCAAGTGGTTCAGTTTACACAATTGCTCTTTATTAATGCCATGCTGACGTGCAATAGATTCGAGCGTTTCGCCTTCTGCAACCTTGTGGTAGAGAATCTGACTATTGCTTTGCTGCTGTGCAGTTGGCTTGTTACGATTAGAATAATCAGTATTAACAGAACTGCTATTATTGAACGTTGTAGTGCTACGTCCGACGCCTTGAATGTTCTCACGTGAGTATCCTGGACTTGCAGCAGTACCACGTAGTGCGGTCGCACGTGCTGATTCGCTATCTAACGTTTGTCTGCGGAAGACATAAAAGTCGCCCGTTACGTCTTGATTTGGGAAGTCGAAGAGTAGCGCTGGGTTAATTGCTATACCTGCTAAACGTGTCTCAAAGTGAAGGTGAGAACCTGTAGAGCGTCCTGTATTACCACCAAGTGCGATAGGCTCGCCTGCTCTTACCGTTTGATTAGCGTAAACAATTTGCTTAGAAAGGTGTCCGTAATAGGTTTCTAAACCATTATTATGGCGTATAATAACGTACTTTCCATATCCTCTTGCATCGTATCCTACGATACGAACTTTACCAGAGAAGGCTGCACGTATGGTATCTCCAATATATACTTTAATATCAAGACCTTTGTGTGCACGTCCCCAACGGCGGCCATAGTTACTTGTAACAACTCGGCTTGGTGTAGGCATATGGAAGCCACGCAAGTCTATTTTATATACATCAGGTAGGTATCCTTGTGCATGAGTCTTTGAATTACTCCAGTCACTATATAGCATTGAAGATGGACTTTCAAACTCTTCTGCCTCTTGAAGACGATTAATGACCATTGTATCTAAGGATTTTGCACGTCTATCTACAGGCGATTGGCGTGCTATCAAGTCTTGCGCGCAAACTGGAGTTGCTACAAAACCTATCAAAGCCGATAAACCTAATGTTCTAATTATTTTCTTTAAAGTCATTTATTCTCTAATTTCAGTTTACGAATACAAATCAAATTGGATAAATACTGCGTATCCAATATGTTGTTCTTACGTAGTTGAACAATACAAAAGACCAACTAAATACTTTAAGAACGTTGCAAAGATAAGTAATTTCTTCTAAAGTCTTCCCTTTCTTAACAGTTTTTATTGTATCTAAAAACCAGCTCGTTGCTTTTGTTATATATTTGTATATTTACGTTTTATCCCCCTGTTTTAGGAGTTTGAAGTACTTTTTATAAGAGGCAATCATGAAATAGCCGCCCAGTTAATATTAGCATTTCTTAACTCTTTTAGCCTATTCCATAGTATGCTATATTCACTTTTTGAACAAGTTGGATCGTTGTCTATTATCTTCTTTGCCTCATCACGAGCAAGTTGTACCAATTGTCCATCGCGAGCAATGTCTGCAATCTTCAAATCGAAGGCGATTCCACTCTGCTGCGTTCCTTCAAGGTCGCCAGGTCCACGGAGCTTCAAATCAGCTTCAGCAATCTCGAAACCATCGTTCGTATCACACATTATGTCGATGCGTTTTCGTGTTTCAGTGGATAGTTTTTGACTCGTCACCAATATACAATAGCTTTGTTCAGCACCTCGTCCTACCCTACCACGCAACTGATGGAGCTGCGATAAGCCGAAGCGTTGCGCATCTAAGATAACCATTACACTTGCATTCGGAACGTTTACACCTACTTCTATTACAGTAGTAGCTACGAGAATCTGCGTCTTTCCTTCCACAAAGAGTTTCATTTCGGCTTCTTTTTCCTTGTCTTTCATCTTACCATGAATCTTGCTCATCTTATATTCGGGGAACACTTCCTTTAGAGTTTCATAACCACTTTCAAGGTTTTTGAGGTCTATCTTCTCACTTTCCTTTATCAATGGGAATACAATGTAAATCTGCCTGCCTAAATTTATCTGTTTACGAATACCGTCGTAAAGACTCGTTGTCTGCGTGTCGAATTTGTGAATCGTTTCAATTGGCTTTCGTCCAGGGGGCAGTTCGTCAATCACACTTACATCTAAATCGCCGTAAATGGTCATTGCCAATGTGCGCGGAATAGGTGTTGCAGTCATTACAAGAATGTGTGGCGGATTCTCGTTTTTGCTCCATAGCTTTGCACGTTGCTCTACTCCAAAGCGGTGTTGCTCATCAATAACAGCCAAGCCAAGATTATTAAACTGTACCTTATCTTCTATAATTGCATGTGTTCCGACAGCAATATGAATGGAGCCATCAATAAGTCCGTCCATAACTTCCTGACGTTTCTTTCCTTTTACAATACCTGTAAGCAGCTCTATGCGTATATTCATGCCTTGCAAAAAGTCTTTTAATGTTTGCAAATGTTGCTCGGCAAGGATTTCGGTAGGTGCCATTAAACACGCTTGAAAGCCATTATCAACAGCAATAAGCATAGACATAAGTGCGACAAGGGTCTTTCCTGAACCTACATCACCCTGTAAAAGACGATTCATTTGCTGTCCACTCCCCATATCACCACGTATTTCTTTCATTACCCTCTTTTGCGCATTGGTAAGTTCAAAAGGCAGGTTGTGAGAATAAAACCAATTGAATTGCGTACCAACCGTCGTAAAGTTGTAGCCTCGATACTTCCGTCTGTGGTCGCTAGCATACCTTAATATATTAAGCTGAACATAGAAAAGCTCTTCAAATTTCAAGCGAACCTGCGCTCGTTGTGTATCATCTACCGACTTAGGATAGTGAATTTTGCGCATCGCATCGTTGCGTGAGATGAGATGTAACCGTTGTGTTATGAAGTCTGGAAGTGTTTCCGGCAATGGCGTAGCCAATTTCTCAATAAGCGTTTTTGTAAGTTTCTCAATGGCATGCGATGTCATTCCCGCCTTCTTCATCTTTTCAGTGGTCGTGTAAAAAGGCTGCATGCCCATGTTATTGAGTTGCAACTCTGAAGCATCGTCTATATCTGGATGCGTGAACTGAAAGCGTTGATTATATAAGGTAGGCTTTCCAAAGACCACATATTCTTTCCCTATAAAGTAGTTTTTGTAGATATACTGAGTTCCATTGAACCAAACGAGGTCACAAACTCCATGTCCATCTGTAAAATGAGCAACGATACGTTTCTTCCGTCGCCCCATATCAAACTCTTCAAAGCTAAGAATTTGTCCTTTAATTTGCACAAATGGCATATCTGGAACAAGCTCCGATATGTGGTAAACCTTTGTCCTGTCTACATACTTATAAGGAAAATACTCCAACAAATCACGGTATGTACAGACACCGAGTTCCTTTTTTAGGATCTCTCTGCGACGCGGCCCAACCCCCGTAAGGTACATTATGTCTTGTTGAAGTATATCCATTAAAATCTTTTATCCTTGAGTTTACTTCTCATTTACAAGTATTTCAGCCAACTTCAAGTCTAATGGCGTTGTTATTTTAATATTCTCTCGATTGCCTTCTACTAATGAAATCTTGCATCCAAACTGCTCCATTACAGTGGCATCGTCCGTGAACGATTCTTGATAAGGCTGTGCAAATGCCATCTTAACCATCGCTATATTAAACACCTGTGGCGTTTGTACGCTGCAATAGTTAGCCCGTTGAACGCTTTTTGTATTGCCGTTCTTTTCCATTTCGCGCAAACTATCCGTTATAGGTATCACTGGTGCAGCAGCACATGTACGCTGTGCTTCATCGTAACAGCGCTTAATAGTATCCACCGATACGAAAGGACGAACTCCATCGTGGAACCCAACAAGACCATCATCGCCTTCTGGGATTAGCGACAAACCATTTTTAGACGATTCAAAACGTGTTTCTCCACCATCAGCTATCTGATGTTCAATGTTAAAACTATGCTTTTGACATAGCTCCAGCCACGTTCCTTGTTGATCTTTGGGTAGTACAAGGATTATTTTAATATCCTCATCGTACTCGCAAAAACGCTCAATAGTATGCATTAACACTGGCTTCCCACCTATTGGCAGAAACTGTTTGGGCAGTTCGCTTCCCATTCTCAATCCCTTTCCGCCTGCTACTATGATGATATAATTCATGGTCTGATGGTATTTTGTGAGTTGTTTAATGAAGCTTTATAAGTTCTGAAATCAACATTCCGTCCTTCACTTCCTGTGCAGTTTCTGCAGAAGTGAGTTGCTCTAATATAGCAAATCCATAGATAAATGCAGCTGCAGGTCCCTTTCCTGTAGTAATATTGCCATCTATTGTGCACAATTCACCTGTATGTTCAGCACCAGTCAGTCGCTTTTCAAAACCAGGATAACAAGTAGCGCGTTTCTCTTTTAGCACACCTACAGATCCCAAAACCATTGGAGCAGCACAAATAGCACCCAGTCGTTTGCCTTTTCCATTATGTTCAACAAGTAACTTTCGTAAACCTTCATGTAGGTTTAGATTAGCTGCACCAGGCATTCCACCAGGCAACATCAGTATATCCGCATCTGAAAAATCATCGATTTCATCGAATAAAAGGTCAGCTTTTACGATTATTCCATTTGCTGATTCCACCATCAAACTGTCAGAGATACTCACTATTTTCACTTCAACGCCTCCTCTACGGAGAATATCTACAGGTGCTAAAGCTTCTATATCTTCAAAGCCATTAGCAAGAAATTCATATGCTTTTGCCATATATTTTTCGTCTAAATCTTTAACATTCCAACTTATTTAGTTATTTTTGCAAGAGAAAACGTTACTTTAAACCTTTTTGGCACAACAACCATAAAGATGTTTAACAATACGTTTCGCTGCTTAAATACGCAAATGCAAATATACAATAATATTCATGAAATGGCGAAAAAGTAGCAGAGAAAAGATTTATAATGGGCAGCATTTAATGGCTGGAACATATTTAAAATAAGATTTCTATGGCAGAAAAGAAACTTAGTTTCGCCATTTTTGGCAATGAAAGGCAAGCATTTGAAACCACCCATCTACGGGAAGTGTTTGACTATCTTACCCTATGCGAAGCTCAAATCTTTGTGGAAGAGAACTTTTATGCCAACCTATGTAAAGCTTTAAACAACGAAATTAAAGTTTCGAACATATTCAAAGGCGACGACTTTGATACTGATTATGCCATCTCTTTAGGCGGTGATGGAACGTTTTTAAGGGCTGCCAGTAAGGTAGGAGCAAAGAAAATCCCCATCATTGGTGTAAATATGGGACGCTTAGGCTTTCTTGCCAATGTGCTGCCGAATGAGTTTAGAGAGACATTAGACGATATTTACAATGGCAATTTCGACATTGACGAACGTTCAGTCATCAAACTTGAGTCGGAAAACGAAGCGATAGGAACCTCTCCTTATGCCTTAAACGACATATCAATACTAAAGCGCGACAACGCTTCTATGATTACATTACATGCTAGTATAGATGGAGAATACTTGGTAACGTACCAAGCTGACGGCTTAATAGTAAGCACTCCAACAGGATCCACGGCTTATTCTCTATCGAATGGCGGACCTATCATTGTGCCACGAGGAGGCATTTTGTGCCTCACACCCGTTGCTCCGCATAGCTTAAATCTCCGTCCTATTGTGTTTAGCGACGACGTTGTGATACATTTAGAGGTGGAAAGCCGTAGCCATAACTACCTTGTTGCCATTGACGGACGTTCTGTAAAGTTAAAAGAAGGTACAACACTGACTATTCGGAAAGCACCTTTCGTAACTCGAATAGTTAAGCGTCGCTGCCATAGTTACTTCTCTACGCTACGCACAAAGCTTATGTGGGGCGCTGATTTACGGAAATAAAAAGATAACAACAGTACTGAACAACAGACGAAGCAGAGGCGATATTAGCTAAATAACAAATGGGAATAAAATCACTTTTCAATACTCCAAAGACCAAATACAACGTTAGAGACATCTTTCGTTGGCTTTGGCGTGCGTGGCGAGGTAACCGATTACAGGCTATACTTAACGCACTGGTAGGACTTTTAGGTGTTATTATTTCTCTGTCATCGGTATGGGCTGTTCAACACGCCATAGATGTTGCATCGCACGAAATAGAGGGTAAGATTCTCATAGCAGTACTCTTAATGGGTGCACTTATACTTTGCAACTTTGGCTTAAACATAGCTTCTGTTTGGATTCGCAACCTCTTAGGGATTAAAGCACAGAACCGAATGCAACAGAAATTGCTTGATCGTATCTTGCGTTCTAAATGGAATGGTAAGGAAAGTCTCCACTCTGGCGATGTGCTAAACCGCTTAGAGACTGACGTTGCAAACGTTGTAAACTTCTTAACGGAGGTTATTCCTAACTCGCTTTCAACGTTAGCGCTCTTTATTGGCGCCTTCAGCTATCTGTTTTTAATGGACTGGCGCCTTGCAATTGTCATTGTTATAATGATTCCTATCATTATTCTTTTCAGTCGAGTTTACGTACGACAGATGCGCCATCTAACCAGCGAAGTGCGCTCATCTGACTCTAAAGTACAAAGCATTCTGCAAGAAACGATTCAGCATCGTATGCTTATTAAGACCTTAGAGGGCGATGGCGCAGCGGTAGATAGGCTGGAAGACACGCAAAGCGTACTACGAACAAATGTCGTACGCCGTACAAAGTTCTCTGTTTTCTCTTATCTTGTACTCAATTTAGGCTTTTCTACTGGCTATCTTGTCGCCTTTGCATGGGCTGCAACAAGGCTTTCATCAGGCACTCTGACCTTTGGTGGCATGACGGCTTTCCTACAATTGGTAAACAAGATACAAAGTCCTGCGCGCCAACTCACTCACCTTATTCCTCAATTTGTTTCTGTTTTCACAGCCGCAGAGCGTTTGATGGAGTTAGAAGAAAATCCTTTGGAAGAACAAGGAGAGCCTATTGAGATGGCATCACCATGCGGCGTTCGTTTCACTGATGTGGCTTTTGCATACGAAGACTCGGAAGATAACGTTATAGAACACCTTAACTACGACTTCTATCCTGGCTCTTGTACAGCCATTTTGGGTGAAACTGGTTCAGGAAAGACTACTATGGTGCGCATGATTTTAGCACTTCTGCACCCCAATAGTGGTAAGGTGGAAATATATAACCGAAAAGAAAGCCGCGAATTAAGTCCACTTCTGCGCACCAATTTCGTGTATGTACCACAAGGTAACACGTTGATGAGTGGTAGTATTCGAGACAATCTACGTCTCGGAAAGCTTGATGCTACTGATGAAGAGATGGAAGAAGCATTGAAACAGAGCTGTGCCGACTTCGTATTAGAACTTCCCGATGGACTCAATACGCTATGTACTGAACAGGGAGGGGGCCTCAGCGAGGGGCAAGCTCAACGCATTTCGATAGCACGCGCCTTACTTCGCAACCGCAGTATCATGCTTTTCGATGAAGCAACATCTGCACTTGACCCCGAAACAGAACGAGAACTCTTGCAGAATATCCTCTCAAAGCACAACAAAACCATAATATTTATTACCCACCGACCAGCGGTAGTAGAATATTGCGACCAGACTTTAGAGATAGAGAAACAACATTCGCACAGGGAATATATAAAGAAAACACAGGTGCAAACACCAACTGACAAAAGATAAAAACAATTAAAATAAAAATAAAATGAAAAGAACTATTCTATCGGCAATGCTTCTTTTGGCAACTTTTGCCACTGCTATGGCGCAGGATTTAGACAGCAAATATGCCACCAACTTACTGAAACCAGGTACTCTTGCCCCCGATTTCACATTGCGTACAGCCGACGAAAAGGACATTAAACTCCGTGCTTTCCGTGGTAACTATGTTATTTTGGACTTCTGGGCATCTTGGTGTCCCGACTGCAGAAGGGACATTCCAGCCATGAAACAGCTGTGGAGCGATTTCATGGACTACAATGTTCGCATCATAGGTATATCGTTTGACACGAACAAAGAGGCTTGGGTGAACACCTATTGGGACAAATATCAAATGAATTGGACACATGTAAGCGAACTGAAAAAGTGGAAGAAAGAAACCAAAATAGACCGTTTATATCATGTTGATTGGATTCCTACCATGTATTTGATAGACCCTTACGGCAAGATTGTACTGGGAACGGTCGAGATTGAAAGGCTTCGTGCCACTTTAGAGGAGCTGAAACCACGTATGAAAATGTCGTCAGTAGACGTCAAATCAACCTATGTAGGCGGCAGAGAGGCGATGGAAACGTACTTAAAAGACCATCAAAAGTACGATTTACAGACTTACAAGATGCGCTTTAGTGCTAAAGTTGAAGTATCGTTTGGTGTAGAAATGGACGGAACAATTACGGGAGTACGTGTTCTTAACATTACTGACGTGAAGACAAACAACCATAAATACGATAAGTTATCAGAGGCTAAGAAGGCTAAAGCAATGGATATTGCAACCAAAAACTTCCGCAATGAGGCGGTACGCTTGGTAAAACGCATGCCCAAATGGACACCTGCAGCAAAGGACGGACGCCCTGTGAAAGACCAACAGGTTATAACTATTGAGTTCGATCCATTCTATAATAGTATTATTAAGTAAGCATTAGCTCTTGCAAAATACTACTATTATTTTGTAAAGAAAATATCTTGAAAAAACGATAATATCGGTTTGAGATTACAAAAGTGCCTGTTTTGCGTTGCAAAACAGGCACTTTTGTTGTGTAAAACAGGCACTTTTACAACGCAAAACAATGGGTATTACAATACATTGATAATAAGACTGTTACACAAGACTTACGCTTTTGAAAAATATTAACAAGACTTCAACCTTCTTTGCCTACATAAAATAATGTGCAAAGGGTTTATAGGGGTATTAATAAACAACTCCTTTTAGTTGGAAGAAACCAGTAATATTAAGCAGCTTAACCTAATTTCAACAGCTCTATGGTAAAGCCTATTCGTTTCAAAACCTATGAAACAAAAACAATGTAGCGACTCTACATTTTCGTTGTAGAGTCGCCACATCTTTTATAAATCGTTTATCTTTTACTTCACTAATACTTTCTTTCCGTTGTGGATATATATTCCTCGTTGTGCTGGTTTAGCTATACGCTGTCCTGAAAGCGTGTAATAATAAGGGTCGTTAGTCCCATTACGTTCTGCAACAACATTATCGATACCCGTAGAAACAACATTTACCTTATTCTTTCCACCCTCTTTTTCGCTTGAAATATTGATAAAAGTAGTTGCTTTTATGTTTTCAATATTTACTGTTTGAGGCGATCCTGCACCGACACTGAATACAAAATTCACGACGTCAGTAGAGGTTGTAATAGCAAATTCCTTCACAAACCACTTCTTGCCTTCTGCCATTTCGGTTGTCGTAACAATATCACCAGGCCATGAGCCTTAGCTGTTTTGTGGGTTCCGCCCCATATCCAGAAGTTGATAGAAGGGTTAGCGCTGGTCATTTTGGCATTTGCCCAAGCGCCATCGGCATTATCTGCATTTACATACACCTTGATATTGTAAGGCTTAAAGTCTACTATGTTGTAGTTACGGGTAATGATGTTCTTTACAACACCATCTACAAGTAATCCTGCTTTCAGCACAGTTGTACCTACAGGGATAGTCAATGCTTGACCGTTTGTAGCCTTTGCGCTGCTTGCCGTAGGCTCGTTTCCATTGGTTGTGTACACTATTTGTGCATTCGCATCGTTACTTACAGCCGTCAGCGTTACACTTTGTTCGCCATCATAGGTGCCGCTTGCAAGACTTGCCCATACAAAATTGGCTTTGTTCTTCTCTACATAGTAAGCCCAATGGTATCCTCCTGTGAGCTTAACCCAGCGGTTTGTGTTAGAGAAACTCTTTGCTGGACCAAGTACAGTAAGCATATTACCATTTGTTCCAGTAGTAGTAAAGGCATAGAAATCGGAACTACTGCTGTATTTTACAGCCTTACTTTCGTTGTTAATGCCTATCAACTTGCGCGCGCTAATCATATTCTTGATGTCATTTTTATTAGCTTGATAGTGTTTCAAGAATATGCATGGTGTTCCTGGCATAGCAAGAATATAGGCATTCGCTGCCAATGTATCTTTACGAATAGGGTCTTGATGACTGTTGCCACCGCGGTCTTCAGTATCATGATTCTCTACAAAGGTAACAGCATAGCGGGCATATTCTGCCTCCTTAGCCAAGCCAACGCCATCTAAAGCGGCCCAATTACCATTGTTTACAGCATTGCGAACAGTGTAACGAATAGGGAAATCGAACACAGCACTCGTAGGAACATTATTCGATTTAGTGCTTTCAACCCATGCTTTCACCTTATTTATATCACCGTCCCAGTATTCACCAACAGAGAATTCTGGCTTCGCTGCATTATTATAGAGCGCTGTAAATTTGCCAGCGTAGCCCTTTACCATGTCGTAACGGAAGCCCGCGTAGCCGAATTTATCTTTTAACATCTGCAAATATGCCTTTACTATGGTCTGCACATTCGCGCTATTGTGATCGAGATCGCGCATTCCAGGCCAGTCTTCTCCTGTGTCCATGAAGTCGCTAAGCTGTACACCGTCCTTCTGTGCTTGTGTTAGTGCAGCACCTCCATCATCGTTTTTAACAACATCTTTCGATGTCATGGAGTACGTTACATTATTATATGTCTCAGTTGGGAAGTCGAACCAGCCAGCAGTAGTTGCACGGTGGTTGATAACAACATCGGCAATGGTCTTGATTCCATTCGCTTTGAAAGTGCCAATGAGGCTCAACAGTTCAGCTTCTGTACCGAAAGAACTATTGTAATTAGTAAACCAATAGTAGTCGTCGTAGCCCATTGAGGTTGTGTTACGAGCCTGCGCACTTTGTGGAAGCCACACGAGGTCGAAATATTCAGATAGTTCTTTGGCCTGCGATTCGAGGTTTGTCCACTTCGTATCCTGATATGAATCCCAATAAAAGCCTTGCAGCATTACGCCGCCATAGTTGGCTTTCCAGCCTTGAGCAAACATGGTTGCTGCAAGAAGCAAAGCCGTAAACAGAGTTGAGGTACGTTTCATATTCATAATTTGATATTGTTTGTCCTAGTTATTTATGGTTTCGTAAATATTCAGAGTTATTTTATTGTTTTGCACAACCTTTGACATTGACTACTCAAAATAGTAGGAACAAACGGTTGCAACATTGCTTTTGTGTAAATAAAAGGGGAGGACGCAGGTGCATTCTCCCCTCTTAAAAAAATAAATTTAAAGTATTTGAAGTCGGTTTATTCTGCAATAAGTTCAGCTACAGTGTTACCATCATAAGATGGTTTCAACTTAATGGTGTATGTTCCAGCTGTAACTGCAATGTTAGCACCACCATTTGATGTAAGCTTAGTAAGGTCTGTACCACCCCAACTGATGTTCCATGTACCATTAGCGCGGAACTTTATTTCTCCATTTGAGAGAGTTACATGCTGTGCTACCCATTTGTGAGTTGCTGCATCGTAAGACATTACGACGTCATTGTCCCAGCTTCCTGTTGCATCACCAACTATACCGATGGTTGTAATAGGTGTAAGCTTATAAGAAAGAGCTTGCAAATCTATTTCAACCTTGTAGAAACCGTTAGGTTCTGTCATCATAATGTTGTCAGCACCACCATCTGTACTGAAGCCCTTACCATAGTTTGTACCATTCCAGTTAGGTTGTGTTGAGAACTTAAAGCCATTCTGTGTGAGGTACATATAACCAAGATACTTACCATCGAATGCTGGTCCATGGAGAATATCAGAGTGGCTCCATGAGTTCGCATCGCCTGCCATGTAGAGGAATTCTGTGAAGTTTAACTTCTCAATCTTGTATGTGTAGGTCAACATATTGATGGTAATGCGATACATACCTGCATTCTTAATCATACCAGCTTGTGGGTTTGTTGTGGTAAGTGTACCTTCCATGCTGGTGTCATCTTTTACAGTTGTACCGAGAACACCAGTCTTTCCTTCAGCTAAAAGATCGCCATCATAGTTTGTTTTTGTAACAATCTTCCAACGAGTGTTTGGTGCTGTAGTTGTAATAAAGAGTGTAAATACAGGATCTTTATATACATCAGCGTCGCTATGGCTGAATACTTTAGCATTGTTCTTGCTCCATGACGAAGCATCGGTAATCAAATAGTAAGCTGAATCAATAAATGGAGCATCTGGAATGACCGTTACTGCAATGGTACCAGCATCAATAAGCGCTGCCTGACCATCTTTTACAGTATTTAGAAATACGTGTGCTTTGAACTTACGAGCTACTGGACGCTTGCCAAAGTACTTCTCTACCATTGCTTGTACCTCTGTTTTAGTAGCCATTCCTTCTATCGTTGTGTTGATAGTAGTAGCGGTTGCACCATCAAGATCTTCAGGGTAAAGTTGTATACGAGCGTTTTGCAAGGTGTAGCCTTCAGGAAGCTCAGCCGTAGAGAGGGTGAACAGAGAAACCTGTTCGCCTGCATTGGCTAAGTCTTGCGTTGCAACAGCATTTGCCTTTATACCTGGAATAGTAATTGAGCCTTCTTCTGAATATGACTGAGGGTTGCCCCATGGCTCGTACTCACCACTGCAAGCCCCCAAAAAGAGGCTTACAAGTGCGAGTGTAATATATAATGATAATTTCTTCATATCTATTTTCTAAAATGATAATAAGTTGTTATTACTTTATTTCACCGGTCTCTTTTGTGAAGTTCAAGTATATCTTCTGACCAACTGCACCAGCAACACGCGGTGTTTGATCGCCACCTGAGCCACGATAAGAAATCTTATTGTTGTAGATGATAAACTCTGACTTCCACCAGTCTGAACCTGGTATCTGAACACAGATACGCACACCTGGATCACCATCTGTAGGACCACCTGAAACAGAATTGCCTATTGCTGGAGAAACAAACTCGCCATCTGCTGTTGCAGGAACAGTGAAGAGGTTTTCTGGTAGAAGGTCCCAACCACCCGATGTGGTACACAATCCTTGGAGATAAACCTTAGGTTCATTGAAGGTTACGTTATATTTAATGTCGCGACCTTCTACAGTGCACTCAACAATCATTAAGTACCAACCAGCCTGAGATGAACCTATATTACCATTAGCGTTAACTATATTTGAGGCTTTTTCGCTTGCAGGATTAATTGTAATCTTGCTGAAGCCAATATCATTGCCGTCCCATGCTTTATTGCTATTAAACTTAACACCAGCACTTTCGCCTTGTCCGTCAATATAAACAAGATGCCAGAAAATATTGGTTGCACTATGTACAGGTGTCATTTCCAATGCGCTATCCCAGGACCACTTATTGAAGTTACCAACAAGATAAAGCTTTTCAGGTGTTGTTACAGGAGGAAGAGAGAAGGTCAAATATACATTACTTAATGTAATAACATTAGAAATAATTGATGTTCCTTCTATTTCATGACCATCAGCAGTTGTCTGAACAGCCTTTAAACGAATGTAAACAGGAGCTGTTATAGGGAATTGCTCTTCTCTCAAGCCCTTTGCTACATGCAAATCAGTAAGCAAACTTGCCAACTCAGCAGCATCTATTTCCATCTTAGCAGTAGTGAAAGTTGTTGCCATACTCTTTGCATCTGACATATCAGCACTGGTTGCAACTTCTACAGTGTACTTAGTTACAGCAGGATAACCATAGTCCGGCTGTGAACAAGTAAGCTCGATAGATTTAGAATTTGCCAAATCGTAAACACCACTGGCCGCAAGTGCGGGCGTATTTAAGTGGAAAGTTGTTGGCGTCTTTATCACTGGGTTTTCGTCATTGTCGTCGCTGCATGCTGTAAAGAAGCAAACAGAGCAGAGTAACAGCAACGCAGACTTTAATATATTTGTCATACTATTCTTATCTTTTGTGTTGTAAAAGCTGAGGAGTTTCCTCCTCAACTTATATTGAATTAATAACCAGAATTCTGTATCAAGTTCTTGTTTACGATGATATCGCTATTTGGAATTGCAAAGACATTGCGTGTTGTAGCAAAGTTACGTCCGTTAAGTTCCCCACCTTTCCAAGCCCAGTTGTAGTTTACATTACCACCAAACTTGTTAAAACGAACTAAGTCTACACGGCGACGGCCTTCAAAGTAGAACTCTTTACACCATTCATTCAGAATATCATTAAGTGTATAAGCGCCAGAAGTTCTTGCTGTTGCATGAGCACGAATATGAAGCTGATTGATAAGATCAGTACCTTCTGTTGTAGTTTGACCACCATTTAAGCGAGCTGTAGCCTCTGCATAGGTAAGATAAGCCTCTGCTACACGGAACAAGAAGAAGTCGGTATCAGCATAACGGAGGTCTTTTGCAGTTGCGCCTGTTGAGTAGAAGTTGTTGTATTTCACTACTGCGAAGCCCTTAGTAAATACTGAAAGGTCTTTTGAATTCTCTTGTGTGATAGTTCTGTCTACACCATCGAACAATGCACGATCATCGCCAGCTTCTGTAGGCATAACTGCTCCAGTAACTGAAGGGGCATTGTTGTTGGGGAAGAACTTGTCGATAAGGTCTTTACGAGCACGAACACCTGCCCAGTTTGCATTATCGTAAAGGTTGCCACCAGCTGAACCATTGATGTTTACTGTTGCAGCCTTGTCGTAGCAAGCGTTAATCAAGAATACTGTACCACCATAAGCAGCAGTGCGCTTACCGTCCTGAAGGATAGGGAAGATAGCTTCAACAGATGCACCGTTTTCGCCATTATCACCCATAAAGAGTTGTTGATAAGCAGTCCAGCCGTTTACTGTTGCACCTGTATATAATTGATATGGTGAATTGATAACCTTCTTAGCATAGTCTGCAGCCTTCTGCCATTGAGCTGTACCAGTATAAACTTCAGCATTTAAGTAGAGGCGAGAAAGCAACATCCATACAGCAGCCTTGTCTACACGACCATAGTTTGCATCAGTAGATTTCTTTGCTCGAGGTTCCATCAAGTCATTCTCGATAGCCAAGAGTTCCTTTTCAATATAATCATACATCTGCTTGCGTGAGTATTGCGGTGCGGCTTTAGCAGAAACTTCTTCTGTGAAAGGAATATTGCCGAACGCATCCATCAAGAAATAGTAGTCGAGTGCACGGATAAAACGTACTTCTGCGGTCTTTTGCTTATCCAAATCACCAAAGTTACTAATATATTGATTGCAAATAGTAACTCCAAAGTAAAGACGATAATAGAATCCTTTAAGCATTGGATGAGAGCTACCATAAGCATTGAAGTTAAACTCTGGAATACCTTCGTCTTGTGTCCAACAACAGATTGCCTCATCGGTAGTAAGTTCATTAGAGTTGAACAACTGTCTGATAAAACCTGTTGTACCTCCGTCAAGACCATCGATGTCGCAATCACCATCAGGGCCGCTGTTTCCTGCTAAAGCAAAGTTTGCATAGCACTTATTAAACAAATGATTTGGATTTATCTCCGTTTGGAGGTTTGGGTCAATTGGTTTTACATCCAAATCCTTTACACAAGAAGTAATGCTCAAGGAAAGCAACAAAGCTGCTACAGGAGCTATTTTCTTAATATATTGTATCATTGTTATTGTTTTTTAAATAGAATTAGAAATTTAAGTTAAGACCTACAATGAATGACATTGGGCGAGGATAAAGGTTATTGTCAATACCGCCAAATACTTCAGGGTCTATACCTTTATATTTTGTAAGTGTAAGCAGGTTGGAAGCAGTACCATAAACACGTCCGCTCAAACCATGCCAGCCACTAGTCTTAAAGAGATCGGCAAAGCTATAACCCAATGTAATGTTATCAAGCTTCAAGAATGAGGCATTCTGCACCCAACGATCCGAAAGGATTGCTGTAGTATTACTTGTTTGCCAGTTGTCATTAACTGACGCAACGGGTCTATTTGACAAGAACTCAGATGAAGCCCAAATAGCAGCAGGAGATATATTAGCTCGTCCAGCCATTAAGTCATTGAACACATAATTGCCTATGTTAGCACGAAGAGAGAAACCAAAGTCCCATCTCTTATACTCTAAACGAGAAGAAAGGCCCATTGTTACAGGAGCCATTGGGCTCTTATAGAAATATTTATCAGCTTCAGTAATTTGACCATCAGCATTTCTATCTACAACTGCACCCTCAATAGCCTTACCATCTTTGTCGTAAATCTGTTGATAAACGTAGAATGAAGAGGCAGGGTGTCCTACTGCGTGTGCTTGTGCATTGCCGCCAGTTCCTGCTGAAATACCACCTGTAGGAACAAAGTATTTAGAGTCTCTTCCACCTGTAAGGTCAGTGATTTCGTTCTTATTGTATGTGAAGTTATAGTCAATTGTCCAATACCAATCATTTGTTTCGATAGCTCTCCAGCGCAAAGCAGCTTCAATACCAGTATTCTTTAATGAACCAATATTAGAAGCAACTTGGTTACGGAAGTTAGATCCTGCAGCTACAGTTACAGTGTTTAAGAGGTCTGTAGTCTTACGATAGTACCAATCTATGCTACCTGTGAGACGTTGGTTAAGGATACCCCAATCAAGTCCAACATTATAAGTTGTTGTTGTTTCCCAAGTTAAATTCTTATTTACAGCTTGTGGGCGAACAACAGTTCCATCGTCTGTTACAGGATATTCGTTATTCGTGCCACTACCTATTTGATATATATCGAAGTAGTTGTAGTCGCCAATTCCTTCCTGTTGACCAGTCATACCCCATCCTAAACGGAGCTTCAAATCGCTCAACCACTTGATATCACGGAATTTATTTTCATCTTTTACTTTCCAAGCAAATGCAAATGAAGGGAAGTAAGCCCAGTGTTCTTTGAAACGAGAAGCACCATCAGCACGGAACGTTGCAGTAACATAATAACGGTCCATCAAACTCCAGTTTGCACGTCCAAAGAATGATACGAGGTAGTTTTCGGTAAGATATAAA
>NZ_BAKF01000025.1 GCF_000614025.1 Prevotella aurantiaca JCM 15754
CTTAGAATTGCAATTATATAGGTAATTTTGCTTTATCATTTCTCTTATCTTTTTTAATTTTCTACCCTTGTCCTATATACATCTCGGGCTGTGAGGTTATCTAACGATTCATGCATAGGACTTATTTGATGAGTTTCAAGTTTTTTTATCATCGATCAAAAATTCTTTTTTATTTATTATACAAACTAAAACCCCAAACTTAATTGGAGATCAAGTTGTGCTCTTTTGTTTAACAACTTTTCGTATCAAATAAAGCGAGATACACCAATAAAAGATTATTTCTACTCTAAAGTAATCTCCAATGGCATCTTTTGAGCAAAAAAATTCATTCAAAAAAGAGTATATTGATGAAAGTCAAAAAGATAATAGATTTTTCAGAGGTTTAGGTTTATGTATAACTTCTATTTTATTGTATAAGTCCCCTAATAAAAACGTCTTAGTTTTACATCTCTACATTAAGATTTCAAGCTTAAAGGAAACACAAGACAAATCAATTCAATATAAAGAAACAAATAAACCGCCTAACTCTCATCGAGCTTGGCGGTTTTAAATTCTTAACAGTAAGTAAATGATGTAGCCTATAAAGCTTACTACAAACTAACAAGTAAGTTTTTTCTTTAAAAGTGGAAAGATACATCAACGCCTATTTGGAAAGGATTTCCAAGCTGGCCAAATGTATATTTTTTTCCTGTTGCAGCACTTTGTACAGCAAAAGTATTGTATTTTGTGTCGGTAAGATTGCGTACCCATAGGTTTATGTGCATAGGACCAAAATCAGCATCAGCATGTGCACCCAATGTGGCATAAAAGTTTTGTGCAATGCTATTTTGCTCGTCCCAATAGGTTTTTCCTTGCGCAGATAAGTTTAATCCTACTATAACAAAACGCAAATGAAATTTGTTCGTAGGGTCGAGTAATGCAGCTGGATCAACATCAATTCGATAATCTGCATTAGCAGCAAGTGTATGCTGTGGAACGAATGGAACTCTCTTGCCTTTGTAATCTACAATCGTACCAGAAGTCGTTTCGGTATATTCATCAAATTTAGTATTCGTAAAACCATAACTTAAAGCATAATTGAGCTTTTTATTGAGGGTTTCGCCTCGCAAAGTAGCTTCTAAACCACACGAGTGGCTCTTTCCTGCATTAGTCATCATACGGCCAAATCCGTAATTATTTGCCAATACAGATAATTGTTGATTTTTAATTTGCATATAGTAAGCTGCCACATCTAGCGTCATTTCTTCATTCATAAGATTAAGGTGTGCGCCTACCTCATAATTGAAACTGGTTTCAGGTTTGTATTCTATGGTCTTTGCTATATTTTTATAAAAGTCGTTATCATGTTCCACATCAACATCACCACGCGCTCCTTGTGATGCGGCAGAAAGTTCGGTCTGCAATATATCTGAGAACATCTGAATATTGAAACCACCAGCACGATAACCTTTCGACCATGTAGCATAAGCGTTACTGCCATTATTGAAACGATAGGTTAAGCCTATTTTAGGCAACAATTCTTTAAAATGGTTTTTCTCATTATGAGCAAGAGTTGATGTAATAGTTGGTTTTATGTTTATACCCATCACACTCTCGTCTAACATTAAACGTGCAGAAGTGTTATAATCAATAGCAACGTGCGAGTAATCGTAACGCAAACCAAGAGTTGCACGCAAGCGGTCAGTAATATCAATATTACTTTCGTGATAAAGGCCCATGTTAAATGTTGGAGTTCTGAACATTTCAAATATAGGGTCCATTTGCATGTTTATCCTTATACCTCCGGCCTTTTCTATAGCAACTTTAGCAGAAATAGCAGCTACTTCCATTGCTTTTTCTTCAGACATTCCCTTCTTTATTAAATCGGCTGCAATTCGTTTTGTCATTACTGCCAGCATTCCGTTATACGCATAAGCAGTAATTTGTTGAGAGAGAGCCTTATTCATGTCGCCACCAAAATATACTGGGGCTTCTGTTTTCAGCCACTGATAAGATCCATAAGCTCCAAAAGCCCATTGCCAAGAGCTTTGACTTTTGCTTTTTACAGACAATTCTTCGGTGATAGAGTTTTGTAATTGATATTGCTCCAGATATAAAAAGTCATTGGGTAAGTAATCATTATCCATTTTCAATCTATCACGAAGATACTGCCATGAGGTCATCGAATTTATCACAAAACTATTTCCGTTATACTTTAATCCTATCCCAGTATTCAGCATATTGCGCTTGTAAGCACTCTGTCGATTCTGATTTGGAGCTTGAGTACCAGCTTTTAAGGTATAGTATGGTGAGGTTATATCGGTTGTTACAACTTGTTCTTTTGTAACAACCTGACCATATGGGAATCCGTATTGGTTTACAAATTGATAATCGGCAACAAAACTTAGGTCAAGTCTCTCATTCGGATTCCACAATAAGCGTGTTTTTCCACCAAATTCATTGAACTTATCAGCACGCTCGCCAGTATATTTGTTTGTAAAGAAACCATTTTGTCCGTCATAGAAGGCTGAAACAGCAAAAGCAGTTTTATCGTTCATTCTTTTGTAATGACTAATCTCCGCTTTACGCCAAAAATTATTTCCTAACGAGAGTTTTAGGTCGGTGCCTTGATAAACAAATGGATTCTTACTATAAAGACGGATCAATCCGCCTTCAGTATTCATACCATAAAGTGTTCCTTGTGGACCATGAAGTATATCAATGCGATCTATATCGTAAGTGTGGAAGTTGAATGCGCTTTTACTTTGAATAGGCATATTATCAATATACATTCCTACCGCAGGCGAATTTATACGCGAACCTATTCCGCGCATATAAATTGACGATGTATAACGTGCTCCATACTCAGGCATTACAAACGAAGGCACAAAAGAAGAAAGTTGACGTAAGTCTTGTGTATTAAGGTTACGTAGTTGCAGCTGATTGAATGACGTACTATTTAATGGTTGCTGACGCAGAAGATAAGCTTCTTTGGGGTTATCGTAGATAAACACCCCATCAATGTCGTAAATACGTGCAGTATCGCTTATTTCATAATTATTATCGGCCAATAATGATATTGGCAAAAGCGAAAAAAAAAGAATCGTAAATAAAATTTTGTTCATTACTATTTTTGTTATATCTATCTAAAATTTCTTTATAGATGCAAAGGTAAGGAAAACCAAGTAATTAGACAATCCTTATTTATTAGGAAATTTATATATAATATGATGTTTTCGTTGTAAAAGAAACGCTTCTATATATAATCAGAACTTTGAAAATTAGAAATCTAAAGTATTCTGCAAACGTTTAGGTGTAATGGACATTTGAAAACAATAGTATAAGGTGTGAAAGTCGTGCGTAATAATATAGAAAACAAACTTACAACGTGTTGATTAAGTTTAACAAGGTAATAGTTAATCAGCGATTACGTTGTAAAAAAGGAAAAGCAATAATAAAATTATTCGTTTACAACACCACAATGAGGACAACGTCCCTTTCGGTGAAGACGAGCACCACAGTTTCCACACTCATATGTATCCCTACTTCTTTTGAACCAAACCCCAATGGCATAATAGATGTAGAATAAAAGTAGCAAATAGCCTATATAATATAAGGTAAGAACTGAGAAAACAATATAATTCACAGCACAAACAGCAGCCAAACCGCACAGATATATAAAGGAATCATTAGAGCGAAGCAATCGGCGAACGTCATCAAGAGCTGCAATTGCTATTATTAGAATAGCCCAAACCAGTAACAAAAAAATATTTAATAGTATTGGCTGCGAGAAAGGATTAAGCGTAGGATGAAAATAAAACTCTCTCCATGTTTCGGGTGCAAAGAGCTGAATGCTTGCATAGAATGTGGCCGACGTTGCAACAATCATTGTCAATAAGGTAGGGTAGAATGAATTTATATCGTTAAAGTGCACAATATAAGCATTGCGCTTCATAATCTTTCGCATCAAATAACCTACGCTAATCAATGATATAATAACTAAGAAAATTAGCAAGTGAGTATTGGAAAACAAAGAGATAAATTGAGAAATTGGCTTGTCGGGGTCAACATTCTTCAATAGTTGCTTCTCTCGCGCCCAACCAAAGGCAAAATCTTCCGTAGCAACGCGCACCCAAACTGAATCGATACTATCGTTTGGAAGAATACGTATATCGGCTACAACTAACGACTTTCCCTTTCTTACAGCAAATGAGTCGGTTTCGAGATTATTCACAACCTCCTCTGGTTGCTGCCTTAAAAGCATCAAAGAATCTTTATTAACAACAAAATTAAAGCCTTCGGAATAATGATGCTTAACACGAAAAGCAAACGAATCTAACTTTGTCGTGGCACCATACCAATCCATACTTTTATCTTTTGCATCAAATAATGAAAGCGAATCTTGCTCAGAAAGTATACGCCTTGATATTTGAGCTTCTTGGATACTATCAGGAAGGCGGAAGTTCGATGGTGTCTTTTTGTGGTAACAACCTGTAAAAACAAATGATGATAGTAGAAACAAAAACACAACTCCAAAAGAAATATACATCTCTTGAAGTTTGTTGTAAATTATTCTATGGTCAACTTGTTGTTTCATACGGTTATTATTCAGCATAGATATTCATTTGACAATCCTTGCAATCGAATTCTAAACGAAATCGTTTCTTGTCCCCAAGTTCTAAATACAGCGGTTCTTTCCACGTTGGCTGCTTGCCGCCATGCACAACACAATATCCCAACGAATAGCGAATGCAATGGCGACATTGCATAATAAGAGGATTATCGTGAGCGGTGTTGGTATCCATACACTCAAAAGCTGTCTTCACATTTGCTCCCTGTTGCTCGTAAAATGCTTGTGCCACACGATTGGAAACATTATATAGATAAGGGAAACGCTTATATTGCGAAGGATTGATGTATTCGAAGGCAGAAGCTTTCTTATTTTTTAAATCATATACCTGCTGCGGTTTCGTTTCTTCAACAAGCAATGGTTGAAGAGCAAAACTTTCAATAGCACTGCGCCTTAACTCTGCAAGCACACTGCTCGGAATAAAAAACTGGTCTGCATTATCGGCAACATCTACATGCTCACAGATATATATAGTATTTCCCAATTTAGTAAGTTGGCGGACGATATTCTCTCTCTGAGGTTTCTTAGCTTCTTGATGTTCAAACTGAATGGTAGCCTTTGTTTCAACTTTTGGAACACCAACGCCACTTAAACGAATTGCCAGAAAATAGCCATCAGGAGTCAATCCAAACTCCATTTCAATAGGTAGAAGTCTTACAGCTGACTGACCTGCAAGTTCTTTCTCGAAGGCTTGGTCTTGATTTCTATACAAACCCATTCCTGCTTTCAGCCTTGTGGCATCTTGTAAGGATACAAACGATTACCAACTGCCTTGTTAACTCGAAATCCTTCCAATGCTTCTATGGTTCGTCCCTCACGATTTATTTGTTTATTGATGAAGCAGAGACCATCGCCATTGGCAAAACTTGCCGTTGAAGAAACATTAAACGAATCACGACGTATTTCTTTTACCTTGCCAACATACTCGCCTAAAGCCTTCGGAGTGTTGGGCGAGAAAATACCTTGCTGCCGTCCGTCAGCGAAATAAGATGTATATCCTCGATTAAAAGTTTTATTAAGATCTGGTGTGAAGTTGCATTCTACTCTTCCAAACGATGCTCGTCGGAATTCGTTAGGGTGTTTTGCAATAATAGCATTTAGCTTTTGATTATAAGCCGAAACAACATTCTTTACATAGTTGATATCTTTAAGTCGCCCTTCTATCTTGAAAGCACATGCCCCGGAACGCATCAAAGTTTCCAAATTATCTATTTGACTCATGTCTTTCAGCGATAGAAGATAACGCTGATGCTCTATCACCTTACCATCAGAATCTTTCAAGTCGAATGCCATTCTACAGAATTGGGCACATGCTCCACGATTTGCTGAACGCTCGAAACAATATTGAGAAGCATAGCAAATGCCACTATAACTCACACAAAGTGCCCCGTGAACAAAGGCTTCCAACTCTACTTCTGGTACAGCTGTATGTATGTTTGCAATCTCTTGCACCGACAACTCTCGTGCCAATACCACTCTTTCGAAACCCAAAGAAGCGAGCCAGCGAACCTTTTCAGCTGTTCTACTATCGCATTGTGTACTGGCATGTAGCGAAAGGTTGGTTTTTAGATATTCCTTGCAAGCTTTCAGTAATCCCATGTCTTGTATTAACAGGGCATCAACCTTAGCCTTTTCCAATTCTCGAACAAGCTGTAACATATCGTCCATCTCATTGTCGTAAATGATGGTATTCATAGTTACGTGTACCTTTGCACCAAATCGGTGAGCATATTCGCACAACGTAGCTATATCTTCCACACTATTGCCAGCCGATTGTCTTGCGCCAAACTTAGATGCACCAATATACACGGCATCTGCACCATGGTCTATTGCTGCTATTCCACATGCCAAATTCTTAGCTGGAGCCAATAGTTCTATTGTTTTTATCGTATTATCCTTGCTCTGCATACCAATGCACAAAGATAATCAATAAAACAGAGAAAAGACAGAAGAGTATATTAAAAAATCTAATCCAAGAGGGAGTTCTCTCCTACCCGTTCGTGTTATTCGTTTTATGATTTAATTCATTTAGAGGTTTAGGTAACCAATCATAAACAATTAACAAAATAATTTCGCAAAAATGAATTAAAGAAATATCCATACCCTTTTCCTTTGGAACCTTCCATTACTTTCAGGTAATACACCAGTAGCTTATAATACAAAAAACACGGCAAGTACGAAATGTACATGCCGTGCCTTTATTTTAATATTTTTGAAACTTTCTTTTTTAGAGACGATAACCTACTGTGAACAGAAGCTGACCTCTATTATTATCAACCTTTGTTCCTACAGCTTCGTTAGAATACGATGTGGTTTTGCCAGTTGCAGTGTCTTTTATATCAAAGTTTATCGTAGAGAAAGGATAGAAAGTTCCCTTCTGTGAGCTGTATTGGTAAGCCAAATCGAAATTAAATTTCTTCACTTGATAACCTACACCCAACGTAAATCTGTTAGTTGCTTCCCAATTAACGAAATCAGTAGCAGTTGAATAGCTAGTTCCAATAGAGACAATAGTAGGGTCTTTCTGTGCATTGGTATTGTACATAGGACTTACATAGTTGTAACCCAAACGCAAAGAAAGGTCTCTTGTAGGCTTATATTCTGCACCGAACTTCAATGTACTTACTCCTTTTAAAGCCTGCTTAGTATGAGCGTTCATTGCTCTATCGGCCAAAGAACTTTCATAATATGTTCCATAATAAAAGTCATAGGTTACCCCATCATTTATTTGTGTGCTCATATTAGCATAATTCTCGTACTCATATGTAAGACCCAATGCAAGATAGTTGCCCACTGTATGTCCGAGAGAAAAACCAAACTTCCAAGGAGTCCACAACTTATAGTTATAAGTATTTGATACTTCTCCCCAATCGTTTACTGCTCCTGTATTAGTAGAAACATCTATACGAGTTTGATTTTCCGTAGTTAAATCATACCATGTAGGTGTCTTAACATATGCACCTATGCGGAAAGGTGATTCTGCAACAGGACGAACAATAACACCAGCTGTAAGATCGAAGCCTGAACCAGTAACACGACGGAGATCACGAACAGTCACACTGCCCACACCATTCGACAATTTTTCGGTATACATACTTTCTGAATCGTAATTAACATCCTTCAATCCTAAAGTTATACCGAGATAAATTCTATCTCTAATACTACCGCTAATGTTGAAATCGTAATTACCTATATAGCCTGAGCCTGCTCTATCAAAAGAATAAGAATCTGCTAAATAGCTATTGAACTTACCTGGAGTTCCTGCATCTGGTAATAATGTATTAAAATAAAGATAGTCTAACTGACTCCAAGCTAGTGTTACTTCACTGCTCTTAGGACTTTTAAAGCCAATATATCTTTCACCATTTTTACGTACATCAAAACCTCCATATTCTTCTGAACCAAGAACGTTCTTTAAGTAAAACTGGTTATTTTGTGAACCATTACCCAACTTTCCGCTTGCATTTAGAATATTGTTTAAGTTCTTACTCTTGCTATAGTTAAATCCAAAGTTGAGCTTAAAACCATAAGAAGAACTAGGAGAATAAACTAAACCAATTTGATCAAAACTTGTATTGGTGGTTTTACCATTAGCAAACTCCTTTGCATTGCTTTGCATAAGCAAGCCTCCACTCACCGAAAACTGAGTATGACGGAACAATCCAATACCTGCTGGGTTGCTACTGATAGTAGAAATATCAGCGCCAAGGGCTTCCATAGCTCCACCCATACCTACATAACGCGCTGTACCATTAAGGTCGTTGCCCACTAAACGAGCATTTTCGTATGTTTCCTGTGCTCCTAAAGGCAACGAGAACAGCGTTGCTGCAAGCAAATAATATTGTATTTTCATAATTATATCTTATTTTAGACCTAATCTAACTAATTTTTAAAAAACAAAATCTATTACCTATGACCTCCAAAACTACCGCCACCTGAGCGAGAATTACCAAAGCTTCCACCACCAGAACGTGAGCCTCCAAAGCTTCCACCACCTACAGCATGAGATGGACCGCTTGCTGGAAGTGAATTACTACGTTCTATATTAAATGAACTGTTACGTTCAACACTGTTTCTTCTGATAGTGTTATCAGCATTTCTGTCACGAGATATAGTTCCAAAACGATTACCTCTATCATAAGAAGAGTTATTTCTTTCAATAACAACTCGGTTGTTTGAGTTTCCAAATTGTCCACTACGTGCATTCATATTGCCAAACGAACGTTGGGCATTAGCACTATGCATCTGTCCATTATATGCTGGATTGTAACTTCCAAAGCTTCCGCCACGTCCATTCCAATGGTTTGCTGTGCCTGAATGACCTCCAGGATATCTATATGTATAGACTGGAATACTATATCCATAGTAGCCATAGAAAGGGTATCTCCATGGGTCATTCCAACTGTTATAGTAGCCGTAATACCACCAGGGGTCAAAATAACCTGAGGTCCAACTATAATATCTCAAGTACCATGGAGCTACATAACCATACGATGGATAGAATAAAAAGTTGGAGTTTCCATATCCCCAAGGATAATAAAAACCATAGAAGTCATCAAACCTACCCATACGACGACTATATGCAAAGTCTTCTTCAGCATTCTCAAAATAACGATCAAACTGATAGATTGTATCTACTTGATAAGTTCCATCTTGATTTTTTATCTGAACAATATCGTTTCCTAAAGAGTCCTGCCCTAGCTTTTTATAAACTTTATCCAACAATCCTCTTCGATTATATTCGTTGTCCGATTTATCAATTCCGCTGTAATATCCGTTTCGATGAGCTTTCTTAGATTCCTTATACTCACGGATAGACTCCTTAGATGGTGTAAAATACACGTCATCTTGCGCCAAAATAGTTGTTGGTAAAGCAAGAGCCATAACAGAAAGTAAGATTAACTTTTTCATATTATTACCTCCTTTAATTTATTTTATTTTTTGTCTTATTTTTCATATGATGCAAAAATAACATATCTTAATGTGCAAATATACGGATTTTCCCTAACTTAACGTAGGTTTTTCCCTATTTATTGATATGATCATTACATACGAATACCATGCCACAAGATATAAAGAAACATTATTGTTGCATACATTTCAAACATTTTAAGTATATTTGCACAAATATTAAAAAAGAATTATGAAACGATCAATTAGTACAACTCTGTTCGTTCTTGCATTGACTTCACCAATCTTTGCACATACAAATGGATTACCAAAAGAAGACAATAACAAGTTGTTAACAACTCAAACTACAAACAAGAAGTATGTTCCTACTGCAGAAAATCTTGCTGCGCGGAAACGATTCGAAGGGTTTCGCTTCGGAATATTTCTGCATTGGGGCATTTACAGCACTTTTGCACAAGGCGAATGGTACTTAAATAACAAAATTAACAAAGATGAATATGCAAAGGCTGCATCGGCTTTTTATCCATCATACTTTGATGCCAACGCGTGGATAAGTGCTATTAAAGCCTCTGGAGCAAAGTATATTACATTCACATCACGACACCACGATAGCTTTTCTATGTTTAAAACAAAGGAAAGCAATTATAATATTGTAGACGCAACTCCTTTCAAACGTGATGTATTGAAAGAACTTGCTGATGCCTGTCATAAGCAAAACATAGATCTACATATTTATTATTCTATTCTTGATTGGATACGAGAGGACTATCCTATCGGCAGAACAGGATTATATACAGGTCGTAAACTAAAACCAAACTACGATACTTACTTCGACTTTATGAAGGGACAAGTTAACGAATTGCTCCACAACTACGGCAAAGTAGGTGCTATTTGGTTAGATGGTTATTGGGACCACGACAGCGACAGCATTCCATTTGATTGGCGGATGGAGGAATTCTATCGTTATATTCATAGTATTCAGCCAACTTGTTTGATTGGCAACAACCATCATATATCACCGATAGATGGTGAAGATTTCCAAATGTTTGAACGCGATTTACCTGGCGAAAACAAGGCTGGACTATCTGGTCAAGCTATCAGCCGCCTTCCTCTTGAAGCTTGCCAAACTATGAATGGTATGTGGGGATATAAAGTTTCTGACATCAATTACAAATCAACCGACCAACTTATTGAGCTCCTTGTGCGCTCAGCAGCTAAGGGTAGCAATCTCTTACTCAACATTGGTCCACAGCCAAATGGCGAACTTCCAGCTCTTGCACTCGAGCGTTTGCAAGGTATTGGCAGATGGATGAAGCAGTATGGAGGAACCATTTACGAAACAACAGCAGGTGATATAGCAGAAGCCGATTGGGGTGTGAGCACATCAAAAGGGAAGAAGACCTATCTGCACGTGTTAAAACGAGATGCTGAAACCATTTCTTTCGCATTGCAATCAAAGCCTAAACGCGTTATAGAAAACGTTACACGCCAGCCTATTTCGTATATATATAATAAAAAAACAAAAGAGTTTACTATCCACACTGGCAAGCATCAGGACGTGGTAGATTATGTAATAGAAGTAGAAAAGTAACAATTATGCCTATATTAGAAGTTTGCACAGGTAGTCTGCAAAGTGTTATCAATGCGGTAAAAGGCGGAGCACAACGCATAGAACTATGTTCTGCTCTATCGCTTGACGGCTTAACGCCATCGTTAGGAATTATAAAAACTGTACGCACACTATATCCTCAACTCACAATTCACGCACTTATTAGAGTGCGTGAAGGAGACTTTTGTTATACTGAAGAGGAAATCAGAGCAATGGAGTCTGACATTAAAGCATTACTTCCATATGCTGATGCCATTGTTTGTGGAGCATTAACTCCAAAAGGCAACATAGATATTCCATCCACACGCCGACTGATTGAAGCTTGCGAAGGAAAGCCATTTACATTTCATCGTGCTTTCGATATTTGCAATAATCCATTGAAAGCACTTGATGAACTTATAGAACTAAACTGTACACGTGTACTAACTTCAGGACAAGCTCCATCGGCTGAAGCTGGAATTGGTACATTAAAAGAATTTGTAAAGCACACTGAAGGACGCATGATTATCTTACCTGGCGGTGGAGTTACTCCTTTAAATGCTAAGAAGATAATTGCAGAAAGTGGAGCTATAGAGGTGCATGGCTCGGCATCGGGTATGACAAAAAGCGGTAGAAAAGAAACTCTTACTGAAGTAGTTGCACAGATTCTTCAACAAATAAAGTAGTTAAAGCTATATAGAACACTGAATACAAACACGTTAAGCTATACTTTTTTATTAATTAAAGAATAGATATAGTTCCCTGCTTTTACCGCTATCATTCTACTGCAAACCGCTCTGCAATAATGTTGCAGAGCGGTTTGCAGTAATACTATTGATAGGTTACAGCATCAGTGCAAAGTCATCACAGAAGAACTGCACGGAGCTTTCCACGCGACCAAAACATTTTTCTGCGATTACTATAAGTTATATATAAGACGCCCATCTTGCAATTGAGTAGCAAGATGGGCGTCTTTATTTAAAACCATTTAGTTATATATGTTGTAATTATAACTTTCCTATTACCTTTAAGATTTGCTCGCCTATATTGATAGTATAACCTTGTTGAACGTATACAACACGATTGAAGCTATCGCAAATCAGGAATATTGGGAGCGAAGGACTAGTTAATTTCATCTGCTCACGTATCTCATTTATAATCTTCTTTTCCACATCTGTGCCCCAAACAACATTTGAAGGAAGGTTCTCAAACTCCTTGAAGTTGAAGCGAGATAGGTGGTCTGCATCTTCAAAAAGGAAGATCATCTTGCGTCCCCACTTCTCAAATTGCTCCTTATAGGTGCTTATGTCGCGCAAAGTATGGTTGGTTGGTTCTTGGTTTGGCGCAACAATGCCAACCATATAGTAGCCTCTACCAGCCGTAGAGAGCAAACTCTTGTCGGTGTTGGTCGCCATATCATGGTAGATATCTTCGGCATTGAAACTGCCAATCACCTGCACAGCATCTTCGCTTTCGCGCATTGTAAACGGTAAACGTGTTTCTTTACCAGCTTTTATCGTGAACAAATGGGTTTCAGCCAACACCTGCCCGCTTGCCATACGTGTACCCGTAATGAGCATATAGGTGCCTTCTTCCAACTCAGCACCTTTCTCAAAGTCAGCTTTCCACGTAGCATCTTCAGGATAAGTAAGAAGTTGTGCAACACCATTTTCTATTTTATTTAAGGTGAAATGACTGTAATATTTAGGGTTGTCGTTATACTTTGTCGGCTTGTATGCTAACATTAACTTACCCTTTGGCACACTCTTTTCAGCCTGGTTACCTTCAAATTCCACATCTACCCAAGTATCGTTGGTATTGTATTGCAGCTTTCCGTTGATTTCATTGATACGTGCAGGGAATCCTAGACTGCGTGCTGCAGCAACAAAGAAGATGGCTCTACCCAACTTATCGGTTTTCTTTTCGCGCCAAACACTCATAGGCAACATACGCAATCGCTGTGGGTTGTGTGCCTCGTCAATTACGATATTCGACTTACACCACGCTATAAGAGCTTGCGGAGTCTTTATGTTTGCCATCTTTTCAGCCAAGAAATGGCGATAAGGAGTAAGCCATTCTATCTCTATACGAGGATTCATTACATACTTGCAATAGAGTTCCGAAGTATTTGTTTCGGCAACTTCGTGGTCTTTCAACACCTCTAACTGCACATCGCGAAGGTCTTTTTCCGAAATAACATCTAACAGACGCTGTGCCATTTCCTTATTCTTTGCCTCGCGCAAGAAAGTCTGAATGGTTGCATAATTGCCACGCGACTTGTCTTTCATCGTAGCTTCGTATGCCTGACGGATAGAGTCTTCGTAAGCTAAACGCTTTGTATTTTCTGCTCGTTGTGCATCGGTAACATTCGGAAGAACAGTACTTATCGATGGTGGCGTAATGTCCCAAGTCTTTGTTTTGGGCAATCCGTTGCGCTTTAACACAAGGCGCAGTTCCTTGGTTTTGCCAAACGAAACCTTGTCAATGCCTACCTTACCGTCTTTAGATGCCCATACTATCATATCGCCCTTACCTGCTGTAAGCGTAGCCACACCATTGTCGTTGGTTGTTTTCTTTGCTACAGAGTAAAATTCGGCATAGTTGTAGAGTTTAAATTCTACCTTTGCGCCTTTCACACGCTTGCCGTTTTCGTCTACAACAACTACTTTTACCTCTGCCGTAGGCGCATAATTGCTGATTACATTTATCTCCGTGTAGAGCGGAGTCTTGCTCATTACTTCTTCAGGACCATCGTAATCGCCAAACACTTTCGTGTGCATAAGCATACCACGAGAGGCACTTTCGTTGAACCAACCTAAGTTAAGAATAGGCTCAGGCTCACATGCTCCGAGGAAGTACCACCTACCATCTGCCCATGCTTCTACCCATGCATGGTTGTCATCGGTATGCGCCCAACGTGGCGTATATACCTGTCGGGCAGGTATTCCTACCGATCTAAGTGCTGCAACAAGAAAAGTACTCTCTTCACCACATCTTCCGTATGCAGTGCAAACTGAAGCTAACGGACTGCTTGTTCGCCCATCTGAAGGACGATAGGTTACCTTTTCATGGCACCAGTGATTTACTTCCAGAATAGCATCCTTCATTGATAAATGCTTTACTCGGTCCTTTAGCTCTGCAAAAAACACTTTTCGACTATCATCTAAGTTCTCGTTGTTTACACGAACAGGTAGTACAAAATGCTTAAACTCGCGCTCTGGAATTGTCTTTCCCCATGGCATTTCACGACGAGCCTGTAGTGCTAAAGCTATGTTTTCCTCATAAAAGGCTTTGCTATAATCGGTTTTTTCAGGCAAAGCCATGTACTTATAAAGGAAGTTTAAATAAGTAGTTTCGGGCTTTACAGTTGTTTTTACATCTCTTTGTTGAGAAATGTAAAGATTGCCTGCACTGCTACTGCCACTAAAGCACGAGGCTAAAGCAAGCAAAAATAGAATATTCTTTCTCATGTTAGTAAAATTCAGATGAGCTTATTAAAAGCCCATAATGATTTAGTTAATATTGTTTTAGGCAAAATTACGCTTTTTTATTGAGTAAGAAAAATTATATAATACCTTTTTTCAAAACAGCTTTAATTCTTTGATACATTATTCTTATAAATTGTCAGACAACCATAAGTAAATAAAGAATAAGGCATAACGTAATTATGAAGACCTAAAGTCATTCAACTATTTACTCATATTCTTTCTTCAGCAATATTGAGAAATAGATTTATAAACTATCATTTCATCATTTTAAATATTTTCTTTGTACATTTGCAACACGTAAAAAAAATATGTAATGAAGTACCTACAAATAACATTTAAAGTTAGTCCTGACACCGAATTAGTACGTGAATTATTAGTAGCAATGGCTGGAGAAGCTGGCTGCGATTCATTTATTGAAGAGGAAAACGCATTGAAAGGATATTGTCTTGAAGATATTTTCGATGAAGAAACATTAAAAGATGGGATTTCTAACTTTATTCTTCCCGACACAAAAATAGAATATAAGGTAGACAAAGCCGAAGACAAGAACTGGAATGAAGAATGGGAAAAAGCAGGATTTGCTCCTATTATTATAAACAATAAATGTATAATTTGCAGTGAAAAGGAAGAAAATCCGCAGGCATTGATAGCGAATAGAGAGGACAATATTCCTATATTAGTGATAAGAATTGACCCTAAGCAGGCTTTCGGTACTGGCACACACGAAACCACACAAATGATTGTTACTCAATTGTTGGATATGGATTTAAAAGAAAAAAATGTATTAGACTGTGGTTGCGGTACAGGAATCTTATCAATAGTTGCAGCTAAATGCGGAGCGAAAAAGGTATGTGGATATGACATTGACGAATGGAGTGTGAGGAATACGATAGCAAACGCAGCGGCTAACAATGTGTTACTTGAAGTAAAAGAGGGCAATAGACAGATTATAAGCAATTTCAACGAACAATTTGATATCGTTATTGCAAATATAAACCGCAACATACTTCTTAATGACATGTCAGCTTTTGTACAAGTATTGAAACCTCTAGCAACATTGATTTTAAGTGGTTTCTATGAAGAAGACGTCGCTTTATTAGAAGAGAAAGCCATTAGTCTTGGACTGAAAAAGAATCAATGCCAAGTGAATCACTCGTGGACATGTTTGACATTTCAACGGAATTAGACTCTGGAATAAGTAACTGCGTAAGGTTATAATACGAACCATTAAAGATATTAAGGTCTACGTAACCTTTTATCCCTGGCAATTTGCCTGCGTCTGTGTGCTGCCAGAAAAGCCATTTACCTGGGTATTCCATCTTATCAACATAGTAATGAGCTATCCAATAAGGATAATCATCAAAGCGAAAGTCTGACAAATATTGGTCTTTAAACTTGTAGTAGGTGTAAATAATTGGCTTCACATGAAACTTATCTTCCACTATATGCAACCAAGTAAGTATATTTTGCTGAAACTCCTCCGTGCTAATATCTGTCGGTTTTGTTTCAATATCCAACACAGGTGGTAGGTCGCCCGATTCTAAAGGAGTCATGGCTATAAAGAAATAAGCCTGACGACGAGGCGAAGAATTATTGCTCCAAAAATGATAAACGCCACGAATAAGTCCTGCTTCCTTTGCATTGGTGAAGTTAGAACGGAAATTTTTATCAACATGACTATCACCTTCAGTAGATTTCATAAAGACAAATCGTACAGGAGACTTTTCTATTAGCGCATTACGGAGTCTACCCCAATTTACATTTCCTTGATGGTGACTTATATCTATACCATGTATTTCATAACCATCGGGATAATCTGGGTCTCCATAAATAGCTCGCCAACGAAAGCCTGATGGGGCAACCAAAAAGAAATAAAGCAAACAACAATAAATAAAGGCAATGGATATGCCTCCAACCCACCATGCCCACATAGGCACTTTGCGCAATCGTGTGCAAATCTGGTCGATTGTTTGAGGAATATCCATTATCTTTCTTTTATATCATTGTTTCTTATTTAAAAAACAAAAACTTCTTTACCTTGTTCCAACGCTAACGTTCGCGTTGTTTGATCGCAAACATCCGAAGGTCCCCAATACTGAACAGGCCCAGGGTAAATATAGCTTGTTTCTTTTGCCCACTTACTACGTAATTTTACAAATTCTTTAAAAGGAGCTCCATCAAGATCCACAAGAGCCTTACGAATAACAGGCTTCATTTCGCCATTACGACGCTCTAAGTTCATCATCATTGTAATAGGCACACCTCCAGCAATCCAATTTTCTGCCTTTTCAGTGGTATTCTTAACAATTGCCATATAACCGGTCTTTCCGTTGGCAATAAGCTGAACTGCTGAAGTTCCAAGGGAGTAGCAATAATCAGCATCAAAGTTTGATGGCGCTGCGCAACGGCCTTCATAACCCAAGAAGTGATGTAATGTAGCAAAACTACCATTATACTTTCCTTCTTTAGCCCATTTATTCAGTTTCACTCCCACCATTTCAGAGATAAGTCTCTCTGTCTCAATGAGTGAAACTTGTACATTTCCATGGGGGTCTCTATCTAGAGATAACTGACGTGCAACGCCTTCAGGAAGCGTTTCGAATGTAGCTTTGTTTCTCTCTGATAGATGTTCTATGATGTAAGCTCGCTGAGCATCTATATCAAGGTCTTTATAATCGTTTCCATGCTTTGCTAACAAATCGTTCAGTTCTTCAATGAGTCGTCCTATTGCAGGGATAAACTCAATTAGTCCTTCAGGAATCAATACCACTCCATAGTTTCGCCCATCATGAGCACGACGTGCTACAACCTTTGCAATATCTTCTACTATATCGTTTAAAGACAAGTCGTTAGATTCTATTTCCTCAGAAATCAAGCAAATATTAGGCTGCGTTTGCAAAGCACATTCAAGCGCAATATGTGAAGCTGAACGTCCCATCAACTTAATAAAGTGCCAATATTTACGTGCAGAATTGCAGTCACGCGCAATATTACCAATCAATTCAGAATAAGTCTTAGTCGCTGTATCGAAACCAAACGATGTTTCTATTTGATCGTTTTTCAAGTCACCATCAATTGTTTTTGGACAACCAACAACCTGTACTCCATACTTTTTGGCTGCATAATACTCTGCAAGTACACAAGCATTAGTATTAGAGTCATCTCCACCTATAATAACAAGCGCCTTAATATCTAATTCTCGAATGATTTCTAAACCTTTTTCAAACTGGTCTTTTTCCTCTAACTTTGTACGTCCGGAACCTATCAAATCAAATCCACCAGTATTTCTATATTTATTGATAAGAACTTCTGTTATTTCAATATAGTTGTGATCAACTAAGCCTCCAGGGCCCATAAGAAAACCAAACAGACGATTTTCAGGATTTAATTTCTTTAGTTCATCATACAAGCCAGATATCACATTATGACCACCAGGAGCTTGTCCACCTGACAAAATCACTCCTACGTTTATTCTAATAGATTCTTGTTCCTCAGCAGGCACAAACTCAACAAGAGGCATACCATATGTATTTGGGAATAATTTCTTTATCTCATCATGATTATCTACACTTTGGGTAGGTTCTCCTTCTTTAATCTTGACAGCACCCTTAAGAGCGTTTGGTAGTTTTGGCTGATAGCTTGCTCTTTCCTTCTGCAAAGCACTCGTTTCCATACTCTAATCTTTTTAAACGTTATTATTGAAACAATCTATGTTATTGATGCAAAAGTAATGTTTTAAATTTATAATAAGGAACAAATAATGGTAAAATAAACAAATAACGCTAATTTTCTTGATACATATTTGTTTTTGCTATTTTTTTATATTATCTTTGACTCATCAAAGCTAATAAAAAGGATAGATAAATTAAAAAATGGGAAATAAAAGAATTCTTAAGCGCACCATAAATTATATCTGTGGCGATTTATTTTCAGAAGCTATAGCAGCATCGCTCTATGGTAATAATATAAACAAAGAGAATATAGAAGCACTTTTAACTTCTATTGTTCTTTTGCGCAATAAATATGTTGGTCGCATTTTGCATGTTGAACCTGGTATGAAAGCAAAAGTTTACTTCAAAGATTTAAAAGAGAAGTTCGATGCAGAGACAAACGAAATAATTGACCAAATCTGCAACTTAGTATAAAGTAATATGCTTAAAGACTTTGCTTCATGGCTTCTTTACAAGCGCATGAGATGGAAAACGGAAGTTACAATTAATTTCCCCAATAAGTTTATTATTTGCCTAGCACCACACACAAGTAATTGGGATTTCCTTATTGGACAACTCTATAGCAAAGCTGAGGGTATTAAGGGTAATTTCTTAATGAAGAAAGAATGGTTTTTTTGGCCATTAGGAATCTTATTTAAAAGATTGGGCGGTATACCTGTATTCAGAAGCAAGCACACCTGTATGACTGACATTTTAGCAGAACATGCAAAAAAAGCAGATACTTTTGGTTTGTGTATTACTCCAGAAGGAACACGTTCGCTAAATCCAGAATGGAAGAAAGGATTTTACTATATAGCATTGAAAGCTAATATTCCAATTTTACTTTATGGTTTGGATTATAATACAAAAACGATTGTCTGCACCCAAATTGTTATGCCAAGTGGAGATATTGAGGAAGATATGAAAACTATTAAACTATATTTTAAGAATTTCAAAGGCAAACATCCCGAGTTGTTTACCATTGGAGATATTAAAGAATGATGAAGAAATTATTGGCTTTCATTCTGAGCACTATATATATATCAGTGGGAGTTGCCCAAACAAATAAAACAGAATGGGGTAAAGCTGAATATAAAGGAAAACCATGGGTAGAGAATGTTTCACGCCCAAACACAATAACAGAAGGATTGAATGGCAGACATCTTTCAATTTGGTCATCGCATGGTCGCTACTATGATGTGAATAAAGGAATTTGGAAATGGCAACGTCCTAATCTTTTCGGAACTACTGAAGATCTCTACACACAAACTATAGTAATACCATACCTTTTTCCAATGCTGGAAAACGCAGGAGCTATCGTTATATCACCTCGTGAACGTAATTGGCAAAAGCAGGAAGTTATAGTGGATAACGATAATCCAAAATCAAGTGCCAACGCTGTCTATCAAGAAGTAAACGATAAAAAGAAATGGGAATCTGTTATCGGTTCAGGCTTTGCCTTTCATCTGGAAACATATTCAGAAACCGAAAATCCTTTCATAGCAGGTTCTGCTAGACAAATAAAATCAAGGAAACGAAATAGCAAACTTAGTCATATTTCGTACCAGCCTTATATCCCTCAAGATGGGAATTATGCTGTTTATGTTAGCTACAAAACAATTAAAAAAAGTGTTGACGACGCAGAATATATAGTTTTTCATAAAGGACAAGAAACACGTTTTCGTGTAAATCAACAAATAGGAGGCAGTACTTGGGTATATCTTGGAACATTTGAATTTGACAAAGGCTGCAATATCTTTAATCGTGTAGTACTAACGAATCATACCAAACATAGAGGTATTGTTACCGCAGACGCAGTTCGCTTTGGTGGAGGTATGGGAAATATTGTAAGAGGAAGACAAGTAAGCGGTTTACCTCGCACACTAGAAGGAGCAAGATATTATACACAATGGCAGGAGCGCCAAGAAATGTTGTTAGCAAAAGTAATGGATCTAACGATTATAATGACGATATAAATACACGTTCTCTTTATACAAATTGGTTAGCGGGTGGTTCTTCTTATCTCCCAAATAAAGAAGGTCTAAAGGTTCCAATAGAATTAACATTAGGCGTACATAGCGATGCTGGCGTAAAAGCTGACGGAAGTACAATTGGAACCTTAACCATCTGTACAACAAAAGATGGCAACCCTACGTTAGGAACTGGACTCTCTCGAAACGCTTCTCAAATTTTTGCTAACCAACTTCTAACAGATGCAAAGCGAGATATAGAAGGTACTTTTAAAAGAACTTGGAATACGCGTGGAGTTAAGGATGCTAATTACAGTGAGACTCGCTTACCAGAAGTTCCATCTGCAATTATAGAAACACTTTCTCATCAGAATTTTGGTGATATGAGATTAGGTCAAGATCCTAATTTTAAGTTTACGCTTGCACGCTCTATTTATAAAAGTATTCTTCGCTATTCAGCGTCGCTTCATAAAAAGTCATACGTTGTCCAACCATTAGCTCCTGATAATTTTAGAATAGAATATGTATCAAAAGACAAGGTACGCTTAAAATGGAATGGAGTTAACGATGCATTAGAGCCAACAGCAAAGCCAACATCGTACAACGTCTATATGGCAACAGGCACAAGCGGATTCAATAATGGAGTAAATGTTCGTGGAAACTCATATGAAATAACATTAGAGCCCAACGTATTATACAATTTTAGGATTACGGCATGCAATCAAGGAGGTGAAAGTTTTCCAACAGAAGTGTTGTCTGCATATCATAAAGAAGGTGCCAAACAGACAATTTTGATAGTAAATGGTTTTTATCGACTTTCGTCTCCAGCTATTATTGACAACGAAACAGAACAAGGCTTCAATCTAGAAGCTGACCCTGGCGTAAGCTATGGTATTACTGCTGGTTGGAATGGAAGACAAAGCAATTTCGACAAGACACAGTTTGGTAAAGAAGGTACTTCTGCCTTAGGCTTTGGAGGCGATGAGCTTGTAGGGCAATTCATAGCTGGTAATAGTTTTGATTATGTAAGGACACATGCCGAAGCGATAGCAACTAGTGGAAAATATAATATTGTAAGTTGCTCAAGTAAGGCTATCGAGAATGGATACGTCAAACTTGAGAAGTATGCACTGGTAGACTTAGCACTGGGATTGGAAAAGAACGATGGACACAGTCTATACTACTACAAAGCTCTTCGTCCTGCTATGCAGTTTCAAATAGCTAACTATCTAATTCGCGGTGGCAGACTCTTTGCAAATGGCGCATATCTTGCTACTGATATGACCGGAAGTAATGAACAAGAATGGCTTGCTAAATTCTTAAAGATTTCGGCTGCAGGAAGCAATCAAAACAATTATGATGTTACCATCAGTGGCTTAAATTCGCGATTTGATATATACAGAACCATGAACGAGGAACACTATGGTGCTTACTCACCTGACGTGCTCCAACCTGTAGGTTCTGCTTTCAGTGTGATGACATATGCCGATAACACAAGCGCTGCTGTAGCTTATAAGGGTACAGATTTTCGTACTTTCGTTATGGCTTTCCCATTTGAATGTATCAAGAATATAGATGTACGTAATAGAATTATGCGTGGCATTTTAGCTTACTTGTTGAATTAAAACAAGGCAGAATACCGAAGTTAAACATAAAATTAAAACAATGGATTATGCATAAAATTCAAGCAAACGCATCTGGAACAAGGAATATAGAGGTTAGCAATGAGCATCTTGCTACCCTACACAAGTACTCGTTGTTATCCAACCTCATAGATTCAAATGGGATAGTAGACGAACTTGTACTTGACAAACTAAAATTAAACGTGCGCAGTTTGTTGGAATCAGAAGCATCTAAAGACAAAAAACTGCTCGACCTATGCTTAGATGTTATTTATAATCAGAATATGAAAGCGTTCGGATTAAAGAACCTTATGGTCCTTTACAAACATTATTGCAAAGAAAAGAAGTCAGAAGAACAACTTGAAGAAGGAATAATAGAAGGAAATAAATTATAGGTATTTCCAACTCGCATTCTAGGTGTTTAGAAAAATATGACGTCATATTTTTATTTAGTCCTATCGTCATTGAAATATCGCATATTTTATATTGCGATTTCCCTAGGACAAACGGAAATTTAAATAGAGGTAATACAATTTGAGTAATAATAAACCAACAAGAAGGCAAGATAAGGCGGCACAAACCAATAACACAAAATCTCCACAAAAGAAATCAACTAACGGAGAGAAAAAAAATAAAGAACACGAAGCTCGAGCGACGACCTCACACTTTATGCTCACCGATTTTTGCCCACTACAAAGAAAGAGGTAGAACTGAGAAAATGGATGAATTAGATATTATTCTATTTTCTGCAGACGCATATATCGACCATCCTGCCTTTGGCGCAGCCGTCATTGGGCGCACTTTAGAAGCAACTGGCTATCGGGTTGCTATAGTACCGCAACCCGATTGGCATGGTGATTTAAGAGATTTCAAGAAGTTAGGGCGACCACGCCTTTACTTCGGCATTTCCGCTGGCGCTATGGATTCGATGGTAAACAAGTACACAGCTAATAAACGTTTACGTTCTGAAGATGCTTATTCTCCCGACGGACGACACGACCTACGTCCCGAATATCCCTCTATCGTATATTCTAAAATTCTTCGACAACTTTATCCTGACGTTCCAATTGTACTAGGAGGGATCGAAGCTTCATTGCGCCGACTCACCCATTATGACTATTGGAAAGATAGTGTTTGCAAAAGTATATTATGTGATTCAGGAGCTGACATAGTTATTTATGGTATGGGCGAAAAGCAAACCATAAGTATTGCGCAAGAATTACAAAGTGGCAGGAAAATTAAAGATATAAAGGAAACACCACAAATAGCCTATCTATGCAAAAAGGCAGATATACCAGATGGCATAAAGGCAGACGACATTGTACTTCACTCGCACGAAGAATGCTTACATAATAAGAAGTTCCAATCAGATAACTTCAGACACATTGAAGAAGAATCTAACAAGAAACATGCTCAACGTATTCTGCAAGAAGTAGACGGACAATACATTGTTGTAAATCCTCCCTACCCTACAATGAGTACAGCAGAGGTTGATGCAACTTATGATTTGCCTTACACACGAGAGCCTCATCCAAAATATAAGGGCAAGGTAATACCTGCTTACGAGATGATTAAGTTCAGTGTGAACATTCATCGAGGTTGCTTTGGAGGCTGTTCATTCTGCACAATATCTGCTCATCAAGGCAAATTTATTGCAAGTCGTTCGAAAGAAAGTATCATAAAAGAAGTAAAGCAAGTAATACAGATGCCTGATTTCAAAGGCTATCTATCTGATTTGGGTGGTCCCTCTGCTAATATGTATGGTATGGCGGGGAAGAACCAAAAGGCATGTGAACATTGCAAACGACCCAGTTGCATACACCCAGAGGTTTGTCCAAACCTAAATACAGACCATTCTAAACTGCTTGAAATCTATAGAGCAGTAGATGCTTTACCTGGCATAAAGAAGAGTTTTATTGGTTCCGGAGTACGCTATGACTTGCTTTTACACGAGAGTAAAGATGAGAAAACCAACCAAGCGGCACATGAATATACACGTGAATTGATTAAAAATCATGTGAGTGGACGTTTAAAAATAGCACCAGAGCATACATCAGACCGAGTTTTACATCTTATGCGTAAACCTTCGTTCAAGCAGTTTTATCAATTCAAGCGCATCTTTGATAGGATAAATAAGGAAGAGAATCTGCGTCAACAGATTATTCCTTACTTTATCTCATCTCACCCAGGATGCAAAGAAGAAGACATGGCAGAACTTGCGGTAATTACAAAGGAGCTTGACTTTCACTTGGAACAGGTGCAAGACTTTACGCCTACACCTATGACAGTTTCCACAGAAGCTTGGTATTCGGGCTACGACCCATACACATTGGAGCAAATATTCTCGGCTAAGACGCCTCGCGAGAAGTTAGCACAACGCCAATTCTTTTTTTGGTACAAGCCAGAAGAACGAAAAAACATAGAGCGTGAGCTGAAACGAATAGGTAGAAGCGACCTTATAGTAAAACTATACGATAGTAAACCCTTCCACGGGAAAGTGAATTACGACCCTAAAGCCATAGGAAGTAGTCCTGATGACGATAAAAGAAATAGACGAAAGAGGTCGTATAATCAAAAAGAGAATTGGAATAAAGGCAAGAAAAACAGAAGATAAACCATTTGTTTCTGTACAAAAAGAAATGCTACAATATACATAAAGACGATGAAAGAATTTGAAACATATGTTTTCGACTTAGATGGTACACTCCTCGAAACATTAAAAGACTTAGCTACAAGTACCAATTATGCTTTACGAACACACAATATGCCGGAACATTCCATTGAAGATGTTAGAATGTTCGTGGGCAATGGTGTAAAAAAACTAATGGAAAGAGCGATTCCAAATGGTCTAGACAATCCACAGTTTGAAGAAGTCTACGCTACATTCCGTCAACATTATCTTGAACACAACCTAGATACCACAAAACCATACGATGGCATCCCAGAACTACTTGCTGAACTAAAGGCACGCGGAAAAAATCTTGCTATCGTTAGCAACAAGTTTTATGCTGCTACTCAAGAACTTGCACGACATTTCTTTCCCGACACTATCCAAGTGGCTATTGGTGAAAGAGAGAATATTAAAAAGAAGCCTGCACCCGACACTGTGCTAGAAGCCTTACGCCAATTAGGAGCATCAAGAGAAACAGCAGTGTATATTGGCGACAGCGATGTAGACATAATGACTGCAAAAAACTGCAATATCCCTTGCGCTAGTGTGCTATGGGGATTCCGTGACAAGGAGTTTTTAACCCAACATGGTGCTACTTTTTTTGTTGAAAAGCCAAGTCAGTTACTTCCTGATTAAATTATAGTTTTCTTTTAATGAGGCAATAAAAAAGCAGCCTTACAGCTGCTTTCATATTTATATTTCATAGGAACGTCTACATTATAAGAACGTTCCTGTTTTATTATTCCAATTATATAACACTAAAAGCCTTTCATTTCTTCATCAAGCAACTTTATGCCTTTATCGGTACATATACCTCTTATATACAGTAAAACAAAAGTTCTAAATATCTCTTTTATACTATATTTATGGTAAAGATAAGTGTTCATGATGAAGTGCCCCGAGGCATCAGCAAACGCATTAAATATTCCAACGTTTAGATCAGGCAAGAAACAGCCTTCTTTAATACCACGTTCTATAAACGCATATACTTGTTCTCCATCGTGTCTCCGTTTATTCTTGATGTAGTTCATTAACTTTGGATATTTCTCAAGGTCCTCTAAGAAAACAGGATTAATCTTGCTAAGTTCTTCCGTATGCAACTTAAACATGTGTATTACAATGTTAATGACATTAGTTCCAGGTTTATCAAACTTTTCAACTCGTTCTAATTTACGCTTATCGTTGAGTACAACAACCTCGTAAAGTAAGTCTTCTTTATTTTGATAAATCTCGTAAAGCGTTCTCTTTGAAATCTTTAAATGCGTAGCAATATCATCCATTTTAACCTTACGAATGCCATGTTGGAAAAGCATAGTAGAAGCTAACTGGAGTATTTTAGCCTTTACTTCTTTCTTATATTCGTTTTCGATGACCATTGGGGAGGAACTTTTATTTATTGGCAAAATTACAAAAATAATATTATTGCCACAATCCTTTTATTGTTTTTATTTATTATCTTTGCATTTGTACATTGTTTAAACAATGATTAAAATTTAGTTTTAAACGCTTATTATGGTAAAGATAACAAAAGAGGCGGCGCTAAAATATCACGAGAATGGCCGCCCAGGAAAGATAGAAGTAACTCCCACAAAAGCTTATAGTACACAAACAGACTTGAGTCTTGCTTATTCGCCTGGCGTTGCATACCCATGTTTAGAGATTCAGGAAAACCCAGACAACGTTTATAAGTACACAGATAAGGGTAATCTTGTAGCTGTTATAACAAACGGAACAGCTGTTCTCGGTCTGGGAAACATTGGTGCGATGAGCGGTAAGCCTGTGATGGAAGGTAAAGGATTGCTCTTTAAGATTTATGGTGGCATTGATGTTTTCGATATAGAGATTGACGAATCCGACCCAGATAAGTTCTGTGAAGCAGTTGAAAAGATAGCTCCAACATTTGGTGGTATCAATCTAGAAGATATAAAGGCTCCAGAATGTTTTGCAATTGAAGAACGATTGAAGCGCACATTGGATATTCCTGTGATGCACGACGACCAACATGGAACTGCCATTATATCTGCTGCAGGTCTTAAAAATGCGCTTGAAGTAGCCCGAAAAGACATTACAAAGGTCCGACTAGTGGTTAATGGCGCTGGCGCCGCAGCCATTTCGTGCACGAAACTATATATGGCTTTAGGCTTAAAGAGGGAAAACATACTGATGTTAGACTCTCGTGGTGTCATTACAAACGACCGTCCAAATCTCACAGAGCAAAAGAAACTCTTTGCAACCGACCGCAAAGATGTGCACATATTAGAGGAAGCTATGGAGGGGGCAGATGTTTTTGTAGGACTCTCAAAGGGCAATATCCTTTCAAAAGAGATGATTCAGTCAATGAACAACAACCCCATCGTGTTCGCATTGGCAAATCCTGTTCCCGAAATCTCGTACGATGACGCAATAGCAGCACGTCCTGATGTAATTATGTCTACTGGTCGTTCCGACTATCCAAACCAAATTAACAATGTTATAGGTTTTCCTTACATCTTTCGTGGTGCCCTCGACGTACATGCAAAAGCTATCAATGAGGAGATGAAACTTGCTGCTGTGCATGCCATTGCAGCCCTAGCAAAGCAGCCTGTACCAGATATTGTAAACGAAGTTTACCATGTAAACGACCTAACATTCGGACCAAAGTATTTTATTCCTAAGCCTGTAGACCCACGATTGATAACGGTTGTAAGCGCAGCAGTAGCGAAGGCTGCTATGGATAGTGGTGTTGCAAGAAAACAAATAAAAGACTTTGAAGTTTACAAAGACAATCTGATGCAATTGCTTGGACAGGAAACAAAATTCACTCGCTACCTTCATGCAACAGCTGCACGGCATCCACAGCGTGTAGTATTTGCAGAAGGAGTACATCAAAATATGCTAAAAGCTGCTGTACAGGCCAAGCAGGAAGGTATTTGTCAACCTATATTATTGGGGCATCCCGATCGTATTAAACGAGTAGCCAACCGTCTGAAGCTTGATTTAACAGGCATTGAACTCATTGATATGCGTGCTGATGAAGAGCAGAGACGCAGAGCTACATACGCAAAACACCTTGCCGAAAAGCGTGCACGTGAGGGTTACACCTTCGATGAGGCTTACGACAAAATGTACGAACGCAACTATTTCGGTATGTCAATGGTTGAAAACGGCGATGCTGATGCTATGATAACTGGTTTATACACTAAATATAGTGATACCATTAAGATTGCAAAAGATGTGATTGGAATTCGTCCTGAATACAAACACTTCGGTACAATGCACATTTTAAATACCAAACGAGGTATTTACTACATTGCCGACACATTGATAAATCGTAATCCTACCACTGAGGCACTTATAGATATAACTCGTCTTGCACATCACTCTGTGAAGTTCTTTAATGACAAACCTATTATGGCAATGGTATCGTTCTCAAACTTTGGTAGCGATGAGAGAGGCTCGCCACAGCAGGTTCGAGAAGCAGTAGCTATGACGCAAGATAATCACCCAGACTGGTTGATTGATGGAGAGATGCAAATAAACTTTGCTTTAGATAAGAAGTTACGCGATGAAAAATATCCTTTCACTCGCTTAAAAGGCAAAGATGTGAATACACTTATATTCCCAAACCTTGCTTCTGCTAATAGTGCATACAAGCTACTGCAAGGTTTTAGCCCAGAAACAGAGGTGATTGGACCTATCCAAATGGGATTAAATAAGTCTATTCACTTTACTGATTTTGAATGTTCTGTACGCGATATTGTAAACATCACAGCCGTTGCATCAATTGATGCCTATATTGAGAAGATTAAAAACAAACGATAATTAGGTTAGAAAACCACATTATTATAATAAGAACGCCACCTTACATACGTCTGTAAGGTGGCGTTTATATACAGCTGGTTATGTAAAAAGCTTAGCAGTAGAAGCAGATATATAAAACTGAAAATATGCTATTATAATTAGAAAAAAATGCTTTTATTTCTTACGTCATGAATTGAAACAGTACTAAAATAGTGTAAAGATCTATTCAAACGAATTGAACCACGTAATCACCTTGTATCCAACGCTTTACAAAAGAGTCTATTTTGCATTGTAATAGTGCCTGTTTTGCAAGGTAAAACAGGCACTATTACAATGCAAAACAAGCACAATTACAAAACGATAATACTATTATCGTTTTTTACGTGAACTTTTTTTACAAAATAAAACCAAGTATAGTAAAAATCTTTTCTCTATTAAAAGACGTACTTAAAGATACTGCACGATATCTTTTATATTGTCTACAGTAACGAGATGATCGTGTTCGTACTCTTCAGCATGTTCGTGTTGCCACAACATTTTAGAAGGAATATAGATAGCATAGCCACCTAACTCTAAGACTGGTGCTATATCTGAACGAAATGAATTGCCCACCATAACCAATTCTTGGATAGAGCAACCAAAACGTTTACAAAGCATTTCATACTCCTTTTGCGTCTTATCCGATACTACAACAATGACATCAAAGAAGGTTTCCAGGCCAGATCGCTTTAGTTTATTCTCTTGATCTAACAGCTCTCCCTTTGTAAAGACCACCATTTTATAGTCTTTTCGTGCGTTCCTTAGTGTGTCTAACACAGTTCGTACACCCGCTAAAGGAATGGCAGGCATATTCAACAAGCTTTTACTAAAATCTAAAATACGCCCTATTTTATCAGCTGGCAGCTTGCCATTGCTCATCGACACCGCATTCTCAATAAGAGAAAGCACGAAGGCTTTGCACCCATAACCCAATAAAGGCATATTTTTCGTTTCGGTTTTGAATAGCGCAGCAGAAACTTCTTCGGGGCTTCCGTAATCGCTCAAGATACTTTGATACTCCTTTTCAGCCGCTACGAAGTGCGATTGGCAGTCCCACAAGGTATCATCAGCATCGAAAGCAAGCAGTTTTATTTTGTCTTTTACAATCATTTCGCAAAAATAATAAATAAAAAACGAAAAACCTTCTACATTTATTATTTACTTGAAAGGTCGTTAAAAAAAATATAGTATCTTTGTAATTCTAAAAGAATAAATCTCGTTCGACGTATATGACACTTCAACAATTAGAATATGTTATGGCTGTTTACCGATGCAAACATTTTGCAAAGGCAGCTGATTACTGCAACGTTACACAACCTACGCTAAGTTCAATGATTCAGAAATTAGAAGAGGAACTGGGCGTAAAAATATTCGATAGAAGCAAACAACCTATTAAACCGACTGCCGAAGGCATGCTCATAATTGAACGGGCTTGGAAAATTCTAGTACGTGCGAAACAACTAAAAGAGGTTGTTCAAGAAGAGAAAAAATCGCTTTCAGGTAGTTTTCACGTTGCTGTACTACCCACAATAGCCCCTTACCTTATCCCACGATTCCTTCCACAGTTGATGAACGAGTACCCCGAACTGGATATTCGCGTTACGGAAATGAAGACGGAGGATATACACAAGGCACTAAAACATGGTGATATAGATGCTGGAATAGTTGCACAGGTGGAAGGACAGGAGGATTTTGACAGCCAACATCTTTACTTTGAGAAGTTCTTCGTTTATGTATCGAAAGATGATGCCCTTTTCAACAACAAGGCTATTCGTACTATTGATTTAACTGGTGAATACCTTTGGCTACTTGACGAAGGTCATTGCTTCCGCGAACAACTCGTAAAATTCTGTCATCTTAAGTCAGCTGCGAAAAGCAAAAAGGCTTATAATCTTGGTAGTATCGAGACTTTTATGCGTATAGTAGAAAGCGGAAAAGGAGTAACTTTCATACCAGAGCTTGCAATTGAACAGCTTACTGAAGTACAAAAAGAACTAGTACGTTCATTCGCCCACCCTATTCCTACACGCAATATCATTTTGCTCACACAGAAGAACTTCTTCGTACTTCGTTACGACAACTAGTTATAGAGAAGATTTGTGCATCTGTCCCTGCAGAGATGCTCCAAATAAACAAAATGCAACAGGCATTATAAGGGTACATCTAAAACCTTCTTCTTACATTTTGAGCTCCTTAAAAGCCTTATAATTGTTCTGTGCAGATAGCAATATAAACAATAAAAGGAGAACAAAGACAACAACCAAGTTATTTTGTGTGAAATGTTTGCCACTCTCATTTCTTTTTTATAATTTTGAAGTCGAAAACGTAATAAGACATCAAGTTTTGTCTTTACAGATGTGAGACAACAACCCTACGTGAAGGATAACATTTTGTTTTCTATTTAAGAAAGCTATTCTGTTACCTTTTCAACAACTATATATGCAAAAGAAAATAAGAACATTTTTTAATAATACATTTACAAAGGTAAAATTATGAAGATTGAAAAAGTACACGCTCGTGAGATTATCGATTCACGTGGCAATCCTACTGTTGAAGTTGAAGTAACACTCGAAAATGGTGTAATGGGTCGCGCAAGCGTACCATCTGGTGCTTCTACCGGTGAAAACGAAGCTCTTGAACTTCGCGATGGCGACAAAGGGCGTTTCGCTGGTAAGGGCGTTTTAAAGGCAGTAGAGAACGTAAATAATGTTATTGCACCTGCATTAAAAGGCTTCTGCGTAACAGAACAACGTGCAATCGACTATAAGATGTTGGAACTTGATGGTACTCCTACAAAGAGTAAGTTGGGCGCTAACGCTATTCTCGGCGTTTCTTTGGCAGTAGCTCAGACTGCAGCTAAGGCGTTGAATATGCCTTTATACCGCTACATCGGTGGTTCTAACGCTTACATATTGCCTGTTCCAATGATGAATATCATCAATGGTGGTGCGCACTCTGATGCTCCTATCGCATTCCAAGAGTTCATGATACGTCCTGTTGGTGCTGCAAACATTCGCGAAGCATTGCGTATGGGTGCTGAAATCTTCCATACTTTGGCAAAGAACTTGAAGAAGCGTGGCCTCTCAACAGCAGTTGGAGACGAAGGTGGCTTCGCTCCTAAATTCGAAGGTATCAAGGATGCTCTCGATTCTATTATGCAGGCTATTAAGGACGCAGGATATGAACCTGGCAAGGATATTAAGATTGCTATGGACTGCGCTGCTTCTGAATTTGCAACACAAGAGAATGGCAAATGGTTCTACGATTATAGCCAACTTAAGAATGGTATGCCGAAAGATCCTAATGGCAAGAAGCTTACAGCTGATGAACAAATTGCTTATTTGGAAGAACTCATTACCGAATATCCTATCGATTCTATCGAAGATGGACTTGACGAAAACGACTGGGAAAACTGGGTTAAGCTTACAGCTAAGATTGGAGATCGTTGCCAATTGGTAGGTGATGACTTGTTTGTTACTAACGTCAAGTTCCTCGAAAAGGGAATTAAGATGGGTGCAGCGAACTCTATTCTTATCAAGGTTAATCAGATTGGCTCGTTGACTGAAACTCTCGAAGCAATTGATATGGCTCACCGTGCTGGTTATACTTCAGTAACTTCACACCGTTCTGGTGAAACAGAAGATACAACAATTGCTGACATTGCAGTTGCAACAAACTCTGGACAAATTAAGACTGGTTCTATGTCTCGTACTGATCGTATGGCCAAGTACAACCAGCTTATCCGCATCGAAGAGGAACTTTGCTGCACAGCAAGATACGGCTACAAGAAGATTAAGTAATATCTTCTTCGAAAAAATAAATAAGGAGATGGACTATTTGTCCATCTCCTTGTTTTTTTTAATGATGGTATTTACAAGACATACGAACACTTATACTAAAAAATAGAACTCCCAACTTTTTCTAACACTTATAAAACACTAATAGCTAAGTATTTAAAAGACTATATAGATATTTTCAATTAGCCAATAGAAAATATCTGTTGTGCACTATTATATATATGTTTACCTTTGCAACATCAAGTTAAGATAAAAGATTTTAAAGTTCAAAATAATAATAACATTCAATTAGCTAATGGTACAAAACTGAAAGCTATCGAAAACAAAACAACAGAAATATGGAAACAATTATCAATGCAGCAGCTCCTGAATTCAAGGTTCAGGCATTCCAAAATGGTGAGTTCAAAACAGTTTCAAGCGAAGATATCAAAGGCAAGTGGGCTATCTTCTTCTTCTATCCAGCTGACTTTACATTTGTTTGTCCTACAGAACTTGTAGACCTCGCAGACAAATATGAAGAATTGAAGGGTATGGGTGTTGAAGTTTTCTCAGTAAGCTGTGATACTCATTTCGTACACAAAGCATGGGCAGATGCTTCAGATAGCATCAAGAAGATTAAGTATACCATGCTAGCAGACCCTCTCGGTGTATTAGCAAAGGGCTTCGGTGTTTACATTGAAGAAGAAGGTATGGCTTATCGTGGTACATTCCTCGTAAACCCAGAGGGCAAGATTAAGTTAGCTGAAATGCAGGATAATTCTATCGGCCGTAACGCTGACGAACTTGTTCGTAAAGTTAAAGCTGCACAATTTGTAGCTTCTCACCCAGGAGAAGTTTGCCCTGCAAAATGGAACGAAGGTGCTGAGACCTTAAAACCAAGCATTGATCTCGTTGGTAAGATCTAAGTAAAGAGCAGACAGAAAAGGTTTCTTTACTATACAAAACATTATGGATAGTCTCTCACTCTCCTATTAGTCTTTCTCCTAAAGGACAAAAAGGCATAATAGGAAAGTAAGAGACTTTTTAGTAAACAGCCGAAAAGGCAAAGATAATTGCATTCCAAAACAAATAAAAAAGATTAATTAAAAAAGCAAGAATATGTTAGATAAAAATATATTGGATCAAGTAAAAGGTGTATTTGCATCATTGAAATCGCAGATAACCTTTGTTGCTACAAGCCAAAAAGATGATGGAAAGAAAGGTGAGTTGCAAGAATTTCTCAATGATATAGCTTCAACATCAGATAAATTGTCGGTTAGTTTCACTGAAAAAGAAGAAGCTCAGCTCAGTTTTAAACTACTTAAAGATGGCAACGAGACGGGCATAATGTTCCGTGGTATACCTAACGGACATGAATTTACATCGCTTCTTTTGGCTGTTATCAATACAGACGGACAAGGTAAAAACTTTCCCGATGAAGCTATACAGCGCAGAATAAAATCCCTAAAGGGTAAAATTGAGCTTAAAACATATGTTTCTCTTACATGTACAAACTGCCCTGACGTTGTTCAAGCACTTAATCTCATGTCGCTTATCAATCCTAACATCAAGCATGAAATGGTAGATGGCGGTATTTATCAGAAAGAAGTAAGCGACTTAAACATACAAGGAGTACCAGCTGTATACTGCAACAATGAATCATTACATATCGGACGTGGTGATCTTGGCATTCTTTTGCAAGAGTTAGAAGACATGGTAGGTAGTGAAGCACTTGAAAACGAAGAGTCAATAGAGCGCGAATACGATGTGATTGTCGTAGGTGGAGGTCCAGCAGGAGCATCAGCTGCCATCTATTCTGCCCGTAAAGGTTTGAAAGTAGGATTAATAGCTGAACGAATTGGAGGACAAGTAAATGACACTACTGGCATTCAAAACCTTATCTCTGTGCCAAACACAAACGGAACACAGCTTGCTGCTGATTTGAAAGCGCATCTTTCAGATTACCCTATTGACCTTTTTGAACATAGAAAGGTTGCTGATGTAAGACTAGTAGATAAGATTAAGAGCATCAAAGTTAAGGGTGGTGAGATTTTTAAAGCCCCAGCAGTAATTATTGCAACTGGTGCGAACTGGCGCAGACTCAACGTTGGTGACGAAGCAAAATATATTGGACATGGTGTACACTTCTGTCAACATTGCGACGGACCATTCTATAAAGGTAAAAATGTTGCTGTTATTGGTGGTGGTAATTCGGGTTTAGAAGCAGCTATCGACCTTGCAGGTATTTGCAACAATGTTATAGTATTTGAGTTTGGAGATACTCTTCGTGCTGATACCGTACTTCAGGAAAAAGCTAAACTAATTGAAAACATGAGTATTTACACTAATGCACAAACCACAAATGTAAAGGGTGATGGTACAAAATTGACAGCACTTACAGTTAAAAATCGTATAACTGAAGAAGAAAAAGACTACGAATTTGATGGAGTTTTCGTTCAAATTGGCCTAGCAGCAAATAGTGATGCTTTCAAAGAAGTTTTAGAGCTGACACCACGCAACGAGATAAAGGTAGATGAATTCTGCCGTACTAACATTCAAGGTGTCTATGCTGCAGGTGATGTTTCTAATGTTCCGTATAAGCAAATCATTGTTGCTATGGGTGAAGGAGCAAAGGCAGCCTTATCAGCATTCGATGACCGCTTACGTGGAATTATATAAGAAAAGCTTGAGATAAAGTTATATTCAAAGGAAAAGATAAACTTGGGGAGAGTATTTGATATACTCTCCCTTTATTTTTTCTATATAATAAGTTTTTCTTACTAAGTTATTATTACCTTCAAATGGTATATTTTTGCTACTTTAGTTTAAATTTCTATCAAAATAAAAATAGTCTCAAAGTTTACTTTGAGACTATTTTCAATCAATATGTACACCCTTAGGGACTCGAACCCTAGACCCACTGATTAAGAGTCAGTTGCTCTACCAACTGAGCTAAGGGTGCATAGAAACGAAATTTGCACAATTTATGTACACCCTTAGGGACTCGAACCCTAGACCCACTGATTAAGAGTCAGTTGCTCTACCAACTGAGCTAAGGGTGCATATTTCGTTTTTGCGACTGCAAAGGTAGCAATTTTCCATTAACCAACCAAACAAAACAATCTTTTTTTTTGGAAATAAATTTAATTGCTTATCTTTACTGCTAAACCTTTTGAAGTGTCATTATACAAGGATATTTGATTAAAAAAACAACATCATTTAGTTGGAGGATTAAGCTTAACATATAAATAATAAGCAACGAGAAAAGGAACTCAAAATTTCAGTAAAATATTTCTTATGCTGTGTAAGATATCCTGCACTTTTACTGCAACACTAAAGCAATCTTACTGCATAGCTTTTTC
>NZ_BAKF01000024.1 GCF_000614025.1 Prevotella aurantiaca JCM 15754
AAAGCCAAACAAATAGCTGTAGCGTAAAGCAGACTACCATTTAATATTGAATTTTAGTTTCCTCTTTTTAGTCTTTCTGTATTTTATTTTGCGTATATCGGAACAAATTTAGCATTCAATTGCATGAAACCCGAATAATCAATAGATGACCTTATATTCGATTTTAAACTGATATTAGTTGTTCCGTTATTGTATACATTTAAAATGATATTATAGATTTCAGTCTCATTATGTGCTTCTATAAAGATACGTTCTCCGTCTTTCGTAGGTTCGCTCTTATAACTACGTATAGGTAGTATTCCATGTAATCCCACATATCCGTTTATAGGTGCTCGGTCGAGTCTTCCTATATAAGGAAGTTCCATACCAATAGAATCGCGACTAACTTCAATAACGTAATCAGAATTTAAAGTACGTACAGGCATACCCACAGGATATATCTTATCAATAAAAATGCGGAATCTTCTTTCGTCTAAGTTCCTTTTCACAGCAACAGTTCTCAACGCATCTATCTTTTCACGCGATACAATGTTGCCTTCAGAATCACGATAAGTAGTTGCGCAACCGAATAAAACAACTACTGATAATGATAAGATAATAATCTTTTTCATACGTACCTTCTTCTTTTATATAGGGTTCGTAAATACTGGACACAGCAAGGTTACTGTTCAATTTTTTCCACCCTAGGGGCAGAAATCCTTTCTATGCTTGGAGCTGCAGCAGGTTTTCCTGTTGTTTTTGGTGTTGTAGCAGGTACAGGATCAGCAGCTGGAGCAGGTAATGGAGCTGTTGGTGCAGCATGATTTTTTATATTTTCTGTTGCTTCCTTTGTTTCTGTAGTCTTTGTTTCTTCAACTATTCGTTTTATTTCATCATCAGTTTTAGTACTTGACTCATCAGAAACTATGTTTTCTTTGCGAGGTTTTTGGTCTGGCCAAAGATAGTCTCCTATGACATCAACAGTGTCAAGTACCGCATTTCTTTGCTGTTCTTCTTGCTGTTTTTGCTCTGAGATAGTTTCATCTTCAGCGATAATGAAGTTATAGAAAAGTCCTAAAACAAATAAAACCAATACTCCTATGAGTATTTTAAAAGTTAGAGTGCTTGTAAACTTTCGTTTTTTATCTTCGCCTGTCATAGTTTTCTGTATCTAATTGAGTGAGTATTCTATTGCAAAGATAAACATAAAAAGCAGAAAAAAGGGTAAAGTCGGAAAACTTTACCCTATTTTTTTAATCTTTAATACGAATGAGTGCATTTGCCAAAATGGCCGTTAATCCTCCCATTATAATTCCACTTGAGAAAATATTCTGTATGATTTGAGGCATCTTACTCAATATATCAGGCACAAGTTCTACGCTTAAACCCATTGCAAAGCTCATTGCCATTACTAAAACAGCCTTACGATTGATAGTAGTAGAAGCTATGATGCGTATACCGGCAGCAGCAACAGTTCCAAACATTAATAATGTTGCGCCACCAAGAACACAGTTTGGTATGAGAGAGAAGAATTGTCCAACTATTGGGAATAAACCTAAAATAAGCAAAGCACCTGCAACAAAATAGCCAACATAGCGACTAGCAACTCCTGTAAGCTGTATCATTCCATTGTTTTGTGCAAAGATAGAATTTGGAAAACTATTGAATAAACCTGCTATAAACGAGTTGATACCATCTGCCAAGATACCTCCTTGCGCACGTTTCATAAATACAGGACCTTCTACAGGCTCTCCAGAAATAAGTGAGTTGGCGGTGATATCACCATAAGCTTCAACTGCAGTTACCAAATAAATAAGTCCTAAGCCAATAATTGAACCAATATCAAAGCGAATACCATATTTAAAAGGTTCAGGAATATTCACTCCACCAGTATTATTCAGTTGTGAAAAGTCGATAAGACCTAAGAAGTAAGCTACCGTAGAACCCAATAATAAGCCTAAAACAATAGATGCCATACGGAAGAATGGATTACTTGAACGATTGAATATAACAATACTGATAAATACGAGTAGTGCTAAACCTAGATTTTGCAATGAACCAAAGGTGCCATCAGACATTGCAGCATTGCCACCGCCACATGAATTGATACCAGCTTTAATTAAACAAAGACCAATCAGCGTAACAACGATACCCGAAACCAATGGTGTAATGATTTTACGCATATATGGTAACACGCGGCTTACAAGCATTTCAACGACAGAAGCCACCATACAAGATCCAAAAATATAGCTCAATCCAAGTTCAATATTCATCTTCCCGCCAACCATACCGAGCATTCCTGCACCGATTATTGGACTAATAAAAGAAAATGAAGTTCCTTGAATACATAATAAACCTGCACCAACTGCCCCAAAACGTTTACATTGAATGAATGTTGCAATACCCGATACAAACAGCGACATAGAAACAAGGAATCCTGTCGTTTCTAAATCGAACTGCAACGCTGAACTAATAATGAGCGGCGGCGTAATAATAGCAACAAAAATTGCCAACAAGTGCTGCAAAGCAGCAAAGATAGTTTCTCTCAAAGGTGGGCGATCGTTCAGCCCATAAATAAGTTCTTTTGTTTGCTCCATGGTTTTATTGTTGTCTTATTTTTATTTCGCAGTTATCTAATGATTCAATAATAGCTAAACTTTCGCAGCGTATTCCTGCAGATACAATAATTTCACGACCATTTTGAAAAGCCTTTTCAATAATGAATCCCATACCTACAAGTTCGGCTCCAGCTTGGTTGCATAAGTCTATAATTCCCTTTGCAGCATTACCATAGGCTAAGAAATCGTCAACGAAAAGTACTTTGTCAGAAGGTTTAAGATATTCTTTTGAAATACAAACATGGTATTCGCGTTGCTTAGTAAACGAGAATACAGTAGACGAAAGCATATCTGCCATTGTAGAAGGCTTCTTTTTCTTAGCAAACACAACAGGCAAGTCGAGAAGGAAACCCATCATAATGGCAGGTGCGATACCACTTGCTTCAACTGTTATAATTTTGTTTATTTCCGTTGAAGCATAGCGGCGGATTAGTTCCACAGCTATTTGTTTCATCAAGTTGGGGTCTAACTGATGATTTATAAACTTGTCTACTTTTAAGATTCCCCCTTCATAGCATTTGCCGTCTTTACGGATGCGGTCTATCAATGTTTTCATTGTACAGTTATTTACCTTTCATACTTGTTTTTAATTGTTTATATATCTGCCTAACATATTGGAACTATCCATCTGTTAGGAATATAAAGTGCAAAAGTAGTAAATAATAAAAAACTATTTGCTAATATTTGCATTTATTTTTCATTTTTGCGAAAGAATGAAACTAGAACTAAAATAAAGTACATTTGTTATAGGCTGTTTTGTTGAATTTATGTAATTTTGCACCTCGATTTGGCAAGGTCAACTTTAGTATAAAGCTGATGGTGTCGATGATTATAAATCTATCATATTATGTACAAACCAATTTTAAACAAGCCTAGTGTACTGAAGTTTACTCACTTCTCTAATCGCAGCTATTCGCTCTTTGCTGTTCTCGGCAAGGAAGTGATAATTGGTGTACTGAGTGTTGCTACTCTTCAACATGCAACGGCACATAACGTTAGTAATGAAGCATTGCAAATAAGTAGCGATTCTACAGTAACCAATAAACATGTGATGCTCGAAGAGGTGAATGTAATGGGTACACGAGCACCGCTGACAGTTAGTCAGCAAGCGAGAATGGTAACTGTACTGAGTCGTGAAGATATTCAAGCCGCTCCAGTACAAAGTGTAAACGACCTTTTGAAATATGCTGTAGGTGTAGATGTGCGCCAGAAAGGAGCTTTAGGAGCACTTACCGATGTAAGCATACGAGGCGGAAACTCCGAACAGATTACTGTTTTACTGAATGGAATTAATATCTGCGATGCTCAAACTGGTCATAACACGTTCGATTTTCCAGTTGATATAAGCGAAATTGAACGAATAGAAATTCTCGAAGGTCCTGCAGGACGCGTTTATGGCACATCTTCTTTATTAGGTGCGATAAACATTGTAACCAAAACTCCTCCATCTTCTTCTCTTTCCGCACGCATAGAAAGTGGCTCTTATGGCTATCTGACAGCAGGCGCACGTGCAAATATTGCAAAGGAAAGGTGGAATAATCAACTTTCTGCGTCGTTTACACGTAGCGATGGCTATTTGAGAAATAAGGCAAATAGACTAAATTCTGACTATAAAAAAGGTAAAGCTTTCTATCAAGGCAACTATAACGACAAGAATGTTATGATAAGATGGCATGCTGGAATGAGCGTAAAAGATTTTGGTGCGAATACTTTTTATGCTGCCAAATACGATGACCAGTTTGAACATACGTTTAAAACATTTACGGCCATGCAGGCTGAAAATAAACAAGGAAAGTTACACATCCGTCCGTCTATATATTGGAATCGCAGCATGGATAGATTTGAACTTTTCCGTGGAGTGCCACAAAAGTATGCTTACAATTATCACAGAACCGATGTTTGTGGTGTAAATCTTAATGCTTATTTCGACTGGAATTTTGGACGAACGGCTTTCGGAGTTGAACTACGCAACGAAAATATTGTGAGCACTAATCTTGGAGAAAAACTGGATAATCCTCGTCATATTTATGGCACCGATCGTGATTATACGAATGGAATTAATCGTACAAATTTGCAGTTTGTTTTGGAACACAACATTATTCTTTCGCGCTTTACACTTTCGGCAGGTGTTGTAGCTGTAAAGAATAGTCAGGCAAACATGAACATGCGTGTTTATCCTGGTTTAGATGCAAGCTACCGAATAGGTAATGAGTGGAAAATTTATGCATCGTATAATACTTCGTTACGTATGCCTTCGTTCACGGAACTCTTTTATTCTGTTGGTGGACACAAGGCAGATAAGCATTTAAAACCTGAAGAACTTTCGGCTTTAGAGGCAGGAGTAAAATACAATACACGTGGAATTATTGGCAAAGCAAGTTTTTTTTACCATAATCAAAAGAATCTCATAGATTGGATTTCTGACGGAACGCTTGATGCTAATGGTAGTACACTGTGGAAGAGTGTGAATTTTGGTCACATCAATCTTTTAGGCGCAGAAACTTCACTTAATTTTGATTTCTATACTTTAATACCTTCACAACGTTTCCTAAAGCAGTTTGGTATTGCCTATTGCTACCTTAATCAAAATAAACAGGAACATAACGGCATTATAAGTAAGTATGTTTTAGAATATGTGAAAAACAAAATGGTTGCTAATTTACAGTTAAATTTATGGCGTAACCTTGAGTTAGGTCTGAACTATCGTTTGTTGCATCGTATGGGAAGCTACGTTGATATAAACAACCAACGACACAAGTATGCAACTTATGGAATTTTAGATTCACGCCTATCGTGGAATGAAAGTAAATGGACAGCTTTTGTTGCTGCAAATAATTTGTTGAATCGAACATATGTTGATTACGGAAATGTGACTCAGCCTGGTACTTGGATAACTGCAGGAATCAGCATACAGATGTAAACATTCTCTTGTAATAACTACCGAAAGAATAAAAGATAAAAAGATGTTATAAATAGAAAGCATATATTTTTCAGCTGAAAGGTATATGCTTTTTTTGTTCTTTTTTATTTGGAAATTAGGTTGTTCTAACCTTAAAAAAAATAATAATAACTTTTCGCTAAAACTTTAATAATAAATAAAAAAAATATAATTACAAATTTATAATTAAAGTTTTCGTGAAAAGTATATACTTTTTTGAGGAAAGTATCAATGTATTTTATACCTTTTATATGATAAATGGCTTATAGTGTTGTTGAGTTATGATAAAAAAAAGCTGTTTCACTCATTTTTCAGAGTAGAAACAGCTTTTTTATCTTTCGATCTGGTGGGCTCGAAACTATATTAAAAGATTAAAGAAAGCCTTGTTGCTTAAGAGTTTCCAATAATCCTGTAGATATTGCTTCATTATCGCTCTTCTTATATCTAATATCGGTGTAGATTTGTGCCAATGTTTCGGTTTTGTTTATTTCTACAAAATGCTTATTTTCTTCGAGCGATTCTTTTACCTTATAATATTGGTCGATACTTTCTGCGGTATAGTCGGTGTAGGTTTCCTCGTGCAAAATACTTTCAAGTGGTAGACGGTCGGGTTGTGTTGGTGTTTCATCGGGCCAACCAATTGTAAGAGTTGCTACAGGCATAACAAGTTTTGGCAGTTTCAGAAGGTCTATAATTTGTTTTGGATTATAGATAGTTGTGCCAAGAAAACATGTTCCAAGTCCTTCTGCTTCAGCTAGATTGGTGAAAGTTTGGCAATAGAGTAGGGCATCGGTAGCTGCATTTAGGAACGATAGAAAGTTATCGTAGCCAGGTGTTCCCTTTCTATTATTTGCCCAAACAGTAGTTCTGTTGAAATCTGCACAAAAAGTTAGCACTACAGCAGCGTTTTCTACCATCGGTTGGTTAAAATGTGTAGGTGCTAATTTTTGTTTCATTTCGCTATTTCGTGTCGCAATAACCGAGTAAAGTTGTAAATTTCCCATTGTGGGAGTAAGTTCAGCTTTACTCAATAATTCCTTTAAAAGTGTATCGGAAACTTCTCTGTTTGAGTACTTCCTAATAGTTGTTCTGTTGAATATAGTTTTCATTTTTGGAAATTTTAGGTTACAAAGTTAGAAAAAAGTTTTCTATTTCAGAAAACAATTAGTAACTTCGCAGACACATTTTTTACTAAGCAAATTAATGAAAGCAAGCAAGACTTACTCATTTGACGAAGCATTTGAGGCCTCATTGAGGTATTTTAACGGCGACGAATTAGCCGCAAGAGTTTGGGTAAACAAGTATGCTATGAAGGATAGCTTTGGCAATATATATGAAAAATCGCCAGAAGATATGCATTGGCGAATTGCCAATGAAATTGCCCGTATTGAGAAAAAGTATAAAAATCCTATAAGTGCGCAGGAAGTTTTTGAACTGCTCACCCATTTCCGCTATATTATTCCTGCAGGAAGTCCAATGACAGGTATTGGTAATACCTACCAAATCGCCTCGTTGTCAAACTGTTTTGTAATAGGATTAGATGGAGATGCAGACTCTTATGGCGCTATTTTGCGCATAGATGAAGAGCAAGTGCAATTGATGAAACGTCGTGGAGGAGTAGGACATGACCTCAGTCATGTACGTCCGAAAGGCTCTCCTGTGAATAATTCTGCGCTTACTTCAACAGGTTTGGTTCCATTCATGGAGCGTTATTCAAATAGTACACGCGAAGTTGCACAGGATGGACGCCGTGGTGCATTAATGCTTTCGGTAAGTGTTAACCACCCAGATGCAGAAGCATTTGTAGATGCAAAGATGGAAGAAGGTAAAGTTACAGGCGCAAATGTATCGGTAAAGATAACCGATAGTTTTATGGAGCAGTCGTAAACGATAAGCCATTTGTACAAAAATTCCCTGTTGATGCCGAAAATCCTGTTTACAGCAAAGAAATTTCGGCAAAGAAATTATGGGAAAAGATTGTGCACAATGCCTGGAAGAGTGCTGAACCTGGAGTTTTATTTTGGGATACTATTATAAAAGAAAGTTTGCCAGACTGCTATGCAGACTTAGGTTTTCGCACAGTTTCTACTAATCCTTGTGGTGAAATTCCATTGTGTCCATACGATAGTTGTCGTTTGTTGTCTATCAACCTATTTGCTTATGTGAAGAATCCATTCACAAAAGACGCAAGCTTCGACTTTGAATTGTTTAGAAAGCACTCAGGCCTAGCACAGCGTCTTATGGACGATATTGTAGACCTTGAGATGGAGAAGATAGAACTCATCATGGAGAAGATTAAGAATGACCCTCAAAGTGATGAGGTGAAACTTGCAGAATACCATCTTTGGGAAAAGATTAAAGAAAAGAGTGGAAAAGGACGTCGTACTGGAGTAGGTATAACAGCTGAAGGCGATATGATTGCCGCTATGGGTTTGCGTTATGGAACAGAAGAAGCAACAGCATTCTCGGTAGAAGTTCACAAAATGTTGGCATTGTCAGCTTACCGTTCTTCAGTAACAATGGCACAAGAACGTGGAGCTTTTGAAATCTTTGATGCAAAACGCGAAGCAAATAATCCATTTATTTTGCGCATGAAAGAAGCCGATCCACAGCTTTATGCTGATATGGTGAAATATGGCCGTCGTAACATTGCATGTTTAACTATCGCTCCGACAGGAACAACTTCTCTCATGACACAAACTACTTCTGGTATAGAACCAGTATTCATGCCAGTATATACACGTCGTAGAAAAGTAAATCCAAACGATACTGATGTACGTGTAGATTATATAGATGAGGTAGGAGATTCATTTGAAGAATACATCGTTTATCATAAAAAATTCATGGATTGGATGGAGATAAATGGTTTTGATACTTCAAAGAAATATACACAGACAGAGATAAACGAACTTGTAAAACGTTCACCTTATTATAAAGCAACTGCTAATGATGTAGACTGGTTGATGAAAGTTCGCATGCAAGGAGCTATTCAAAAATGGATAGATCACTCAATTTCTGTTACAGTAACTTGCCAAACAACGTTGATGAAGTATTGGTAAACAAACTTTATGTTGAGGCTTGGCGTTCTGGTTGCAAGGGTTGTACTATTTATCGTGATGGTTCTCGTTCTGGCGTGATGATTTCTGTATCTAAGAAAGATAAGAAGAAAAAGAACGAAAGCGAAAATGAAACAAACGAAGAACACGACTTGAATTCTTCAGAAGAAAAGCACGAACATATTTGCACACCTCCACAGGTAGTAGAAGTTCGTCCTCAAGTTTTGGATTGTGATGTTGTTCGTTTCCAAAATAATAAAGAAAAATGGGTGGCATTTGTAGGACTTCTTGATGGTTATCCTTATGAGATTTTCACCGGATTGCAAGATGATGAAGAAGGAATTGTATTGCCAAAGAGTGTAACAAAAGGTAAAGTAATAAAGCAAACCAATGCTGATGGTACTCATCGTTACGACTTCCAATTTGAAAATAAGCGAGGATATAAGACAACGGTAGAAGGTTTGTCTGAGAAATTTAATCCTGAATATTGGAATTATGCTAAGCTTATCTCAGGTGTATTGCGTTATCGCATGCCTATAGCACATGTCATTCATCTCGTAAGTTCATTGCAACTTAAAGACGAAAGTATCAATACATGGAAAAATGGTGTGGAACGTGCTTTGAAGAAATATGTAACTGATGGCACAACAGCTTCAGGACAAACTTGCCCTGTATGTGGACAGGAAACTTTAGTTTATCAAGAAGGTTGTCTTATCTGCACCAACTGCGGAGCATCTCGCTGTGGATAAACAACTATTTAAACTGAATAATGAAATTAAAATCAAGCTACATATATATAAAAGGTGTAAGGTTTCGTGCCTACATCGGTGTAAGCGAAATAGAACGAGAGGTTGGCAACGATTATGTTGCCGACCTTCGTTTGCATTATCATATAGGTAAAGCTATGCTAACTGACGATGTTAGCGATACAATAAGTTACGCTGATGTTTACGATATAGTGAAAACAGTAATGCAACAACCTGCAAAATTGTTGGAACATGTGGCATATCGTATTGGAGAGGCATTGGAAAAAACTTTCCCACAAATAGAAGCAATAGACCTTTGTCTTACTAAACTGAACCCTCCTATGGGCGCAGATTGCAGCGGAGCAGGCGTGGAATTACATTTAATAAATGAAAAAACCAGGTCTTAAACTAAGCTATTCAAACGAAAATGCTTAACTTTGCGTGCAATTATACGAAGTATGAGTAGAAGAGTTTCTTTATTCCTTATAATATTCTCCTTGTTTGCACTTGCTTCAGTGAGTGCAAAAGATAAGTTTACACTTGTAATTGACCCAGGTCATGGCGGTAAAGATGTGGGTGCTGTAGGTGCAATCTCAAATGAAAAGAACATAAATCTAACCATTGCTTTGGCTTTTGGAAAATTGGTTGAAAGTAATTTGTCTGATGTGAATGTTATCTATACACGCAAAACAGACGTTTTTATACCATTGAAAGAAAGAGCTGATATTGCTAATAAAGCAAAAGCAGACTTGTTTATATCAGTACATACAAACTCGGTTCCTCCTACAAAGACTCCTCCACAGGGCTTTCAAGTTTATACATTAGGTATGCACCGTGCAAAGGATAACCTTGATGTAGCTATGCGAGAGAATAGTGTGATTTCGTTGGAGAAAGGATATGAGAAAACTTATGAAGGCTTCGATCCAAGATCCTCAGAAAGCTATATAATGTTCGAAATTCTCCAATCGGCTAATATGGAGAAAAGCGTTGAATTGGCTAAACTTATACAAAGGTCGGTTTGCTCAAAGGCTAGTCGAAACGATAAAGGTGTACATCAAGCTGGTTTCCTTGTACTCAGAGAAACATCTATGCCTAGTTGTCTTATAGAATTAGGATTTATTACCCATGAAGAAGAGGAGCAATTCCTTAATTCTCCACGAGGAATAAATCTTATGGCACGCGGTATTTACGAAGCATTTGTAGAATATAAGAACAGATACGATGGCAAGGTTACAATTCCTTACCGTCCTTCTAAAAATAATCAATTGCCAGTTGAAAATGTCTTAGATCGTTTGTCAACTAATTCACAAAAGCCTGTTGCACAAGTAGAATTTCCTAAAAAGATTAACATTGTAAGACAACCACGACCAATACAAAAGATAACAACAAAGACAAAAGTATACAAACAAAACGATCAAGACACTCTTGAAGAGGGCTTTTCTGATATTCCTTTGTTTAAAATACAGATTTTTGCCGTAAACAGAGAGTTGACTCTTGATAACGAATTGTTTAAAGGATATACTAATGTATCTGTAGAAACAGAAGGAACTCTCAATAAATACATGATTGGAGCTAATGAAGATTATAACGAAATCATGCGTTTAAAAGAAGAAATAAAGCCCGATTTCCCCCAAGCTTTTATTGTTGCATTTAAAAATGGTAACCGTATGAATGTGGGAGATGCTATTAAAGAATATGTAAAGAATAAGAGAAAATGAATATGAAGAAGTTAATATCACCCGAAGTAAGAATTGCATTGGTGGCCATTGTCGGCATTGTTATTCTTTTCTTTGGTATGAATTTCCTTAAAGGACTTAACCTATACTCATCGGACATTGTATATAATATGCAGTTCGATAAAGTAGATGGACTTGTACCAACCACTCCAATCTATGCTAATGGTTTTAAAGTAGGAACAGTAAAAGATATTGTTTACGACTACGAAGACCCATCTAAACCCATCAATGTGGGAGTTGCTATCGATAAGGATATGAGAATTCCAACTGGCTCAAGGGCTGAAATTGTGAGCGACCTTATGGGTAATGTAAAAGTAAACCTTATTTTCAGCGATGCAAAAGAATACCTAAAGGAAGAAGGTATTATCGTTGGTCGTGTCAATGATGGTGTGTTGGGAAAAATGAGAGATGCTTTCCCTGATGTACAACAAATGTTGCCAAAAATTGATAGCATACTTACAAATATCGTTAAACTTACTTCTGATCCTTCATTGGCAGGCACATTGCATAATGCGAATAAACTTAGTAGCGAATTGACTGCATCAAGTAAGCAACTAAATATTTTGCTAACACAGCTCAATAAGTCGCTTCCTGCTTTGGCAACGAAAGCAAATGGCTTACTCACCAATACAAACGGAGTAATGACAGAGGCTAAGGCTGGTATTGCAGATGCACGTTCTACTGTGAGAGGAGCAAATGTTTTAATGACTTCGCTAAACGATAAAGTAAGTGCATTAGATATTCAAACTACAGTTATAAGATTGAATACAGCACTCGATGAAGTTAATAAGTTGGCTGGAACGTTGAATAGCAACAAGGGCTCTATGGGCTTGTTAATGAACGATCCATCGCTATATAACAACTTAAACAATACATTACGCAGTGTTGATAGCTTAGTAGTAAATCTTAAAGCACATCCGAAGCGATACTTACACTTCTCTGTTTTTGGACGAAAAGATAAGTAAGATATAGCAATTAAATAATAATGGCGAGCAGAATAAACCTATTCTACTCGCCATTATTGTTTTATTTCAGTCTTATTTGAAGACTATTTTACACCCATTTTATGTTCCAATAGAAATCTAAATATTGGAAATAAATACCAATTATATGTAAATAATTTTTCAAGAGAGGATATCTTGTGTAACACATTAATTATCAATCCGTTATAATAGTACCTGTTTTGTGTTCTAAAACAACCTGTTTTGCTCGGCAAAACAGGCACTATTACCGTGCAAAATAGGTACTATTGCAATACTAAAGTACTAATACCATTTTTACTCCGAATTATCTTTACAGAATGATAGTAATTCTTGCACTTCCTATTAGGCTATAATGGGGATATCGTAATCCCAATATTAGACTGCTAAACCAAATTTATCGGCTTTAAAGAGTGTAAGAATAAAGTTGTAAAAAGGCCGTTATTACAGTGTTATTTAAAAAGAGTCTAAATAAAGAAGTTAAAGTTCCACACTTTAAACGGACTATGTAATTTGATTGACAATCAGCCTTTTTAGATGTGAAAATAAATGTTTCATGATTTATAGTATTAAAGTTAGAAACATAAAGTAACTATTTGATATATAAAAAGTTGGATATATGCAAAACATTATTTCCTTAGTTAGAATGTAAAGAAGCCATAAGCACCAATCGAACAATACTTTAGCGCTTTTCAATGTATTATTTTAGTTTCGCGATTAGTTCTCTATCTAACTTTTTTTTAGTAACTTTGCACTACCTTTGAAATAAGGAAGATGATTTGATATATTTACTAATAAACGATTTTAGATACACAAGTATTAACATGAAAGTTCAACCAATGCGCTCTGGGAGCAGTGTCTTCAACTTATCCGAGATAATGTAACCGAGCAGCAGTATGCAACATGGTTTAGCCCAATAACGTTTGAGGCGTTCGATACCGCTACCAATAATTTGTTGGTACAGGTACCGAGTCCCTTCGTTTACGAGTATTTGGAGGAAAACTACGTTGATTTATTGAGCAAAGTGCTTACACGTGTATATGGTAAAGGCGTCCAACTTAAATATAGAATAGTTACTGATAAGGCACATAACCTTACTCAGGATATCCAATCGGATACAGTCGACAAAGTAGAAACGCAGTTACCAACTAATCGTGCCAACCAAAGTCCAACGTTATTAGACGTTGCTCTTCAAGAAATAGACCCACAGTTAGACTTGCATAAGTCGTTTTCAAACTACATTGAAGGCGATAGTAACAAGCTACCTCGCTCTATTGGCTTGTCAATTGCTGAACATCCAAACACCACACAGTTCAATCCGATGTTCATTTATGGTCCATCGGGTTGTGGAAAGACCCACCTTATCAACGCAATCGGTTTGCGTATTAAGCAGCTTTACCCACAAAAGCGTGTGTTATATATATCTGCTCGCTTATTCCAAGTGCAGTATACAAACTCTGTTTTGAATAATACGACCAACGATTTTATCAACTTCTATCAGACAATAGATATTTTAATAGTTGATGATATACAGGAATGGATAACTGCAAGCAAGACTCAAGACACATTCTTCCATATCTTTAACCATTTGTTTATGAATGGAAAGCGTATTATTCTAGCTTCTGATCGTCCACCAGTAGAGCTGAAAGGTATGAACGAACGTTTGCTAACACGTTTTGCCTGTGGCCTTATTGCTGAACTTGAGAAGCCTAATGTACAGCTTTGTGTAGATATTCTAAATAGTAAAATCAAGCGCGATGGCTTGAGTATTCCTAACGATGTTGTTCAGTTTATTGCACAAACAGCTAATGGAAGCGTAAGAGATTTGGAGGGAGTCATTAACTCTTTGCTGGCTTATAGTGTTGTTTATAATAGCAATATTGACATGCGATTGGCTGAAAGAGTCATTAAGCGTTCGGTAAAGATTGACGATGAGCCGCTGACAATTGACGAAATCATTGATAAAGTGTGCATACACTTTAACGTTACTGCCACTGCTGTAAACTCACGCTCGCGCAAACAAGACATCGTACTTGCTCGTCAAGTAAGTATGTACTTGGCTCAGAAGCACACAAAGATGCCTGCAAGCCGTATAGGAAAGCTTGTTGGAGGTCGCGATCATAGTACCGTGCTTCACAGTTGTTCTCAAATTGAGAAGCGTTTGCAGGTGGATAAAGGTTTCATTGCTGAACTTTCAACAATTGAAAATTCGTTTAAACTGAAATCGTAAATATCTTTTTATTTCTTTAAAGTTATTCTTTCGGCTTATGGGTTTGATACACCAAGTAAGTCGAATCGCTGTTTATGGTGAATGAGTTGCCCATTGCTTCATTCAAAGTACCTTGCCATAACTCACTAAAAGGTATATTTTCCATTTTAATCCTTTGCTTTCTATGTGTTTTCCACCTATTTGGAAAATGCTAACCTGCTGATGTGGAAAGGCTGCAAAGGTTGTTTCCCCTTGAGAAATAGTAAACCAACCATAGTTAGTTACCATTGTTGGCACAATGTTAAGGTGCTTATAATAATGTATAAGCAGTGCGATGTTGCCCAAAGTATGATCTTCTCGCTTGCCTGTTGCACCAAGATAGCAGAATGTAGTACTATCTGTAAGGTTGAAATATTGTAGTGCATACTTTGTCGCTTTAGTAAGGTCGTTGTCCTCTTGTTCTTCAATGGTATGAAAAATGTGTTGGTATTTCTTCTTTGTTGATTCCGAAACCGAATCCCCATCACCCACAATTACTTCTGGTTCAATATCCATTTTCAACAAATCTTCCACTGCACCGTCGCATGCTATCAGATGTTTGGCAGTGCGCAGAATATGCATTGCTGTTATATCTGTGGGGAAATCGCCTGCTGCAAGTATTACAACATCGTATTCGTTCTTCAGTTCTTTCATTGTTTTCCTTTACTTATTTACATAGTTGTCTGCATCATTCGCTTCCATTTGAAGTAGCCTGCAATGGCTATAAGGGCATAAATTGCATATAGACCAGAAGTAAATGGTATGCCCTTATAAAAGTAGAGTGCCGATAGTTCTATATCCGCCACAAACCAAATCCACCATTGTTCCAAATATTTTTTAGCCAAAGCCCATAGTCCGATAATGCTTAACGAATTGCCGAAACTATCCAAAATGGGTACATTCGAGTTGGTAAAAGTAATCAAAATAAAGTAAACAATACCCCATAAAGCCAGAAAAAGGACCATTATTGGCATTATTTTATGCTTAGGAAACCTTCTTATGGGCAACTCTTTATTCTCTTTTTGCCTTTTACCGAACTGCCAATAGAGGAAGCCATAGATGGATACGACAATGTAATACAGCTGCATACCGAAGTCAGCGTATAGCTTTGCCTCATAATAAACGAAGGTATAGACAAGCGGCATAACTATACTTGTAAGCCAAAGCCAAATGCTTGCCTTATATTCTTGGTAGATATAGATAAGTCCGATGATGGTTCCGACCATATCTAATAGTTGGTATGTGTCGGCTTCTTGGAAGTATTGAATAATGTTGTTTAGCATTTGGTGCTCTCTAATAGTATGAACGACCTCTCTTTGCAATTGTCGAAGGGAGGTCGTTTAGGTTTTAGAACTTCAGTGTTATGTTTCCCATCATTGTAAATCCAGCCATTGGCATGAACCCAATCTGATAGTAACGATTATCATTTGTGTATTTAGAGCTGTCGCTTACCGCACTGTAGACCCAGCCACTCGCTGCATAATGGCTGTTGAAAATGTTGTTAAAGTTCAGTCCAAACAGCACTTCCTTTAGGCATTTCTGCTTCTTTCCCATGTTCAAAGCATAGCTAAGGTTAATGTCTGTCTGCGAAAAAGCAGGCAGAGAACGGTCTTTATGTGCAGAGTTATCCAAGTATTGGCGACTTACATAGTTAGTATGCCAAACTAGTTGTACCCCTTTGTAGTGGAAATTCATAAAGCCATTGAGAATAGCTGAAGGTGAGAATGCAAGAGTAGAGTTATCGTAATGTACTTTTAGAGGTGCATTCTTATCGTCCCAGTTTTCTACAAACTCATCGAAATCCTTAATCTTATTGATACTCAAAGCAGCATTACCTTCAAGTGAAAACCATGAAGTAGCATTCCAATCAGCCGTTAATTCAGCTCCCATACGGTATGAGTTCTTTACATTTGTTGTAAGATTTTCGCCTATATCGCTCTGTTCTCCCGTCTGAACGAACTGGTCTTTATAGCCCATATAGTAGAGATTGGTCCCAGCATGCCAGTTATTGCCAGCATATTGGTATCCCAATTCAACGTCAAACAAGTGTTCTGCGTTTGGCGCAGGGTACTTTCCGTTGTCTGTAAAGTTATTACGTTCAGGCTCTCGGCTTACGTATGCCATTGACAAATAGGCCTTGTGACCGTTGTTATGGTAGCTAATACCCGCCTTTGGGTTCACAAAGTTGTAGCTTTCGTTAATGTTTAGTATCTGATTTGTGTAACCTCCAGTAGCTAATTCATAGAATTTATCGTTCTTTCCATTGGCTTTATAGTTTACGAAACGATACTGTACGTCTGCGAATAAGTCCCAAGTTGTGTCCAAATGGTAGGTTGCTTTTGCGAAAAAGCTATAATCTTTTTTGTTACCATCAGAGTCGTAGTACTTCAAACCAGTGAAGTTTTGTACCTGACCTTTATTTGCTACGTATGTCAAATAACCGAAATGACTTCCTCGAAACTGCTGTAAGTTGATGCCTCCGAGCATATCCCAGTTTTCGTTCTTATAGTTTACGTTGTATAGAATACCATAAGTGTGTTGTGTTAAACCTTTCTTTCTGACGAAGTCGCTGCGTTTAATGGTCTTTCCATTCACGTCTGTTGCAATTAGACCGAACTTGTTAAACTTGTTGTTTGGACGGAATTCGTTGTAGTATCCATGTCCGTAAGTGTAGTGCAAAGCAATGTTGTGCGACCAAGAATCATTTGGTTTCCATGCTGCAGAAAGTATGTTATGGTTCTGATAGAAGTTGTCGGTAGTTTTAGCCCAGTAACTTCCATTGTCCATTTTGTACCTATAGGTTTGGTATTTTCCGTTCGCATCGGTTGGAAAAGTCCATTTATCGTAGTCGAATACCAGACCTTCATAGAGCGGATTAAAGCGTCCCAGACCATGTTCGTACAAGTCTTTGTAGGTTTTTATATCGTTACCCATCAGCGAAGCATCGTTGTTTCCAGCTACAACACCGCTCCATGCCTGTCCTGTTTTCTCGAAATTACCAATGTTTTTATACCTTATTTGGAAGTTATTGCCCAAGAATGTGAGCCCACCATAGTAAGAACCCGACCTACCAGCAGTACCATGAAGGTATCCATCAGTGGCTGTTTCGTTGTAAGCGCCATCGAATAAGAAATGGTTGCCCAACAAACCCGTTGAGAACTTAACTCCAGTGTTGTACGTTTTGTATGTTCCGAACGAGCCACTGAGCTCTACTGACGGCTGATTGTTGGGCGTTGCCGTTGCCAAAGAGATAGAACCGCCAAAGGCACCGTCTCCGTTGGTAGATGTACCAATACCTCTTTGAATCTGAACACTGCTCATCAATGCTCCATAAGAGTTCATATTAGCCCAGAAAACCGTTTGGTCTTCAGGAGAATTGAGCGAAACTCCGTCAAGCGTTATGTTAATACGGCTACCGCCTGCGCCGCGAATACGCATTGCAGAAGTGCCAGTTCCGAGTCCATTCTCGCCCCATGCGAATATACCAGGGGTATGAGCAAAGAGGAAAGGAAGTTCTCTTCCAGTCTTTGCAAAGCTCGATAGTTCTGCCTTTTTGATGTTTGCAACAGCGAAAGGAGCGTTCTTTTGTGCTCTTACGCCTGCAACAATAACCTCTTGTAGTTCTTGGCTGGCCAATGTATCTACTGTTTGAGCTTGCACACTCGCTGCACAAGCTATTGCTGTAAATACCAATAGTTTTCTCATTGTATATATTTTGATTTAATAAAACAGAAGGGGAGTTTCCCTACGACGGCATTACCCGTATCAGGTTATGGGTTTATTCTCAGCAAGTTCAACCGAACAAGCACCCCTTAATTATCATTCTGATAACTGTTGCAAATATACAATAATTGAATGGAATAGCCAAGAAAAGAGACCAAACAATCGCTTTACTTGTCAAACGATGCTTCTGTTTCATTGTCTTAGTTCAATTGTTTATGGTTTTTTAGATATTGAATGGGCAATAGAGACAGCTATCTGAATATATAAATCGCTGCACATCTACAATCTGAGATAGGTTAGAGTAGAGATGAGTTGCGCGATAAAATTCCTTTTACTTTGTTGCTTTGATTTTGTATCAAAATAGCATTCGTTTTGTAAAGAAACTACATGTAAAAAGTAGTGATAGTATTTTTGCATTGCAATAGTGCCTGTTTTACAGTGCAAAACAGGCACTATTGCTGTGTAAAACAGGCTCTTGTACAATGCAAAAGAACCTATATTGTAAAGAACTGAAAGTAAGGTTGTTATGCAAATATTTAAATCTGAAAAAATATTTACATAGTTTATGCGAATAAAGGAGGTGTTAAAGGTAAAATAAAAGGAAATAAAGTAATAAGGCAAAGCGGGTTCTTAAACAAATAATTCAACTCTTTTTCTTTCAGTTTTTTGCTGCTCAAAGCATACGATTATATAAGTACTAAGATTGGAGATAGCGGTTATTCCTACATGTTACAATTTTCTATGTTTGTATAAATAAAGAGCCGAACTTCGCAAATGTGGAAGTTCAGCTCTTTCGTTTATCTTCATCCAAATGCTATTAAAAGCCTTTGTAATATTTCATTGGTTCTCAATTACTTTTCTATTCAGACATCATAGTTATTTCAATGCGGCGGTTCGATTTCAGCATATCCTTTGCAATCTGCTGCACATCTTGCGCGGTAATACCATTAAGCAACTCTTCGTAGCCAGTGTAGAAGTCGATGCCATTTCGTAAATAGTTGTAAATAACATAGTCCCAATAGCTGTTTGTGATGATACTCTGTTGGTATGCTTTAAGCAAATACTTCTTAACCTTTTCTAAACTCTGCGGTAATGGTCCGTTATTGGCAATGTGTTCAATCTGTTTATAAACAATAGGAATAAGCATTTTATACTTTACAGGGTCGGTTCGGAAGCCTATTCGCACCAAAGCAGAGGGCTTAGAGTTCTTGTCAAGCTCGCTTTGTACGCTCACTCCATACGTTCCTCCTTTCTCTTCGCGTACGGAATCCGTATAAGCAATGGTTAGTACACGCTTGAAAACATCAAGTGCGAGGTCAGCCTTTGCTGTATAAGGTTCGTCGAAAGTATAGAAAACGCTCACCAAAGTAGATGGTGTGTTCATCTTCTTTTTGAAGATATGCGTTTCATTTACGTTGCGTATTGCGGGGTAACTATCCTTAACCATGTCTCGTTTACCCTTTGAAGGCAGTGTGGCAATATATTTACAGAGCAACGGACGGAGTTTTTCCATGTCGATATTACCAATCAAAACCATTTTAAAACCAGATGCATCGCTGAATCGTTCGTTGTAGATTTGCCAAATACGATCGTACGATACACGGTCAATATTGCTAACCTTGATGGGTTGCAAGCGTGGATGATGTCCGTAAAGAATAGCCGAAACCGAGTCGTTGTAAGCCACTTGTGGGTTAGCTTCACGGTTTTTGAGGAACGAACGCATAGTAGCGATGCTGCCTTCAAACTTTTGTGCATCTTTGCGAGGGGCAGTAAAGTAAAGGTAAGTAAGTTCTAACAGCGTTTGTAAGTCTTTTACTGACGAGTTACCATTGATGGCTTGCGTTTCATTATCGATACTTGGGCTTATGCGAACAGTCTTTCCGTTGATCATTTTGCTCAGTTGTATGTTGTCAAACTTGCCCACTCCCGCATCAGTAATGGCACTTGTGAGCATGTGGAAGTTCAGTGCGTCAGCGTCAGGGTATAGAGATTTGCCGCCTTCACCATAGAAACGCATGGTAATTTGGTCTTTAGCGTAGTCTGTAGACTTAACATATACCTTTACACCGTTACTCAAAACAAGTTTCTTTACACCGAATTTGCCCCAGTCTTGTTCGCTTTTTATCTTTCCTTTCTTAGGCAACTTAGCAATAAGATGCTTACTAACAGCAGTTTCCTTATAGGGTTTGTATTTCTTTGCTTGTGCATCAAGAACGTATTTCTCAAAGGTTTGCGCATTGGCAACATGGAAATCGGGTTTCTCAGGAGCATATATCGTAAGCACTTGGTTCTTGTTTGAGATAAGTTCAGTAACCTCCTTATTTACATCAGCAAGTGTAATTTCCTTGTCGAATTGCTTCATCAGCTTGTAATTGTACTCTGCTGTAGTTATAGGTTCGCTTGCAAGGAAGTTCTGTAATGCCGCTCTAACAAAGTAACGGTTACCTCTATCGTTGCGTTCGTTATATCCACGTTCGGCCGTTTTCAGTAGTCCCTCTTTTGCACGGAGTAGTTCTTTTTTAGTAAAACCATGCTGTCGAGCACGTTCAACTTCAGCTATAGCAGCATCGAACGAACCTTTCACGTTCTCTTGTAAACAGCCAAACGAAAGCGAAAAGGCATCTTTCGTCTTTGAAATAAGGAATTGTCCTGCGTTCACCGAAGCACTATGAAATGGTGGTGTAGCCCGTTCCTTTATATCAGAAAGACGACGGTTTATCATGTAAGTTATAAGTTCAGTTACATAACTCTTACGGGCAGTAACCAAAAGTCCCTTTTCACTGTCGGGAGTAGCCTCTTGTTTCATGTAGAGATTGGCGAGCATGATAGGCTGTTCAGTATCTTTGTCAATGGCAACTATCATTTTCTCGTTGTCAGCAACAGGATAATAAACTCTTTCGGCAGGGTTTATAGGTTTTGGAACATCGGCAAATGTGCTGCGAATCTTCTGCTCCATCTTGTCTACATCAATATCTCCGACAACGATAATGGCTTGCAAATCCGGGCGATACCACTTTTGATAGTAGTCGCGGAGGTCTTTATAAGGGAAGCTATCAACAATGTTCATAGAGCCAATAGGCAGACAATCTTCGTATTTTGTACCTTTATAAACAATAGGAAGCACGCGTTCCATCATACGTTGTACGGCTTTTCCAGCTCTACGTGTACGCCATTCCTCGTGAATAACGCCACGCTCTTTATCTATTTCATTCTCGTTCAGCAACAAAAAGTGGCTCCAATCGTGCAGAATAAGCAAAGTTGAGTCTATTATTCCTTCACGTTTGATAGGTACAGACGATATGTTATAAACGGTTTGTTCTACGCTGGTATAAGCATTTAGATTTGTTCCGAACCTCACACCAATAGTCTCACACCAAGGTACAACACCCAAAGAGCTTCCTTTTCCTGGAAAATTCTTAGTACCATTGAACGCCATATGTTCCAGAAAATGGGCTAAACCACGTTGGCGAGGTTCTTCTAGAATAGACCCAACACGCTGTGCTATGTAGAAATCAGCAAGGTTTGGTTCTTTAGAATTGTGGCGAATATAATAAGTTAGACCATTCTCCAACTTACCTATTCGGTACGACTTGTCAGTCTCCATAGTCTGTGCCGATAGTGAAAGCGGCAAGAGGAGTGTAACAAGTAAAAGCGAAAGAAGTTTGTTCATAATGTTTTTATAATAAAAAAAAGCTGTTAGAGAGTACTTTTAATCCCTCCAACAGCTTTAAGAAAATTACTTAACTGTAGGTGTTGCCTTCGGTGTGAAGTCTTCAGTTGAGTTGTTAGTATCAGCATATTTACCGTTTGCCATTTTGCGTACTACAGCTGTACCAATACCACTCTTATCGTTTTTGTTATCAGAACAATAAGTATAACCCTTATCAAGCAATATAGACATAACGCGCCATTGGTGGTCGTTGTCCTTATAAGAGAGGTTTACAGCATCGATAATCCAAGCATTTGGAATGAAGTAAGCGTTAGTTGTCATTAACTTACCATTGACAGCATAGTACTGAGCATCGTATGTGTTGTTCTTTAAGAAGTTCTCTTTTGTGCCACGAATCTTAGCAATTGCATACGCATTATTACCATGCATGTTGAGGATAAAGAACGATTGAGTATAGCAATACCACTTGTCGAGGTTCTTAACAGATGGGTTATCTTCGTCCTTTATGCTTACTTTTGATTCATCGTAAAACTCAAAGTCTGCCTTACTGAGGTCGAATGAGGTGCTACTAACAGCCTTATGGTCTTTCGCATTCAGTGCAATTAAAAGACTTTCGCCTGGTTTCACAGGAACATCGTTGCCATTTCCTGGTATCATATAGATTGCATTTGCAGCAAAACCATCGTTACGCAAATCCTTTAAGTAGGTTTGTGGATTGTCGTTTCTGAAGGCTGACTCCATAATAATGATGCTATCGGCATATAAAGTCTGGTCGCTGTTGTTGGTAATCTTAAAGTATTGGTCTCTGTTATACACACTACTTCCATCTCTTGAGGTGCCGCGGAAGAATATTTCAGATATAACAAAACCCTCTTTACCTGTGAATACGTTGAATAAAAGCTTGATAGTGTTACCTGATTGATTCTCAACAATGTTTACATTCTCATTGGTCGCTTTTACTTCAGTAGTAGTTTGCTGACCATCAACAGAGAAATTGGCAGTTCCAACAGCTACTACTGAGTAAGAGCCAATAGGTAAATTCTCAATAGTTGCGGTATAACCATTAGCTGTTTTTTCTACTTTCTCTATTGTATATGTTTGCGCTGTACTCTTATTTGTAAAGATAATCTTTACATTATGGAGTGTTCCGTCTTGAATAGTCATCGGCATTTCAAGATTGATGACTGCTGACGAGGTTGTTGTTGCATCGTTCTTGTCGTCTGAACAAGATACAAAACTAAAGCAAATAGCTAAGAGCAACATGGTGCTCATTAAAATTTTCTTTGTCATTTTCTTTTTATTTAATTGAATACTGAATAATTTATTTAAAATGTAAAGCCCATTGTAAGGCTCATTTTGAATTGATTTTTACGTTCTGAAGTAAAGGTTGTTGCACCTTGTAGTTCTGCAAACATGCCATATCGAGGGTTGTTTAATTTGTAGTCGGTGCGGAAACGGGCGTTAATATTCCCATAACTAGCTCGCTGTTGCATATAGTTATAGTTCACCATCTGTACAAAAAAAGGCTCCATATCGCCAAATGGCATATCAATTGCGCACTTGCTTTTGCAAAATAAGCTGCTGTAAGCTGGCAATCAGCAAGCCAACGTTTACCAAAAGGTGCTAAAAGTTGAGTAGTTGCTTCACCGAATAGATGTGAAAAATCTAATCTCCTACTTGGATATACATATTTTGAACGGTTGGAAATATAGCCGAGCTTTGTGCCAATGCTCCATTGGTTCCTTGAAAGAGCCGTGAACATTGCACCAACGTATGTTGTAGTGCGGTATTGTTTATACATTGTGAGGTCGGCTAATACTGGATAGACACCTGCAATAGCATTTCCTGCAATATGTTCGTCGCCATGCTGACAATCAAAAGCATAGTGAATGAATGTTGTCCATAGGCTTTTTGTTCCCTTATTCCTAAAGCCCATAGTTGCAGCCACATTATTATTATATAATGTTGTGAGCGGTAATGAGTTATATTCGTTGCTGATACGTTTATATCGATTGCTCTCCAACATTATGTCTCCATAGAAACCGCGCTGAGTAATTGGTAGAACCGAAAGCAGAAGTGTAGCTCCGCTTCCCTTAAAGTTTATATCTGAAGCAAAGCCAGAGAAGCGTTTGTAGTATGTTCCAAGTCCTGTCATTATATATTGGGCTGCTCCTCCCTGTTCATTATATAGGTCAACGTCGTTCGATTGCTTGTATATATTACCCGAAAGTGCAGCTCCAATTTGATAATTATCTGTTACTTTATAAGTTGTACCAAGTTTTACTGTAAGGTCAGAAACTATTCCACGCATACGTGGGTCGCGCTTTCTCCATTCTTGTTCAGCTCGAAATAATATCTCAGCTCCTACATACCATTTGCCAATTGAAGTGGAATAGCCACCAGAAAACATATAACGCTCGCCCAGTGTATTGCCTCCTACTGTATCAGCAAGTACGTATGGAGCAAGCAAATCGTAGTCGGAAGTTGAATTCCACCTTATATTATTTGTTCTTTTTGTTGTATATGAGGCTTTTCCCCATACTGTAGTATGGTTAGAAAGACGAATATAAGCAGTTGTTTTAGCTTCTATTGCAGAATGTCCATCACCTTTTTCAAGTAGCAAAGGAGCTGAAGCATGTGAATAGTCTCCTGTCAGTTTCAGCTCGTTTTGTGTAAACTGAAAGGCACTACCATAAATAGCAGGGTTCTGCCATGCTGTTTGATAAGGCAAATTCATTATCGTTGCCCTTTCAAAGCGTGCTGAATCTTGTGCGAAAGCAAGATTGGCACATACCACACCTATTATAATATATAGCAGTCGGATTCTTTTCATTTAATCTAAAAATATAGGTTTCATTACAAGCGTATAGTTCTCGCTGTTTCCGAAAGAAATAAAATCGGTCTGACTGCGAAATGAACGTATGCGTGTTTGCTTATTTTGGTTAGTGTACCGTATGCTACCGTCTACACTGACTTGATATGCACCACGCAATAACTGCTGTTTTAGAGTATTACCATTGAAATCTGCAGAAGTAATAACCTGTTTTGTGTTAAGATTTCTTATAGAAGCTATTGCCTGAATACGGTCTATTTGCAAACTATCATCACCATTAATAACAATGGTTACTGATGCCATATAGTCATCGGTGCTATTATGACACGATGTCAAAGTAGTGCCAACAAGCGCAAGAAATATTATTTGAAGAAAGTATCTCATAACTTTGCATTGATTTCTAATCCAAAATAAGGGCGCACACTGCGTCTTATCTTAATGCCGTTTTGTTCGTAGTCGGGGGTGTAATCTAAGATTCTGTTGCAGAACATCGCTACATTGAGGCGGTCGTTGAGCAACTTTTTCGTTACCTTAAGATTTAAATTCATTGAGAAGGGCACAATATAGTTGATGTATTCAACTGCTGTGTGATTGCGAACGAGGAAACGCAGATATGTATCGTTGGCATCTTCCTTTTGCCATTCATGTATAGTACCATCGGGAGAGATATATTGGTCAGGTTCATTACTTAAAGGAAGACGTTGTGTAGAGGTATACCAAAGGCATTGAGCAGAGAGAGAAAAGCCCAAACGAAGCTTAGGAATATCGGTGTCAAACGTAAAATTAGTATTTGCCATTTCGTTTTTTACACCATCATTATCACGATATAAGCCAACAAATTGTATCTGCTTGTTATTGATAACAGCAGAAGGACGATAAGCAACAACCTGCGAATTACGATAAATAGTTCTGAACCACGCACCATTTATAGTGAGACGGGTGTGCAACGATGGTATACGGCGAGTAGCAAATGTATATTCTATGCCTCGCTTTAATGTTTGACTGCCATTTGTATATTCGCTTCGTCCAAATAACTCTTGAACCATTGTATAAGGAAGAGTTGCTACATCAGGTGCAGCAGTAATGTTATTAGGGTCAATTCCAGATGTATCGTATTGTTTGAAAGTGTAGGGTTGATAAATAGTATTGCTACGGAATCCAGAAGTCATGTTCTCTTTAAAATAAGTAACAGAGAGATGATTGCCAGAAATATTGATATCAGTGCCCAACTCCCACTTTAGATTGCGAGCTGGTTTTAATGCTTCGTTCGTTGCATCAATAACAAATGTGCGCACATTAATGACTCTATAATTATCATTGGGGTGATAATAACTTAGTTGCACAATATCTAAATACCGAGGGTCAGGATAGAGATATTCCATCGTTGGATTCTTTGTGTGTTGTCCAATGCCGCCTTGAATTCGAATACTCGTTGTCCATTTTCCAATATTAAATCTTGGAAAAGACCATCCAAGATTCATTCTTGGATCGAAATACCAATGTCCGTGCATTGAATAAGAGGTAGGTAAATTAAGCATTTGGCTTGCTCTGATACCACCGTTTAACTCAAACGTATGACGTGCTATGGGTATGCGTAACTGTTCTTCTGCATAAATTGCAAGCGTATTCATAGCAGGAATAGATGAAAGTTTACGTTGTCGAACCGAAGTTCCTGAATATGGTGGGTGCAAAGGATCAAATTTCTGACCATCTCCATAGTTTTTATCCAATGTCCAAGCAGCTCCGATAAGTAGCGTATTGAAAATATAATTAGAAGGAACCTGCAGTTTTGTATTCAACTGAGCAAAGATATTGAAAGGTTTTCCGTCTACATCTTGAGTTCCATAATACGTGTAGGGAAGAATAGGAACATTAAATTCGCCTTCTGCAGTAGTTGTTAAAGCAGGTGTCATTTGCGATAATTGTACCAAACGTGTACGAGATATAACATCGTGTTGGTAACTTGTAGAAAACGTAGCACTTATAGACTTCAGCCAAAGAGTGCGCTTAAATGCTATATCTAGAGCAGAATTGAAGGCCAAACGATTATACTTAGACTTGTAAGTATCTATTTTCCCATTATTCAAATCGGGGTCTAACTTTTCGCCATCAAACGAACCACCATAATCGAAATTATTGTTCCACTTCAACGTATAACCATCTTTTATCCAAGTTGCGCCACTACGTGCAGAGAATGTAATGCGAGAATATCGCTCCAATGAGTTTCGAGGGTCGCGATTAGCATCAAGATAGTCAGCACTAAAGTTAAGAGTCCAATGCTTTCCAAACTCGAAGCCCTTTGCCATATAGAAAAGCTTGCTGCTCATATCAGCTTTTAAACGTGCATTCAGATTATTCCCACCACGACGTCGTTCAATTTTTACGAGTCCAGTTGTAAGGTCGCCATATTCAACAGAAGGAATTCCGCGCACTATTTCTACCTTTTCTATATCGTCAGTAGAAATTGTTCTCATGTCAACACCTTTGTTGGTAAAATCACGATTGGTTACAGGGGTATCCCATGCACCTTTCATATATTGCATATTGGCGTTATTAGAAACAGGTGCTCCGTCGACAATGAAACTTGTTCCAAGCGATGAGGTTGTATAGTTGGTTCCGCTATTCGAAGATGCTTCGCGTAGTCGAATACTATTAGGATTATTCAAAGCAGGGTCTGAAGAACGACCACCAGGCAGCAATTCCAGTAAATCAGAAAAAGTAGAAGGTTGTAAATGCTCCATAGCTTTTTTGCCAATAGTAGAAGCAGCAGACAACCCACGTGACTCTTGGGCAGTAACAACTACTTCAGCCAATGCATTTGTGTCTTCTACTAAATAGTAGGTAGCATCTTTTGAAGCCTTTACCACCAAAGATTTAAAACCTATATAGCTTATGCGGATAGTTTTTCCATTTAGATTTTTCGCTGTAAAGCGACCATTCATGTCGGTTATTGCTACAACATTTTTGGTTTCTGTAAGTATAATGGAAGCCCCAATAACAGGCTGACGTGTTAGATTTTCCAAAACGAGTCCATTTGTTACATCTTGTGCAAAAACTATAATGGCATGAAAAACAAATATAGTAAAAAGTAAGTATCTTGCCCTCGTCATTTTTGTATTGTTATTTTCAAATTGCAAAAATAAGAAAATAGAATGAATGGAGCAATACTTAAAAGTGGGTAAATTCTATAATAAACAAGCAGTTATCATCTGCTGAAATTTAATGATGAGATAATACTTTTAACCCTTGAAAAAATGGAAAACTTTAGATAGAACTTATCACATAGAAAATTATAATTATATTCTCTTTAAATTGTAATTATAATTTTAAAATTTATAATTATAAATTTTTATTTTCTTATTATATTTTTTCGAGCCCTTTTTAGTCGGGTATATTCTCCTCATTATGAAGTACATAAAGTAATGGTTAGCGATATTGTTTTCATACACCAAAATATGGAGAGGTTATTAACGAGATTTCCAGAAAAAACTTGTTTATTTCATAGATTTCGAGAATTTTTGCATCAAGGATGTCTATATACTATTTTGAACTGAATGAATTTGATATGATTAAGAGTTTTGTTTTATTCGTTAACAATGGTATATAATCAAATCTTTTTACTTTTATAGAAGGTTAAAACTTATCTTACAGTAAGCAAAAATAAAAAAAAGTGTTAGTAAATGTTGTTTTCGCAATAATAATCCTACACTTTTGCATAAATTAAAAAAAAATACTATATTTGTAGCCGAATAGCTAAACAATTATTAATAATCAAAACGCCCCAGTCTCGGAAGGCGTTTCCCACTTTTTAAAATAGAGGGATTATGGAGAGGCGCGGTTTGAACAATGAAAAACAATCTACTTAGGAACATGTGTGCGGTAATAGTCGCATTGTTTGTTACTGCTTTCGCTCTGCCGCAACCAATGCAAGCAGAAAACTACAATCTTCTGATAGGAGGAAAGCGAGTAACTTCTGAAAACTGTGGTGACTTAACTGCCATAGAAGGTGTTAAGGGTAAGGCGTCTTATGACCCAACAACCAATACGCTCACCCTTGAAAATGCTACCATTAGTAGTACAGCAGAGAAAGCTGCAGGTGTTGCTCTTTGGAACTCTATTAAAGATTTGACCATTAAGCTTGTTGGTAACAATACAATCACTTCAGAAAAGAGTGGTGCAATGGTTAATTATGAAAAACTTACATTCACAGGTGATGGAAAGCTCACTATAACAGGAGCAATGTCTGGTAACGAAGATTACTGTTATGGTGTTCTTAATCCAGGTACTATTACTGTAAATGGCTGTTCTTTAGAAATCAGTGGTGGTATCAATGGTATTACCAGCGGTCGTTGGAAGTTCAACAAGTGCAATGTTCGCATTAAAGGTGGCGGCACAGACAAAGACGAATTTAAGGGCAGTATGGTAGATTAGGATATGTTCCTGAATTTACTGATTGTAAAATCGTATCTCCTGAAGGTACAAAGTGGAAGGAACTTAAAAAGAGTGGCTATACTTTCCAATCTCTCTTTGGTTCAAACGATAAGGTTGTAACTGACTGGGTAACAATTAAACCTGAAAATGCTACACCTGAAAATTATAATATGCTCATTGCTGGTAAACGAGTAACTTCTGAAAACTGTGGTAATTTGACAGTAATAGAAGGTGTTAAGGGTAAAGTAAAATTCGACCCAGCAACAAATACACTTACTCTTGAAAATGCTTCAATCATCAATAAAGAAGAAAAAGCTTCTGGCTTTGGTTTGTGGACCTCTATTAAGGATTTGAAAATTAAACTTATTGGTGAAAACACTATCACTTCAGAAAAGAGAGGTGGTATGGTTAATTACGAAAAACTTACTTTCACAGGTGAAGGCAAACTTACAATAACTGGCGCAATGTCTGGAAACGAAGACTACTGCTATGGTTTCCTTAATCCAGGTTCTGTTGTTGTAGATGGTTGTACTTTGGAAATCAGCGGTGGTGTAACTGGTATTACCAGTGGTCGCTGGAAATTCAATAAGTGTAATGTACGCATAAAAGGTGGTGGAACAACTAAGGATGAATTCAAAGGTAGTATCGGTAGAGTAGGATACGTTCCTGAATTTACAGATTGTAAGATTGTTACACCTACTGGTACTGAATGGAAGAAACTTGAAAAGAGTGGCTATGTTTACTACTCTCTCTTTGCAAATGATAAGGTTGTTACTGATTGGGTAACAATTAAGCCTGAAAACGCTACACCTGAGAACTATAATATGCTGATTTGTGGTAAACGAGTTACTTCTGAAAATTGTGGCGACTTGACAGTTATTGATGGTGTTAAGGGTAAAGCTATTTTTGATGCAGCAACAAATACACTGACTCTTGAAAATGCAACTATCGCTGCTACAGGAGATAAAGATGCAGGTTTATGGACATCTGTTAAAAATATGACTATTAAACTTATCGGTGAAAACACTATCAGTTCAGATAAAAGAGGTGCTTTAGTTAATTACGATAAGCTTACATTTGCTGGTGAAGGCAAGCTTACTATAACAGGTGCAAAGTCTGGAAACGAAGACTATTGCTATGGTATTCTCAATCCAGGTTCTATAGTTGTAGATGGTTGTACTTTGGAAATCAGTGGTGGAGTAAATGGTATCACCAGTGGTCGTTGGAAGTTCAACAAGTGCAATGTTCGCATTAAGGGTAACGGAACAACTAAGGACGAATTTAAGGGCAGTATCGGTAGAGTATCATATGTTCCTGAATTTACAGATTGTAGCATCGTTACCCCAGAAGGTACAGAATGGAAGAAGCTTGATAAGAGCGGTTATATTTACTACTCACTTTTCGGTTCAAATGGTAAGGTTGTTACAGATTGGGTAACTATCCAACCTAAAGGTGCAGAAACAACTTACGACCTCGTATTGGAAGAAGTTGGTGAAAGAGAAATAGCTGTAATCGCTATCGTAAAAGATATTACAGGTATGGGTATGATGGCTGTCAAGAAACTTATTGCAACAGCACCTTGCATTATCAAGGAAAATATGACAGAAGAAGAAGCAAAGGCTGCAAGAGATAGATTACTTGAAGTAGGTGCTAAAGCAAACATCTATCCACATGGAACGTGGAAGCCCACAGGTATCAGTGTTCAAACTATAGACGCAAAAGAAAATGTTATCTACACTTTGCAGGGTGTGCGTCTCAATGCTAAATTCGATAACTTACCTGCTGGTGTTTACATTGTAAACGGAAAGAAAGTCTTGAAAAAGTAAAAAGCAACTAAGTGCTTTTATACTTAAAAAGGAAAATAAATGTGCATCCACAATTGGTACTTAACAATGAACCATAAGTGGTGATATATCTAAGGCATGTTCTAAAAATAATCTTTAAATGGTTTTACCATAACAAAGAAATTTTAGAATGTGCCTTATCATATTTTAAGAATTTAATCATTAGAACTTTATCTTTTATATTAATACAAACCAATTATTTAAAAAGTTTATGAAGAAAACACTTACGACAATCACTCTATCAGTACTGACGCTGTTTATTCCAACAGTCAGTGTGGCTCAGAAAGCCCATAGATTGATGAAACCAAGCCCAGTTCAAACAGAACGGCAACCGAAAGGTCTTGTTCCATCTGGGAAATCCATTGTGCATAAGGCATCTATTGGAACACCGAAATCCTTAGATCCTTCTGTTGTACTTTGGACTAATGCTAGTATAAATGAACAATGGGGGTATTACTCTTTCCATCCTAAAAATACAGCAGACAAGATAAGTTTTACTTTATTGGGAAAGCAAACTCAACGTATTGCTAAAAATGGTGTACAGATAGCTGATGGAAAAATGTATACCGTAGATTTCCAACGTTATGGAGTAGGAAGTGGCGAATTAACACTTTATACTTATGACCTATTAACATGGCAAGGAAGCGGAACTACTTATAACGATTTCTCGCTTGCAGCATTGGAAACAGCACAAGCTAAAGATGGCACAGTGTATGGAGAATTTTATAATAGTACAGCCAATAATCAACAATTCGAGTTGGGTACAGTAGATTATCGTACACGTAAACGTACTACGTTTGGAACAACCACACGTAAGTATGTAGCGATGGGTATCACTTCTGATAATCGCCTTTATGGTATAGCTTCAGATGGTTTTCTTTATAAAATTTCGATTACCGATGGAGCAGAAACAAAAATTGGTTCAACAGGTATTGAACTTACAGACGAATGGGGAGGTCCTTATTTTCAGACTGGAGAAATAGATCCAAAAGATAATACTTTCTATTGGTATGCACAGGACAAAGATTATAACACAGCTCTCTATACTGTTGATTTGAATACTGGTGCAGTTACAAAGATTGCCGATGCCAATATTACTATGTATGGTATGGCAATTGCTCCTGTAGCACTCAATGCTAATGCTCCTGCTTCTGTTTCACAATTAGCAGTTGCGTTTAGCGGAACAGATCTTAATGGCACGGTAAGTTTTACTTTACCTACTAAAACTGTTGGTGGAGCTAATTTGAATGGTAATGTTGATTATGTTATTACAGCCAATGGAACACAAATAGCTACGGGCACAGCACAACCTGGTGCAAGTATTAGTAAGCCTGTTCAGCTATTACATAGTGACGAATACAATTTTGTAGTGACTGTATCTAACTCTGGTGGAACATCTCCAGCATCAAATATTAAGCAATGGATTGGATTTGATGAACCAGAAGTAGTAGGAAATCCTACGGCAACATTAGCTAATGGCATAGTTACAATATCATGGACAGCACCAACCGCAGGAGTGCATCAAGGAACACTTGGTAATCTGACTTATGATGTAATTCGTATTCAAGGACGTGATACTATAAGTGTTGCAGCGGGTATTAGTGGAACATCATGTACTGATGACTTATCTACTGTGCAACAGGCAAGCTACACTTATGCGGTTAGAGCAATTAGTGGCGATGTAAAGGGTAGCCGTTGGAGAAATACTACATCATTAGTAGCTGGAGTTACTATAGAGCCAGATTGGAGTTATAGATTTGAAGGACAATCTGCCTTATCAATGTTTAAAGTAATTGATGCGAATAACGATAAGTTTACATGGTGGTGTAATGGTGTTTTAGGTTATGGTGCCATGAGTTACCAAGCTCACGCTACTATCGCAAGCGATGATTGGCTTGTAACTCCTGCTATACATCTCTCTTCTGACCGCGTTTACACAGTGTCATTTAAAGTGCGTAATATAATGAAAGCACCTCAAAATACTCTTGAAGTAAAGTGGGGAAAAGGTAATAATCCAGAACAGTTAACAAACACTTTAATCAATACTTTCACTCCAGAATTCTCGGAAACAAATGGAGAATGGCAAGTATGCACTGCTGACATTATCCCTGATACTAATGGAAACTTCTATATTGGGTTCCATGATAATACAAGTACCACAGATAAATATCAGATAGCAATTGATAATATCTCAATTACTAAGACTGCATATTCATCTGCTCCTGATTCGGTAAAATCGCTGATAGTTACCCCAGCACAGAATGGTGCATTGAAAGCTACCATTCGCTTTACAACTCCAAATGTTAGTCTCAACGGAGCTGCTTTAAGTCGTATAGACAGCTTTACTATAAGTAGAGATGGAATGCAAATTGGTCGTATAAATGCATCTGCAATTGGAGCTCAAGTGGAATGGACAGATGAGAACGTTCCAACAAGCGGATTCCATACTTATACTATAACACCTTATCTTGATGGTCATCCTGGACGTAAAGCTACAAGTAAGGCTTATATAGGAATAGATGTTCCCCATAACCCTACAGGTATTATGTTTACCGATCAAGGTAAAGAACTAAAAGCTGTGTGGGATAGATTTAAGTCAACAGGAGCTAATGGTGGATTCCTTAATCCTGAAGGTGTTAGTGTAACTTTCTATACATTAGAAAAAGGCGACTTTGGGTTTGAATTGGGTGACTCTTTGACGACAAGTACTCTTGGTGCAACAAGTGCAACTATTCCTTTTGACCCTAACAAAACCACAATGGAAGACGGAAAAACTCAGACTTTGGCTTGGTTTGCTGTTAGAGCTAATAGTGATGGAGGACAGAGTGAGTATATAACTGCTCGAGGAGTGGTTGTAGGACCATCTATTCCGTTACCATTTAAGGAAAGTATGAAGGGTGGACAGTTAGATAATGGCTTTGCTTCATTATTAGGTAACGAACAATATAATAGTCGTAAAACTGCTGCTGCGTGGCGTGTTGTTACTGATGCAGCTTCAGATAAAGACGGTGGTAGTTTCGTTTGGGCAAATTATACTGAAGTGTATGCTGGAAACGACGTTGAGTTCACAATACAGCAAGGTGATGAAACTTCTGTCAACATGCCAAAGGTTGCTCTTGCGGGAGCTGCAAATCCAAAATTATTCTTCGATTTGTACTCATTGATAGGTAATGAAGCTACACTGAAGGTATTAGTGCAGACTCCTGATGGAAAAGACCATGTAGCGGCACAATATGATCTTAGCAAGACAACCAAGAATGGTTGGGAACGTCAAACTATTGATTTGGGTGCCTACTCAAACGAACGTTACATCATTGTTAAATTTGACGGTGTTGCAAAGGGTTCTAAGGTAATGATAGGAGTAGATAATATAAATATTCTTGATCAGTTTGAACGTAACCTTGCTGCAATAAGTATCACAACACCAGAAAGCGTTATAGCTGGTAAGAAAGGACAAGTTAAAGTTGTTATGAAAAACCTTGGAGCTGTAACAGCAGAGAGATATTTTGCGCTTCTTTATATAAATGGTAACCAATGTGATGCAGCAAGCAGAATAAAGCAGCTTCCTTCAATGGCAAGTGATACTATAACGATGAAACTTCCTGTTGCTATCAATGAAGAGGCCACATCGTTACAAGTGAAAGCTATGGTTGTATACGATGGCGATATGCAGCTTAACGACAATGAAACTGAAGCTAAGTCGGTTAAGGTTATACCTTCACCTTATGGTAAAATAAATGACCTGAAAGCACAAGTTGTTACAGATAACAAGGTTGTGCTTACTTGGGGTCTCCCTACATTGCCCGAACCAAAGCGAATTATGGATGGCTTTGAAAGCTATTCTCCGTTTGCAAAGGATATGACCCCATGGACGATGGTTGATGGAGATAAGAGTATGGCAGGTGCATTACAGCCTTCTTCAACATTCCCTGGACAAGGAGAACCTTTTGCGTTTACTGCTTTCAATCCTAATTGGTGGATTGAAGATATGACAAACGTAAATCCAGGTTTGGCGCCTCATAATGGTAACCAGTACGCTGCAGCTGTTTATGGATACGATTCAAATCGTAAATTTGTTGCACAAAACAACTGGCTCATTTCGCCACGTTTGTCTGGCAGAAAGCAGGAAGTAACTTTCTATGTATTGAATATTGCTACTCGTCCTGGTGATACAAATTTTGCTGAGAATTTCGATATTCTTTATTCTACAGAAGGTACCGATACAGCTAACTTTGTCAAAATAAAGAGTGAAAAAGCAAATGGTACTACAGCATATAACGAAGATGCCAATTGGAAACAAATTACTGTTGAGATTCCAGAAGGGGCAAAATATTTTGCTATTCATCATAACACGCCTAAGGGTAAATCTTATATATTCGGTGTGGACGATGTAAGCTATGAGCAGCTATCAACAGGTGCTGATGATAAGATAACAGAATATATTATATATCGAGATGGAAAGAAGATTGCCAGTGTGAAAGGTGACCAAAAAACCTATACCAACACTCGTGTAACAGGCGACCACGTATATAATGTTACCGTTGTATATACTTCTAAAGATGGAGAAGTTAATGAATCTGGCTTCTCTAATGATGCTTCTACTAATGCAACTTCTATAGAGGTTGTTGAAGATACATCTTCTTCATACGATATAACAACTATCAATGGAGTAAGAGTACGTACTGGTGCTAAAGATCAAAGTGGATTAAAGCGTGGTGTGTACATTATCAATGGTAAGAAGCGAGTAATAAAGTAAAGCTGATAGATAGCTTGTTGTTTAAAT
>NZ_BAKF01000023.1 GCF_000614025.1 Prevotella aurantiaca JCM 15754
ATAAAGAGCATTTACTTCGCAAATCTCCTTATCATCAGACTTGTTGACTAGAATAATACGGAGTAATTTAAAATCTTTGTTGTCTTCAACAAATAGTGTGTCTTTGCCAGTTTGTGAAGTAGAAATTTGAAATTCTGTCTTATTAACAGCTGGCGGGGTATTGTCAAAATCGCCTTTATTATCGCAAGAGATAAGAGATGATACTACAGATACGATAATTACTAAATACTTGAAATTTTTCATAACTTTTTTTTATAAGATTTATATTATTTTTCTTGAACTACCAATTCTTCTCATTTTTGTAGGTATAACTATAATAATATAGCTTGTGTGGGAAGAGAGCTACTTAAAATGGACCTAGTTGTGCCTTGACTTTTTATGCTTTTTGCAAAATCAATGGCTGTTTGAGAAATATAATTCTCGTTGTTAGGTTTTAAATTTGTTTTTGTAGTGAAGTCATCGTCTTCATTACATGAAGTAAATGTAAATGTTCCCAACATTAACATTCCTAATAAAAAAATACTTTTTTCATTTTTTTAAAAGTTAAATTAATATTTTGTGATAATAGTAATAAAGTGATGCAAAGGTAAGAAACAATTTATATAAAAAAACAAATTAACACAAATTATTACTATTTTATCTTGAATAACTTTGAACGCAATTAATTAGCTAAGACTCATATATCGTTCAGTAGAATGTGTAAAAAGTCTGTAACATCCATGATTGTAAATGATTACACCAATTTTTATTGTAAATTATGTCAATGCACTAAATTTAAAGATAATTATGATATAAGTTTTGTTTTGGGTGATAGCCTAAAATTTAGATAATACGTCTAAAAAGGTAACATAAAAAATATTCTTACATAGAATTGAATCTTTATTATGTGTTAGTTGGATTGAGGTTTTTAAATAGGCCAACACATTCTATTTTATATCCTCTTAAAATTATAATTATAAACAGTGAAAATTATAATTACAATTTCAAAATTTATAATTATAAATTTTTATTTTATAATAATATTTTTCAGCGTAATGAGCTATCGTAACTAAACCCTCTCGAATTCACTTTATTTATTGCCTTTAGCATCGTTTAGTTACGATGGTATTTTCTATTGCAAAGCGACTCTTAGCGTTTCATTTACTATTCTTTTATCAAAAAACTTTAAGAACTCATCTGCCATACAAAATATTTCTGTAACTTTGTTTTCGGTTATTATAGCAGCTTTTATAGCTAATTCGTCGTATATCAGTATTATAAAGTTTTGGTGAATTTTGCTAAAAGCTATATTTTTACGACTATTATAATGCGTTTAATTCATCTTAATTTAAAATGATGTATACATAACAAAAGAAATCAGCTATAGACAATCGTTTTAAACATTTGAAACCGATGTGCTAAAATAAGCATAAACAATAGACAGAGTTTGTAATGATGAAATAGAATCAACTTTAAAAATAAAAGTATGACAGAAGAATTTATTGCTAAAGAAATTAAAGATATAATTCTTGTTGAAAATTTTAAAAGGTATTTTGAAACATTAGAAGATTCAAGTCAAGAGCCTTTTAAGAATAAGAGTTGGAGAAGTGGGCAACTATTGTTCAATTCATTGGATATTTCTAACCGAAAGCATTTACAAGAATTTGTAAAAATGATAATGATTGAAACAGTCTCTGATATTCTTTCGTTTGTTGATGGAACAGCAACATTTAAGAATCAACAGCATCCTTTCGAATTAATGTATAATGGTAAAAAAGTAAGCGGTAGTTTACAAGAATATTTATTGATGGACTTAGAAGATAATGGATTCCATCGTTAAACATTAGAAAGAGCTGTGCTAAAACAAGCATAAATAATAGACGGAATTTGTAATGATGAAAATTAAAGTGATGCTACAAGTTGAAATTCCTCGACTTAACGAGGAAATAAACATTGCATCTATACGGCAAAAATTAAATTTCACGAATAATGCCCCCGCAACTTTGAACCAACCAAAATGTTATTATATGATTTTAAACTAAGCTGTTATAGATGTTTGAAGAACAATACGAATGTATTGAATCCCTAAATAATAAGAAACTTTTAAGCGAAGATGAGCAAAGAATATTATTCAAAAGAGATAGAAAGAATAAAATCTGTTTTAGCAGATTATTATGACACAGATTTTGATTCTGATGAGGAAGACTTTCTTGTAAACAAATCTAATAAGCAACTTATAGAGAAACTTATTATCAACTTAAAAAATGATGATGAATTAGATGTTTCCAACAAAAGTTTCTTCATAAAGGAAGCACTTCAACTATTAGCAAAAAATACTGGTTGCGTAGAAGATGAGGAAATTTCGGACGAAATATTAGAGAAATTGCTTGTTAAACATATAATTACACAGAAAGACGAAAAGTATTATACACAGCTAAAGTCTACCAAAAGATGGACTTAATTTTATTATGAGTTTGATAGATTTAAAATAAAAATTGGCTGTTTTATAATAGTCTTTTTGAATTTATAGATAGTTTAAATACAGGTTATATATTCTTTTTCAGTTGTTGAAAACGTTGCTGACAACGTTGTTTGTAGTTGTAATGGAAAATATGTTTCTGTATTTTTCGGAAGTTATACATAAACGAAAACCGTAGCTTATCTATAAAAGATGGTGTTCCATCAGTGTAAATAGAACGTGGAATACGCACAAAATATAGGTCGGCAATGGTATCGAAAGCTGAAAATTGTTGATGGTTTCGTTCGAAAAGCCATACTTCAGAATAAAAACGGTTAGAAGAAATAATATCCGATTGAAAATTGGGAAGTTTACGAATATAAGCAGACGTTGCCCACCAGAAACTTCCAGAATACATAGTGTAATTTCGAGGAGGCCAACGATAACAACTGTAAGTATCGAAACCATTTGATAAAACATTTACAGCCACTTGCCATTTATCGAAAATAAAATATTCCAGCATTTCGCGCCAAGCTTCTATTTTTTGTTGAAAGGAACGGAAAAGATGGTCGTTTGATTCTAACGATTGATAGGAAATTCCCTTTGAATGAAAATAATATACAAGGCAATCTTTGCGCTGACTTAGTTCTTTAATAAACTGTAGGGCAGGGTATTCGTACTTTTGAGGATTGGTAGAAAACGAGATAAGTTCTACCTTTTCGCTGTCAATCAATTGTTTTAGTTCATCAACTTTGGTCTTATCAGCAGCAATACAGCTAACAAAAAGTTTTTCGGTGGCAGATAAAAGTCCGCTGTTCTTTAGATTTTCTATTTGCTTTCGTGCTAATTTTTCCCAACCAGTATCCAGCATAATGTGGTAAACACCATAAATAGGTAGGTGCTTTTGTGGTGCAACGTCCCATTGACGCAAGTCTTTTCGCTCGTAAATGTGAAAGAGCGACTGGCTGATTCTGTGGAATATATTGGCAGACATAAACTATTGTTTCAGCGATTCGATAAGGCGGTGGAACATCTCTTGTAAATTGTAATGAGGTGTCCAACCCAATTGTTGAATTTTATTGGTAGATAAACGTAATTTTGTTGTGGGCGAATAGCCCATATTCTCTTTAAGTTCTACCACAACTTTAACCTTTGGATTGAATGTTTCGGCAAGGAATGTAGCCATATCTTTAATGGAGATATAAGTGGTTTCGTTCGCTACATTATAGGCTTCGCCATCTTTTCCACGCAAAAGAATATATAGCATAGCAGCAATGGCATCTGTAGTATAACAATAGCAACGACAGAGTTCGCCTTTTGTGTACATTATAATATCTTCGCCATTAATAATGCTGCGTGCGAATTGTGCAAATACACGATTGTCGTTTTTAGTAACTCCAGCACCGAAAGTTTGTGCTAAACGTGCAACTTTTGTATGTGTTCCATATTCTTTAGCATAATTGTGGCAGAGCGTTTCAGCAGCTCTTTTTGCCATTGGATAGCTACTTCTAACATCCATTGGATTAAGAAAACCTTGTGCATCTTCAGTAAGAGGCTTGCTATCATTGGTAATTGTTCCATAAACTTCTAATGACGATGCCAATAATACAGATTGAATTTCATTTGTACGTGCATAATCGAGTAGTTTTTTTGTGCCATTAAACACAGTAACCATTGTTTCTACAGGATATTCTACAAAGTATTTTGAAGCTGTCGGACTGGCAAAATGCACAATAAAATCAATCTTTTCGGTAGGATTGAAAATCTCATTTTTGGAAAAATCATAAGCATAAAAACCCAAGACATCGTTTTGTTTGCCAAACATAGCTTCAGCTTTTTCTGTATTTCTGACTACTGCCAATATGCGTAGACCAAGATTTTGCTGACTATTTAATTTTAATAGGCAGCGAACCATACATGCTCCGAGCAATCCTGTTGCACCTGTTATGGCAATTGTCTTTTTACGAAGTTCGTCTTTTAAGGAGAATTGTTGGGCAAAAAGCTCTATGTCTTGTTCAAGAATAGCATTCATTTTTTATAAACCAAAAATTTGTTGGTCTTCGTGAACCTTTACCATAGCACGGAATACGAAGAAATCGGTAGGAGTAGTTATCTTTATGTTTTCCATTGGACCGATAATTGTTCCTAACTTATAGCCGTAATGACTCATCATTGTGCACGAATCAATAAAGTTATGACAATTTTCACTAATAGCACGGCGGTGAGCAGAAAGAATATCAGAGAGATAAAAACTTTGCGGTGCACGTGCAATCAGAGAATTTGCACGTGTTGGAATTTCTAAACTCCCATCTTTTTGTTTAACTATAAAGGTTTCGGTAGCAGGCGCACAAGTAATGCAAGAACCACATTCCATTACTTTATTTATATTGTCTGTTATGGTTTCCTCAGTTATCAACGGGCGCACACCATCGTGAATAAGAACTGTTGCTTTTTCATCTTTCGCATACGCTTCGGCTGCACACAAACCATTGTAAATAGAGTCTTGTCCGGTAGCTCCACCAGGTACAATTTTCACAACTTTGTTAATTTCAAACTTGCGAAGCATCTTTTCAAGGAATGGAATCCACTCTTTGATACAAGAAACTATAATGGCATCAATCTGTTGATGATTGTCGAATAGTTCGAGCGTATATATAATAATAGGTTTTCCATTTAAGTCGAGAAACTGTTTTGGACGTGATTTTGTGTGCATTCTTAGTCCTGAACCACCTGCAAAGATAACGGCTATATTCATGTTTATGCTGTTTTTGGTTTTGTTTCTGTCTTTATTGCGCATTCTCTTCATCGAAGAACACAATATCAACCTTATGTCTGTCGCGTTTGTCGCGTGGAGGAAGGTCCATAAAATTTCCGTATGCGATACGACAAAGTTCTTCTGCATCGGCTGGTCCTTCAAATGTGTAACCTTCAAAAACAATATCTTTATGAGGTATCATTATGCGCTTAGGATTTTGTTCGTAAAACCATGCCCCATAAGAGTGCATATACAAATTTGGATTACCAAATATCTTTCCAATGCAACGAAACATTGGAAAAACAAAATAGTGTAATAAGTTATAACATATTTGTGCAGCTCGAGGATATCGTCCTGCCATTTTAAGGTTTACATTTACCGATAGTTTAGCTGCAAGATGTTGCAACCAAGGAATCATATTTCCTTCGTAAGGAAATATATCAATATGTAATCCACGATATTTTTGTGCTTCGTGAATACGTCTATTTTCACTATTAAAGTTTTCATGGCTACGATTTTCGGTTCTTAAATCACGTAGACAAGCCCATTCTTTATAGAAACCTGGATCGGTAGAATTGTCTTGCAATACATAATTAGGGTGGGGGTGCGCCTTTAGATAATCGCAGAAACGTTTGAAATCCTTCTGATTTATTACCATATCTATATCGTCGTCCCAAGGAATAAAGCCACCATGACGCAATGCTCCGAGCACATTTCCACCATCTAACCTTAGTGGAATACCTATCTTTTTAGCAGTTTCTTGCAAATAGATAGCCATATCGAGCATACGCAATTGTGCTCGTCGTAGTACAGATCCGTCAGGATTGTAGTCCTGACGGAGTGTTTCTTGAGTTTCGCCAGTGTTGAATAGCTTTATCATATAAATGTTACATAACGCCTATCCACCGCAAAATGTCGTTTAAGTTGGCTACAACCATTAGCAAAATAAGTATGGTGATGCCTACATACTCGGCACGAATCATAAACTTTTCAGATGGTTTACGGCGTGTAATTATTTCGTATAATAAGAACATAACGTGTCCTCCATCAAGTGCAGGGATAGGAAGAATGTTCATAAAGGCAAGCATAATACTCAAAAAGGCTGTCATATTCCAGAACATATACCAATCCCAATAAGGTGGAAATAATTTTCCAATAGAACCAAAGCCTCCCAAACTCTTTGCGCCATCGGCAGAAGCAAGATATTTAAAATTACCTACGTAACCACGAAGAATATTTATTCCATATTTTACGCCTGCAGGGAAACTTTCAAAGAAAGAAAATTTCTCTTGTGTGGGTTTATAATATGAAAGCAGAGAACTTTCTGTAACACCCATCTTTAATTCAGGATTGAGCTGCATCTTTATGGTATCTATTTTGTTAGAACCACTGCGTTGTACCGTAAGTACTACGTTGCGGAGAGCCAAAGAATCTTTATGAGTTTTCTTTACAGCGGCAACATCGCTTAATACACCTATTTGATAATGGAAGTCAGCCCATGTATTAATATTTTTACCGTTGATAGATTTTAGTAAATCGCCTGCTTTTATACCAGCTTTCATAGCTGGAGTGTTTGCAGCAACACTATCGATGCGTGATGGAATGTATGGTTCGGCAAATAGAGGTCGTTCTTTTACCATCGAAAGCATATCTAAATTGCCTGGCATTTCAATACGTGTTTTCTTTCCATTACGCAACACTTCAACATATTTAGACTGAGCTATCTGACGGAAGAAATCGCCATTGATATTAGCATATTCACGGAATGCACCCTTATCGGTAGCCAACATAACATCTTTATCCTTAAAACCAAGTGCTTTTGCCTGTTCATTGAACTGCATACCCATACGCATATCTGATACCTTAAAGTAGGTTTCGCCCCACGTAAACATTATCATAGAGTAGATAAACAGTGCTAAAAGGAAGTTTACGAGCACACCGCCAATCATAATAAGTAGACGTTGCCATGCGGGTTTCACTCTAAATTCCCACGGTTGTGGCGCTTTCTCCATCTGTTTCGTGTCGAAACTTTCATCTATCATACCTGAAATTTTGCAATAGCCACCGAGAGGAAGCCACCCCATACCGTATGTTGTGTCGTCGTTCTTAGGTTTCCACTTGAATAACATACCGTTCCATTTGCCGATAGCCATATCGAAGAATACAAAAAACTTCTCAACGCGGACGCCAAATAGCTTTGCGAAGAACATGTGCCCGCCTTCATGGAGAAGAACAAGCAGCGAGATTGCCATTATAAACTGGAGCAATCGGATAAGAAAAGATTCCATTCGTTACTTTATAATCTGTTTTTTTATTTCTAATTATTTACTCTCTATTCTCTTAATTAACCATTAGTCACTTGCGATTCTACGTGCTTCTGCATCTGTTTGCAAATAAACATCAAGCGATGGTGTAGCATCGAATGCCACTTTCTGCATGGTTTCGTTAATAATTTCACCCATTTTAAGAAATGAACATTGTCCTTTACGGAACCCTTCGTTTACTATTTCGTTGGCAGCATTGAGGATACAAGGCATATTACCACCTCTTTCGATAGCTTCATACGCCATAGCAAGACAGCGAAATTTATCCATATCAGGCTCAAAGAATTCTAATGGCTGGTTGAATAAGTTTAAACGATCGCCTTTTAATGTAAGTCTGTTGGGGAAAGAAAAAGCATATTGTATAGGTAAACGCATATCGGGAACGCCTAATTGTGCTTTTACACTACCATCAATAAACTGTACTGCGCTGTGAATAATAGACTGGGGATGTACTAAAACTTGAATCTTGTTAGCTGGAACACCAAATAACCATTTAGCTTCTATAACCTCAAAGCCTTTATTCATAAGCGAAGCAGAGTCTATTGTAATCTTTGCTCCCATATCCCATGTAGGGTGTTTCAAAGCATCGGCAGCTGTAACAGCTTTTAATTTATCTGCATCGAAAAGACGAAAAGGCCCTCCTGAGCAGGTTAGCAATATCTTTTCTATCTCGTTATTATCCTCTCCCACCAAGCTTTGGAATATTGCGCTGTGTTCACTATCTACTGGAAGGATTGGTGTATGATACTCGTTTGCCAACTTACAAATAAGTTCTCCAGCTACAACAAGCGTCTCTTTGTTTGCCAAACATATCTTTTTGCGTGCTTTAATAGCGTGTATGGTAGGTTCAAGACCTGAAAATCCCACCATAGCAGTAAGCACCATGTTGATAGGTTCGGCTTCAACAATCTGCTTTAACGCCTCTTTGCCTGCATAGATCTTAATGTTTGGTTGGTCGGAAAGTGCCTTTTGTAACGCTTCATAGTAACTTTCGTTGGCTATGACAACTGCTGAAGGTTGGAATTTTCGTGCTTGCGCTGCCAGCTTTTCCCATTGATTGTTAGCTGTCAAGGCATAAACTTCGTATAAATCGGCATGTTGTTCAATCACATCAAGAGCTTGTGTGCCAATACTTCCCGTTGAACCAAGAATACATATTTGTTGTTTCATCTTTCTAAATTATAGATCTAAAAGACCATCGGGTATTTCTACTTCTATCATTTGCTGTTCTTTGTCTATCCCTTTTATAAGGTTTTCGTTGGCAGGTATAAGGAGTTCGCCACCTGTTTCAGTCTTTATCTCAAACAGCAGGTTAATGGTTGAATCATCAACTGATACAATTTCGCCCACTATTTTAGCCGTTTTGCTGTCCATTAACTTAAATCCGATGATTTGAGCCCACGATAAATCATCTTTATTTTCTTCAGCAATAGCACGTGGGAAGTACACTTCTGTACCCGTAAGTTCGCGTGCTCGCTCTTCGGTTTCAATGTCGCAAAACTTCATTAATGCTACTTCGTCAGAACGAAATCTGTACTCTTCCATAAAGAAAGGTACTAAAATACCCTCCATATCAAGCACCAGATAGTCGGAATCGCATTGGTCAAACACGTCATCAGTAAAGCGAAACTGTATCTCTCCCTTTACTCCGTGCGGTTTTCCCAGCACTCCTATCTTATATACATCCTCACGTCTTATCATCAGTAAGGCTTTTTAGCAAACGTCTATACGCTTTATTTTTGCTCCGAGAGCATTGAGTCGTTCCTCAATGTTTTCGTAACCGCGGTCTATTTGTGATATATTATCTATGCGACTTATGCCTCGTGCTGTTAAAGCAGCTATGAGTAGAGCAATTCCTGCACGTATATCGGGGCTAGACATTCTACCTCCTCGTAATGCACGACAATTATCGTGACCCACCACTACTGCTCTATGTGGGTCGCAAAGTATAATTTGTGCACCCATATCAATAAGCTTATCAACAAAGAATAAGCGGCTTTCGAACATCTTTTGGTGGAAGAGTACACTTCCTTGAGCTTGTGTTGCAACAACAAGCAATACCGAAATAAGGTCAGGAGTTACGCCTGGCCATGGTGCATCGGCAATGGTCATGATAGTTCCATCAATAAAGGATTCAATGATGTAGTGCTCTTGTCGTGGAATAAAAAGGTCGTCATCATCTTCTTCTATCTTCACTCCCAGTCGTCGAAACGTGTCGGGAATAATGCCAAGATTCTTTATTGACACATCTTTTATTCTGATTCCGTCGCCTATCATGGCTGCCATTCCAATGAAAGAACCTACTTCTATCATGTCTGGAAGTATGCGATGATTCGTTCCTTTTAGCTCTTTCACTCCCTCAATAGTGAGCAAGTTGCTGCCAATACCACTTATTTTTGCACCCATAGCATTGAGCATGCTACACAATTGTTGCAGATATGGCTCGCAAGCAGCATTGTATATCGTGGTAGTTCCCTCTGCCAAGACCGCAGCCATGACTATATTGGCTGTACCCGTTACCGAAGCTTCGTCTAAAAGCATATAGGTTCCAACCAGTTTTTCGGCTTTTAGTTCGTACACATTGCGCTCTTCTCTATGTTCGAAGTGCGCTCCAAGATTCTTAAAACCTAAGAAATGGGTGTCCAAACGTCGGCGTCCAATCTTATCTCCGCCTGGTTTTGCAATCGTTGCTTTGCTAAATCTGCCCAATAATGGACCGTAAAGCAGAACGCTACCACGTAAAGAAGAGCATTTTTCAACAAATGCTACGCTCTCCAGATAGTCTAAATTTACCTCATCGGCACGGAAAGAGTATTTGTTATCGGTAAGTTTTGTAACCTTAACGCCAATGTCTTTGAGCAGTTTTATAAGGTTCTTGACGTCCAATATATTTGGAATGTTGTCGATAACAACTTCATCTGTGGTTAGCAACGTGGCACTAATCACTTGTAAAGCTTCGTTCTTAGCACCTTGAGGTACAATAGTGCCCGATAAGCGATGTCCGCCTTCAATGACAAAACACTCCATAGCTTTACTTTTTCTTTTTATTGTTGCGTGCTGGTTGCAACTCTTTTAGATTTATTTTATCGAATTTAAAGACGTCTAAGTCCAATTGTATGGCTCCATCGGTGAAGCGTGCAAGGTCTGATGCCACCTTTTCGTCGTCTGAAGAACCATGTCCCCATTGTACCAAACAACGTTTCATCTGGTTAGCAACAAGTCTTACAAGTTCGTCTTTTTCCTCGCCTTCCTCCATCGTCTTTAGCTGTTCGAATAGCTCGAACATCATTTTTCCATAGTGACGCACAGGGATTTTCGACATGGGATAGTTCATAGGCTCTGGCTTTGCTGCTATTTTCAATGCCTGAGAAACATCGTATGGGTAGTCAATATCCAGCTTAAAGTCTGCCATAATGGCTAAATGGTCCCATAGTTTCTGTTCATGGTCGGCATTTTCTCTGCCTTGTGGATTCATTCTATCCATTATAGAGACAATGGTTTCGGCACATTGTTGGCGCTCTTCCTTAGTTGGAAGCTCCACACAATAGCTTACCATGTTCTGTATTTCACGTCCATATTCAGGCAATAATAGTCTCTCGCGCTGAGTATTATAATCCAGTCCGTCTATATTCATTCAACTATTCTATTTATTCAGTTTCGTTTTTATTGTTTGTTTTTCGCTTTGTTTTACAGCAAGGGTTTGGCTTGCTTAGCCACAAAGTCTTTTAAATACATTGGCACAAAGTATGCCACATCTTCGAATTGTTCCATTGCAATGCGCTTTTCTGCCAATGGAAACATGTTTTTAGCCAATGGTTCGATGCCTCTTATCAGATGTGCGTTGGGGTGATTGATAGCCTCCATGCACTTTTCGGCGCCATTGCCGAAGAAGTAAACGGGTCCTTTCTCAAGATATTCCTTGTAAGTATTTTCGTCTACAATATCTGCTTGGACAGGGCGGATTTCGTGTAAAGCACGATCGAACACTTGTGCATACACCTCCATTCGGCGTGCATCAATCATTGGAACGAGCAATGCGTTGTCCTCAATGTCGTCGTAACGTAATAATACAGGCACACAAAGCAATTCAAGTGTAGGCACTGCAATCAGCTTAATGTCTGTGCCGTAGCAGATTCCCTTAGCCATAGAGGTTCCAATACGTAGCCCAGTGTAAGAGCCAGGACCGCTACTTACCGCAACGGCATCAACGGGAATAGCGTGGCTATCAGCAAACGACAGCGCTTCATCGACAAACTTTCCCAACTGCTCACCATGGTTAGGGCCGCTATGATCTTCCTGTGTGAATATGCAAGCACCATCTTCGCTCAGTGCCACAGAGCAGACATTAGTGCTGGTTTCTATATTTAATATACACGACATCTTCTTATTTTCTTTAGCATTCTAAATCTATACAACATGCAAAGATAATACTTAATTTTGAATTTCTCCTCCTTATTATAATGAAAATGAACAATGCAGGGCCCTAATTAGTCATGTTGTGGCAGTTTTATTCTGTAAAGACAATTCTTGGAAGTAGCTTCGATGGTTTAGCCATTGAGCTACTTCTCGCAGTTCCTTGCATTTGTTTGACAATTCCATCAGGCTTACAGAAGTGGTTTTTAAGTGTTCTGTTGATGATGTGAAACTATATCTTTGCTAGATGGAATGGGCAGTATAGAAATTCAATAGTAATACTCTATTGTTGCTTTAAGGCCGTTGTTATAATACTACCACGGCTTGGTACGCTTGCTACCAAACTATGGTATGAATGCTACCATGCTTTGGTACGAATGGTATCAATATCTTTTTAAAAGATTAAAATAGTAGGAATGTGAAGTGATAGTTTTGCACTAATATACGAATATTATGTGTTAAATGTGATAAAAATATCACGAAAAGATTTGTATTAATATAAAACTTTGTTTAATTTTGCAAACGTAGGCAAGTTGATTTTATGCCTTGTAACAACTCTAAATGTCGAAAATAACTATTAACAGTGGAACTTTCCCACATATATCGTATTACTTAAACATTTTTAAATTATGAAAAAACTTTTCTTATTTGCTCTTGCAGCAATCTTTAGTGTTGGCGTACAAGCTCAAGGAACCCCAACTGTTATTACTGAACAACCTGCTGGAACCGCAGTAAACTTCAAACGTGAAGCTGGTAATATGTTTGCTATCGTGAAGAATAAAGAGACGCAAAAGCCTGAACTTACAGTGTTTGACCTTGCAAAACTTGCTGAAAACGGACAAGGTGCAGGCGATTTGGTAATGGTAACAGCTCCTGATGGCAAAACTGTTTATTTGAAATATACACTTTCTTTTGCTACATTTATAAAAAGCGACAAGCTCAATAGTTGGGTAAAAGGTACTAAGGAAGGAAATACTATCACAATTCCTTCAGAACAATATCTTCTTTATGGTAAGGCCGACGATGGCGAATATGGTTTGCAATTGGGCTATATGGAAGTAAAAGATGGACAGTTTGCTCCAGTAGAAGGCGATATTATGTACACTCTCGAAGGCAATACGCTAAAGCTTGAAGGTACATATGTTGAGCATACTGATGAAGGAAAGGCAAGAGTAAAAATATTAGGTGGCTACTGGAGTGATAGCAAACAGTTCTTCTGTGGCGACGCTTTGACAGTCTTTACAGGCGATCCAACTGGTATCGAAACTATTGCAACTGACAATAACAAGCAGGTTCTTGGTGAAACATACTATGATCTTTCTGGTCGTAGATTGGCTAAAATTGGCAATGGCGTAACCATTAAGAACGTTAAGTATGCTGACGGTACAACAAAGTCTGTAAAGGTTGTAAGCAACAAGTAAGCTACTCAAACAAAGTGAATTAATTTTTTAGGCATACTAATAGTCTAGAGGATAATTTCCGATATGGGGTTGTCCTCTTTTCTATTCTATATTGATCTTACATAAATATCGCAACGAAAAGTTTGTAATATTTATGTGTTAAATAAACAAAAATATCAGTGTGAAAGTTTGTTCCCACGTAAAACATTTTCTATTTTTGCATGTCTATAAATGAAAAAAAGATGGATTGATATAAGACTAATCTATATTTTTTACGATTATAAACTAGGGAAAATCCCTTAAAAATATTTATTATTAAAACTTTTAGAATGATGAAGAAACTTTTACTTCTAGCTCTTGTAGCTATCTTCGGAGTTGGTGCACAAGCTCAAACAGCTCCAGACGTAATTAAAGACCAGCCTGCTGGTACTACAACTGTTTACAAACGAGTAGGCGGATTAATGCTTGCTTTCCAGAAAGGTGACGATGGTAAGCAGAAACTTTCGTTGTTTGACCTTGCAAAATTGGCAGAAAACGGACAGCCTGCTGGTGATTTGACAATGGTAACAGCTGCTGATGGCAAGACTGTTTATTTGAAAAACCTCCTTTCTTACTCTACATTTATTAAGAACGATCCTCTCGGTGCTTGGGTAAAAGGTACTAAGGAAGGAAATGTAATTACTATTCCAACTGCTCAGTTCATTTACTATGGTAAATTCGACGATGGTGAATATGGTATCCAAGTAGGCTTAATGGAATTTAAGGATGGTCAGATCCAACCAAAAGATGGCGATATCAAGCTTATCATGGATGGTGTTTCACTTAAGCTTGATGGTACTTTCATGGAAGGACAGAGTGCTGAAGACTTGAAGATGAATATATTAGGAGGCTATTGGAGCAATGATAAGTCTTTCTTCTGTGGCGATATTACAACTGTATTCTCAACAGACCCAACTGGTATCGAAACTGTTGCTGCTGGTGCTAACAAGCAAGTTGTAGGCGAAACATACTTCGATCTCTCTGGTCGCAAGCTTTCTAAGGCAGGCAAGGGCGTATCTATCAAGAACGTTAAGTTTGCTGATGGTACTGCAAAGTCTGTAAAGTTCATCGGTAAGTAATTAGCGAAGGCACAACAGCGAATATAAAAATATAGTTAGGGACAGCTCCTTTTTGCGAGTTGTCCCTATTTTTTTGCGTCTACCTTCTTACTACTTTTCGTGGTTAGAAAAATGGTAATTCTGCTCAATATAAAAGCAGTAAATAACTTAAAGAGGTGTAAATATTTTTCAAGACAGTTGTTTTAGTTCAACTATTTCATTATCAATGTTTTATAATAGTGCCTGTTTTATCGTGTAAAAGCGGTTGTTTTGCGCGGTAAAATAGGCACTTTTGTAACGTAAAATAGGCGCTATTGCAAAGCCAAAGTATTGGTATCGCTTTTTACTTGTGCTTTTCTTTACAAATATAATGGGTGTTCTGAACTTTTAAGTCCTTTATGATGCTATTGTATTTGGGTATTTAATTCTTTTAAAAAGTTTCTTTTTCTCCGTTTCTCACTTCTTAAAATATGCTCGAAAATAAATCTGCGAGATTGTAAGCTTATGGGCAACCTCACAGATTTTTCAGTTATATTGTGTTCTTGCAGAATTGTAACTATAGAACAAGAAGTTTGTTTCTTAGAACTCTAAAACCATTGCTTGGCGTGCACTTAAAGGTACATCAGTTGATAGAGATATTGTTTTGCCTGTAGTAACGTCGCGTGCAATGTTTTGTTTACCAATGATTTCTGCATAGCGTTTAACTTCCAGCTTGTTAGCACTGTTGCGTCCGTTGAGGATAGTCATAACGTTTTTACCATTGTATTGACGAGCAATAACATATACTCCGTTGTGAGGAATGAACTGAGTTTGCTTGCCTTGGGTAATAACTTCGTTACCTTGGCGCCAGTGGAGTAGGCGTGAAGTCCAGTCAAACATAGCATTTTCCTCCGCAGTACGCCCTTCTCGTGTGAATTTATTGGCTTTATCGCCTACGAAACCGCCAGGAAAATCTTTACGAACATTGCCGTCTGTCGTCTCTTTTGTACCATTCATGAGTATCTCCGTACCATAATAGAGTTGTGGAATACGGTTCATAGTGAGCAATAAAGCATATGCTTGCTTCAGTGCCAGGGTATCTTTGCCATTTCCAAGGAAGCGATCAGTGTCATGATTTTCTATGAATGCCATTACGCTAGAGGGGTTTGGATACAGGTAATCGTAGCACAATGAGTTGTAAATGCGGTTAAATCCCTTCCACCAATCATCGGTTTCCTCGTTCTTTGCCATTGAAAGGCGGTCGAAAAAGGCAAAGTCCATAACAGTTTTCAAGTAACTATTCTCTTCAGAAAGCTTACTGTTTTTTTGCCATGCAGCCGTGTAAGCAGGCTCAGTAACCCATGTTTCGCCCACAGTATTGAAGTTTGGATATTCCTTATCAATCCGTTTCATCCATTCAGCCATTGCTGTTCGGTCGGCATAAGGGTATGTGTCCATACGAATACCATCTATTCCAACAGTTTCTATCCACCATATTGAGTTCTGAATGAGGTACTGCATAACATGCGAATTGCGCTGATTGAGGTCAGGCATAGACCTTACGAACCAGCCATCAACAGTTTCTGCCATATCCACTTTGCTTGCATAAGGGTCAAGTACAGGTGTTAGCTTGTACGAAGTCTGTAGTCCGTAGTTAGGATTATTGAACCAATCTTTTGCAGGAACATCCTTTCCCCATGGGTGATAGTCGCCACAATGGTTGAAAATCATGTCCATTACCACCTTCATTCCACGCTTATGGCAGGCATCTGTAAGTGTTTTGTAGTCGTCGTTTGTGCCAAATCGAGGGTCAACTCGATAGTAATCGGTTGTAGCATAGCCATGATAGGTGCTATGTTTGCCTCCATCAGCAGGGCGATCGTTTTCTAAAACGGGTGTAAACCAAAGAGCAGTAACACCCAAATCGGTGAAATAGTCGAGGTGTTGTATAAGTCCAGCAATGTCGCCACCATGTCTAAGACTTGGCTCATTGCGGTTGCAGAGCTGGTCTTGCATACCTTTTACAATGTCATTCTTTGGGTTGCCATTGGCAAAACGGTCAGGCATAAGCATATAAAGAACGTCAGAGTTATCAAAACCTTTGCGTTCCTCACCGCTCATAGCACGATCAAGTAAGGTATATTTTACTGTTGTTTTCTGCTTCCCAAGTTTGAAGTCAATGTTCATCGTACCAGCTTTGGCATCTTTTAGATTAAGATAGATGAGCAAGTAGTTGGGCGAATCAAGTCGAACAAGGGAGTCAATGCGCACGTTTGGATAGTTTATTGTAACTTCTGCATTACGGATATTGTCGCCGTAAGCCATTAGTTGGAGCGAAGCATCTTTCATTCCTACAAACCAATTTGTAGGGTCTATCTTCTTGATTTCAATCTTTGCGTTGGCTGTTATCATTAAAAAACAGAGCGATAGCAATAAAGTTAATCGTTTCATTTCTAAAGTTTAGTCGTGTAAAATAAGTGCATTTTGTGCGTCAACCATAACCTCTCCACCTTCCATTTGGCCAATTCCAGCCTCGTCAATCACTCCGTTATTGGCTACAATGGTATATTTCCCTTTTGGAATATTAATGCTTTGGAGATTAGAACTGCCGTTTAACACCACGTATATGTTATTCCACTTGTCGCCACCGGCATGATTTTTCAATCTGAAAGCAACGAGACAGTCTTGTGTTGGTAGGAATTCGAGATGCTTTCGTACGAGTTCTGCACTGCCAAGGCGGAACGCTGGGTGCGCTTTACGCATCTGAATGAGTCCTTTATAGTAAGCAAAGACTTGTGGATACTTCTTTAAGTTGTTCCAATCAAGGTGGTTTATCTCGTCAGGAGAATTGTATGAGTTGTGCACTCCCTTCTTATCGCGCAGCATTTCTTCACCAGATAGCATGAAAGGAATACCCTGTGAGGTGAAGACAGCAGTTTGAGCAAGTAGATTTAAGCGGATAAGTGCGTCAATATCATAGGCAACTTCAGGGATAGATGCCTTCAATCGATCAACTAAACACATGTCGTCGTGACAGCTAACATACGAAATCATCTGCGTAGGCTCTTTTGCCCAAGCTTCTTTCGTATAGTTTACCTTTGTATAATCAACCTGTGGATGGGCTATCATACCTGTAATTCCCGCTTTAATACTTTCTTCAAAACCAGCAAGACCACCGAGGAAAGCTGCTTGTTTATCGTCAGAGAATGGGCCACGGAGGGCATCGCGCAACTCATCAGAGAAGGCTGCAATGCCTGGCATCTGCTTTATGTGAGCCTTGAGTGCTAGCTTTTCGGTAGGGTAGGCGCAGGTTCCAGCAGTCCAACCTTCGCCATAAATAAAGATATTTGGGTCGATTGCGGTAAGTTCTTTGCGAATAAGGTTCATCGTTTCGATATCGTGTATACCCATAAGGTCTACTCGGAATCCGTCAATATGATATTCATTAACCCAATATTTCATACTTTCGAGCATAAATTGTCGCATTAACGACTTTTCAGAAGCAGTTTCGTTTCCACAGCCAGAACCATTACTTGGTTTTCCATCAGCCGTATATCTATAGTATGCCATAGGGAAAGTACGGTCGAAATTTCCTCCAGCTATATCGAAAGTATGGTTATAAACCACATCAAGAATAACACGAATACCCGCTTTATGCAAGGCTTGTACCATTTGTTTAAATTCTAGAATGCGTCGTGTAGGTTGCTCCGCATCGAACGAATAGCTACCTTCTGGAACGTTATAGTTTAGAGGGTCGTAGCCCCAATTGTATTGAGGAGTTGTTGTATTCGATTCATCAATAGATGCAAAGTCGAACGATGGTAGAATATGCACAGCGTTTACGCCCAACTCTTTTAAATGTTTTATAGCCTTTTGTTCGGTAAGCGCAAGAAATTTGCCCTTATTTACAAGACCAGAAGAAGGGTCAATAGAGAAGTCTCTGTGGTGCATTTCGTATATAATAAGGTCTGCAGGATTCTTCAAAGTTAAGCGATGGTCGTTGTTCCAGCCAGTTGGATTGGTAGTTTGCATATCTACAATTGCACCACGATGTCCATTTATGCCAACAGCTTTGGCAAAAACGCCAGGTGTTTCACCTCGTCCAATGTCGAACGTATAGAACTTTCCTTTCAAATCTCCATTGATAGTAGTTTCCCAAACATTCGTAGCTGTTTGCTTCATTTTTATCTTTTTTATTGCATTGCCACCCCTTCCTGTGTCGTATATACGCAGTATAGGTTTTTTGGGAGCATTCAGTTTGAACGTAGTTTGCTTTGGAGAGTAGCTAACTTCGTTAAAAACACTTTGTGCTTGTACTGTTAGTGCGAGCAGAAAAGTAGTCATTAGCGTGAAAATACTATATTTTAGTTTCATGTTAGTTATATTGTTACTTTGTTAAGTTCCTTATATTGTATTTCTAAAAATCTGTATTGTTCACTTTTGTAAGCTGTTCGGCATGTTCTTCGCCATTCCAACGTGCCTCCAAAGATATAGCAAAGCCACCACCAGGAGCCATTGTCAGCTTCAATACATCGCCTTTCTTCACCTTTCTATGGGTAATTTTGTATGCTTTCGGATTGTTCTTGTAGTCCGCATTCTTTGCATCGGCATAGATCGTACAATCGTAAACGTAATCCTTATCAAGGAAGTCGAGTTTCAATACACTCTTGTGTCCGTTCTCATCGCATTTTCCTCCGATGTACCAATCGTTTGAATTCTTGTCCTGACGAGCAACGGTTATGTAGTCAGCAGGCTCTGCTTCCAAGTAAATACTCCTGCTCCAGTTGCACGGAACGTCTTTTATGAATTGGAAAGCGTCGTTGTATTTCTTGTAGTTTTCGGGCAAGTCGGCTACCATTTGCAGTGGGCTGTACATCGTAAGATAAAGTGCGAGCTGTCCAACAAGCGTAGTATGTACATAGTTTTGGTTGTTGCTCCATGTTTTTAGCTGCGTTTCAAGAATACCAGGAGTGTAATCCATAGGTCCTCCTTGTAGTCGTGTGAAAGGCAAAATAACCGTGTGGTCAGGGCGACTGCCACCAAATGCCTCGTATTCTGTACCACGTGCACTTTCGTTACCTATCATATTAGGGTATGTACGACATAGTCCTGTTGGACGAACAGCCTCGTGCGCATTCACCATAATGTGGTGTTTGGCTGCTTCTTCTATGACGTGCATATAGTGATTATTGGTTGATTGAGAAAAATGATGGTCTCCACGTGGAATAATATCGCCCACGTAACCAGTTTTAACGGCATCGTAGCCATATTTGTTCATTAGGTTGAAAGCTGCTTCAAGATGCCGTTCGTAGTTCTGAGTGCTAGAAGACGTTTCGTGATGCATCATTAGTTTCACACCTTTTTCGTGCGCATACTTGTTCAGATAATCTATATCGAAGTCAGGGTAAGGCGTAACGAAGTCGAAAACGTAGTCCTTTGAATGTCCAAACCAGTCTTCCCAACCAATATTCCAACCTTCAACTAGTACCTGGTCTATACCATTTTCGGCTGCAAAGTCGATGTATTTCTTTACATTAGCGGTTGTTGCACCGTGCTTTCCATTTGGTTTTGCCTTGCTGTAGTCAGTTATTCCAAGCTGAACAGAGGGAAATTCGTCAGTATAATTCCAGCTGTTTTTGCCTACAATCATCTCCCACCAAACGCCAACATATTTGGTTGGGTGAATCCAACTGGTGTCTTTTATCTTACAAGGCTCGTTCAAATTCAGTATTAAATGGCTCGAAAGCATATCGCGTGCATCGTCGCTAACGAGTATTGTGCGCCATGGCGTATTGCAAGGAGTCTGCATATAGCCTTTCAAACCAGTAGCATCGGGTGTTAGCCAGCTCTCGAATACCATATTTTTATCGTCTAAATTCAAATGCATTGTAGGATAATTGATGCAGGCAGCTTCATGTATATTGATGTAAAGACCATCGTCTGACTTCATTTGTAGAGCAGTTTGGACTCCAGTATCCGAGAAAACAGCCACAGAAGAGTTACTCCAGTTTACGGCATCGTGGAAGCGACTGCGTATTTCAGATAGTTTACTCTCTTGTGTCTCTTGTTCTTGTGTATCATAGTCGCCTGGAAGCCACCATGCTTTGTGGTCGCCTGCCATAGCAAACTGTGTGTGTTCTTCTTTTATAACAAAGTAATTGAGATCCCTTTGTTGCGGAAACTCATAGCGGAAGCCCACTCCATCGTCGTAAACACGGAAGCAAATTTTTATATTGCGGTTGCTTTTTGCTTGCAATAGCGATACAGTCATCTCGTTATAGTGGTTGCGTATCTCATCGGTTTCGCCCCAAACAGGTTTCCAAGTGTCGTCGTGCGATGTCTTTATCGTCTGCATTAGTTCGAAACCGTCCATCAAACTGGTTTCCTTCATACCTTTACTAGCATGTTTATCTTTTGCTAACTCTAAGCCAAGGAACGACTTCTTAATTACATCTTTCGTACCATACTGCACCGTGTAATAAGGTCTGCCGTTATCAATACCAAACCTTACCACTACTTTTCCATTAGGCGAAGCTGCCGTCTCCCACTTGTTACTGTTACCTTCGCTTTCTCCTTGTGCCATTGCCATAACAGAACAAAGCAGCAATACAATCAATACCTTAAATTTATTCATTTCTTTTTTACCTTATTCTTATATATATAAGTAGTGGGGCGCAGTAGAAATACGCCCCATTACCCTAATTCTTATTATCTTCCAGACCTAAGAATCAGTTCTGTTATCGTATTATTAAAATCTTCGTTCTTCATTAATTGTTCTATGCTGACGTGCATTCGGTATCGCCAATAGTGTTTGGGATTGGCTGGAATGTTAATGCGTTCAGCATCGGCATTGGCTAAGCGTAGGTGTTCATCAATGCTCATCCAGTCCTGAATACTAAGAATACAGAGCATACTTGGCGATGTCAAGTGTCGCTCAACTATGTCTTTTGCCAACCAACCCGGCATTGGGTGTGGAGCTGGTCCGCCTTGGTGTAACATTGTATTGTAGTATTCTTGTGCTCTGTTCCAATCTTCGTCCCACCATTGTCGTAATGTAGCCATATCATGGGTAGAAATTGTGCAGACACTGCGATAGGGATTGGAACCTAAATGTCCAAATCTTACATGTGGATCTTTAGGCATTGATTGTATTTCGAGGCTTAATATGCGTAGTTCATTCATAACCCAAGCGACACAATCGGGTACCATTCCCAGGTCTTCGGCGCATACAAGCATACGTGTAGCGTTCACTAACTTCGGCAATTTCTTCATAGCTTCTTGATACCAATATTGGTTGTTGCGGCGATAGAAATAGTCGTTGTAAAGCGTGTTGAAAGCATTCTTGTCGCAATCGTATAGACTTTCGTAGATGAAGTCCATCTGAACGCTAATGCGTGGGTGGAATTTGTTAGGGTCTTTATGGTCGCGTACAAAGAGTACATCGCTGATTAGAGCATATAAACCATCACGAATCCAGATATCTTTGTCGGTTTCTTTACCCTTAAAAGCTGCTTCTACTTTGCGTTGTGTATCGTATTCTGGACGCATTTTGTAGCGATTACCCCATGTTTTTTCTATGTATTTATCGCGTACTTCGTTCGTATGCTCACGGAAAATACGGTCTAATACCCAATCGGTAATGAAAGGTTCTGTGAATAATTCCTCTTGCCAGCGTAGTCCATAGCCTTCTACTTCTTCGCGTGTCATACCCAATGCTGGTGCGAACTGACCTAAAAGACCGTGCACTGCATTGGCTGGAATTTCCCAAATGCGGAAGAAACCTAACACGTGGTCTATGCGGTAAGCATCAAAATAGTTTGCCATATTCTGGAAACGATGTAACCACCACTTACAACCATCGGCTATCATAGCGTCCCAATTATATGTTGGGAAGCCCCAATTCTGTCCGTTTACTGAGAAATCATCGGGCGGTGCACCAGCTTGACCATTCAAATTGAAGTAGCGTGGTTCCATCCACACATCGCAGCCATTACGATTTACGCCAATAGGAATATCGCCTTTGAGAATAACGTGCTTTGAAATTGCGTATTCATGTACAGCTTTTAGCTGGCTACTCAATATGAATTGTACGTAATAGTAGAACTCAACACTCTTGTAAGCCTTGCTACCACTTGTAGAGAGTTGCTTTCTTTCTGCTTCGTCCCATTGGTTGTGGTCTGGCCATTTAGCAAATTCTGCAGTACCGTACTTATCGCGTAGCATGCTGTATTGTGCATAAGGAACCAACCAACTTTCGTTTTCTGTGAAGAATTTCTTATACTCTTTACTTGCAATTGTGTCTTTTCCTTCTTGCTCAAAGATGAGTTTAAGATAAGCTAATTTAAGTTCGTTAACACGTTCGTAGTCTATTTGTGGTAGTGCATTCAGTTTTTTGCGTTCATTTTCGAAGCGTTCGCGTTGTATCTTGTCTTTTAATGCAGGCAGAAGATTTAGGTTTACATACTGTGGATGCAGTGCAAAGATAGAGATACAGCTATAAGGATAAGAGTCTGTCCACGTGTGTGTGATGGTAGTATCGTTTATTGGCAGGATTTGAAGTGCCTTTTGTTGAGTTGAACTTACCCAATCTATCATTTTCTTTAGGTCGCCAAAGTCTCCAACACCGAAGCTATCATCAGATCGTAGAGAGAATAACGGCACAAGTGTACCGGCTACGCGCATTGTGGGTAAAGTGAAATAGGCTTCGTCTAGTTCGTATATTATAGCATCGCCTTCCTCCATTGAAGGTAGTTCAATGGTGCGGTTGTTACAATTCTCCCACATTGGAGAGTATTCTTTGTTAGAGTTTACAATAATAAACTTGAACTCTAACTTGTTGCTTGCCAGACGATTTACATCGAAACATACAGCCCATTCGTTGGTAGAAACCTGTGTCATTTTTACAGCTTTCTGCTCTTTCCACGATCCCAATAGTGGGTCTGCTCCTATTAAATAAAGCGAATCGCCTACACTAAGCTGAGGTGCACGCACCTTTAAGCATACATATTTGCTGAATTTCTCTAATTTTAGGTTCTCTGGTTTTGCACCAACAATACAGTCGGTTACGGCAGAAGAGTATAAGAAAGCATTGTCAGGAATTTCTCTCCAATGGTCGAATATCCTGTAATTCAATGCTTGCGATGAATTGAACATTACCCTATGAGGTGCAACACTCCACCCACGACGCTCCTCGTGGTCGCCAACGTGTACACTATAAAAGTAGTCTATCACCGTGCCGGGCTTTATTTCTTTGTTAATATCCACTGTCCAAACCAGTCCATCGTACGTGTGCATTCTGTATTGGCACACCGAATTGGCTTCGGAACCCTCGTTACCTACTATATTAAGAACAAGTTCTTGTCCGTAATATGTCTTGTATTCTATATTAAATTGTAAGTTCATATAGTTGTTAGTTATATGGCTCAAAGGTAGTAATAATAAAACGAACTTGCAAAACCTTTTTGCTCGTTTTTTGATTAATATCATGCAAACGTTTGCAATTTCTGAAAACGAACACTATAAGACGCTATATAATGCTATGTCTGGGTGGCTTTTTGCACATCTTGCAACTACTTTTTGATGATTGAAACATATTGATTGTAATAAGTTTTAGGTGTTAATAAATGTTGGTAAATGTTTATAAAAGCCCTTGCTAAGTTACAAATGACGCCCACTTTCCGAACAAACATCTTGCTCTTCTCGAAAAAATGCAGTTATAGGTGTGTAAACTTAATTTGCTGAACAACAAATATGTATGCGTTAGAAGGGTAGAAGTGTGCAACGTTATTGAGGCTGAAAAGTAGCATTTAGACCATAAATTAAGAAGTATCGATGATATTTCAAGAGGTAAAACAGCCTCTCTTGCAACGTAATAGTGCCTGTTTTGCACAGCAAAACAGGCACTATTACTCGGTAAAACCTATCGTTTTATAAAACAAGGGCGAATTAAACAGCTTTCAACAGCGTCTTTTTTATTTTTTAGCTACGTTTGTCTTGCGTTTTTGAAATTAACATTTGCTGTTGTAATAACTTTGTTTTTAACTTTCGTTTGCAGAACGATGGAGTTACTTAAACACTTGCTTCTTGACCAGCAACATAGCCCGTTGTCCATGCAGCTTGTAGGTTAAATCCGCCTGTAATGGCGTCAATATCAAGTACTTCACCCGCAAAGAAAAGCCCTTCGCATACTTTGCTTTCCAGCGTATTAGGGTTAATGCTTTTCAAACTAACACCGCCACAGGTTACAAACTCATCGCGAAAGCTTCCTTTACCCGAAATCTGGTGCACGTCGTTCGTTAGCGTTTCAACGAGTTTGTGCAATGCTTTCTTTCCCAACTCGCCCCAACGCTTTTCTTTTTCTATTCCTGCACGGTCCAGTAGATACTCCCAAAGGCGAGTAGGGAGGTCGTATGGGCGAATGTTTGCCATTTGTTTCTTTGGATTCTCGGTTGCTATGGCAACGAGATTCTGCTCCACCAGCTGTGTATTCGTTTCGTAAAGCCAGTTCACTGCCACTGCCGATTGGTAGTTGTTCTCTGCCAAATGGCGTGCTGCATACGATGATAGCTTCAGCGCAGCAGGTCCACTCATACCCCAATGGGTAACAAGTAATGCGCCATCGCTACGGAATTTGGTTGCTGGAATTGAGAGTTGAACAGGTTCAACCACTGTTCCCATCTGGTTGCAGAATGCTTTTTCGGAGATGTTAAAGGTGAAAAGCGAAGGCACCGGCGTTTCTATCTTGTGCCCTAAGTCAGCTAAATACTGTAAGCCTGTGGCACGTGGCGAACCTCCAGTCGTAACAATCACCTTGTCGAATGTTCGCAACGGTTTATCTTTGAAGTGTACTTCAATTTTTCCCTGAGCTTGTTTGGCAATGCTTGTGAGTGCATGATGCAGGCAAACAGAAACGCCAAGGCGTTGCGCCGTGCGTGTTAAGCAATCTATAATGACCTGCGAATCTTGCGCTTGAGGGAACACACAATTGTCGTTTTGCGTAACCAATCGAACGCCATGCGCCTCGAACCATTGGTAAGCATCGTTGTAATCGAACCTTTTAAAGAGCCTTTTAAGCAGTTTGTCGCCACGTGGATATGCCTGCTTCAGGTCGGTTATGTCTACAAAAGAGTTGGTTAGGTTGCATCGTCCGCCTCCTGATACACCCACTTTAGCCAATACACGACCCGCCTTTTCAAATATGGTAACAGCAGCATTGGGCTGTGTTGTCTTTGCCGAAATAGCAGCAAAAAAGCCTGCCGCACCTCCTCCTATAATCGCAATGTTCTGCATTTACTTTCTGTTTATTATAATATAAGGTGGCAACAAAGTTACGATAAATGCGTTAAGCGCACAAACGTAAGTGTACAAAAGACGATTTTATGGGTAAAAAAGCAAGGCACAAATTGCCGTTTTGCATTATGCTAAGAACAATTTGCGCCTTTTCTATAAAAGAAGGAGAATGGTTTTATTTCGCTTTTTCTATTAGTTCCTTTGGTAGTATAGGCATTGCGCCATTCTGAGTACACACGTATGCGCTTGCTTGAACAGCTAAACTGTGGGCCTCAGTAATACATTTGCCTGCAAGAATAGCTGCCGTGAATGTACCAGTGAACGAGTCTCCCGCTCCAACCGTGTCAGCAACGTCTACAAGAGGAGTCTTTTGGAACGACATAGAATTAGGTGCAAAGACGTAAGAACCATTCACACCACAGGTAAGCACGAGCATATCAAGGTTGTATTTGCCAATGAGTAGCCAGCATTTGTTTTCCATATCCAAGCCAGGATAGCCGAAGATGCGTCCAATAGCGACTAATTCCTCGTCGTTTATCTTCAGTATATTGCATTGTTTGAGCGAGCTTCGAATGATGTTTTCGTTGTAGAAGTTCTGTCGAAGGTTGATATCGAATATCTTTAAGCAGTCTTTTGGCGTTGCATCGAGGAACTTTTGAATAGTGTTACGGCTTATACTGCTGCGTTGTGCAAGCGAACCGAAGCAGACAGTACGGCAGTTTTTGGCAATCTCTTCCATTTCTTGAGTGAACGGAATATTGTCCCATGCTACACCTTCCTTTATTTCGTAAGTTGGAATACCCGCATCGTCAAGCATTACTTGTACTGTGCCTGTTGGGTAATCCACGATTGGAATTAAATGGTTTATATTCTTTTTCTTGAGTTCTTCTAATGTTTCTTCACCCAATTTGTCATTACCAACTGCACTGATAGCAATGGATTCGTATCCGAATTGTCCTACATGGAAAGCGAAGTTTGCAGGTGCTCCACCTATTTTTTTACCTTCTGGAAGGCAGTCCCAAAGTGCTTCTCCCAGACCAACAATATACTGTTTCATAGTTATGATATTTATTTTATTTTAGGAATATACGTGAATAGGTATATAACACCCATTGCCATGACCAGCACTGCGCCAGCTTGTCCTATGCTGTCGCTTGCAAATCCCATTAACAAAGGGAAGATAGTGCCACCGAAGAGGCCCATTATCATGAGTCCACTTACTTCGTTTTGCTTCTCAGGCATACTTTCCAAGGCACGTGCCAGTACCATTGAGAAGATGTTGCTGTTGCCGTAGCCGACCAGCGCAATGGCTATATAGAGAATGGTTTTGCTTGTTCCTAAGTACAATCCACACATACTCAGTGCCATAAGAATAACGGAGATAATGAAGAAATATTTCATTTTCATTGTGCGAAGGAAGAACGAACCCGTAAGGCAACCGATGGTACGGAAGAGGAAGTAGAGCGAAGTTGCAAATGCTGCATCGTTGAGTGTCATGTTCAAACGCTCCATTAATATTTTCGGTGCAGTAGCATTCATACCCACATCTATGCCCACGTGGCACATAATACCAAAGAAGCTGTAGAGTACGATGGGCTTACCCAATAGCTGAATGCACTCTAAGAAACTGCTGGCTTTGCCTTCAATCTTTTCTTCTTTAATAGGTGTTGATAATAGGAAGAGCGATGCTAAGATTCCAATTACTAAATAGATGGGGAAGAGAACACGCCAACCAAGTCCGAAAGAAGGTATGGTAGCCAATGCTCCCCAAGTTGCAATGTAAGGTGCAAGGAACGAAGCAATGGCTTTAATGAACTGTCCGAAGGTGAAGGTAGCAGCCATATTGCCGCCTTGTAGTACTGTCATTACCAACGGATTGAGCGATGTTTGCATCAGGGCATTACCAATTCCAAGCAGCGAGAACGATACCAACATCAATTCATAAGATTGCCCGAATATTGGCAAAAGCAATGAAAAGACAGTTATGATGAGGCTTAACAGCACGGTTTTCTTGCGTCCAATCTTGTTCATTAACATTCCTGTGGGAACTGCAAATATTAGGAACCAGAAGAAAACGAGCGATGGAAACACGTTCGCTGTGGTGTCGGAGAGGTTCAAATCTGCCTTAACGTAGTTGGAAGCTGTGCCTACCAAGTCTACAAAACCCATCGCGAAGAAGCAGAACATGATGGGAATGAGCTTTAAAGTCTTAGAATTATTCATTGTTTAATAGTCTTTTTAAATTAACGAGAGTGTGACGATAATTTGCTTCTAAATACTTATAAAAGTTGTAATGGAGTTACAACTTTCATCGCAACAGAATTACAACAATTGCTGTAACGGGGTTGCGACAGTTGCTGTAACGGGGTTGCAATAACTTCGTTAGGTGCTATTGGTAAACACGGCTACCGTTTGTAGCCGTGAATACCGATGTTTTGATGTCTGAAGCACAATGAATCATACATTAAATTATTCGTAAAACTCACGTTAATTGATAGAGTTTATTATAGTGAAAGTTCGCTAAGTTTAATGTTACGGAAGTTTGATGATATTCCTGTATTAAAGAACTTAACCGATGTATAAGGCGTTGTTGGGAACACAAGGTTAGTCATTGCGATGCGTCCGCCATCTACAAAGATTTCAACAGAACACTTATCAACGAATATATCCACGTGGTAGGTCTTGCCTTTGCATAGACTTAATGGTGCCCAAGTACCAAGAGCAAAGTCGTTTTTATAGTTGATAGAGTTGAAAACACGGAACGGTGTGTTGCCCACTCCTTGGTGTAAGTCGGAGTAATTCTTCTCTATGTCGTGTGGAACTGCCTTTTCTCCGAATTCAACAAGTCCGCTTTCAGTGCGGTCCATAACCAGTTTCTTCTCTTTCATATCAAAGTATATCTTCACCTTCTCGCCTTTTGCATTGTAGAGCTCAATGCCTGCAACAGCGTCAGAGCCAGGTGTTACTTCCATCTCAAGCTCGAAAGCATTCTCCTTACTCTTAATGATGTCTTTCTTGTCGGCAAGGTTTTTAATGTTCATTGCAGGCAAAGAAATAGTGCTTTTGCGTAGTGCTTTCACCTCTGGAGCAACGTTGTTAGATACATAGAGTTTGCCATCAGTACCGGTGTAGAGCTTCAGTTCGCGTGGTAAAGTGTTAGCACCACGATATTGTTTGATAGGTGTAATGTTGGCATACTGCCAGTTACTCATCCAAGCAATAGAGAGAACGCGGTCTTCAACACCAGAAAAACAAACGGTAGCATAGTTGTCTTTGCCGTAGTCTAAGAAGTTATATTCGTTCGGAGGAGTATCGCATTTGAAGTTCTTTCCATCGAAATCGCCCACGAAATATTCGGTAGCCGAACCACCAAAGAGGCAACCTGGGTTGATGTTTACCAACATAACGTACTTCATTTTGCTCTTGTCTCCATCAACAGGAAGCTGAATAAAGTCGGGACATTCAAACTGATTAGGTTGCATTCCGTAACCTTTTCCAAAGGCACTGACGTACTCCCACTTCTTCAAATTACTTGATTTGTAGAAGCGCATCTCCTTGTCGGCAGAGATAATCATATACCATTTCTTTGCAGGTTCGTACCAAAAGACCTTCGGATCGCGGAAGTCTTTCAGCCCATCGAATGGCGTTAATACAGGATTTTTGTCGTATTTGGTGTACGTATAGCCCTTGTCCGTGCTGTAAGCCATACTTTCTATCTGTCCGTATTTATCGCTTGCAGAAGTGTAAAGGGCTATAATGGCATTCTTACCATAACCCGCTGTGTTGTCTTTATCTATTACGGCACTTCCAGAGAAGATGTGTCCTAAGGTGTCACGGGCTATCGATGGCTTCTCTTGTTTCCAATGAATGAGGTCCGTACTGGTAGCATGGCCCCAGTGCATATTGCCCCATTTAGAGCCATAGGGGTTGTATTGGTAGCAAAGATGGTAGACACCGTCCATATAGAACATACCATTAGGGTCGTTCATCCAGCCATATAAAGGCGTGTGATGGTAAGAAGGGCGATAGAAATCGGTGTTTGCCGTGTTCCATTCGTTCGATAGCTTCAGCATACCAGGCTTGTAACAGATGGTATCGTGCTTGAGATTAAGAATCTTAACCGTTGCTCTTGTGCCATTGCCTAACTCGAATGGGACGTAGTAATCTATCTTGTCTTGTGCCAAACGAATGTCCATCCACGTGTCAGAAGGGCTCGATGTATCTAGCATAACACGTGCTTCGTCTTTCGTTTCTTCTATTGGAAGCAGCAAATACTTTGTTGGATTGGTGATACTTAATATAGTGGTGTCGCCCTTTTGAGACATTTGTATTGTTTGGGCATTTGCTGATGAAGCTGCTAAAGCGATAGCAGTACTCATCAAAAGTTTATCAATACGTTTCATTATTTAATGTTTAAGTTGTTAGAAAATTAGAATTTGAGCGAGGCAGAGAGTTCTACTGTAAATGGACGGAGGTAGCTACCAGTCATCAATACATTAGAGATGTTCTTTGCATCGTCTTTCGTTATTAACTCAGCACCAGCTATACTGCCCTTCGCTCCAGTTTGGTTGAGGAAGTTAACAACGGTACAACCCAATGCTAATTTATCGTTTACTTGCCAGTTTACACCGCCAAAGGTTTCCCAATGACCATTAAAATAGTAGGCGTCATTGATGTTTGCGTAAGTCTTACTAAAGTATCTGAAGCTTGCCCAAAGCTTCAAATCCTTTGTTAGCATATAGCTTGGGTCGAACTCAATAAGTATTTTTGGAATCTCGGCAACAATGTTTCCTGTTGCATTTATCTTACCAACATATCCATCAGAGAACGTTATAGAAGTCTCATACTTCTTGTATGTTGGTTCTTGATAGGTGAAAAGAAAGTGTATGTCCAATCCTTTCAATGGGTGTGCAATAAGGTCGGTTGTCCAACCCCAAGTTTTTATATCGTATGTTAATGGTGTTGCCATAATTTCGCCACCATGTTGCAAATTTAGTATAGAATTGTTGTTTGTCTTTGAAATATAAGAGAACAGCGAAGTTAATGTTAGCCATGAATTGTTGTAATATACACCTGCTCTTCCTAAAGGCACCGCTACTTTTCCTGTATTTGGTAATGTTGCTGGAGCGAACGATTCAAAACGAAGATGCTGAACAATATAAGTAAAGTCACCAGTAAGTCCAAAGTTATTATTAATTTTATAGGTTGCAGCAGCCGAAACATCATAATTAAACCAATTGTAATCTATTGGATTTGGTGTAATTTTTGTTCCATCGGGAGCAATTGCACCCATATAGTAATCTGCAAATCTGCCAACATAGCCACCAGTGGCATTTTTAACAGCTGCATTAACACCTTTAAGTTTCTGGCTTTCTAATCTGAAACCATAGTAAAGATTAAGTTTTGGCGTTACGTCCCAATCGTGAATCATGTATAAAGCTAATTTGTTTTCGTGTCCACGATAGAATTCTGAAGCATTCTTATTAAAATCGTAGAAGTAGGTTGAGTGCTTATTTGTGTCGTAAAGTCTGACTGGAAAGCTCCCATCTGACGGCACACTTTGGTCGTACATAGATGTGTTTGAACGGTAATCGATGTGGTAATACCACTCGTTTATACCTAAACGTAAGGTTGAAGTAGTAAACTTTTTCTGTAATTCTGATGTTAAAAGAAATTCGTTAATGAATCCTGAATTTAAACTTGACATTCGCGATTGGACGTAATCGCCTGTATAAGGTGTTGTTCCTCCAGTTATAGTTGGCATTACATAATTGTATGCTGTTGGATTGTCTTTTATATTTATAAGCGACATAGGACTTTGATAAACTAAAGCTCCACGTGCGTGGTCGTATCGTGCTGCTATTTTCCAGCTATATCCATTATCCCAATTGTATTTATTTGTTAAAGAAAATTCACTCGAACGGTTTACTGTGGCATCATACATCGTAGTTTGTTTCAGTTCTCCCGTATTCATATCGCGATAAACAATATTACCGTCGGTTGGTAAATACGAAGTTGTGCCAAGTTTAAATTTTCCATATTCTTTTACACTGCCATCGCCAACGTATATAAAAGGAGCCGATTGTGTTGCATAATTATATACTGGGTGCGAATTAGAATAATGGTACATTGCTGTAAATTCACCACGGTTGTGGTTATAACGTTTAGTTATAGAAGCTTTATAAATTTGTGTGCGATCTTGTAGTTGGCTCGATTTAATTTTAAATGTACCTGGATCGAAATCTTGATAAATACTTGTGCTATAGAACCAATTGTTTCCGAAACCGCCATTAGCATTCAGCGAAAACTCTTGCAAACCAAAGTGATTGGTCTTATAGTTAAGCGTTCCTTGGAAGCCTTCTTTACCAAGTTTGGTATAAGAATTCACTGCATAGCCAATATTACCAGTTGTAATTGCAGTTTCAGAAATCTTTAAAAGTCCTACATGTTCAAAGCTTGCGTCCGATCTCCAAATAGAGTTTACACTACGAGGATTGGTTGCATAGGTTATGGGTAAGCCGTTTTCAAGCACATTAACGTCCGACATTGGAAGACCAATCTGTATTTCTCGTGGCCCATTTGCGCTTGCAGCATTGAGCATAACGTTTCGGTTGTCTTCATCTTTCTGTTTTCCTTCGCTTTTTTCCTCGTTTTTTACTTGCGCAACTGCTCCTGTAAGGAAGCATGTTAGGGCAATTACTGTAGTTACAGTTCTTAGTTTAGTTGTAATGTTGGTAGTCATTTTATATTGAATTTAAATCGCTTTTGATTCCTTAAAAACTTGTTGCAAAGTAAGTGTATAATAAGAAAAGGTACTATAAAATATGTTGCACAGACTATTAAAATTGTCTTACTGCAACAAATATTCGCTAAGTTGAAAGATAATTACATGTGTTGAGGCATCGAATATCAAATGAACTTAAGGAATATAAAGAATTTTAAAGGCGACGAAAAACAGCGTAAAATGCCTATAATTTCTTTGCTTTTATTTTTCGTTTGTATATGAAAAACACTATCTTTGCAGGTAAGTAGGCTCGTAAAATAAGTAATATAACTAAAGACGAAACTAAAATACCAAGATGAAGAAGTATAAACAAACATACATGCTCTTCTGTTTTGTGGCATTGATCTTACTTTCTGGCTGCACCAAAACCACGAAAAAATATGTAATTGGCATATCTCAATGTTCCGAAGATATATGGCGCAGCAAACTGAAAGACGAACTTTTGATGGGAACTTACGACCATAAAGACGTGGAATTGCTATTCGCTTCGGCAAAAGATAACGACAAACTACAAACTGAGCAAATCGAAAACTTTATACAACGCGGCGTGGATTTGCTCATTATATCGCCCAATCAGGTGCACTCTATAACGCCTGTTATAGATAAAGCTTACGATAAAGGAATACCTATAATACTATTTGACCGAAAAACAGACTCTCAAAAATACACTGCTTTCATAGGTGCTGACAATGAAGAATTGGGAAAAGCCATCGGAGAATATGTTGGAAAGACTCTGAAGGGTAAGGCTAATGTAATAGAAATAAAGGGCTTAAATAATTCTTCTCCTGCTATTGATCGCCACAATGGTTTTGTTAAGGCATTAAGTGAGTACCCTAATGTTGAGCTGAAACGCACTCTTTCAGGCGACTGGACAGAACAATCGGGGTATGAAAGTATGAAAAAAGCAATTTCAGACGCTAAGGATTGCAACCTTGTATGGGCGCAGAACGATCGTATGGCAAGGGGAGCGCAGCGTGCTTTGAACGAGAATGGTGTGCGAAATGTGCTGTTTGTCGGAACCGATGCACTGCCCAGCAAGGGCGGAGGCATAGAAGCTGTACACAATGGAAAGCTGTTAGCGTCGTATATCTATCCTACACGTGGCGACATGGTGATGCAATTAGCAGTAGATATTTTAAAAAAACAACCTTTTCAACGGGATAATTATCTTAAAGGGGCATTAGTTACAAAGGACAATGCTAAGGTTTTGCTGTTGCAAGAAGAGGAGATGATGAAGCAAAGAAACAGACTTTCTAATCTGAATAGTAAGGTTGATACTTATCTTGCACAATACAATCACCAAAAAATATACATGCTTTTGTGCAGCATTATAATTGTGTTGCTCATCGGACTCATCGTTTACATTTACCGAACCATTATTATTCGTCGTGAAATAGAGGAGGAAACTACCAACGCTAAGCTGCAATTCTTTACCAATATCAGCCACGAATTGCGTACACCACTAACGCTAATAGCCGACCCAATAGAGCATATTGTAAACGACGAGAACTTAACAAAGCAGCAACGCAGTATGTTGCAGATTGTAGAAAAGAATGTTTCAATCCTCATGAGGCTTGTAAACGAGATATTAGACTTCCGAAAGATACAGAATAAAAAGATGGAATTGACGCTAAGCGAGTTCGATCTGACCGACTATCTAAGGCAGTGGAGCAACATATTTGAGCCTGTTGCGAAAAAGAGGAGAATTAAAATAGACTTAAATATGCCCACTTCTATCTTTCTATGTGCTGATATATATAAGGTAGAACGCATCTGTTATAACTTATTAAGCAATGCTTTGAAGTACACGAACGATGGAGGTAGCATTACAATAACGGCAAAATGTGTTGATGAAACAGCAGTAGAAATAAGCATCAAAGATACTGGTAAGGGCATTGCAAAAGAAGATATTAAACACATATTCGACCGCTTTTACCAGGTTAGAAATGGCAATAAAGGTGGCACCGGCATAGGTTTGGCCATTGTAAAGGCCTTTGCCGAACTGCAAGGGGGCAGTGCAAAGGTAGAAAGTGAAGTAGGAAAGGGGTGCAATTTTATTATAACGCTGCCAAAACGTGTGGCTGGCGATAATCTACAATCGGTTGATGAGGCTTACAAAGTGGCTGAATTCCGAGACGAAAGCTCGGTTGTTACAGATGTTTCTGCCGAAAATAAAGTCTCAAAAATAACTTCTTACCAGAAGGAAGATAAGCCTTCAGTGCTTATTATAGATGATAATGCAGACATTCGAGCCTATACGACAGTGTTATTGGGTAGCGAATACGATGTAATTGAGGCATCTGATGGTAAAGAAGGGCTGAAAAGAGCTATTCAAGAAGTGCCCGACGTAATTGTATGTGATGTTATGATGCCGGGAATGGACGGCTTAGAGTGTTGCAAACGATTGAAAGAAGATAGTCTTACCTGCCATATTCCTGTTGTTTTGCTTACTGCTAAGACATTAGACGAGCACCGTGAGGAAGGCTATACCTATGGTGCAGACGCTTATCTTACCAAACCTTTCAATGGAAATGTACTGAAAGCACGTATCAAAAACTTGATAGCCAATCGTAAATTGATGAAGATTGCGTTTGGAAACGATGTACAACAAGAACCGATAGAGGATGTGGCGCAGAATGCAGAAAGCAAATTTGTGGAGAAATTCCGCACTATCATACAAACCAACCTTAGTAATTCCGACTTAAATGTAGAAGCGATAAGTAGCGAACTCGGTATTAGTAGGGCGCAGTTGTATCGGAAAATTAAGTCAATAACAGGCGTGTCGCCTAACGATATAATTCGCAAAGCACGCTTAAAACGTGCCGAACGCTTGTTGGAAACGACCGATAAGTCGGTTTCAGAAGTAGCTTATGAGGTGGGATTTTCGTCGCCTTCTTACTTCACAAAGTGCTATCGAGAGTTCTTTGGACGCACACCTAATGGAAAGAAATAAGATTCTTACGATATGAAAGTTATATTCGTTGTATAGCCTGTTCCTTCTATTTATGTGCTGCAGGGCTACGGCAGTAAGTCTGCAAAGCGGTCAGCAGTCTTGTTGCAACGCCATTTCAGTATTGTTGCAATTCCATTGCACTCTTGTCGCAGAAGCTTTTGCAAACTGTTGCACATTAAGAATGGGAAAGCTAAATAATAATTCTACGTCTGTTACGTTCAAGTATTAGTATCAATAAAATGGTTGGATTAGAGGTTTATAATCCTATTCCTGACAGAGTATCTAATAGTAGTTTAGGCTTATAAGATATGGTTGTAGAACCTATAGAAATAGTAAAGCGTATAGAAAATAAGTATGGCAGCAGACTATCTTATTTGCCAAATAGCACTGAGACAAAGGCTTGTTTACCATTATTTGAGGACGCTGATACAGGAATCTTGTTTGTTTATATTCCCGAAGGAGAATATAATATGGGATTTTCAGAAGCAGAATATACGCAAATACAGCGTTTGTCAGACTGTCCGAATATTTCTATTGAGGAGATGCAACCTGTGCGGAAAGTTAAAATTGAACCATTCTTATTGAGTATTACCCCAATATTGAATGTACATATACTTCGGTACAATAAGCTATTTGGTAAATCAGTAGAGAAAGATGGTGCAGATTATAGTCCTTTTTTCTGTGAGTATGAATTGGCTGAAAGTATTGCAAACGACCTTTCAACAAAAATTCCTAACGAAGAAGAGTGGGAGTATGCCTGCCGTGGAAGGAGTCAATCGCTATTCTGTTTTGGTGATTCGATACCCTCTAATGCTGAGTTGGAGAAATGGTTAAGGTGGGATTTATCGTCTTTAACTGCGCTAAACTGCAATAGTTTTAACTTGTATGGTCTTTTCTTTGGAGAGTGGTGCTCTAACGATTTTACCAATACGCTTGCACAAGATTCCGATATTGTAACCGGTTCAAAGGCTGTTAGGGGTGGCGGAGCTATGTTTTGGCCTTGGCAAGACGAAGAATGGGTGTGCTGTTTGTCAGCATTTCGAATGCCCTCAAAAGACCTATTAAACAACAAAGCAGCTTTTAGACTTAAATTAGACATTTAGAATAGGAGGGCAGGAACGTTACTCTTAAAATAAGAAAAGCAATAATTTAGATATTAGTATGTGTGAGAATGCTGTTTTACGATAGTCTACTATATACCTTATTTTTCTAGAACGACCTTATAAAAGGAGAGAAAGATAAAGTCTATATGATATGAAAGTCAAAATCGAAATAGCGAAAATAAAATATTATTGAGAATAGATGATGAGAAGAATTTTATTATCTTTACTTGCGTTGGGAGTGTCTTTAGGTTGTTTGTATGCATCGCCTAAAGTGCATAAGAAGAAAGTGCAAAGAAAGAAAACGACATGGACGAACGCAAAGAGTAAAGCGAAAGATGATGCTAAGGTTATCAACCCTAATCTGCCAGTAATAATCCAAGAAGGCAACTATGGTTGTTTCTATGCAGATACCGCGTCTTGTAGCGAAATTTCTACAGCAGAATTGGTGAACTGGGCTGGTGAGAGAAAGGAAGAATATGATAAGAATACAGATGTAATAAAGAAGTGTCTTCGGGCATTGAAGCCACAAACAAGTGTTGTTCCTGCTAAGAATGCAGTGGCATTTCGCATAGCGATGGATAATGAAATGAGGTCTTGGAGGAAGTTGGAAGCATTGATGCGCGATTTCAGTAATATTGTAATTAATATTCAACTTGTGTTGAATGGCGGTACGCTTTTACACTTTTTCGGTGCTTGCATGCATAGCGATTTGAGTTATATGCGTTTTGCTTGTCTGCAAGAAGACTTAAATACTTTAACTGGTGTATCGGTAAAAGCAGATAAAGAAGACAAAGAATTGTCGCTAAAGACGCTTTATTACCAGATGCAGTCGCTTCGTCCTGTTATAAAAGTGCAACTTTTGAAAAAGGAAAGGGGCTATACAATGGCTGAAGCAAGTAAAGAAGCACAACGAATTAATACTTCTTGTTCTGTATCTACCATTAAAAAGGTGATGAGAGAATGGCTTGAAGCACGCAAGATAGTTAGCAGTTTGTTGACAGAACCTTATCGTGCAGCCTACAATCTGCACACTACAATAACGGTTCACTCGTTTATTGAACTTTTTATGGGCATAGAGCAATGATTGATATGGTGCGGTTTTAGTTGCAATATGATAATATAATAAAAGTGGGATTGCCTTTGAATAAGCAATCCCACTTGTGCTTTAAGAAGTAAATTGTATTTTTTTTAGAAAGTTATGAACGCTGATTATTCTTGTTCGAAGTAGAAATAATCGAAGACATCGCCTGCTGTTACTGCAACTTCAGTATACCTTTTTGCATCGGACATGTTAGGTGCAATGGTTATAGTAAGAACTTTTTCGTCTGCTTTTGCATTACTCCAATCACCATTTATATTATGGATATCGTCATTTTGATCATGTCTTTTAACCTCGTTGTTTACTTTTTCTTCGATAGAACTTAACCAAAACCTGTTGTAGTTCGTACATTTAAACTGGTAAGTGTGTCCTTCTTTTGGAACATTAAACACCTTTTTGGGTTTTGTTTTTAATGCTGAACCCTCGTAGTTCCACTTCATTAAGTCCCATTCTCCCATCGGATCTTCTGATGAACAAGAGAAAGCAAAGATGCTAATCAACAATGTTGCGATAAAATAACTAAATCTTTTCATTGGTAAAAATATTTGTGATAATTTGATTAATAATGCTGCAAAGGTATGAAAAAGATGATTTTTTGAAAACAGTGTTGATGTTTTATTAAAGTTAAAAAAACTAAAACGAACATCAAGATCCTATATTTTTAGCAAATCTCCTGAGCTATAATGTAATAGAATACAAAAATGTTGATGATAGCAAAATAAAACAATTGTGCACTAAAGAAGATAAGATAATGTTGAAAAAATAGCAAAAAAGCATTGTAAAAACTATAAAACGAAGCTTTATTGTATTTATTACAAGATAAATTTGCGCATTAAAAAAGATTTCGTTATCTTTGCGGAACAAAAACATTAACAAGTATATATTATGACAAAAAGAAACGAAATTTATAAGTGTTCAGAGTACAATAATATTGTAGAAGTTATTATTCCATCAGATAAAGATCTTTGCGGATTTGAGAAAATAGTAGAGAATACCACTGATGCAGCAACGGAAAAGCATGTTCCAGTCGTTGAAAAGATTGATGGTGGCTATCGTGTTACAGTAGGAGAAGTAGAACATCCTATGACAGAAGCACACTCTATTTTGTGGATTGAGCTTATTACAGAGAACAATGAAGTGCTTCGTAAGTATCTAGAACCAACAGATAAGCCTGTTGCAGAGTTCAAAACAGATGCAAAAGAAGTTTATGCTCGTGAATATTGCAACCTCCATGGCTTGTGGAGATCTAAATAATTAAATCAAGTAAATATCATAAGTGTTAAGCTGTCCACATTAAGATGGGCAGCTTTTTTACTTCTGAATCTGTATATATAATAAGGTGTCATTCTTTATTTGAATTGATTTAAATCAATTACCCCTA
>NZ_BAKF01000022.1 GCF_000614025.1 Prevotella aurantiaca JCM 15754
TACCTTTATGGGGTGTTTAACTAAAATCGTTAGTATTTATAAAATGAAAAAATGCCCAATTGGTTAATAAAAACCTATTGGGCATTTTCATATAGTTATAAAGAATAGAAGTTTTTTCTAACCTTTTGTAAGAATTCAAATATTGGTTTATAACTTCTTATCTTCAGACGATGTGTCACTATCTATAAAATCGACGTATTCGCCTTCATCATCGCTAATTACTTGCTTATTGCGTTTATATTTTGGGCGTTTGTCTACTATAGTATTTCCGTCTACATTTACTCCTTCTTCTATATCTTCTGGGCGAAATCTGCTTCGAGTACGTGTTATTATCTTATAAAATTTATAGGCAATAAGTAATATCGTAACGAGAAATGCAACGAATATAAAGAAAGCAAATTTTAGTATAACCATAGCTTTTTATAATTTAAACCTATATAGGGTAGGGAACTCAAACTTCTATTTCTTTATGAAATACGATATGATGACATACCAAGCAATAATAATAGCCAATCCTGAAATACCAAATATTAGAAGCAAAGGAATACAAGTGAATAGAAATATATATTTAACTTGATTTCCTTTCCAGCCCCATTCCTTAAACTTAAGTGCAAACATTGGTATTTCTGAAATCATCAGCCATGAACTTACAAGGATACCTCCTAATATAAAAAATAACATATTGGGAGAAGATTCGATCCATTCTCCTGCTCCAATCATAAGTGCCCCCCAAAAGAGAGCATTTGCAGGTGTTGGCAATCCTATAAAACCAAGAGTCTGACGTTCATCAAGATTAAATTTGGCTAAACGTAACGCTGAAAAGGCTGCCATAATGTAGGCTGCAAAAGGAAGTACGAAACGTAATGAATCAAACATAGGTGGGTAAGCCATAATACTTAATTTGCTAAACAAAATAGTAGATGGCGCTACACCAAAGGTAATGACATCAGCAAGTGAATCAAGTTCTTTACCAATTGGAGAATTAACATTTAAAAGTCTTGCTGACATTCCATCAAAGAAATCGAAGATAGCTCCGATAATTATCCAAGTAAACGATAATTCAATATTTCCACTAAAAGCGAATGCAATAGCAATACAACCCGATATAAGGTTGCAACAAGTTATCGTATTGGGTATGTGTTTCTTGATTGCCATTTTTCATTAACTAATTAGCTAACAAAAGGGATTAACTAAGTTTTGCAATGATAGTTTGGTCGCCTGTTGTAGATTGTCCCATCTTTACGCAGATTTCAGAATCTATCGGTAAGAAAACGTCTACACGGCTACCTAACTTAATAAAGCCCATGTGTTCGTCAATAAAACATTCATCTCCTTCCTTTGCGTAAGTTACAATACGACGTGCAACTGCACCAGCGATTTGACGACATAGAATGTCTCTGCCGTCTGGAGTTGTTATAATAATGTCAGCATGTTCGTTTTCTTCACTTGCTTTTGGTAACCATGCTTTATGGTAGTTACCATCAAAATGCTTGGCAAGTTTTATGGTTCCGTCTACAGGAAACCAATTAGCATGAACATTCCAAAGGCTCATAAAAATAGATACCATAATACGGCGGTCGTGGAAGTACTTATTTTCTTCTACTTCTTCCACTACAACAATGTGTCCATCAGCAGGAGCAACAACAATCTTTTCCGTTTCTTCGCCATCAAAATAACGAATGGGACAACGATAAAAATTTAAAACAATGCAATAAATTGTTCCAAAAATTGCAATGAAAATCCAAAAAGGTATTTTAGAATCTAAGCCAAACCAAAGCAATAAAGCAATGAGCCAATGCCAATACCTCCATAAAGAAGCTGGTCTGTGCCTTCGTGATGTATTCTTATTTTCTTGAGTTTCCTCTTAATCTTTCCCATTCTGTGAGAGTGTGGTTTTAACGAATGCAAAGATACTTATTTTTTGTAACTCTCGCAAATTTTTACTCTTATTCTTTTGGACATGTCGCATATATGTCGTATCTTTGAAACTCAAAAACTGTGATAATATAGAATGGAAGATTTCGTACATTTACATGTGCATACACATTATTCAATCCTTGACGGCCAGTCGAAGGTAACATATCTCGTTGATAAAGCTGTAAAGAATGGAATGAAAGGTATGGCAATTACTGATCATGGTGTAATGTATGGAATAAAAGAATTTGCCGATTATTGTGCTAATATAAACAAAGCGCGAAAAAAGAATGGCGAAGAACCTTTTAAACCTATCTTTGGTTGTGAGATGTATGTAGCTCGACGTCGTAAAGAAGATAAGGTGAAGGAGATGCACGATAATTCTGGTTATCATCTTATAGTATTAGCCAAAAATTACAAAGGGTACAAGAACCTTATTAGGTTGGTTTCGCATGCTTGGGTTGACGGATATTATTATCGTCCAAGAACTGATCGTGCTGATTTAGAAAAGTATCATGAAGGATTAATTGTTTGTACAGCTTGCTTAGCTGGTGAGATTCCACGTAATATAATGAAAGGAGACATGGAAGCTGCTCGAGAAGCTGTAGAATGGTATCACAGAGTTTTTGGGGATGATTTTTATTTGGAGTTGCAGCGTCATGAAGTAAAAGATCCAACGTTGTTAGCCAATCGAGATGCCTTTCCTTTGCAACAAAAAGTTAACCGTGTTTTATTGCAATTTGCAAAAGAATACGGAATAAAATATGTGTGTACCAATGATTGTCACTTTGAAGATAAAGAAACGGCAGAAGCACATGATCACTTACTTTGTCTTTCCACACAAGAGGATTTAAATTCTCCTACTCGAATGCGTTACTCGAAACAAGAGTGGTTTAAAACGCGTGAAGAGATGAATGAAGTTTTCTCTGATTTGCCAGATGCTCTAAGTAATACGTTGGAAATACTCAATAAGGTTGAAATTTATAACATAGATAATGGCCCCATTATGCCATTTTTCCCTATTCCTGAAAGTTTTGGAACAGAAGAAGAATGGCGAACAAAGTTCAGCGAACAACAACTATACGATGAATTTACTACCGATGAAAATGGAGAAAATCAGCTTTCTCCAGAAGATGGACAGGCTGTTATAGACCGTTTAGGTGGTTATGAAAAAATTTATCGTATAAAGTTTGAAGCTGACTATTTGGCCAAACTTGCACACGATGGAGCAAAACAATTGTATGGAGATCCTATTCCTGAAGACGTAGAGAAAGCGATAACATTTGAATTGCACGTAATGAAGACAATGGGTTTTCCTGGATATTTCCTCATAGTTCAAGACTTTATCAATGCTGCTCGAAACGAATTAAATGTAATGGTTGGACCAGGACGTGGTTCAGCAGCAGGTTCAGTTGTGGCTTATTGTTTAGGAATAACACGAATAGATCCCTTAAAATATGACTTGCTTTTTGAACGTTTTTTGAATCCAGATCGTGTAAATCTTCCTGATATTGATACAGACTTTGATGATGATGGCCGGGGAAGAGTATTGCAATGGGTAATGGATAAGTATGGTGAGGAAAATTGTGCACATATCATTACTTATTCTACAATGGCAACTAAGAACTCTATTAAAGATGTTGCGCGTGTTGAGGGTTTACCATTGGAGGTTTCAAATCGGCTTTGTAAAGCGATCCCAGAACGTTTACCCGATGGCATGAAAATGAATTTAAAGAATGCCATTGCTTGCACACCATTGTTGCAAGAAGCTGAAGTTAGCGAAGATAACCGCGAACGCAATACTATTAAGTATGCAAAGATGTTGGAAGGAACAGTGCGTGGAACAGGAATTCATGCTTGTGGCTTTATAATTTGTCGAAACCCTATCAGTGATTGGGTTCCTATTTCTACTGCGACAGATCCAGATTTTCCAGATCAAAAGGTTCCTGTTACTCAATATGATGGACATGTTATTGAAACGACAGGACTAATAAAAATGGACTTCCTTGGACTAAAAACATTGTCTGAGATTAAGGAAGCATGCAAAGTAATTAAGCAAACTACAGGTGATATAATAGATATCGAGAATATTCCTATTGACGATGAACTAACTTACCAGCTTTATCAAAAAGGACAAACTATTGGAACATTCCAGTTTGAATCGGCAGGTATGCAGAAATATTTGCGTGAATTACACCCGACTGTATTTGAGGATCTTATTGCGATGAATGCTCTTTATCGTCCAGGTCCAATGGATTATATTCCTGATTTTATTAAACGTAAGAATAATTCTGCGTTGGTTCAGTACGATATTCCTTGTATGGAGAAGTACTTGAAGGATACGTATGGTATTACCGTTTATCAAGAGCAAGTGATGTTGTTAAGTCGTCAGCTTGCAAATTTCACTCGTGGTGAGAGTGATGCTTTGCGTAAGGCTATGGGTAAAAAGAAGAAGGCCATAGTAGACCAAATGAAACCTAAATTCTTGCGCAAGGAAAGGCAAACGGACATGACCCCGAAATTTTGGAAAAAATATGGGGTGATTGGGAAAAGTTTGCAAGTTATGCATTTAATAAGTCGCATGCAACATGTTATTCGTGGGTAGCATATCAGACAGCTTATTTGAAAGCACATTATCCTGCCGAATTTATGGCAGCTTTGATGACACGTCGGTTTAGTCAGATTACTGAAATTACAAAGTTGATGGAAGAGTGCAAGTCGCTTAAGATATTAACATTAGGGCCTGATGTAAATGAAAGTCAGATGGAATTTGGTGTGAATAAGAAAGGTGAAATTCGTTTCGGTCTATCTGCTATTAAAGGAATGGGAACGGGTGCTGCTATGGCAATTGTAAACGAACGCGATAAGAATGGCCCTTATAAAAGTATTTTCGATTTTGCTGAGCGAATTGATCTTAGCAATGTGAACCGCAAAGCTTTTGAAAGTTTGGCTTATAGTGGAGGTTTTGATAGCTTTGGTTTGCAACGAGAAGAATTCTTTGGTGTGAATGCTAAAGGTGTAACTTTCCTCGATTCTTTGGTTCGTTATGCGCAGTTATTCCAACAAGAGAAAGCACAAATGCAAAATTCACTCTTTGGTGGTGATGATGCTGTTGAAATAGCACAGCCTGTTGTACCCAAAACTGAACGTTGGCCTAGTATTGAAAAACTAAATAGAGAACGCGAGCTAGTTGGTATCTATCTCTCAGCACACCCTTTAGACGATTACAGTGTGATTTTGAATAATTTGTGTAATACGCATGTAGAAGAAATTGGTAGAGGTGCAGATTTGGAAGAACTATCAAAGCGTGAGGAAATAACCTTTGGTGGAATTATTACTGCAGTAAACGAGCGTTTTTCTCAAAAGACGGGTAAGCCTTTCGGATTTGTTACAATAGAAGATTTTGAAGGTTCGGGAGAACTTGCCTTGTTTGGCGACGATTGGGCACGATGGAATGGCGTAATGAAAGAAAACTACACGATATATGTAACAGCAAAGTGTCAGCCTCGTTATCGTAATAGTAATATTTACGAACTGAAAGTGCTAAAAGTAGAACAGCTTTATGATGTAAAAGAACACAGATTAGAGCGCTTTACCATTTCAATGGATGCTTCTTCCGTGAACGATCAAATGGTTTCAGACCTTGTTACTCTCGTTGATGGGAATGAAGGAACCACACAACTTTGTATAGAATTATACACCGCTGACCAATCATTAGTTACTTTGTATAGTCTAAGTAAAGGCGTAAATGTAGATCGTACATTGCTCGACTTTATTGCCAAAGAAGAGAATATGGATTATAGGATAAACTGACATATCAGAAAAGTTGGCATAATATTTGGAGAATATTTAGAAAATAAGAAAATAATTGTTTAACAAAAAATCTAAAAAACATGGAAGTTGAAATTACAACCGAAAATTTTGAGAGTTATAAGAATGGTGAATTGCCATTGGTAGTTGACTTGTGGGCAACTTGGTGTGGTCCTTGCAAGATGATTGGCCCAATCATTTCTGAATTGGCAAATGAATACGATGGTAAGATAGTTGTTGGTAAATGCAATATTGAGGACAACGACGATGTAGCTATCGATTATGGAGTGCGTAACATTCCTACTATTCTCTTCTTTAAGAATGGTGAATTGGTAGATAAGTTTGTTGGTGCTGCATCTAAAGATAAGCTCGACGAGAAATTTAAGACTTTGCTTTAATTAAGCAGTTAAATACGAAAAGTAAAGGCACCGAGAATTATTCTCGGTGCCTTTTTCATACTTATTTTTTTAATCTAAAGATTCAGCAGATTTATTTTTTAATAGCGTTACGTATCAGTATAGTCGTTTGAAGAAATCATCATTATAAAATTCAAAAAATGTAATTACAATTTTCAAAAATGTAATTACATTTTTTATTTTTATAATTACCTTTTTCTTGTTTATTTATTTTTCTCTTAAGAACTTGTTGATTTACTCTTATTATAATAGATAAAGTTGAGTATTTATAAAACCATACACCAACGATAAATAATATTATTGGAATAAAAATCCTGACAAGCACTCGTTTAAGTTGCGTGCCAGGATACGTATTAAACCTTTTCAATCGTTATATTTTACAGATAATTCCTTCTTCAGTATTGCGAATAAATTCAACAATATTGCGAATTTCAGGAGAGTCTGGCACCTGTTCGTCCACTTGTTTACAAGCATCAAAGACTGATGTCTGCCCGTGGAAAATAAGTCGATAGGCATTTGCAATATGTTTAATCACTTTTTCGTCGATATTCATTTCTCTACAAATTGTAGTATTCACACCAGCGTAGGCAATAGGAGTACCTCCCGCTATGATATAAGGGGGAATATCACGAGCAAAAGTAGTTCCAGCTTGTATTACGGCAGCTGTTCCAACACGTGTTTTTGCCTTCTGAATAACACTAGACGAGAAGATTGCACGATCAGCAATTTCACAATCACCTGCAATTTTGGCACCATAACTAAATATACAATTGTTGCCAACTTTTGTATCGTGGCTGATGTGAACACCTTCCATGAGGAAATTGTTAGAGCCAATAACTGTTTTACAACCACGATGGGTGGCACGATTGATAACAACATTTTCTCTAATAATATTGTTATCGCCGATGACACATTCGCTCTTTTCACCAACGAAATTAAAATCTTGTGGCAATGCACTTATAACACTGCATTGGTGTATTTTGTTTTCGTTACCTATTCGGCTACCATTCAGAATACTAACAAATGGAAATAAAACACAATTGTCACCAATTACCACATCGTCTTCAATGTAAACGAATGGAAATATCTTGCAGCCGTTGCCTATTTTGGCTTTTGGAGAAACCTCGGCTTTTTGACTAATATCACTATTCATACTTTAAAAATGTGTATTTAGAAAACTTATTTTGAGCCACCTCCAAGCGCATAGTAGAGGTTTACGATGGCTTGCAATTTAGAGAATTGGTCTTGAACTTGAGATATTTCTGCATTCAGTAAGTTCTGTTGTGCAGTAATTACTTCAAGATAAGAGCTTGAACTTTGGCTATACAACATTTGAGTTTGCTCTACATTTTTCTTTAAGATTTCAATTTGTTGGCTGTAAAGCATATCTTTCTCAACAGCAGCGTTGTATGCGACAAGTGCATTACTAACTTCTGAACCAGCAGTTAAAATGCTGTTTTGCCACTTGTTGTATGCTATTTTATATTGGTCTTCAGCTACACGCAGTCCAGCTTTTAGCTTTCCTTGCATGAAAACAGGTTGTGTTAGACTTGCAATAGCATTAAAAAGTAATTGTGCAGGATTTACCATTCCGTTTCCGTTGCTCCATCCACCTGTACCTGTAATAGTTAAAGAAGGATAGAAACGACCACGCGCTTGGTTGACATTATAAAAACATTGAGCTAATGCCATTTCGTTAGCATGTACGTCAGCACGATTACTTAGGATTTCAACACCTATACCGCCAGAAAAATTTGAAGGTAGTTTTTGATTTTCTAATGCACCTCGAGCAATGCTATGTACTGGTTCGCCCATAAGTAGACTTAATGAATTTTCTACTTCACGAATTTGCTTTTTTATATCAGTAGCTCGTGTTTGAACACTGTAATAAGCCGACTGTGCACTCTGTACACTTGTAGAACGAGCTCTGCCGAAGTCCATTTGTAATTGCATCATGTCCCATGTACTCTTCGTTAGAGTAGCCATATCGGTTACAATTTGATTCTGACGATCAAGCATTAATAAGGTGTAATATAGATTTGCAACATTACAAATAAGTTTTGTCTGTACTGCCACCTTATAATCTTGCATCTGAATCATTGCCATTTGCGATGCTTTTTTAGCATTACGGAGTTTGCCGAATAGATCTATTTCCCAACTGGCTGCTATTGGCAATGTGTACGATTTAGTAGCTTCAACGTGCGAACCAAAGTGTGTAATCGTACCTTGCGGACTAAGAGCAACCGAAGGAAGGAATGCCAACTTCGCAGCACCGAGTTGTTGCTCTGCTATATCTACGTTAAGTGCAGCATTAAGAAGGTCAGGATTGTTTGTTAAAGTCTTCTCAATAATTGCCTGCAAATTAGGGTCGGCAAATACATCACGCCATGGAAGCTGGCCAAAGTCGTTTGCTCCCTCCAATGTTGTTTTATCGTTGACAGGGTCACGTACGATACCATCAGATTTAACTTCAGGGCGTTCGTATGTTCCATATAGGCTCTTGCAACCTGTCAAAGACAATGTTGCAAGACCTAAAATGATAATATTTCTTATTTTCATAACTATCTTACTTCATTAGTAAACTTTACTCTTCTACCTCGTACGTCTCAGCAGGACCACCAAGAAATTGTTTCAATTCTTTTGCTACTTGTTTGTTTTCTTCGTCTTCGAACGACATAGGTTTAATCTTTTCCTGTAAATATTGGAAGATAACAAAGAGCGAAGGAACAATAAATACTTGGCATAATGTACCAATAAACATACCACCTACGGCAGCAGCACCTAGAGTTTGGTTACCATTCTTGCCCACACCACTTGCAAACATCAATGGTAACAATCCAATAACCATTGCAAGAGACGTCATAAGAATAGGACGTAAACGTGCACCGGCCCCAAGAATAGCTGCATATTTAATAGCCATACCTGTACGGCGGCGTTCCAATGCAAACTCTACGATCAAGATGGCATTCTTCGCCAACAGACCAATCAACATGATTAGCGAAATCTGCATATAGATATCGTTGTTGTGCCCGAATAACATTGTAAAGAGGAAAGCTCCTGCCAAACCGAATGGAATAGATAATACAACAGCCAATGGAAGAAGATAACTTTCGTATTGTGCACTAAGAATAAGATACACAAAAATCAAACACAGAGCAAAGATAATGGCTGTCGAGTTAGATGATTCTTGTTCTGAACGAGTAAGACCAGAGAATTCGTAAGTATATCCTGCTGGAAGTTTCTGCTGAGCAACTTCTTCAACAGCTTTAATAGCATCACCTGAAGAATATCCTTCAGCAGCTTGAGCAGTAACTGTGATAGATGTAAATAGGTTAAAACGTGCTATGTTTGAAGGTCCATACACACGTTTCAATGTACAGAATTCACCTACAGGTGCCATTCCTCCTTTAGTTCTTACATATATATTGCTCAGTCCGCTTTCATGAATACGACTTTCCACTGTTCCTTGTATCATTACACGGTACAGCTTACCATAAGCATTGAAGTTTGATGCGTACATACCTCCGTAATAACCTTGCAATACAGAAAGAATTGCAGCAGGTGAAGTTCCAGCTTGTTTAGCCTTTGCCACGTCTATATCTACCATATATTGTGGGTAATTAGGGTTGTACGAAGTCATAGCCTTGCCGATTTCAGGACGTTCGCCCAATGCTTTCAGATAATCTTGAGTAATGTTAAAAAACTTATTCAAGTCGCCACCAGTACGGTCTTGCATTGAAATACTCAAACCATTTGACATAGAAAAGCCAGGTACCATAGGAGGTCCAAATGCTAATACATGCGCTCCCTTGATGCTTGCAGTTTGTTTGTAAATCATACCCAATATCATGTTAGAAGATGTTGGATCAATAAATAAACCTGCAATGCCAGCACCATTAAATACAGACTTAATACGATCGAATAAGCTATATTTTCTTTCTTTGAATGGTTTTAGCTTGAGAATGAAAGTTGCTTGGTCTGATCCTTGACCTGCGATGAAGTTGTATCCAATGATTTGAATACGATTTTCAATGTATGGATTGGTCTTGAACATCTTGTCAATTTGTTCAGTTACTTTACGTGTTTCAGTTTGTGCCATACCTGGTTCCAATGAAACAGTAGCGAAAAGTACGCCTGTATCTTCGTCAGGGACAAGTCCTGTTTTGGTAGTTGCCATTGTAATAACCAAGGCAACGATACCTATAACAACTGAAACGCCAGCTACCATTCGATTGTTGATAATCTTTTCAACCGACTTTTTATACTTTGTATTTATCTTTTCGTACTGGGTATTGAATGCAAGATGGAAGCGGTCGATACGACTTAGTTTCTTGTTCTCTTCCTCGTTGTGCGGTTTTAGGAAAATAGCACATAAAGCGGGAGAGAGTGTTAAGGCGTTCAAAGCAGATATAATGATAGACACTGCCATTGTAACACCGAACTCACGATAGAAAGTACCTGATGTTCCGCTCATGAAAGAAACAGGAACGAAAACAGCCGCCATTACCAATGTAATAGAAATAATAGCTCCTGAGATTTCATTCATAGCATCAATAGCTGCTGTTAGTGAACTCTTATAACCCAAATCGAGCTTTGCGTGGACTGCTTCAACCACCACAATGGCATCATCAACCACAATGGCGATCGCCAATAAAAGGGCAGAAAGGGTAAGTAAGTTGATAGAGAAGCCAAACATCCATAAGAAGAAGAATGAACCTATCAATGCTACTGGCACAGCAATCATTGGAATCAATGTTGAGCGGAGATCTTGTAAGAAGACATAAACCACAAGGAAAACCAATGCCAAAGTCAAGAAGAGCGTGAAGATAACCTCTTCCATAGATGCAAATAAGAAATCTGTTGCATCTTGCTGAATTTTAACTTTCATTCCTGGAGGCATACTCTTTTCTGCTTCTGCAAGTGCAGCCTTTACGTCTTTTGCTATTTGTGTAGCATTTGAACCTGCAATTTGCTGAACCATGCCAACCACGGCAGGCTTCTCATTGTTCAGCATTGATACTGAATACATCAAGCCTCCAAGTTTGACATCGGCTACATCGCGTAGATGAAGAGTCTGTCCGTTGTTGTTAGTTGATATGATAATGTCGCCATATTCCTTCTCCGTCTTGAGTCGTCCCTTATAGCGCATGGTATATTCGTACTTCATATTGCTTTGTTCACCGAACGAACCTGGCGCTGCTTCAATATTTTGTTCTGCTAATGCACCTGAAATATCGTTTGGTACAAGACCATATTGCTTCATCTTTTCAGGCTTCAACCATATACGCATAGAGTATGTCTTCATACCAGGATTCTGTACATCGCCTACACCATTGATACGTTTTAGCAATGGAATAATATTGATGGCGTTGTAGTTTGTGAGGAATTCGTCGTCGTAACGACCATCGTCAGTTGTTAACGAATACATCACAACGTTCGAGTTCTGACGTTTCGAGACGGTTACACCTGCACGCGTTACTTCCGCTGGTAGTAGAGCTTGTGCTTGAGAAACACGGTTTTGTACGTTTACAGCTGCCATATTAGGGTCAGAACCTTGCTTAAAGTATACTGTAATCATCGCACTACCAGCGTTGGAAGCTGTAGATTGAATGTACGTCATGTTCTCAACACCATTGATACTCTCTTCCAATGGAGTAACTACGGAGTTCAATACTGTTTGTGCGTCGGCTCCTTGATAATTTGCCATAACCGTAATAGTTGGTGGCGCAATATCAGGGTACTGTTCAATTGGTAACGAAATCATTCCAATCGTACCTAAAAGTACGAAGAAAATAGACACTACCGTTGAAAGTACAGGGCGCTTTATAAAATTAGAAATTGTCATAATCCTTTAGTTTTACAGTCTATTTCTTCTTGTCGTCGCCTGTCATTGCTTTTAAGAAACCTTTTGCTGAGCTTTGATTTTCGCCAAGTTTTGCAGCTTCTTTTAGGGCTTCTTCATATTGTGCAGGGGTTAAAGCTTTTATTCCCATACCATCTTGCAATGATGCTACACCCTTTGAAACGATTCTGTCGCCAATTTTCAAGCCAGAAGTAACTACATAATTCACACCGTCATTGTCTGAATTAATTTTTATTTCAGTGTAGTGTACCTTTCCATTATCGTCAAGTTTATAAACGAAAACCTTGTCTTGAACTTGCACAGTAGCTTCCTGAGGAATAACTAAAGCGTTGTTATTGCTCTTTGCGATTACGATTTTACCACTTCCTCCGCTCTTTAATAAGTGTTCAGGATTAGGGAAATGAGCAATAACATTTATTGTTCCTGTTGTTGCATCAATCATTCCGCTGGTCTTAACTATAACTCCCTCGTGATTGTAGATAGAGCCATCAACAAGCTGAAGGCTTACTTTTGGGAACTTATTGATAGCGTTTCCTAAGCTACGATCGGCACGCGAGAGTGCAAGAACGTCTGCCTCAGTCATAGAGAAGAACACTTCCATTGTTGAGATATTACTAACGGTTGTAACAGGCATTGCCGATGATGGGCTTACCAAAGCACCTTCTTTATATGGTAGGCTACCTACAAAGCCGCTTGTCGGACTCTTTACGTAGCAGAAGCTAAGATTATCCTTTGCTGATGCCAAGCCTGCTTGTGCTTGTTTCAAGGCTGCTTCTGCTTGTTTAACACCTGAATGAGCTGCTTGAACGCTACTTTTTGCTTGATTTACGGCAGCCTGTGCTGTTTCGTAAGTGTTTTTTGCGCTCTGCATTTCGTATTCACCTATTACCTTATTACTATATAAATTCTTGCTGTTACTATAGGTAAGTTGTGCTGTTACAGCCTGCGCTTGTGCTGAAGTTAACGCAGCCTGTGCCTGAACTACTGTAGCTTGCGCACGGCTAATGCCACTTTGAGCTGAAGCTACACTTGCTTCAGCCTGACGAACCGCCGCCTGATATGTAGAGTTATCAACAACAAACAAAACCTGTCCTGCACGAACAGCCTCTCCTTCGTGTACGTAAAGTTTTGTAATGAAACCGCTTACTTTTGGACGAACTTCCACATCCTGAATACCTTTAATAGTGGCTGGATATGTAGTTTTCATCTGTGCATTTGCTGCACCAATAGTAATCACAGAGTATTCGTTGTTTTTAGGTAAATCACGACTACCACCTCCACAACTTGAAAGCACTGTTATAGCTAATGCTGCCAACAGTAAAAACTTACTTTTAATCATACTTCTCTCTGTATTTTATTATCTTTTCTTGTTTTATTTCCTATCTAAATGATGCTCCTTAAATACGATTCTTTTTTGAAAACTCAAATTGATAAATGAGTTTTTGTACTACAAAGGTAATGCTTTTCGTTTAATAGTAGCATTGTATAGTTGTATTATTTAACAATTATTATATTCAAATTGAAATCTTAAAATGCCCTTGCATATCCCAATTTTCAATTTTTAGAATATAATATATTAGCATTTAGGCTTATCAAGATGTTGTAAATTATAAGTTTAAAACCTTAAACTAAGCCCATTTCTGCTGCTTTTTCTTTTAGTAAATCCATTAGTGGTTCACGTTCATTTGGCACTTGATTGTCTAAAACAGCTTCCTTAAGTGCTTTCTTTAGTTCGCCTACTTCACGGCTGGGCTTAAGGTTGAACATTGTCATAATCTCATCGCCATCGATGCATGGTTGTAGTAATCGCTTGTAATCTCGTTCTTTTAGGTCGTCTAACTTCTCACGAACAATTTTGAAGTTGTCTAAGAATCGTTGTTTGCGAGCAGCATTTTTGCTGGTAATATCGGCCTCGCATAGCGTCATTAGGTCGTCAATATCTTCTCCAGCATCGTTCATTAAGCGACGAACAGCAGAGTCAGTAACTTCCTCATCGGCTATAATGATAGGTCGCATATGTAAGTCTACCAACTTACGAACATACTTCATCTTTGCATCCATTGGGAATTTAAGTCGCTTAAAGATGGTTGATATCATCTTTGCGCCTATTATATTGTGGCTGTGGAAGGTCCAACCAGCAACAGGGTCCCAACGCTTGCTCTTCGGCTTACCTATGTCGTGGAACAGTGCAGCCCACCGCAACCAAACATTGTCGGTTGCCTTTGATATGTTGTCGAGCACCTCTAATGTGTGGAAAAAGTTGTTCTTGTGCGCCTTGCCGTTGCGTGTTTCTACCAAATCCATAGCAACGAGTTCAGGCAAAATAATGTGAAGCAATCCAGAACGATACAAATCAATGAATCCTTTGCTCGGTGTAGATGTTGCCATTATCTTATTTAGTTCGTCAGCAATACGTTCTCCACTTACAATCTTTATGCGGTTTGCGTTACGTTCTAATGCTTCGAAGGTTTCGTCTTCAATGAAAAAGTTCAGTTGCGTAGCAAATCTTACACACCGCATCATACGCAGTGGGTCGTCCGAAAAAGTAATGTCGGGGTCTAACGGAGTGCGAATAATGCCGTCCCAAAGGTCTTCTACACCGCCGAATGGGTCTATCAATTCTCCAAAACGACTTTTGTTCAGGCACACTGCCATTGCATTTATGGTAAAGTCGCGTCGGTTTTGGTCGTCTTCCAGCGTGCCGTCTTCCACAATAGGCTTACGGCTGTCGTGGCTGTAGCTTTCCTTGCGTGCGCCGACAAACTCCACTTCCATACCGCCAAATTTCACTTGTGCTGTGCCAAAGTTGTGGAAAACCGATATATGCGCCCGCTTTCCTATCGTCTTTTTCAGTTCGTTGGCAACGCTGATACCGCTCCCCACCACCACGACGTCAATATCGTTAGAGGGTCGTTCAAGGAATAGGTCGCGGACATAACCGCCCACAACATAACATTCCAAGCCGAGTTTGTCGGCTGCATCAGAGATTTTATGAAATATATCCTTGTCTATCAGCTTTGCCAATTCGGCATCAGTCAAGTCTCGCATACTATATTTAACTATTTGATAATGCAAAGTTACAAATTTCTAGCTTAGTATTTGCACAATTCAAAGCATATTTAATACTGAAAGAAACTTTTCTTTTCATATTGTTTAAAGCTGTCAATATAATAGTTTTTGTACCTCTATTTTCTTAAAAACAATGGGTTTTGCTGTTGTAAGCATCAGCAGAATGATATTCTATAAATTTTTGTTGGTGTTATGAAATAGACAGTTTGTATATAAAGTAATAGATATTTTTCGCTTTTATGGTTCGTATTTATTGTTCTGAAATCCAGTAAAAGGCGTAATAAAATTAACACGAATGATTCGTGTGAAATAGAGAATTAGAAAGTAACAAAAATAAGATGATTTTGTAAAATAGATTATATTGCTATGCGAAAGAGCCACTTTTACTGACCAAAAGAGCCTGTTTTGCCATGCAAAACAGGCTCTTTTGGTAGTTGCTTGAACTCTCTTTACGTTGAAAAAATAGCTAAAGTAGGTTGAAAGAGTACTTGTTTTGCACTACAAACACAGTGCTTTTATTGCACATAGCTACCCTATAAGTTCGTAATAGGTTGCCTTTCAGTAACTAAAAGATGCACATGAAAAGAGCAAGAATTTGAATAAAACTTTGCAGTAATGCAGAAAAGTGGCCGTAAATCCGGTGTTGAGTCTTACAAATTTAACAGAAAAGATGCTGTTTTAATATTTGTTTGCAAATGAAATATGAGAGCTAAAAAACTCTCATATCGTTTAATAAGATGCTGAACAAGGTATTCCTAAGGCCTTCACCCGCTCACAGATGGTATCAAGTTCAAGCTTTGTTGCTTTCTCAAGGTTCGGGTCTGGTGTTTCGCGAGCAATTGTATAAATCATTACTTCGCGTGGGGCGATGTTCTTAACAGCATCAAGCCACGGAGCAATGAAACTCTCTTTCACGTTATTAACGTCGATTCCGTCTTGTGAAATGCCTTTTAAGAACATCGTTTGAACAATAAGTTTGCCGTTAAAAGCTTTCATTTCCTCTACAATTTTACTTGCTTTGTACGATGGAATAGTAGGCCGGTCAACCTTGTTGATGTATTCGTCGTCGATGGTATCAAGCTTAAGAATGTTGTTATCTACCTTCTTTAGTGCTTCGTGCACCTTTGGTCGGTGAATAAAAGTTGCATTGCTAAGTACCGAAACCTTTGCGTTAGGACAGTATTGGTTGCGTAGTCGAATAGTGTCGTCGATGATTTCAGCAAACTGAGGATTGGCTGTCGGTTCGCCATTGCCAGCAAAGGTGAGCACGTCAGGCATTTGGTTGTCGGCTTTCATGGCTATTAACTTGTCTTCAAGCTTACTTGCTACCTCCTGGAGAGTAGGGAAAGGAGACTTTGTGCGATGGTCTTTGTTGAATCCACATTCACAATAAATGCAATCGAAAGAGCAAATTTTGCCATCGTTCGGCATAAGGTTGATACCGAGCGATATGCCGAGACGGCGGCTTTTCACGGGCCCAAAGATGGGCGATTCGTAAATGATGGTACTCATTGTATTATCTTCTTGTTTGGTCAGCAAAGTTACATCTTTTCATTTAGAAATGGGAATGGGCATGTTGGATTTTTCATTACGTATGTAAATAAAGCATAAATTCTTTTGCCATTACCTTATTTTACAGTATCTTTGCAATCAACTTTGGTGTATTATTCCAAATTTATAACAGATGGCGAAAAGACATAAAAAGATTGAAAAGCCTCGTAGCTTGCAAGTAATAACACTCTGTATAAGTACGGCAATGGTACTTATACTTATCGGAATGGTGGTTTTGACAGTGTTTACAGGTCGCAACCTCAGTCAGTTTGTAAAAGAAAATCTGACAATAACGATGATTCTTCAACCTGATATGAGCAATGAAGAGAGTGCTACACTTTGCGAACGAGTAGACCAATTGCACTATATCAGTAACTTAAACTTTATTAGTAAGGAAGAAGCTTTGAAAGAAGGAACACGCGAATTGGGGGCTAATCCTGCTGAATTTGTTGGTGAAAACCCATTCACCGCGGAAATAGAGGTGCAATTAAAGGCTAATTATGCAAACAATGACTCTATCAAAGAGATAGCAGCACAATTGAAAACCTTTAAAGGTGTCAGCGATGTTACCTACCGAAAAGACTTGGTGGAAAGTGTAAACCGAACGTTGGGTAAGATAAGTATAGTGCTTTTGATTATTGCAGCCTTACTGACTGTCGTGTCTTTCTCGCTTATTAACAACACCATACGTTTGAGCATGTATGCTCGTCGATTCACCATTCACACCATGAAACTTGTTGGAGCATCGTGGAACTTCATACGAATGCCATTCCTACGCACAGCTGTTTTGCAGGGTTTTATATCTGCATTAATTGCTATCGTTGTGCTTGGATCCGGCATGTACCTATTATATAACTATGATCCAGAGATTGCTGTGGTGTTGGATGTAAATGTATTGCTGATTACGGGAGCCATTATGCTGGCGTTTGGCATAATCATTACCTTCTTCTGTTCATGGCTTTCGGTGAATAAATTCTTGCGAATGAAAGCAAGTTCGCTCTATAAAATCTAAAACATAAGGTATCTTTAGGAATGTTGCTGTGAAATAAAGAGGTGGCATTTCATAATTAATAACGAAATGAATAAAAAGAATTTAGCATTTAGCAAAATCAATTTCATATTGTTGGCTATCAGTGTTGCCATCGTAGTGCTTGGATTTATATTGATGAGTGGAAGCGGTTCTACAGAGACACAATATAATCCTGAAATATTCAGCGCAATGCGAATAAAGGTCGCTCCGGTAGTTACTTTCATAGGATTTGTTTCTATTATCGGCGCCATTATGTATCAACCAAAGCATAAAGACGAAACAGAAGAATAATGGACTTATTTCAAACAATTATTATCGCTATCGTTGAAGGATTAACAGAGTTCTTACCAGTTTCTTCAACAGGACATATGATAATAACTCAACATTTATTAGGTGTAGAGCAGGGTAATCCTTTTGTTCATGCTTTTACTTTCATCATTCAGTTTGGAGCTATTCTTTCAGTTGTTTGTTTGTATTGGAAGAAGTTTTTTTCTTTTAAGCCTGAGATGTGGAAACTGTATGGATTGCTCATAATTGGTGTGCTACCAGCTGTTGTTGTAGGTCTAGCTGCAAAGAAAAGTGGCTTGCTCGACTGGCTGTTAGACTCTATTTGGGTGGTAGCAATAACACTTGTGGTAGGTGGAATCTTTATGCTTTTCTGCGATAATCTCTTTAATAAGGGTAAAGAAGAGAACGAAGTAACGCCTAAACGTGCGTTTCTTATTGGTTTGTTTCAATGTCTTTCGGTTATACCAGGTATGAGTCGTTCCATGTCTACCATTGTTGGTGGTATGGCAAATAAGCTTACGCGCCAGAAAGCAGCAGAGTTTTCGTTCTTCCTTGCCGTACCAACGATGGCTGGCGCAACCATTCTTGATGTGTATGATATGATGAAAGGCGACGTAAATTGGGCTACAAGCGACAACCTTTTCTTGTTAGGTGTTGGTTGTCTGGTATCTTTTGTGGTTGCTATATTTGCCATGAAATGGTTTGTAAGCTTCCTTACGAAATATGGTTTTAAAGCTTTTGGCTGGTATCGCATCATTGTTGGTGTTATACTTTTAGCGATGTTGCTCTCTGGGGTGTCGCTGAATATGGTTGATTAACGATTATCCTTTCAGACAGAAACGTATGAATTTCAAGGAAGGTGTTATAATTCCCATCGACAAACCATATGGAATAACAAGCTTTAAGGCTTTGGCGCATGTGCGATATCTGTGTTCTCAAGCTCAGGGAGGGCGTGTAAAGATTGGCCATGCAGGTACTCTCGATCCATTGGCTACTGGTGTTCTCATTCTTGCAACTGGGAAAAAGACAAAGCAAATAGAAACTTTGCAAACACATACAAAAGAGTATGTTGCCACAATACAGTTGGGAGCGACCACACCAAGTTACGATATGGAACACGAGGAAAGCGAAACTTTCCCCACTGAACATATCACAAGAGAGATGATAGAAACGGCTTTGAAGCAGTTTATCGGTGATATTGAGCAGGTACCACCTACTTACAGTGCAGTAAAAGTGAATGGACAACGTGCTTTTGACTATCGAAGAAAAGGCGAAGACGTTGTTTTGAAGCCTAAAAAAATTAGGATTGATGAAATTGAAATTATCCACTTTGATGCTGATAAGATGCAACTCACATTGCGAGTTGTTTGTGGCAAAGGAACCTACATACGCGCATTGGCACGAGATTTAGGACGTGCTGTTAATAGTGGCGCCTATTTGGTGGCACTCCGACGTACCCAGGTCGGCGATATAAAAGTAGAAGAATGTATAAATTACGACCATTTCAATGAATGGTTGAACCAACAGAATATAGAAATTACAAATAAATGAAGCTTTCGCAATTTAAGTTCAATCTGCCTAACGAGCAGGTAGCTTTGTATCCACATTCATCGGAACGAGTGTTAAATCGTGCTGATGGAACGAGTCAAATATTCAAAGTAACGCGTAGAGACGAAGCCCGTTTAATGGTTGTGCATAAGAAATCGGAAACGATAGAGATGTATAACAACGATAAGATTAAGGGAGAACCTACCGAAGAAGACTATATCCATTTTAAAGATGTAGTGGATTATTTTGATGAAGGTGACACCTTTATTTTCAATGATACTAAGGTTTTTCCAGCTCGTCTATATGGAACGAAGGAGAAAACCGATGCTAAAATAGAGGTATTTCTATTGCGAGAATTGAACCAAGAGATGCGCTTATGGGACGTTTTGGTAGAACCTGCTCGTAAGATACGTATTGGTAATAAACTCTTCTTTGATGAATCGGGTTCTATGGTAGCTGAAGTGATTGATAATACTACGTCGCGTGGACGTACGCTTCGCTTCCTTTACGATTGTTCACATGAAGAATTTAAGCGTGAACTATATGCTTTAGGTGAGGCTCCGTTACCTCGTTATATTATTGATAATCGTCCAAAAGCTGCGAACGAAGACTTTGCGCATGCTGATGCAGATGATTTAGAAAACTTCCAGACGGTCTTTGCCAAGCATGAAGGTGCTGTTACTGCACCTGGAACTAACCTTCACTTCTCTGAACACCTTATGAAGATGATGGAGATAAAAGGTATTCATGCTGCTTTTATAACCTTACATTGTGGATTGGGCAACTTCCACGATATTGAGGTGGAAGACCTTACAAAGCATAAAATGGATTCTGAAGAGATGCATATCTCTGCTGAGGCTTGTAAGTTAGTGAATGAGACGAAAGCTGCAAATCATCGTGTATGTGCCGTAGGAGCAAGTGTTGTGAAAGCAACTGAAACTGCTGTCGGTACAGATGGTATGCTGAAGGAATATGATGGTTGGACAAATAAGTTTATCTTCCCACCTTATGATTTTGGCTTGGCTGACTCTATGCTCGTTAATTTCTATCATCCGTATTCAACTTTATTGATGGAAACAGCAGCGTTTGGTGGTTATGACCTTATAATGGAAGCTTATGACAAGGCTGTTAAAGCAGGTTATAAGTTTGGTTGCTTTGGAGATGCATTGCTTATTCTGAACGATTAGTTCAGTATATAAAGGATTTAGAAAAGGCAAACAAAGATGCAGCACACTGTGTATCTAGGGTTAGGGTCTAACCTTGGCAATCGAAAGGCAATCTTAAACGAAGCTATTTCCCTAATAGAGAATAGGGTAGGAGAGGTAATTAGAAAGTCATCTTTCCTTGAAACTGAGCCTTGGGGATTTGAAAGTCCTAATAAATTTATAAATGCTTGTGTATGTATAAATACAAAACTTGCACCTCGTCAGCTATTAGAAGCCACACATGCGATTGAGAAAGAAATGGGACGTGCTCATAAAACCGTTAATCGAAAATATCAAGATCGTATTATTGATATTGATATATTGATGATTGATGATTTTAAAATAAATGAGCCTGACTTTAAGGTGCCACATCCTCTAATGGAAGAACGAGAGTTTGTTATGATTCCTTTAAAGGAAATCCTTCCCTAAAATCAATTTTCCCACCTTATTATATATAAGGGGATAAAATAAAAAAGGAGGCATATCAAATTCTGAATGTCTCCTTTTTATATCTTCTTTAGCTAAATAGCTTCCTAAAGAATCCTTTTTTTTCCTTCTTTTCAGTTGTTTCGTTTACAGTAGTAGGTGTTTCTGAAAGTTCCGTAGATGTATCTTCTACTTCAAGCACAGGTATATCATCACCTTCAAGAATTCCAGAAGCTCCCCATTGAGCTGTTAGTTTTGTAACATCAGCAGTTGCTGTAGCTTGGTCTACCTCGTATTCGTTTGTAAGAATATGTACCAAATCTGCTATGGTAAAACTTCCCATCTTTTGCGCTTCCTTCCAAAGAAAAGCCGAACTTTCATTCATTGAGATGATATTACTGAAATCTATATTCTCTTCGCCTTCAGCTACTATAATATTTTCGCCACAAACTTGGCGAAGGTTGAAACCTATTTTTGTTTTCATTTCTTATAGTTTTTATTTATTATCCTATTTAAATGACTCCGAAAAGTGGAATCCATATTTTTCGATAAACACCCAGTAGATAGCGTCGTATAGGTCTTAAACCTGTCCATATATAGCTATAATAGCGCCATTTTCTACCATCTGTACGGTCTAAGGTCGTTCGTCCCTTTCTATAGAAACCAATAACAGCACCTACAATATCTTTCTTTTGACAATATTCTGGAGTAAGATTACCATCTCCTAATAAAGTAATAGCCTCTCCATCAATAGCAATAATGCGATGTAACACAAAGTTTTTAGGAGCTATTTCTGCCAAAACAGGATCACCAACATCAATTCTAGAAGGCTTTATAAACAAGGCTTTATCACGGCAATTTTCTAAGAAAGGGCGCATAGAATAGCCTCGTAAAGTAAGTGTCACAGTGTGTCCCTCGTTCAGCATTCTTACTATCTCTGGTAAGAAAACAGCATTCTCAAATTGAATTTTGGTTGTTTCTGTACTATTTGTGGGCATCCTTATACTTTGCTTATAGCCTTACAACACACTTCAGCTGCCTCTTTATTAGGCAAACAATGCAATGTGTAGATTCCTGTTGTTTCTACAATCTTTGTTATGGTGTCGCAAACTGCATTATAAATATCAGAATCCCATTTCATACTTGAGCATGATGGAAGCAACGAAGCGAATGCTTGAATAGGGGAGAGCTTGTCTACAGAATTGGTAGTAGCACGATCTATGCGCGTAATAGCACCTAATCTAGCTTTCACGTTCCTATAACAAGGAGTTTTTCCACTCCATGGACTACCGAAAATCCAAAACTCATTGTCAATATTTCGAATGATGGGATTGTCATCGTTCATAAGGTCAGAACCCTCAATGTGTCTTAGCCACATACTTACTTGCGTAGATTTTCCGGTACCGCTCTTTGCTATGAATGCATAACCAAAGTTATTGTTACGAACTAATGAAGCATGTATCAATAGAGTTTGTTTGTATGCACCAGCAAAAGCATATATCAACATGAGAGCATTATTCAGTCCAAAGCTACGCATATTGTAGTTACCATTGAGTGCACAACGGCAGTCTGAAAAGTCTTTATTAGTGATAAGCAAACAGCAATCAGCACCAGTTATATCCTTAATAATATATTGGTAGCCGCCATTTTCTAATTTATCTACAATTGTATCGCCGTTTCCCGTATCAAAATTACGTATGCGTTTTCTTTCTTCTTTGGGAACTGTTGATAATTGGTCGTAAACAGTCAGCTGAAAAAATAATTCTCCATCACATTCTTCCGTGCTAAATGGTGCAAACGAAGGCAATAATTTTATGCTGTTTTTTTTGCTTTCGGCAAAGATTATGCGGATATTTAGTTCTGCTATTTTAAAGTTGTATGTTTGCATCTTATTTACAGCTTACCTTATTTTTCGATCTCTGTTGCAGCTTGTTGTCGTATTAAATCCTTTCTCAATTCATCGGGTAGTACTGTTTTAAAACTAAATTGTGATGATGGAATTGAATTGATAATAAACTTTTGTTTTGCCTTTTTTGTGTACTTCTCTTGTAGTTGTAAATACTTTTTCATAGCTTGTTTTTGAGTTAAAGCATATACAACAAGACAAGTTGGATAGTTGCTTTTTGGCAGACTTTCCATATAATAGCGAAGTTGGTATGAATATTCTTCTCTGTTTACCAAGAAATGCGCTCGGTTATTTTCAATAAAAGCATCCACAGCTTGTATATCGGTGAAGTGTACAGTAGAGTCATTGAACGATGCTGAAAAGCCGAACATATAGACTTTTGCTGCTTTGTAAGAGTCTTTTGCTATTATGGTAGTTGTAAGACCGAATAGCATTACTGCTATTAAAACAAATTTGTAGTATTTCATATTCTCTGTTTTTATTTTCCTAAATATCCTTTTAACGAGTTGCTTTTCGCATTGTGGCGCAAACGTTTTATAGCCTTTTCTTTTAGTTGTCTAACACGCTCACGTGTCAGTCCTGTTTGTTCTCCAATCTCTTCAAGAGACATTTCTCGTTGATTAATACCAAAATATCCTCGAAGAATGATTTGCTCGCGCTCAGGTAATGCTATTAATGCTCGCTCAATCTCTTTTTTAAGTCCTTCTTCCAACAATTTTTCATCAGCAGATGGAGAATTCTTGTTGGGTAAAATATCAAGTAAATTACCTTCTTCGTTTGAAGTAATGGGAGCGTCCATTGATACTTTTTTCGTAATCATGGACATTAATTCCATTATTTTCTCTTTAGGTAAATCCACCTGTTCAGTCATTTCATCAATACTTGGTAAACGTTGATGTTCTTGTTCGAACTGTTGAACAATTTTACGCAGTTTATGTATTGAACCCATTTGATTCATTGGTACACGAACAAGTCTACTTTGTTCAGAAATTGCTTGCATAATGCTTTGTCGAATCCACCATACAGCATACGAAATAAACTTAAACCCCCTTGTCTCATCGTATTTCTTGGCAGCCTTTATCAGTCCCAAATTTCCTTCGTTGATAAGATCGGATAAGGATAAGCCTTGATTCTGATACTGCTTTGCTACTGAGACGACAAATCGTAAATTGGCTTTCGTCAATTTTTCAAGAGCTTTCGTGTCGCCTTCTCTAATCTTCCGTGCTAACTCAATCTCCTCGTCTAAGCTCACAAGATCTTCGTGGCTTATATCTTGAAGATATTTCTCGAGTGCCGTACTTTCTCGATTTGTAATCGACTGGGTGATTTTCAGTTGTCTCATCTGTAAGGTTGATTGACATTAGGATGGACAAATTTACATAAAATCAACGAGTTGAGCAAAGAAATATAGAATAATCTATGATTTTAACGCCTTTTTAGAAGAGTTATGTCAGTTCTACCTTTATATAATAAAATTGTTTACTCTTCATATATTCCATTTATTTCCGTTTTACAATTTGTATTCCCACATCACTTATTCCTGGTAGTTGCTCCTTACTCATGATATGGCGCACAGAAACATGAAGAGAATCGTTGTTCTGTAAGGAGAAAAGGGCAATGCGTTGTTCAATTTCACTTGTTGTAATACCTCGTTTCCCAACTAACCTACCATCATCATTTATGATGTTACAGATTACAGTATCCTGGTAACTATTACTTGTTTGTTTCTTTTTTTGTTTATGTATTACGGTGCGTTCTATGATGAGCGTAATACTTTTATATGGATAGCTTTGGAATGCCCTAATCCCTAAGTCCATATTATACATTCCTTCCTCTTGGCAAGGAATGTTGAACGTTACCGTGTCGTTTCGTTTCCATCCATCACTTGGCAAAGATTTATAGCTGTCGTATGTACGAGCATCATTACACGCTATCGCTGCTATGACAACGATAAATAATGTAATGATATGCGAAAAGGAAAGTAGCTTCCTATTCATTTTCGTTGTTGTTAGATGTTTTAGGTTGCTGATTGCCTTGATGTGACGGACGCTTACCAAACTTCCCATTTCTGTGCTGACGTTGCTGCTTATTCTGTTCGTTTGAACTTGCTCCTTGCTGGTTGTTCTCTTGGTTACGAGGCTGTCCGTTCTTTTTATTGTTTCTACGATTATTCTTTTTACCTGTTTTTTCTTTATCGAAACGACTAAGGTCTGCTTCAGCCAACAAGTCAATAGGTTTCTTTGCTGGTTTTGCTTGTCCGTTGTTCAACAGCGACAATGGTTTTTCACCTTGACGATTCATTTCTATAATTTCCTTAGCACGTTTTACAGAAATAGTTTCAAGGTTTACTGCCAAATTCTTATCGGTAGAATATGTACATAGACCATTTAGAATATCAGTCTTGAATAAGAAATATTCTGCATCCATTGTATGTAAATGAACATCTTTTCCTGGGAGTTTGCGGCTTGCTTCCATATATTCGTCTACCTCATAGTTGAGACAGCATTTCAACTTAGCACACATACCAGCTAACTTTGTGGGATTAAGTGATATATCTTGGCATCGTGCCGCATTAGTAGAAACACTTGAAAAGTTTTTCATCCATGTTGCACAACAAAGTTCTCTACCGCAAGGACCAGTTCCTCCAATACGTCCAGCTTCTTGTCTGGCACCTATTTGCTTCATTTCAATACGTACATGGAAAGCTGCTGCAAGGTCTTTAATAAGTTGTCTAAAGTCTACACGTTCATCAGCAATATAGTAGAAAATGGCTTTATTACCATCTCCTTGATATTCCACATCACCTATTTTCATTTGCAGATTCAAGTTTTTAGCTATTTGCCTACTTTCTATCATCGTACTGTGTTCTCTTGCTTTGGCTTCCTTGTATTTTTCCATGTCAACCTCTCTTGCAATTCTGTAAACACGCTTAATGTCTTCTGGCGATTTAATACCGCAAGCTTTTTTCAGCTGTAGTTTCACCAACCTTCCTGTAAGTGTAACTACTCCGATATCGTGTCCAGGATTTGCTTCCACTGCAACAATATCTCCTTTATGCAAGTCAATATTGTTAACATTGTGGTAATATCCCTTGCGTGTGTTTTTAAATTGCACTTCTACAAGGTCGGTTGTATCTGTATTGCCAGGAATATCTTCTAACCAGTCGAAAGTATTCAACTGTTTGTCAGAACGTCCACATGCTTGATGGCACAAACCGCGGTCGCAGCCTGTCCACATCTTAAATTTCATATCTTTATAGTTCATTGTTTAATTTTGAGACCTTGCTTTTTTGAAAACCTTATTTGGTATTTCCACAAGGGTATATATATTGTTTGAAATGTACGAATATTATTTCCTTAGAATTAGAACTATCATTTTCAATGCCATATCGTAGAATACGACTTTTCCATTGGCATTTTGCCCTATATCTTTGTGGCATCTTTCAAATAGTTCGTTTATTTCTATTATGTTTTTTTCGTTAATGAAACGCGAGAATTTTTTGGCAAAGTTTTCTTCTTCCAACGACATGTAAACAAGTTCTGGGTTGCGGAAATTGAACATGAAATTTTCTCTTACTTGTTGTTGAAAGTAAACCAGCATACGTCTTTCTTTCTCTCTACCAAATGTTGCTACTGATTCGCTCCATTGTTTTAATGCTTTGATATCGCGCATATAGCACGAACGCATAAGTTGCTGAAAGAGTTGTAGGAATTCTTTTGATTCATTGTCGCTACTTAATTCTTCTATTGCATGCAGCCAACTACCTCTTGCACGTCTTGCAACACGATGAGCAATGTCTTCGTCCAAGCCACGTTGTTCAATCAATGCTTTTTCAATATCAGCATCGTCTATGCGTTTTACATCAATACGTTGTGTTCGGCTGACAATTGTAGCCAAAAGTTTTTCGGGTTCTTCGCTTACCATTAGGAATACAGTTCCTTCTGTTGGTTCTTCTAAAAGTTTTAGAATCTTGTTTGCCGAAGTCTGGTTCATTCGTTCGGGTAGCCATATAATAGAAATTTTATAGCCACCTTGACTTGATTTCAGTGCAAGTTGTCTTGAAATGCTGTCGCTTTCTGCACCGGTAATAATAGCTTGCTGTGTTGTCGCTCCCATTTCATTCATCCATTTACGAATGTTGAAATAGATTCCTTCTATTATCATTTTGCGCCATTCCTTAGCAAAATCATTACTTACTGGCTGATATTCAGAGCTTGTATTCGGCAACTTTATTGTAGGGTAAGTAAAGTGAAGATCGGGATGTTCCCATTTCTTAAGCATTGCTTTCGTATTTTCAGGCGATGTTGAAGATGTTTCGAGAAGATAACTTGCAAATGCCATAGCTAATGCCATTTTTCCTGAACCATAAGGTCCACAAAAGAGTAAGGCATGCGGAACGTGTTTGTCCGTTGCCATTTTCAGCAGTCGTTGCTTTACCTCTTCTTGTCCTATAACTTCCGAAAAATCCATTTCTTCCTCTTGTTGCTTAAAACTTTGAGAGTCTTCAATTAAACCTTGTTGTCTGTACAAAAGTCTTTAGATTGCAAAGTTAATAAATAAAAGCGAATTATAGGTCGAAAAATAGAACTATTCAGAGATTACTTCTATTCACGAGCTGAATGTAAAGATGAGCAATATGTTCAGATAGAGTTGAATTTCTCAAGAACATTCTTTTTATTATATTGTAATATTCTATTTTCTAAATCAATTGGAAACCAAACTGTTGAAAATTCATATTGTTTAAATTCCTCTCTTGTAATAGGAAGCTCTTCTTGAGTATCGAAATTTCTCAAGCGGAAATCTCCATCAATACCAAATACCATTTTTAGATTTTGATACTTTGAATGAATATATTTATCGTAATTTTCGGTTTTTCCTATTACTCTCCATCTTTTTCTAATGACTCCATCCCAAAAAATCTGTAATGGAGAAAACATTATCCCAGAACTTTCTATTTCATGGATATTAGTGTTAGCTGAACCTATTTTATTAAAAATTTCAACTAAAATAGAAGAACTTGTCTCTATAACTCTACCAAATGCGAAGTTTTTATCTAAATCTTTATCCGACAACTTTGTTTTTAATTTCCAGTCATCTTTAGGCATGAATAGAGGTATACAGAATATTTCTCCTGCGTTAATGATTATTTTATTCATTATTTAGCGTATATTCTTTTCAGAAATAATTATAAGGGTAGATTTTATATAAATCCGCGTGTATGGAATTTATTTCTTCAGAAAACTTGTCAATCAGAGTCTTATCTTCATATTCTTGGTTGTCTAACAATTTTTCTAAGACTTGATATAAAAAAGCCATCTGTAAGAAAGAATAAAATGGAATATTGAAGCAGGTAAATTGGTTCATATCTGAATACTCACCTTGTTCATGATCATAAAATAAAACAAAATTATTTTCTTTATTTATGAACCATCTATCGCCTTGTCCTGATGCACCAATTATCCATACCTTTTTACTAATGATTTCATAATTAGTTGCCAAATAGCGATTCTCATTCAATGCCTTCTCGTACTCAAATATCTCAATATCAGGCGTAATTTCTATACCTTCATATTTAGAAATGAAAGATAGATAGAATTTATCTAATGGAGGTAACTTTTCTAAATTTCTTATTTCCATTTTTCTTTGTTCTATCCTTTCTAATATTTCATTTTCTGATAATTTTCTAAATACCATCATCATCTCTCTTTTGTATGTGGTCAAACTGCTGAACACAACTGCAAATATAGTCATTTGCTTTGATATCAACCCATGATATTTTCATAAATAATATAGATGGTTGTAAATTTCTTTTTACTTTTTCTTTCCTCAATATATTTGAGTTAGATGGTTGTAACGTGAGAATTTAGATGAGAAGAAATATCCTATCGAAAGAATGAAATTGGGTTTCAAAAATTATAATAAGAACTTCAGGATTTTCTTATTATAATTTTAAAATTTATAATTATAATTTTGAATTTTTTATTATAAATTTTCAAGCAAATTTTTATATCAAACTTATGCTATTCAAAAGTTCAAGCAAAACGGCTAATCCTGCTCATAGATGCGTTAGATTCTGTTATTAGGCCAGAAATAAATGCAACCTCTGCAATAAAATATAAAAGCAGATATATCAAGCAGAGTCTTTTTGATATATCCGCTTATTAAAAAAATTATTTCTTAGGGCAACCTGTCCAAGGCTTTAATTGCTTGAAAAAGTCGTTGCCTTTATCGTCAACAAGAATAAATGCAGGGAAGTCTTCAACTGTAATCTTATAAACGGCTTCCATACCCAGTTCTGGATATTCCACACATTCTATACTCTTAATACTGCTTTGTGAAAGAACTGCAGCAACACCACCGATAGTTCCAAGATAGAAACCGCCATGCTTTTTACAAGCATCGGTAACTTCTTGTGTACGATTACCTTTGGCAATCATTACGAGCGAAGCACCATTAGCTTGGAATTCATCAACATAAGTATCCATTCGGTTAGCTGTAGTAGGGCCCATAGAACCGCAGGGTAAACCATTTGGAGTTTTAGCTGGACCAGCGTAAAGCACAGGATAATCTTTGAAATATTGTGGTAACACTTCTCCAGCATCAAGGCGTGCCTTTAGTTTTGCGTGTGCAATATCGCGTGCAACAATAATAGTTCCCTTCAGACTTACACGAGTAGAAACAGGATGCTTGGTAAGTTCCGCACGAACAGCATCAATACCTTTATCCAAATCTATTTGTATTACTTTAGTTCCTTCACCTGGTTTGCGATATTCTTCAGGAATGAGTTCTCCAGGATTGGTATCCATCTTTTCCAACCAGATACCATCTTTATTGATTTTACCCTTTATGTTGCGGTCGGCAGAGCAAGAAACACCCATACCGATAGGTACACTAGCACCATGACGTGGTAGACGAATGATGCGAATGTCGTGTGCAAGATACTTACCACCAAATTGTGCACCAAGCCCAATCTTGTATGCTTCTTCAAGTAATTTCTTTTCTAATTCGATATCTCGGAATGCACGACCAGTTTCATCACCTGTTGTTGGGAGTGCATCGTAGTATTTGATACTTCCAAGTTTAACTGTGAGCAAGTTCTTTTCAGCTGATGTTCCACCAATAACAAAGCAAATATGGTAGGGTGGACAAGCTGCTGTTCCAAGACTCTTCATTTTTTCTACCAAGAAAGGAATAAGAGTTCCTTCATTTTGAATGGTAGCTTTGGTCATTGGATAGAAATAAGTCTTGTTGGCAGAACCACCTCCTTTTGCTACCATTACAAATTTATATTCAGCACCTTCAGTAGCTTCGATATCAATTTGTGCAGGAAGATTGCACTTAGTATTTACTTCGTCGAACATGTTCAAAGGAGCATTCTGAGAATAGCGTAGGTTTTCTTGAGTAAATGTATTGAAAACACCGAGAGAGAGTGCTTCTTCGTCCTCGAAACCTGTCCATATCTGTTGACCTTTTTCGCCGTGGATAATTGCAGTTCCTGTATCTTGGCAGAAAGGTAATACTCCCTTTGCTGCAGTTTCAGCATTGCGAAGGAACTGGAGTGCTACATACTTGTCGTTTTCAGAAGCATCTTTGTCTTTCAAGATAGCTGCAACTTGTTCGTTATGTTCGCGACGGAGGTAGAATTCACAATCGTGAAAAGCCTCTTGTGCCAATAAAGTTAATGCTTCGGGGGCAACTTTTACAATTTCTTTGCCTTCAAAGCTTGAGACAGTAATTCCTTCTTTAGAAACTAATCTGTACTCTGTTTGATCTTTTCCCAATTGAAACATTGGGGCATACTTAAAATCAGCCATAGTGTTAAAAAAATAACCTGACACCATTATGCGTAAAACTCTATTGTTCTACAAATCATGGTGTCAGGTATCTATTAATGTTTAAATAATGTTTTTGTTTTGGCCTCGCAAAACAGATGTAATTCTGTATGCAAGGCACTATTTTGGTTTAGTAACCAAAGATTTCTTCTGTTGTTACACGCTTGATAGGTGCAATCTTCTCTAAAGCCTTCATATCAAGTTCCTTTTCATTACCAAGGATAAGATACTTGAAGGTCTTATTTGCCATGTTCTGCTTCTCGAAATTAATAATGTCGTCGAAGGTTACACTTGGTAGATCGTAATAAATCTTCTCTGCCAAAGTACAATTCATACCCTTCTTTAGTGCATCCATATAAGCAGAAAGGATAGAGAACTTAGTTGTACGAGTTGAAGCAAGACTCTTCAAGAGGTTCTGTTTTGCCAAATCAAAGTTAGCTTGGCGCACTGGAACATTGTTAAGAAGTTCGTTGAATTGCGTAACACAATCCATCATTTTGTCATTCTGTGTGATAATGTATGTGTTAAAATATTCCTTATCTCCCAAACGAGCAGGCATGTGATAGCTTGCATTTGCAGAGTAAGCCAAGGCACGAGCTTCGCGCATTTCTTGGAATACAATAGCATTCATACCACCACCAAAGTATTCGTTAAAGAGTGAAATCTTTGCAGCATCGTTAGGATTCCATTCTTTATTCTCGTTATGGAATTGAACCATGTAGATATTTTTAGCATCATATGGCGCAATAATAACTTCGTTCTTAGGTGTTGTCTGCAATGTATAACGCTTTTCTTTTGGTAATGGCGTGAACTTCTTATTTGTTTTAAAAGTTTTACTCAAGAGTTTATCAATTTCACTCATTGACGAAGGACCATAGTAAAGTACTGTTTGCTTGTAGTTCTTCAAGTTTTTCAATACATTCAATAACTTTTGTGGGTCCATGCTCTTAAGTTGTTGTTCGCTTAGAATATTGCGAGTTGAATTGTAAGAGCCATACTTACCATAATCGTATAAAGCGTTAAAGTTTGCTTTTTGATCAGCTTTGTTGTCCTTTTGTGATTTAATCAACAAATCTACTGCAGCAGCATAAGCTTCTTTATCAACTTTTGCATTTTCAATAACATGATTGATGAGTGCTAATGCCTTTGGAAGATTTTCGTTTAAGCCAGTTATGTAGAAATAAGTTTCATCGTCAGACTGACCGATATCATAATCGCAGGCAAGTTTATACAACTCTTGTTTTATCTGTGCATTACTCATCTTATCGGTGCCAAGATAGTCGATATACATTTTTGCATAAGTTGGCAAAATATCGCTTTCTTGACCGAATGGAATTTGCAAGTAGAGTGTAAACAAGTCGTCCGATGTATTTTGTTTGTAAATGATAGGCCAACCTTTCTTTGTTGTACCCTTAGTAAGGTCTTTCTTGAAATCAACAAATACTGGTTTAATAGGTTCTACCTTATGGTTTACAATTTCTTGTAAGAAATCAGAGTGCTTGTCGTTATTTGTTGGGATTGGTGTAATCTTTGGCTTATCTACCTTTTGGAGAGTATTATCAGGTCCTTGAACCTTGTTTATAATTGCATATCCGTTAGTGAAGAAACGATTAGCAAAGCTAACAATTTCTGCTTTTGTCATCTTTGAGATGCGGTTAAGTTTTCCAACTTCCTGTTTCCAATCAACATTGTTAATAAAGGCATCTACAAAAGCCTTAGCTCGGAATTGGTTGTTGTCAAGACTTCTATAATAGCTACGCTTGTAGTTGTTGATAACAGAAGGTAATAAGTCGTCAGAAAATTCACCTCTTTTAAGCTTTTCAATTTCAGCAAGCAACAAATTACGTACCTCTTCTAAAGATTGTCCTTTTTTAGGACTACCTACTGCAATGAACATAGAGTAGTCGGTCAATTCAGAAAAACCAGCACCAGCTGATTGTACTTTCATTGTTTGATTCAAATCTAAGTCGAAAAGACCAGCGCGATTGTTACTTAATAATTCACTTATAATGTTTAATGTATCGCATTGCAAAGAATTGCCTTTATCAGCTCTCCATCCCAAATATACAGTTTCTGCTTCCAAACCAACTACAGTTGTATCAACAGGTTGCGTAAACTTGGGTTGAGGACCATATTGAGGTGCACTTAAAGTTTCACTTTTTTTCCAACTACCAAAATATTTTTCTATTGTAGCCACAGCTTCATCAGGATTAAGATCGCCAGACAAACAGATTGCAATGTTGTTTGGCACATAATAGCGGTGGTAGTAACTCATAATGTTTGTGATAGAAGGATTCTTAAGATGTTCGCCTCTACCAATTGTTGTTTGTGTTCCGTATGGGTGGTTAGGGAAAAGTTTAGCCATCAAAGCTGTAAATAACTTTCTTCCATCGCTTGTTAAGCCCATATTATATTCTTCATATACAGCTTCGAGTTCGGTATGGAAACCGCGAATAACCATATTTTGGAAACGATCGCCTTGTACTTTTGCCCATGAATCCATTTCGTTGCTTGGTATATTTTCTACATAACAAGTAACATCGTTAGATGTATAAGCATTAGTTCCCTGACTTCCGATAGCAGCCATGAGCTTGTCGTATTCATTAGGAATGTTGTATTGAGCTGCAATCTGAGACACAGAGTCTATCTTATGATACCAAACCTTACGCTTTGCAGGGTCTGTCATGTGTCGATATTCTTCGTAAAGATTTTCAATTTGTTTCAGATAAGGAAGCTCAGCCTGATAGTTAGAAGTACCAAACTTCTCTGTCCCTTTAAACATAATGTGTTCGAGATAGTGTGCTAAACCTGTTGTTTCAGCAGGATCGTTTCGACTACCAGTGCGCACAGCAATGTAAGTTTGAATACGTGGTTTTTCTTTATTTACACTAATGTAAATTCTTAACCCATTATTCAGGGTGTAAATGCGTGTCTTCATTGGGTCGTTAGGCACGCTCTCATAGGTACGAATCTGCGCTTTTATACCTACAACACTAAGAAGTAAGAGCAAAGACAAACCTATTTTCCCAAAAGAAAGGTTTTTAATCATAATGCATTATTTATGTTTTATAAATTAGTTATCAAATTATAGTTTTCTTGTTCGAGCTTTTCGAGGAAGTCTTCCAAAACTTCCTTATCAACATCGCCCATATTATATTCTCTTTCAGCATCTTTACGTATTTCATCAATCCACGTTTTTAGTGCATTGTTATAATCGTCTACGATTTGTGCTTCGATGGTTTGTGAAATATCTTTAGTGCCGTAGTGCTGATAAATAAGAAATTGTGTCCAGTTCCAAGCATTTCTGTAATATTCAGAATGTATTTTCTGGAAACGTTCATTTACGTCTTCCATATTTTCTAAACAGCCATTTTTAATATCTTCAAGAATACGTTGTTCTTCAAAATCAGGTAGAAGTAAGCCTCCTAAATCATTCCATGAATTGAATGATTCTTGTTCTAATGGTTCATAAATCATGCCCAGGTGTTTAGCTTTCTTCAGCATTTCACCCATATAAAGATGGAGTACAACGTCGTAAAGTTGGATACCTTTATTTAAACTTGACGCTTTTATGGAAAAACCATTATATGTATAGTAGTCAGAAGCAGAACCACTTGTTTTCTTTAATGTCTTTAAGATATTTTTTCCACGAACAACTTCATTTATGGTAAAAGGTGATAACCATTCGAAATTAATGATACTCTTCTGCGAACTCTGCGGGCGTAAATCGCGTTTGGGCCACTTTCGTATATCGCGATAAAGTCCTACTGTTGCAATATTACGTCCAGGAACTATGCAAGGTTTATCATTGTAAGCGATAATATATGAAAAAGGCAGTGCTTCTGTATTGGGATGATTTGTTATTTTACCAAAACATACAGAGAAAGAACCTATTGTTGCAGGCATAACTACATGACTTCCACTTGCAGTTTTACAACCTCTTTCTAATGTTCCATAATGCAATGGTCCCATTTTATATGCGTGGTTAGAGAAGTTTGTGCCAGAGCCTGCATTATAGAACGAATACATTCCACCAATAAGGAGTGTACTTTTATGATGCGAAACAGAGAAAGGTCCACAAAAAGCTGCACAAGCTTCACCATTTGCCATGTGAGAATTAGCAAAGAAAATACTCTGCGAAGCTGTAAATCCATTCGTAATATGGCAAGTTTCACCTATAAAGCAATCTTGTATTTTTGCACTATTGATGATACTTGAACCTTCGCTAATGATAGAATTTTCACAGATAACCCCTGTACCAATATATACATTTGCATGTTCAGAGCTAAGAATAGTGCAATCGCAAAGTCTGCTTGCTCCCGAAATTTCGCAGTCATTATGAATAATAGTATTTGTAATTTCCTTTGAATTTACTATCTTAACATTGTTTCCTATAGTACTAACTACTGGTGTAAGACGTGCAATTTCTTCTGAAACCAATCGGCGAATAGCATTTTTTAAGTCTTTATCCTTAAAATGTTTTACCATAAGGGCAGCAAATTGACTGCTTAATTCAGGGAACATAATAATGTTTCCGTCGCCAGCTTCGTTCAATACTGAGATAACATTACCTTGTCCATAGGTTGCACCTTCGGTTGTTTCCATAACAGAAACATTCGCAATGAGACAATCATCTCCTACTGTGTAATTGTGAATATAGTTGCCAATCTTCTCTATTAAGCAGTTATTGCCTATGGTTACATTTCTTAAAGTGGCATCATTGATACCCGAATGTTTGAAAAAACCTTTTGAAACTTCAACATTCTTTTCGAATGCACCGAGTCGAATTTCTCCGTAGAATATGACACGATGTAGGAATTTAGGCTGGAAACCATCTTCATCAACTTCAATTTTGCTCCAATCTTCAGCCCAACAGTTGTTGTTCTCAAGTGCAAATATCTCCTCATCGGTTAATGATCTGTATGCCATATTTTTTCTGAAACAATGAATAAAACGTGATATTATTGCACACCTTCTTCTACGTCTGTGTAGTATAAGAAGTCGTTGTAAGGATATTTTTGTACGTGAAGTTCTTTTACCTTTTTGTATAAAACATCTCTGAACTCATCAATATTTTCTTTCTCCTTTGCAGAAATAAATAGGCAGTCATCGTGAAGTTTAGCCATCCACGTGCGTTTCAATTCTTCAAGCGAAACGTTTTCTTTGCTCATTGGGGTCAAGTCATCTTCTTCTTTCTCTTTCCAAGTATAGTTATCAATTTTATTGAAGATTATCATTGATGGCTTTTCTGCACACTCCAAATCTTTCAAAGTTTCTGTTACCACCTGTATTTGTTCTTCAAAATCTGGGTGAGAAATATCTACGATGTGCAATAAAAGATCAGCTTCTCTTACCTCATCAAGAGTTGATTTAAATGAATCTACCAAATCTGTTGGTAGTTTACGAATAAATCCAACGGTATCTGCCAAGAGAAAAGGAAGATTTTGCAATACAACCTTACGCACAGTTGTATCTAATGTAGCAAATAATTTGTTTTCCGCAAATACTTCGCTTTTCGCAAGAATGTTCATTATTGTTGATTTACCAACGTTAGTATAACCAACTAATGCTACACGAATAAGGCGTCCGCGATTCTTTCTTTGTGTTATTTTTTGTTTGTCAATCTCTGCCAAGCGTTGTTTTAGCAGAGTCATACGTTGTAGAATGATACGGCGGTCCATTTCTAATTGAGTTTCACCAGGACCACGTAATCCTACCGATCCTTTACCACCTCCGGAACCAGAACCTCCACCTTGTCGCTCAAGATGAGTCCAAAGTCGTTGCAAACGTGGTAACATGTAACGATATTGTGCTAATTCTACCTGTGTTTTTGCATTAGCAGTTTGTGCACGCATGGCAAAAATATCAAGAATGAGAGATGTTCTATCGAGAATCTTTACTTGAAGTTCGTTTTCAATATTTCTTAATTGTTTAGCTGACAATTCATCGTCGAAGATTACCATTCCAATAGGCTCTTCTTCGTCTTCCTTTTCTTTAATGTATTCTTTAATTTCTTCAAGTTTTCCCTTACCAACATAGGTTGTCATGTTTGGTCCGCCGACACGTTGTGTAAAGCGTTTCACAGTAACAGCCCCTGCCGTATCAGCAAGGAACTCCAATTCGTCTAAGTATTCTTTCGTCTTAGCTTCGTCCTGTTCTTGTGTTATAAGGCCTACAAGTATGGCAGTTTCGGCTTTGACTTCCGATATAACAAATTCTTTCATTCAAAAAATAGTACTATATATAATGTGGCTACAAAGATAATAAAAAGTTAAGAGTTCGAGAAAAGGGTATCAGCGTTTTTTATTTGCAATTGTTATTTTTTATAAATAATGTGCTCTTTATCGTGTCTTTATGTAGGAATAACGTAATTTTGTAGACTGAAAGGTTAAACAAATGCTACAATATTGTTAGTACAGAGAGTGTAGAAGCATTTTCGGAAGTATGTATTGACTATTATAAATACCCAAATGGAGATAACAATATCGCTTGGTTCAAATACCGAGCAAGAGAAGAATTTAAAAGAGGCTTTTAAAAGATTGAAAACAGTGTTTGCTGACATAACTTTCACGCAACCACAATGGACTGAACCTGTTGGTGTTATTTCGGATAAATATTTGAATTGTTTAGCACATTTCAATACATCGCTCCCCTTGCAAATACTAGTAGAGCAATTAAAAGAGATAGAAACTGCTATGGGCGACACACACGAAAACCATAAAAAGGGTATTGTGCTAATAGATTTAGATGTTATAAGATATGGAGATGAGGACATTAAGAAGATTGTTTGGCTTCAATAATATATACGAAAATTGTTTCTTATTAAAGTATAGACAACATCTGTGTTGCCTTTTATGTGTTATGTGCTTATCAATTTTGTCTATATCTGCACAAAATTCAGATCCCGACCCAGTACAATTAGATAAAGCAGTAGCTTATTTTAATTCAGGAAAGTACCATGAAGCATTATTAATTTTCCAGCAATTGGATAAAAGATACAAGCTAAATGATCGTTTCCGTGCTTATATAGGGTTGTGCTATTTCCATGAATGGGAATATAAAGATGCAACAAAATATCTTGATGAAGTAACCCCGCGCCTTAATATGCTTGCTCCTCACGAAAGGTCGGTATATTATTTTGCTAATGCTGAGAGCCATTTTCATTTGCAGGAATATAACTTAGCTATTCCTTTTTATGAACAAGCACTTGTAGTTTGTTATGATAATGAAAAGGGAGAAATATATTATCGACTTGGCTTGTGCTATATGTTTGCTTCAGAGTGGGAAAAAGCGCGAGATGCTTATGTGCTTTCTGAACAATTTTTCCGTAGACACCGCACTGCAACCGATGTAGAAGCTCGATTAGTACAAGTAATAAATATGCGTAAGGGATGTCAGGCCAAGATTGACGAAAAATTGGCTGCTGATAGCATTGCACGTGCTAAGGTAATAGAAGATAGTCTACGTGCTATTGCTGCAAGTATTCCATTGGATTCTATAATTACTGAAAAACCAATTGTTTCTCAACCTGTAAAGCCGATTGTAACAACACCGAAGGTTGATGAGAAGAAGAAAACTCCAGTACCACCAATTGACGACAAACCTGCAAAACAAAAGAAAAAACAAGATGATGTTGCACCTATCAATCTTGAAGATTTGTATAAAAACAAAGTGAAAGTCGAGGAGTAGGTTCTTAAAAAGGCGTGGATATGATATAAAAAATCGTTTGTAAAATAGGAGGCTTGGATTTCGATATTACTAATTAGAAAAGAATAATTATATTTCACTGAAAACGTAATTACAAAATAAAAATTTGTAATTACGTTTTTTTATTTTGTAATTATAATTTTTCAAACAATCTTTTTATGTCGAATTCACGTTAAATAATTTTCTGAATGACTTGTAATACTAACTTAAGTTAGTTATATTACCTAAAGATTTTAATTAACCAATTCCTTTTACTTTATAAGCCATGCCATACCTAAACCTATATTGGCATATTTTGACGGCTCATTAAAATTGATATCGCCATACATATTAACTTGAAATCGTGGTGTAACCATGTAGGCAGCTCCAATTTCGCTCATAAAATTAAAATGGCTTGAACGTCCTGATTTTGCCCAATCTTCCTGTTTCTGTGAATTATATAGTCCTCCCTTAAAAACAATATTTCAGCATAAA
>NZ_BAKF01000021.1 GCF_000614025.1 Prevotella aurantiaca JCM 15754
AGGTTTTTAAGGGAGGACTATTTAATGTGCTATGCATGTCATCTTTCTCAGTCCTAATATATCATCAGCTAAACATACGATTTAAACTCCCTATTCTCAATTTTATGAAACTGATTTAAACTATTCTTTAAAAAGATAGATTTGTCATGGACAGTATCTCCTGTGAGATATGAGAAATCCCAAATTACGTTTTTTCCAGATTCTCCATAATTTATTAATTGTTCTATAGAATAATAAGAAATAGTGTCACTACTAACAGGAAGAGTTTCTACTGCCGTCAATTTATACTGCGCACATATTTCAATAGTGTATAACAAAAAGAATAGAAATAAAAAACTATTTCGCATATAATAATTGTTTGTTAAAATGATTTTAATGTTACAAAGGTATAAAAATAGAAAAACATAAAGAAGGAAGAGAATAAAATAATTGTTTTTAAGGGACGACTATATAGTTATAGTCTTGTTGTTTTAATGTTATACATTCTGTTCTCTATCGCTATTGTGGCTTGCGTTTTCGTACCACGTTTTTTATTTCTTTCGATTGTTCTTTACTGTTTTGTATATACATACAATGAAACCGATAACATTCACCGCGATACCTATGTAAATAATAATGTATTGCTCTTTTGATAGACACGGTTCCCAATCATTATCTAAACAAGGTTCACACAATGCTGATAATATCTGAACAACAGAAATAAGACGAGGTCTATTACCGTAAGTCTAAAGAAACAACTTTTAAAAAATCTATTTATCAGGGGTGTCTTTATCGATTTCATACCTAAATTCCTTTCCTTTGTTTTTAGGATTTTTAATCCAATTATTATATGCCTTCATAGAGTCTTTTAGAATACCATCTATATTTCCTTGCTCTACTTTTCCTGTGCGCGAATCACCCTTTTTTAAAAGGTCTCTTAATGCTATACATTCTTTCATTTATTGCTGCGATGGCTTGGCGTTTTGTGTGCCACGTTTGTTGTTCTTTTTATTTTGACAACTCCCGATTTGGAGCATTACCTGTGCTGTTCCTTGCCTACTAATTGTAGGTTTATTATCTTTGTATGCTTCATCTGATAATCGTCTAATTAAATAGGCCCAAAGACTTGCATTAATTGGTAAAGGAGATGTAACTGCTGACAATCGGTACTCGCCATACCTTTTGCCATCAATATCCTTTAGAACAAAATAAGAATATCTTCCACTCGTATATTTAGTATCAGGCATTTTCGTTATAAAATCCGTGTGGTACTTGCTTAAATCAAATATGGGTTCTGCCTCTGATAGTAACTGCCAGTATTGCTCCTGTTGCTTCCTCTGTTTCCTGGTTTTTGTTTCTGCTTTTACAGGACGCATTTTATCTATTCGACCTAAGCTGTCTAAGGCTACATAATATTCCTGATAACAAGGATTACTTTTAATAATGACATAAAAATCTTTATTGTCCAAAGAATATAAAAGCTTGGGAGCTATAACTGTATCAAAATGCTGCAATACTTTATCTGCTTTAGTCCTGCTGACCATTGCCATTGAGTCGGCTATGTTCCCTCTATCTTCCTGTGCTTTACACACAAGCGAAAAACATAGCATTAAAATTATGGAATACGCTGCTTTCATCTTATAATACTTTATTGGGTACGTGGTAATTTCTGTGTGTCAACAATTCCTCCATTAAATCCACCTGCGTGGTCACTGCCATCTCGTTGTGGTAACCCTAATATCGCATATAATAATTGTTTGTTAAAATGATTTTAATGTTACAAAGGTATAAAAATAGAAAAACATAAAGAAGGAAGAGAATAAAATAATTGTTTTAATGGTCGTTTTTAGAGAACAAAAAAATCTTTTCTACCTTTTATGGGTTTATTGTTCCATATAAGTAAGAAAAATTGGAGTATATTTATTGTGAAAAATAACCACTACGTTACGAAAATATATGTTGGTTTATTGCAACATTCTTTCGATATCCGATTGTTTTAATATTGTTAGAATAGGTTTACCATTCGGAGAATAATTAACATTTGTGCATGCAAACAATTGATTTACAATATTCTCCATTTCTTCGTTACTTAATACTTGTCCGTGTGGAATTGCTGCGTTTTGTGCAAGACTTAATGCTAAGGTTTTATCTATTTCTTCCTTCAACGAGTTTTCTCCTTCAAGATAGAAGCAACCATATCTGAAACTAGTTTTGAAATATTTAAGCCCTCAATACCAGTGGGAACTCCATTTATAGCATAACTCCCACCTCCCATATTACTAAGTTCAAATCCTATCGCTTCCATTTCATCAAGGATTTTTTGTAATATAGCCTCATTATTTATTGGCAAATTTACAATTTCAGGGAAAAGCATTTTTTGCGTGTGACTCGTATGATCTTCTGTTTGTTTGAGATATTGCTCATATAATATACGTACATGAGCACGATGCTGGTCGATTATCATAAGGCCTGACTTAACTGCTGTCATAACATAACAGCCTTTATATTGATAATGCGCAGGCGAACGTTCCTCTGTAGCTATAGTTTTACTTGTTTCGGTGGAACTAAAGATATCCTGTTCGTATGGTTCTGTTTGAATAGATGAGGATTTCTCTATATCTGTTGAGACTTCTTCACTCAGTCCTTTATACAGTTCTTCCCAGTGTGATTGCGATGCTGTAGAAGGTCTACTATTCTTTGTTTCCTTAAATGGGTTATATGTAGGATTGAAACCTACAGTTGGAGCGTTAATGTTTTTAGAAGGATTGAAAACTGGAATATCAGGCTTTCCTTCTGTATCAAAATCTATAGATGGAATATCGTTAAATTTGCCTAATGCTTCTTTTATTGCAGCCATAAGAATTTGCCAAATGGCTTGTTCGTTTTCAAATTTTATTTCTGTTTTAGTAGGATGGATATTAACATCAATGTTCTCTGCTGGTACCTCAAAATATAAGAAGTAAGGTACTTGTTCACCAAATGGCACCAAACGTTCGAAAGCATTAACTACAGCTTTATTGAAATAGGGGTGTTTCATGTAGCGATCGTTCACAAAGAAATATTGTAATGCACCTTTTTTCTTTGCTGATTCTGGTTTACCAACAAATCCATAAATACGACAGAGAGTGGTTTCTACTTCTACTGGGAGCAAGTTTTGGTTGAGTTTTTTGCCAAATATTTCAATAATTCGTTGTCGTAAACTACAAGCTTTGAGAGAAAAAATTTCTACGCCATTAGAGTGTAGTGTAAAAGAAATATTAGGATAAACCAGTGCGATACGTTCAAAAGCAGAGATAATATTATTCAGTTCAGTCGTATTTGATTTCAAAAATTTTCGTCTTGCTGGTACATTAAAGAAAAGGTTTTCTACTTTAAAGTTGCAGCCAACTGGGCAGAGACAAGGTTCTTGACCTGTAAATTTGCTGCCTGATATAAAAAGTTGTACCCCTATATCATCTTTCTCTTGACGAGTTTTTAGTTCTATTTGAGCAACTGCAGCTATTGAGGCTAAAGCTTCGCCACGAAAACCCATAGTAGTTAAAGCAAAAATATCGTCAGCTGTTCGTATTTTTGATGTTGCATGACGTTCGAATGAAAGACGAGCATCGGTTTCTGACATACCTTTCCATCATCAATAACTTGTATTGATGTACGCCCAGCATCAACTATTAAAACATTTATTGTCTTTGCACCTGCGTCAACAGCGTTTTCTACCAACTCTTTTACAACGGAAGAAGGACGTTGTATTACCTCTCCTGCAGCAATTTGGTTGGCTACATTGTCGGGTAGAAGTTGTATAATATCGCTCATATCTCTTTCTTTCTTAAATAAAATAAACTATCAATAGTATCGCTGTAATCGTTAGAATAGTTGTAATTCCTACTATTAGTGTGAAACGATAGTTTGCCTTTTGACGAATATTTCTATCACTGTGGAAATCGAAACTGCTTTTCCAATAGTTCGTGTCTATTTCTTTTTCGCTTTTATTCTTTAGTGATACCTGCTCTTTTAGTTTGTTAAGACGTTCTTTTCGTTCATCAACATAAATGTATTCGTGATGAAAACGTTTTGGTTTGGGTAAATTAAAGAATATCATAAAAGCAAAATCTCTTGTCAATTATTGATTTTTTGACGAGGCGGTGCGCCTACTTCACTCGGTCGAATGTCGTTATCGTCTTTACGTGCAACCTTTCTGAAGATATCGTACTTGTCTTTTGGTCTTACTGCATCATACCAATGAAAGTTTGGAAGCTGCATTTTCTCGGCTGGAATTTGAGAAATAGGGTAAAGAGTAGACGTAAATTTGTTTGTCCAAATCTTCTCTAATTGTTGCTGGGGCGATAAATAAACCCGCATGGTATCTGTTTCTAAATAGTTTAAACCTACCAGCGAACTATCTTTTTCTTCTATTGGATAGTACACCGTTGTTACGTTTCCAATGGATTGCGCAGTTCTTATTTTGCCATCTATAAACTGTGCGTGCATAGTTTTTGATGACACTTGATTATAGTGCTGCTTGTCTTTAAGTTCCTCTATTGATAGTGCATTTCCTAATATATGAACTTCACGAATAGTAGAATCGTTCATGAACACTTTGATAGAGTCGCCTAACAATTGTCTATTATCGCTCCAAACAATGGGTTCCTGATACATTACCAAGCAAGAATCTTGAGTGTTCGCAATTAAAAAGCCACATACAGCTTGTAAATCTGTACGATAAGAACGGACATTATCTACCCCAAAAATTTTTCGATATACCTGTGGCGTATTAATATTAAAGGCTTTCATACTAATTGTATCTGCATGTACAAATAGTGTGTCATTGCCTTTCGAGAAGTCTTTAGCTACAGGTCCAGGATTTCCACCATAAGCTATAGCTGCTGTATCGGTGTAATGAACATAATCTCCCTTAAAAGCATGCTTGCTTTTATAATCAATGTAGTCTACATTTCCTTTACCTTCACCAACATGCGTCTTACTATTATATAATAGGTGTTCGCCCGTTATAGTGCGTTTTTTAAGGTCGTCCACAATCTTCACGTTTCCATGTCCTTCGCTGTGTCCTGTTTTTGCATTATAGATAACATCTTCGCCTGTTATGGTACGTTGTTCCTTGTGGTCGATTATCTTAACTTTTCCACGACCTTCAGTATGTCCAGTTTTACTATTATAAACAACATCTTGACCTGTTATAGTACGCTTATTAACTTTATCGTTGATTTTTACATTGCCATGACCTTCAGCGTCGCCTGTAGTGCTATTATATATAATGTTGTTTCCTTCAATATCACGTTGCGGCGACTTAATGGTAGAGAAACCATTAAGTTGCATATGGTCGGTTTTACTATTATATGTTCCATCATTTGTATGTACAACTTCACCACGATTTGTCCGGATAACAGATTTTCCTACTACATTCATCACACCAGTTTCTGTATTTCCGTGTGCTGTCGGCGTATTGATGTTATATTTGGGTGTGCGAATAACGACATTACCATAAAAGTTTGTATCATGTGTTTCGGTATTGTAATCACCTTCGTCAGCAACTACTACATTACCACCATAGTTTAATGTACCACGTCCACCAAAGTAATTTGCAACATTTGAAACCATATTATAATCAAGCTATCGCACTTTAATGATTTGTATGGTTGACGTACAACAACTTTTTCTCGTGCTCTTAAAGTTTGCATAAAGCCATCATAGAAAGCACGTTGGCAGGTTACATTTGTACCATCTTTACGCTTTAAGTTCACATGTCCAAATGCTTGAAATGTATTTTGCTGTTCGTTAAGATATGCACTATCGCATAGCAAAGTCATATCTTTATATCTAAACTTAACATTTCCCTTTGCTATTTGTACGTTAGGCATCTCTATTTGGTTATGTCGCAAAATATCTGCATGGTCAATATACACCTTAGCTCCCTCTTTCTGCTTATCTTTTTGTGCAGAAACAGAGAGCGAGATACTTAGCCCAAACAGGCATAGAATCATGTTGATGAAGATTCTATGCCCGTATAAGTTTATTATTCCTTTGTTATTCAGAATCATCTAATCCAACCTTCATATTCGAAATCACAATCTCGATATTCTGGTGCCATCTTTATATAAGTCTCTTTTACCTTCTTCTCAATCCATTTATGAATAATGTCTTGACGCTTCTTTGCAACAACGATATCTTTCATTGCTTGTAAGTCCTCAGTAATTGTGGCACGATGTTCATCTACTCTGCTTTTCAACTTAATGATAGCACAGACTTCTTTACCTCTTATATCAGTCATTCTGAAAGGTGCTGACACATCACCAACTTTCATTGTCTCGACAATGCGGGCAATTTCGGAAGGTAGTTCCTTCATAGCAAAGTGTGAAGTGCGAGCTGCTCCCGTAATATTTGTCATAAGTCCGTAATTATTCTTAGTATCTTTATCGTCTGAAAGATAAGATGCTGCTTCATCAAAAGTAAATTTTCCTGATTTAATATCATTAGAAATGGAATCTAAGCGATGTGTTGCAGCTTCTAATGAAGCTTCAGAAACTTTTGGTTTCAGCAAGATATGGCGACAATTTATTTTATCACCACGGCGGTCAACTAACTGAATGATGTGATAACCAAACTCACTTTCTATAATCTTTGAAAGCTTCTTAGGATCCGTTAAGTTAAAAGCTGCAGCTGCAAATGTAGGATCTAACATACCACGTCCCATGTAACCTAATTCTCCACCTCTACGTGCAGATTCAGTATCTTCTGAATAAAGACGTGCCAATGTTTCAAAAGAAGTTTCATCATTTGTAACTCTCTCTGTATAGTTGCGAAGTTGGTCTTTTACCCTTGCGATTTCTTCTTGCTCTATTTTGGGAGCCTGCGTAAGAATTTGTACTTCTACATTAGTTGGAATCATTGGAATACTATCTGCAGGAAGCTTTCTAAAGAATTCACGAACTTCTGCCGGCGATACTTTTACATCACCTACAAGCTTTTCTTGCATTTTTTGTACCAACTGACGATTTTTGAAATCATCGTGTAAGTCTTGTCTTATTTGTGCAATACTCTTATGTTGGTATTCCTCTAATTTTTCTTTTGAACCTATCTGTGGGATTGAAATCCAAGCATTGATTTGCTGTTCTACGCCTTGTGCTATTTCAGCTTCCGTTACAGAAATACTATCCAACGCAGCTTGATGCAAGAAAAGCTTTTGCACAGCAATCTGTTCAAGAATCTCACAATTAGGATTTTTATGCCATTGCTTACCATCAGCTTCGCTTTGTAAGCGCATAATCTCTAGGTCCGATTTTAGAATAGGTTCATCGCCTACAACCCATAATACTTCATCGACAACACTTTCCGAATTGGCGCCCTTAGTTTCAACCGAATCATTCTTCGGCATAAGTTTTGATTCTGAAAGCATTCCTGCTGGCAATCCCATCATCGTGATGGCAGTGCTGGCAAGAAGAAAAGCAACACTATATTTTATTATATTCATAAAGTCCTTTCAAAATTAATGCTTGTTTACCGTAGTCAATATTTCGCGATTGACTATTACCGGATATTTTTTACGAAGTTCCTTCACCCATTCTTTCTCTAACTCCTCTTGATAGTCAGAAATTACAAGGCTACGAACATCGTCTAAATCTTCTGGTGCTTTGAGTTTCTTTCCATAAACAGCATCAATAGGATAGTCCTTTACAGGTTTAACTTCTACTTTTTGCTTGAAAATATCTCTATCTACCAATGCATTGTCTCCCATTTTAAACAATCCTTTCTCTACACGAATACGGATTGTGCTGTCATTATTGAATGTTGTGCGCAATTTATCTCCCCATGCTTTAAATGGAATTTTAGCAACACAATCTTTAACGGCCTTTACATCTTCTTGCTTTTGTACATGGTAAGCAATGCCTTTAAAGCGCGGTTCTTTCCATGCATAGTTCTTTTTGTTCTTTTTAAAGAATGCTTGCAAACCAGCTTCATCAGTTGATGCTTTATCCCAAACAGTACGTGTACTCATTTCAATAAGTAGAAGACCGTCGTGATATTCAGTTATAAGATTCTTGAGATTTTCATCCTTGGCTTCCATTTCAGCGAGTTTCTTTTCTACCAACTGTTCTGGAGTAATACCATTACCCGCTTCTGTAGCCATATTCTTCAGTTTTTGGTCAATGATTTGTTCGCGAAGATTACGTGCTTCTATGAACTGATGAATATCAGCTTTTAAAGAATCGTATGGCTGGAAATCTTCTTTTTTGATATATTTAATAATGTGATAACCAAATGGCGACAATATTGGGTGACTAATTTCACCAGCCTTCATCGAGAATAAAGCATTCTCGAAAGCTGGTACAGTTTGTCCTTTTGTTATCAAAGGAAGTTCACCTCCACGTGCTGCAGAACCAGGGTCTTCAGAAAACTTCTTTGCTAATTCGGCAAAGTTTCCGCCTTTTTTCAATACATTATATATAGAGTCGGCTTTATTAGCAATCTTTTCTTGTTCACTATCAGTTGCTTTTTGGTTAAGTGCAAGCAAGATGTGTGCACAGCGAACTAAGCCTCCGCTATTTTCTATTCTGTCTCTTGTTTCTTTATAAATTTTCTGTGCTTCAGCTTCTACGTCGGCATCAGTAATCATTGTCGGGCGTACTTGCTGGTCGCGATAAGTCATAAACTCCTGTTTAAAAGAAGTAAGCGTATCAAGTTTCGCATCTAATGCAGCTTGAACCTTCAGTTTATAGTTAATAAACAAGTCTACATATTCGTTAATGGACTTCTTGTCTATTACTCCGTCAGTATTATTCTTATTATAAGAATATTCAAATTCTGAACGATGAATAGGTTGTCCATTTATCGTCATAATGACTGGGTCGTTTTGTTGCGCAAAAGCCATTGTACTGCTAAGCAGTATAGATGCGAAAAATGCTGTTATTCTCATTTTAAACGATATTCATTCTATGCCTCATTTGTTTAGAGGCTTGTTTTAAACTTATTAAATTTATATCAAGACAATACTCCCTCCTCGTAATAACGAGAACGGAGTATATATTATTATTCAGGACGTGAATAGTTTGGCGCTTCGCTTGTAATTGCAATGTCGTGAGGGTGACTTTCCATCACACCTGCATTAGTGATTCTTGTGAATCGCGCATTATGTAAATTTGCAATTGAAGATGCACCGCAATAGCCCATACCCGAGCGTAAACCACCTACAAGCTGATAAATAACCTCTTGTACAGTTCCCTTATATGGAACACGACCTGCAATTCCTTCAGGAACAAGCTTTTTGTTATCGTTAATGTCACCTTGGAAATATCTATCGCGCGAACCATTTTTCTGTTCCATAGCTTCTAACGAACCCATTCCACGATAGCTCTTAAATTTACGTCCGTTAAAGATAATGGTATCGCCTGGAGATTCTTCAGTACCAGCCACTAATGAACCAATCATAACACTGCTACCACCTGCTGCTAAAGCCTTTACAACATCGCCAGAATAACGCAAACCACCATCGGCAATCAATGGAACACCTGTATCTTTTAATGCAGAATAAACATCATAGATAGCACTTAACTGTGGAACACCTACACCAGCGACTACGCGTGTTGTGCAGATTGAACCAGGACCAATTCCTACTTTCACAGCATCAGCACCATTCTCAACAAGGAATTTTGCTGCTTCTCCAGTTGCAATATTTCCTACTACAACATCAAGATTAGGGAAGGCGGTCTTTACATCGCGCAATTTACCAATTACACCTTGTGAATGTCCGTGTGCTGTATCAATAACGATAGCATCTACGCCAGCTTCTACCAATGCAGAAGCACGTTCCATCGTATCAGCAGTAACGCCTACGCCAGCTGCAACACGCAAACGACCTTTCTCATCTTTGCATGCCATTGGTTTGTCTTTTGCCTTTGTAATGTCCTTATATGTAATCAAACCTACCAAGCGGTTGTTCTTATCAACAACTGGTAGTTTTTCAATTTTATTTTCTTGTAATATTTGTGCAGCCGCTGTAAGGTCGGTTTGTTGGTGTGTTGTAACAAGATTTTCGCTTGTCATAACCTCATCAATAGTTTTATCAAAACGGCGTTCGAAACGCAGGTCTCGGTTTGTTACAATACCTACTAAGCGGTTTTCTTCATCAACAACAGGAATACCTCCAATATGGTATTCTGCCATCATAGCCAAAGCATCACGTACAGTTTTACCTCTACGGATAGTAACTGGGTCGTAAATCATACCATTTTCGGCACGTTTTACAATAGCTACTTGACGAGCTTGTTCTTCGATGGTCATGTTCTTGTGAATTACACCAATTCCACCCTCACGTGCTATCGCAATAGCCATAGAGCTTTCGGTTACAGTGTCCATGGCGGCTGTAACAAACGGAATGTTCAGTTCTATGTTACGTGAGAACTTGGTTTTCAACTCTACCCCTTTAGGTAGTACTTCTGAATAAGCCGGTATTAAGAGGACGTCATCGTAAGTTAATCCGTCCATAACGATTTTATCTGCAACAAATGAAGACATATATGTATATTAGAAAATTTATTGCGTGCAAATTTACTAATTATTATTCATTATCAGTAGGTTTTCTTTTATTTTTCTATCATGTATTAAAAGTATTTAACGCATTTATTAGTTCTATGGTTTTGTGAATATGGAAAGTGGATGTTTTTGGTATGTTTCATGCTTCGACTTATCCAAATATTCTTTTATATTCTATCAACAGACTTGATAGAATTGAAGATGTTTTCAACTTCTTATTTTTACTTCCAATGATTTTAAATATCTAAAATGGTTTGGATATGTGATATTGGTATTTTTATTATTTATATCCATAAAATAAATTAAATATTATTTTATCTTGTTTTTAGTAAATGGATTGCTTTTCATATATTTGAATAGTCGTATATATTTCTTTTTAGCGAAGAAAAGTCGTAGGGCTTCATATTTTTGGGGCAATTTTTGAGCAGATAAAATGATGTTATTATTTCTTGAAGTAAGACTTATAATAGATTCAATTTTGCAGTCCGCAAAATTATAATTATAATTTTTAATTTTGTAATTATAAATTTTTATTTTGTAATTACGTTTTTCATAAAATATAATTATAAATATGATAGAACGAAGATAGAAATAATAATATCTGTATGAAAATATAATGAGCTTATTTTAAACTTAATAAGCGAATTTGCAGTTGTGTGTTTGGGAAAATATACTCACCTTAAATCGGAATATATGTTCAGAGCGTTTATTTGCACGACTAAATAAACATACTCATTATTATCATAACAGCACACCCCCATAACAGCAATGCCTTCAGAGTTGTAAAAAGTATTTTTTGTCTTTGTTCTAGTTGCTCGTTAATTCTTTCTGGAGATACATAAAATTGCTTTGTGCGATTAAGTCCATATGAGAACATGTATTTAAATAATAGAAATATTAGGTTTGACATGCTGATGAACATTAACATCATAACAAACCTTACGAGAAGTTCCATTTCTTCTGTTGGCTTTATTCCAGCCAACACTGCAGTAGGAATGAGTAAAAGAAATGTGCCTAATACCCATTTTAAATAAAAGAAAAGTGACTTCTTGCCTTCATTCTTATAAAACATTTTTATTGACAAGAAATAGTGCATGTAGAGTAAAATTATGAGGTAAATGATTTTCATTTATTCTTTCAAATGTTTATTATTGCTTAACTTCTTACTTATCCGTGTTAAAGATAGCTATTGTTCAACTATTGTTATCTAATAATGGATGCAAAGTTACATATAAATTTGTTTTCTTTGCTATTTTATATCTACATTTTTTTGTTATATAGGGAACCTATAATGTTATTTTTTCGACAGACAAATTCATAATAGGGAGAAAAGTCAAATAAAAGGTGGAGATATTTCTAAATAAATGAGTTATGGTAATGTCTGAGAATTGGAGATGTAGGAATGAAAAAACCGCTTTTCCAAACGGGAAAAGCGGTTTTAAATTACTATTAGTTTGCCATTTCAGATATAAACTTAATACGGACCAAACGAATTTCTTCTTCGCTGTAATCCTCATCAAGCTCTTTTAAGGCTTCATCAATATCATCTGTCTGGCTATTCATAAAGTAATCGTAGATGTCGTCAATCTTATCTTCATCGTATATATCCTTTAAGAAGTAGTCGATGTTAATCTTGGTGCCACTATAGACAATTTCTTCTATCTTCGAAAGTAGTTCGTCGAAGCCAAGTCCTTCAGCAATGGCGATATCATCTAATGGTAACTTGCGATCAATACCTTGGATAATCTTTACTTTCTGCATAGATTTCTTAGCCACAGTGCGTACACGCAATTCTTCTGGTCGCTCAATATTCTTTTCTTTGCAATACTGTTTGATGAGTTTGCAGAATTCTTCTCCGTAGCGTTTTGCCTTACCTACACCAACACCTTGTATATTTTGAAGTTCCTGTTCAGTAACAGGGTACATCATAGCCATTTGATCTAACGATGGGTCTTGGAAGATGACGTAAGCTGGAATATTCATTTTGCGTGCTAAATGCTTTCGCAAGTCTTTAAGCATCGCATACAGCTCTGGATCAGCAACGCTTGTTCCACCCATCATGGTATCATCTATTCTATCTGTTTTAAATTCCTTATCCATTACAATCATAAACGATTTAGGATTTTTCAGGAATTGTTTGCCCGCAGATGTGAGCTTTAATAAACCGTAATTTTCTACGTCTTTCTTTAGATAACCATCTAACATGGCTTGTCGAATAACGGGGCTCCACACTTTAGAGTCTTCCTTTTCACCAAGTCCGAACTCTTCAAGAAGATTATGCTTGTGGTCTTTAATGTCGTCAGTTCCACGTCCTTTCACAAAATCGATAACATATTCTTGGCGGAAATTTTCCTTTAAAGCCTTTACCGCTTGTAGTACAATAGATAGTGCTTCCAGTGCTTCTATCTTCTCTTTTGGATGCAAGCAGTTGTCGCACATACCACAATTCTCTTTCAGATATTCTTCTCCGAAGTAGTGGAGTAGGAGTTTGCGACGACAAACAGACGATTCTGCATAAGTTTCAGTCTCTTGTAACAATTGTCTACCTATATCTTGCTCTGCTACAGGCTTGCCTTCCATGAAGTTTTCAAGCTTCTTTAGGTCGTTCTTAGAGTAGAAAACAATACACATACCTTCTTCTCCATCACGTCCTGCACGTCCTGTTTCTTGATAATAGCCTTCCAAACTCTTTGGAATATCATAGTGGATAACGAAACGTACATCAGGTTTATCAATTCCCATGCCAAAGGCTATGGTCGCAACAATAACATCGATGTTTTCCATAAGGAAGTCATCTTGTGTTTTAGAGCGTGTTTCTGAATCGAGTCCAGCATGATAAGGTTCTGCCTTTATCTCGTTAGCTTGCAACACAGCAGCTAATTCTTCCACTTTTTTACGTGAAAGACAGTAGATGATTCCACTTTTTCCAACGTTCTGTTTTATGAATTTGATAATCTGACGATTGGTATCTTCCTCATCTTTCTTAGGTCGTACTTCGTAATAAAGGTTTGGACGATTGAACGAACTCTTAAATTCAGCACAATCTTCAATACCTAAACTACGCACAATATCTGTGCGTACCTTATCAGTAGCGGTAGCAGTAAGAGCTATTATAGGTGCTTTACCAATCTGATCTACGGCCTGTCGTATCTTTCTATACTCTGGGCGGAAGTCATGTCCCCACTCAGAGATACAGTGAGCTTCGTCTATTGCATAAAAACTAACCTTTACAGTCTTGAAGAACTCTATGCTTTCTTCTTTGTTTAGCGATTCTGGAGCAACATAAAGTAACTTGGTTTTGCCGTTTTGAATATCGGTTTTAACATGGTCAATCTCTGTTTTCTTCAATGAAGAATTCAGATAATGTGCTACACCATCTTCTTCGCTGATACCATTTATAACATCTACTTGATTTTTCATCAATGCTATTAGAGGAGAGATAACAATAGCTGTGCCTTCCATTATGAGCGAAGGCAGTTGGTAACAAAGACTCTTACCGCCACCGGTAGGCATCAACACGAATGTGTCTTCGCCTGCTAAGACATTGCGGATAATAGCTTCTTGTGCGCCTTTAAACTTATCGAAACCGAAAAAATACTTCAGCTTGTCTGTAAGATTGACTTCTGTTGCCATGTTAATAGTTTGGTGTTCCCTTATTAGAAGGTAGGTTTATTATCGCTGCACCTCCATTATTCTTTAAGATAGAAAAGGTGCAGCGTTCATATGGATTTAGGCAGTCTCTAGTTTATTGAGCTTTGCCTTGTCTAACTGTTGCTGTGCATATTCGGCTGTTACCTCGTATTTCTTCACTTTCCTTGAAGGCAATTCAAACATAGTGTCCATCATAACTGCCTCTACAATAGAACGAAGTCCACGTGCTCCCAACTTGTATTCTACAGCCTTATTAACGATATAATCGAGCGAGTCTTCAGTAAACGTAAGGTTGATGCCGTCCATTTTGAAGAGCTTCATATATTGTTTGATAATAGAATTCTTTGGTTCTACAAGTATTTTGCGCAGTGCTTTCTTATCTAACGGGTTGAGATATGTCAGCACAGGTAGACGTCCGATGATTTCTGGGATAAGTCCGAATGAGCGTAAGTCCTGCGGAAGCACGTACTTCATTAGGTCTTTCTTGTCTATTTTCGCCACATTCTGAACTGAATTATATCCAACAACGTGGGTATTGAGACGTTGCGCAATCTTGCGCTCTATGCCATCGAATGCGCCACCGCAGATAAAGAGAATGTTTCGAGTATCTACGTGAATGTAATCTTGGTCTGGATGTTTGCGTCCGCCCTTTGGTGGAACATTAACCATGGTTCCTTCGAGTAGCTTTAAGAGTCCTTGTTGAACACCTTCACCGCTTACATCACGTGTTATACTTGGATTATCGCTCTTTCGTGCTATTTTATCTATTTCGTCTATGAATACAATTCCTCGTTCGGCAGCAGCCACATTGTAGTCAGCTACCTGCAGCAATCGCGAGAGAATGCTCTCTACATCTTCGCCTACATAACCAGCTTCGGTGAATACAGTTGCGTCGACAATGGTAAAAGGTACGTTTAATAGCTTTGCAATTGTACGTGCTAATAGCGTTTTTCCAGTACCTGTTGAGCCCACCATAATGATGTTACTCTTTTCAACTTCTATGCCATCATCGTCTTTTGGTTGCTGTAATCGCTTGTAATGGTTGTAGACCGATACAGCTAGATATCGCTTAGCTTCGTCTTGACCTATGATATAATCATCAAGATATGCCTTGATCTCTTTTGGCTTTGGAACATTGTTCATGTCAATATCAGCGACATCTGAAGTTTGTTTGCCCAATACTCCAGATTCAATCACGATATTGTTGGCTTGCTGAGCACAATCCTCACAGATATAACCTGTGAGTCCTGTTATGAGAAGCCGTACTTCGTTCTCGCTTCTACCGCAAAAACTACATTTCTTCTGAGGCATTGTTTTCTTCTTTCTTTCTTATTAATACTTGGTCTATCATACCATAATCCTTAGCTTCCTCTGCTGTCATCCAGTAGTTGCGGTCGCTATCGTTCCACACCTTTTCGTATGTCTGATGAGAGTGATTGCTAATGATTGTATAGAGTTCTTTCTTGAACTTCATTATCTCTTTAGCCTCAATTTCAATGTCTGAAGCCTGACCTTGTACACCTCCGAGTGGCTGATGTATCATGACGCGGCTATGTGGTAGCGCAAAACGTTTACCCTCTTGACCAGCTACAAGTAGTACAGCTGCCATAGAAGCTGCCATACCCGTACAGATAGTAGTAACGTCGCTAGAGATAAATTGCATTGTATCGTATATTCCAAGCCCTGCTGTTACACTTCCACCAGGTGAGTTTATGTAGATGGAAATATCTTTTCCAGGGTCTGCTGAATCCAAATAAAGGAGTTGCGCCTGTAGAGTGTTAGCAGTATAGTCATCAATTTGTGTACCAAGGAAGATGATACGATCCATCATTAAACGTGAGAACACGTCCATTTGTGTTACGTTCAGCATACGTTCTTCCAATATGTATGGGTTAAGATACTGGTTTTGCATACTTGTAACTTGGTCTAACACCATACCATTTATGCCCAAATGTTGGGTTGCAAACTTTCTAAAATCGTTCATTTTGTATCCTTATATTATTTTAATTAGACAATAACAGGATGCGTATATCCTGCTTTTCATTATTGCCTTAAGTACAAAGACCATGCCATAACCAAAGCAAGTGTCTTGCATATTCTAACACAAAGATAATAAAAAAAAGATAATTACTCAATAAAATAACTACTTTTTTTAATTCGAATGACTGTAGTTCTTTTCTCATAGGGTTGAAAAAGTACTATGTAGGTGTTATTTTGGAGAATAGATGATGAAGGAGAATTATGTAAAAAGTTATGATTCGTATTATCATAGAAGATTTATCTTAAATCCATTTTTTTAGTCTTTATATTATATTTTATGAACGGAAAACAGACAGTAAAGTTGTAATGATTTATCATTATTGCAAATGTTGCTTAATAAGTTAATAACCAATGTCTTACAAAAGAGGTTGTTTTGCAATACGAAAGAGCCTATATTGTAAGCTAAAACAGGCACTTTTGCAGCGCAAAACAGATGCTATTACAAAGTAAAACCAATATCATTATTTTTTCTTGCGATAATCTTTACAATGATAAATACTTTTTCTACATTCTCTTTGAGCAAGAATTGGGACTTACTTTTGTGAATGAGTTACTGCCAAACTGGTACTTCTGTTATTTAAACAGAGGTGTAACTTCTAATAAACACAAAAAAGCAATATCCTTTCCAACATCTTTCTTAAATGAAAGTTTGCGGAAAGGATATTGCTTTTATAGTTTAATGCCATCAATAATCATGCAAATTGCACAGCTTCATGGATTAGGCATTAACTTATTTTTCTCTTTCTTATTCCTTTTCAGCTTTATCAGCCTTCTTAGTTCTCTTTGCTTTTGCTGGTTTTTCTGCTTCAGCAGGCATCATAAGTTTGTTGAATTCATCGAGAGATACAGACTTCTTCTTCAACTTAACAACACTCTTCAACGCAACCGAAAGCTTACGATCAAGAGCTGCTTCAACGAAAGAATCTATGTTCTCACGCTTCTTCATCATCTCTTCAACGTAATTGTTTACATACTCATCAGGAACGTTATTCATACCATATTGTGCAAATTGTGCACGAGCCATCTGTGAAGCGCTCTCTCTTACATCAGCATCTTCAACCTTAATGTTATTGGCATTTGCTATCTTATCTCTTACAAGATGCCACTTAAGCTCATTGATGCTTGGTTGGTAGTTCTGTTCTACGAACTCAGCACCCTTATCTTTGTTGTTTGAAAGCATGATGCGCTTCAACAAAGCGTCTGGGAATTGTAGGTCACCAACTTTCTTTTCAGCGTATGCGCGAACATCTAACATGAACTTATAGTCAGAGTCTCTTTCAAGTTGTTTGCTTACACCTTCTGCTATAGCAGCACGGAATGCAGCCTCATCGTTGATATTTGCATCAGCGCCATAAACGCTATCCCAAAGTTCTTTGTTGTTTTCTGCATTTACAAAACGAGAGATTTCGGTAATCTGATATGAGAAATCGCCAGTGTGTTCAGCAACTTCTTTGCGGTCAATCTTCAGTAATGATGATATCTCTGCGTCGCCTTCTGGATAAGCTTTGCGTGGGTTGAAGGTAATGATGTCACCTAACTTGCAGCCATCGAAAAGTTTCTTTTGATCTTCAACCTTGATGTATTGAGGCATTAAAACAGCACCTTCCACAGTGATACCTCCTTCGAGAGTATTGCCATTTGCGTCAAGTTCGCGGATATCACCCTTGAGCATATCGCGCTTTTCAGGGTCAAACTCTTGTGCTTTATCGTAATGTCCTGCACGGCTTGCGAACATTTCGATTTGTTGATCAATAAGTTTGTCGTCTACTTTAATATCGTAATATTCGATAGTATCCTTATTTGTAAGTTCGATATCAAACTCTGGTGCGATTGCAATGTCGAACTTAAAGGTGTAAGGAGCTGGCTTTTCAAGTTCTACAGCCTCTTGTGTTTCAGAAGCCATAGGCTGTCCAAGCATATGGATTTTGTTGTCTACAATATATTTTTGAAGGTTTTCACCCAAGATTTTGTTAATGGCATCCATCTTAACTTGTGGGCCAACTTGGCGTTTTATCAAACCCATTGGCACTTGTCCAGGGCGGAAGCTGGGATGTTTGCGCGCTTGCGATAATCTTTGAGTGCCTTTTCAACTTCTTCTTTGTAGTCTGCTTCTTCGACAACTATAGTCAAAAGACCATTTAGTTTGTCTGGGTTTTCAAATGAAATTTTCATCTTTGAAGTATTATATGTTTATTATTTAATTATCAAATGAATAAGTTTAAGCGGGTGGAACGATAAAATCTTCACCCACTTTGAGGCGCAAAGTTACTTATTTTTTGCCTAACTACATAATATATATATAGAAAAAAAACATTTTTAAGAAATTGTCTTGCTGAATAGAAGTGTAGCAAACAGCAGATGAAAGAAGTAGTAAGATAACACAAAAGCCTCGGAAAACATCAACGTCCTCCGAGGCTGCAAGTTATGGATAATGCTTTATGACAAGCCTTCTATTACGCCATTCACAACGTTAATATGCTCTGCTTGTGGTGTCTTTGGTAGACCTGGCATACGCATGATGGTACCAGCGATGGCTACAACCATGCCTGCACCAGCGTTAATAACAAAGTCGCGAATGGTAATTGTGAAGTCTGTAGGGACTCCGTAAGCCTTTGCGTTCTCAGAGAACGAATACTGTGTCTTGGCAATACATACTGGAAGGTTTTCGAAACCAAGTTCTTTTATGCGCTGTAAGTTGCGTTTTGCAGCTGGAAGCAATACAACTTTAGCAGCTCCGTAAACGTTCTTAGCTATCTTTTCAACCTTTGTTGTAATGTCGTCATTCTCTTCGTAAACGAAGTTAAGTGGTGCCGATGGCTTCTTTTCGATGGTATCAACTACCAAGCGAGCCAGTTCTTCTGCTCCCTTACCACCTTCTCCGAAGGCTGTGTTGATAGCGAAACCAACGCCTTGTGCCTCGCAATGTTCTTTCACAAGAGCTAATTCTTCGTCTGTATCAGAAGCGAAACGATTCAAGCAAACAACAACAGTCTGGCCGAATGCCTTGAGGTTTGCTATGTGTTTATCCAAGTTGAAAAGACCTGCTTTTACGCCTTCTACATTTGGTTTACTTATTTCTGTAACATCGATACCACCGTGCATCTTCAATGCCTGTGCTGTTGCAACCAATACAGTAAGTACTGGAGAAATGCCAGCCTTGCGACATTTAATGTCTAAGAACTTCTCTGCGCCCAAATCAGCACCGAATCCAGCCTCTGTGATACAATAGTCTGCATAGCTCATTGCCATCTTAGTTGCTAAGATACTGTTGCAACCATGTGCGATGTTTGCAAATGGACCGCCATGTATAAATGCTGGTGTGTTCTCGATAGTTTGCACCAAATTAGGGTTAATAGCTTCGTGCAAGAGAGCTACGATAGCACCAGTAACATTTAATTCGCGCAAATATAATGGTTTGCCTTCAAGTGTAATACCAAGAATAATGTTATCAAGACGACGATGCAAGTCCTCTTCATCAGTAGCTAAACATAGGATAGCCATAATTTCTGATGCAGGTGTGATATCGAAACCGCCTTCTGTAAGCAAGCCATCAGTACGGCTTCCTAAGCCTGTAATGACTGTACGGAGGTTGCGATCGTTTACATCTAAGACACGGCGCCACCATATTTCTTTCATTCCGAAGCCATCGTCTTGGTGCTGATACAAGTAGTTGTCTAACAATGCAGCAATCATATTGTTAGCTGAAGTGATGGCATGGAAGTCGCCTGTAAAGTGAAGATTGATTTTCTCCATAGGTAAAACTTGTGCATAGCCACCGCCTGCAGCTCCACCCTTCATACCAAAGCAAGGGCCGAGTGAAGGCTCGCGTAGTGCTGGAATAGCATTCTTACCTATACGATTCATGCCGAGTGCCAAGCCAACGCTAACTGTTGTCTTACCGATACCAGCCTTTGTTGGAGTGATGGCAGTAACAAGAATCAACTTTGATTTTTTTACTTTCTCATCGTCGATGAGGCGGTAAGGCACTTTGGCAATGTGCTTACCAAAGGGCTCAAGTTCTTCTACTGGGATATTAACTTTCTTTGCAATACTATCAATTAATTCAAGTTTTGCCTCGTGAGCAATCTCAAAATCTGTTTTCATTTGTTAGTTCTTCTTTTAAATTTATTAGATGTTAACTGATGATAGTTCGTTGTTATTTGTTTCCAAAATTAGGTAATTTAAATCTTACAGCCAACTTTTTATCAATATATTTGTACTAAAAAATACATAATAGCACATTTTTGAAACATTGTGCAATGGTATTGCAAAGTGTAGATAGCAATACTATAGGTAACAAAGAGCGGTATTGTATTTTTTCGATAGTGATTTACTTATTCTGTGTAAGTTTTGAGATGGTGGAGCGAGTGGGTGTGGAGTGCTTAAAAGAAGGGCTGATGAGAAGATGCGAAAGCATAGCATAAGCAATCTGTTTTATACATTATAAAAAGGTATAAAGATACATTTCGATGCTCGAAGCGGTTGTGTTGTTTAATTTATTGAACTTCAACGTTTTATAATACCCGTTGTTTTGCTTTTCAAAACAACCTATTTTGCCATACAATAGTGCCTGTTTTGCATCGCAAAACAGGCACTATTGCAAAGCCATATCGGCACTAATGGTTTATGATAGAATTTTTATTGTAAAATTACGGATATTCTTTCAGTTTTCCTTAGTAAATAAACTAACTTGTATTTCATTAGGGTTTGAGTAGCTGTATTCTTGAAATCTTATACCTTATTTATATATAAGGTGGCGTGCAAACTCTATGATGGTGTCTTTGCCACGCTGGAAATCTTCAGAAGTAAGGCTTATTTTATAGTCTGGGTCTATGCCAAATTCGGTCATTTGCTTATTCTTGTCGTACATCGGACAAGCTGAAAAGCGTATTGACCACCCATTAGGAAGCTCGGCAGAGAATGGTAAACCAGCACCTCCACCTGTACGGTCGCCTACTGTTTTCACATTAGGGAAGCAGCGCATATACTTTACAAACTCGTTAGCAGCCGAGAAAACGCTGCGGTTAGTTAGTACAAATACAGGCTTCTGCCAGCGGATTCCTTTTCCAGGCTTGAGGATTTGCTCTTTTAAAGGCGAGAAATCACTATGCCCTTTACCCGTTTTATGTTGCATATAGCCTACCAGTTCCGACTTATTGGTGAACCTTGCAGCGAGTTCTTCTGCATTAGCAAGCGAGCCTCCACCATTGTTTCGCACATCTAAAATAATAGCTCTACAAGGTTGGAAGTAGAGAAGTATGTCGTCAAGATTACCTGCACCTATTCCTCGTTGGAAGCTTTCGCATCGCAAATAACCGATATTATCGTCAAGAATAGTATAGTCCATGCCGCTTGCTATAAGGTAATCGGTCTTTAAATACTTTCGTAAGAGTGAATCAGAAAAGTTTTGTGGGTAGTCTTCGTGCCATGACCAATAACGCGCAGCATTGAAAGAAGTATATAAATTCACGTGTCCATCTTTCAATTCGGATAGCATATTTGCCATTACTTCGAACTGTTGACGTTCTGACATTGAATTGTCGAACTGCTTTAAGTACTTATTTCGTACTGCATTCCAATCTATTTCTTTCTGTTTAAAGAAGCAATAGTGCTCATCAATAATCTTCCAAAGAGCTTCAGCATTACCCTGAATGGTATTCTGATACTCGTCGTTTGTAACACAAGACGAGAGGACCGATATTATAAATAATGTGTATGAAAGCACAAAAGCAGTATGGCGAAAGTGTCGTATATACTTTTTCATTACGGAATAATCTTTGAAATCGAAAATGTTCGTACAACGCCTAACACAAAGAGGTTGCTCCATGTGTGATATTTCAAGCTATTTACGCGTGCTTGTTGAAAGTCGCCTAAATAGCCTAAACGTAACGTTGTATGGCGCAAAGTAAAATCGAGGGTAAGCATTTGTCTAAGCGAGGGAGTAGAAAACATAGTGGTAGGCACTATGTTATGGTCGTAATCGCCTTTTGAAAATATTTCGTAGTAGCTTTGACCGAAGTTGGGTGCAAACATCAAACCGACGAGTGGGGATTGCACTTCGTATCGAACTTGGAAAGGCTTGCCCCATAACCTAAATGCATAGGTAGCTGAAGCTGATGGCGCAAGATTCATGTTCAGATACAGTTGGGCAGGATTATTGCCATTGCGCATATTGTATAGGAAACCAATATTGGCATCAATGCCACCATCAGCCGTAGCTGTTAGTGTGCCATTGCCTAACATCCATTTTCCAAAAGCGTAATGCACATTGTATTGAAAGTTATACATTCCGCCTATATTGTTGTTTCTCTGCGAAGCGTTGTGCGTGTATGATAAGTGGGTTTGATGGATAATCTCACGCAAAATAGGCGTACCATTATTACGTAACGTATGAGAAATGTAACGAATCTCGCCTCCTTCGTATGCATTTGGCGACAGATAGGTGTCTAATTGGCTAACTTTTCCAAAACCAACAAGCTGTGCTTTGGTAATAATTTTACTAGAACGCAATGTGTCTTGCGCATGAATAGTAAAGCTATATAGTAAGAATGAACAGGCGAAAAGTATTTTCCTCAACATCACAATATCTTTAATTATCAAAGAATTGTAGCGTTAGCTGTTGCTCTCCGCTATTGTCATCTTTCGGTTTGTCAGTCTTTGCAGTAGGCTCTGTAGGCTCTTCGACTTTGGTTTCAGCGGGCTTTTCAGGTTGTTCTACGATAGTTTCTGCCTCAACAGGCTCTGCTATTTCAACATCTTCTACCTCTTCAGGTTCAGGAAAACGAATAGGTTCAAGTTGTTTAATCTTACTAACTTTGAAAGTTGTAAGGCGCTTTCCCTTAGCCTTAAAGCCCTTTATGCCCACAAATTCTTCAGCATCAATAATCTCTGTGCCGCGTGCTGCATCGTTTCCACCGTACGTTATCTCTGCACGAGGATAGGTATCGTCTGTGAGGAAGACGAGTTTGGACTTCGGATTGTCGCCTATTACACTCTGATGTCGCGTAGAATTCTCCATGTAGAAGCGCTTTAGGTATGGGTAACCTTGGTTATCTGCATCGTAAACAACCGCTGTCCATGGCTTTTCGGGGTCGAATTTCTCAATACGGAAGATGTTATCTTCGTAGTGATTAGCTGCATCGAAGTTGGAAGTATAGAACTCTCCATTATCAAGAATTACGAGAATGGTATCCTTATCATTGAATTCGCCCAGCAAACGACCCTGTTCTTCGTAGTTAATACGATTAACATCAGCATCAAACCATACCTTTCTGCCACCCAAAGTTGATACTCCATGAGCTTTCAAAGATACACGATCTACAATTTCTTTCGTAAGTAATACACCGCGAGCAGTCTTCGATTTGATTAGAACATTAGAGAAATCACGTTCAAAATATCGCATTAGTCGCGATCTTCCAGGTTGATCTTTCAATATAATCTTGATAGTTTCAGCCTCTCCGTTCGGGTTAGCCGTAAAATAAAAAACTCTTGAACCTGGCTTCCCTTGAGTAAGATCGTAATCTCTGTCACGGGTAATGGAAACCACATTAAAACGCTTTATGTAGTAAGGACCTTTTTCTCCGTCGCGATAAACAGCATTGTAGATGGTGCGGCGGTCGTTGCGTTTAAACACTTGTACGTGTATAACGCCCTTGCCAACAAACACTTTATCAGCAATGTGGACGATGCGATACTTACCATCACGGAAGAAAACGATGACATCATCAAGGTCGGAACAGTTCTGAACGAACTCGGCTTTCTTTAAATCAGTACCTATAAAGCCCCCTTTTCGATCAATGTATAGCTTCTCGTTTGCATCTACAACTTTAGCTGCAACAATGGTATCGAAGCTCTTTATCTCTGTTCTACGTGGGAAGTCCTTACCATATTTAGCTTTCAAATGCTTGAACCATTCAATGGTTACACGCACCATTTCGCTAAGGTCCTTGTTTATTTCGGCTATTTCCGCCTCAATCTTATGGATTAATTCGTCTGCTTTGTCCTTGTTAAACTTAAGGATACGCTGCATCTTTATTTCTAGTAAGCGAAGTATATCCTCACGTTTCACCTCACGAATAAATTCCTTTTTAAAAGGCTCTAACTTAGAATCGACAAATGTAACAACCTCATCCATTGTTTTAGATGTCTCGAACTTTTGTTCCTTATAGATACGTTCTTCTATAAATATTCGTTCTAACGAGTTGAAGAAGAGTTGTTCTTCAAGTTCACCTTTCCTTATTTCAAGCTCCCTACGCAATAGTGCTTGTGTGTTGTCTACAGAGTGCTTTAACACTTCCGATATGGTCAAGAACTGAGGTTTGTTATCAGAAATAACGCAACAGTTAGGCGAAATAGAAACCTCACAATCGGTAAAGGCGTACAAGGCGTCCATAGTCTTGTCGCTTGAAGTGCCTGGTGTCAGATGTAATTGTATTTCTACTTCTGACGCTGTCATATCTTCTACCTTGCGAATCTTTATTTTTCCCTTTTCAACAGCTTTGGTAATTGATTCTTGGAGCGAACTGGCTGTCTTGCTAAAAGGTATTTCGCGAATGACAAGTGTCTTGTTATCAATCTTCTCAACTTTAGCACGAACCTTCAAAGATCCGCCACGTTGTCCGTCATTGTACTTTGATATATCAATGTTACCGCCTGTTGGGAAGTCTGGATAAAGCTCAAACTTCTTTCCACGCAGATAGTTTACGGCGGCATCGCATATTTCTGCCATGTTGTGCGGAAGAATTTTAGACGACAATCCAACAGCAATACCTTCTGCACCTTGTGCTAATAGCAAAGGGAATTTGGCTGGTAGGGTAATTGGTTCTTTGTTTCTTCCATCATAAGACTGCTGCCATTCAGTAGTTTTAGGATTGAAAATGGTTTCTAAAGCAAACTTTGACAGACGTGCTTCGATGTATCGAGGAGCTGCAGCACGGTCGCCAGTAAATATGTTTCCCCAGTTTCCTTGCGTGTCAATGAGTAGGTCTTTTTGCCCCATTTGCACAAGGGCATCGCAGATAGAAGCATCTCCGTGTGGGTGGAACTGCATCGTATGGCCTGCAATATTAGCAACCTTGTTGTATCGTCCATCGTCCATTCGCTTCATAGAGTGGAGGATACGGCGTTGAACAGGCTTCAATCCGTCGTCAATATGGGGTACTGCACGTTCTAAGATTACATAACTTGCATAATCCAAGAACCAGTTTTTATACATTCCTGATAGGTGTTTAACAGCCGAAGCATCAAATCTGTCGGTTGGAATATAGCCGTTTCCAGGTTCGCTTACTTCATCTTCGTCTGTTATTTCAGCATCAACACTAACGTCTTCATTAGGGTCTGTGTTTGTTAAATTGCTGTCATTACCCGTTGTTTTTTCGTTCATTGAGGTTTGGCCCTCATTGTTTTCAATCATCTTATCGTCGTCCATAACTAGTTGGATTGTCTCTATTTTTGAGGCTCAAAGGTACGAAGAAATCTCGAAATATGCAAATTCGCATAGTGAAACACACATCTATTTAATATAAGCGCTGGGGGAAGCGTTAATCAATCTGAATCAATTATAACTCCCTTCTTTCGCAAACTTTCACAACTTTTAGTTACCTTATTCCATTAAAAAATCGTAACTTTGTGCCAAATTCCGAATAAATAAAGATAAAAATAATATATTATGGCACAAGAGGATACCTTCAAAAAGATAGTAAGCCATTGCAAAGAGTATGGTTTTGTTTTTCCAAGTAGTGATATATATGATGGTCTTGCTGCAGTATACGACTATGGTCAGAATGGTGTAGAACTAAAAAACAACATCAAACAATATTGGTGGCAATCAATGGTGTTGCTCCATAACAACATCGTAGGTATCGACTCTTCCATCTTTATGCACCCTACGATATGGAAAGCCAGCGGCCACGTTGATGCTTTCAATGACCCTTTGATTGATAATCGAGACTCTAAGAAACGCTATAGAGCCGATGTGTTGATAGAAGACCAGCTCGGTAAGTATGAAGAAAAGATGGACAAGGAAATTGCTAAGGCTGCAAAGAAGTTTGGTGACAGCTTCGATGAGGCTCAATTCCGTGCTACTAATCCTCGCGTATTGGAGTATCAACGTAAGTATAACGAGCTTCATACACGCTTTGCCAATGCGATGGAGGCTTCAAACTTTGAGGAATTGAAGCAGATAATACTTGATGAAGGTATCGTAGACCCTATTAGTGGAACAAAGAACTGGACCGATGTGCGTCAGTTTAATCTTATGTTCTCTACTGAAATGGGTGCTTCTGCTGATTCATCGAGTAAGATTTATCTACGTCCAGAGACTGCACAAGGTATCTTTGTAAACTTCTTGAACGTTCAAAAGACCGGTCGTATGAAGTTACCATTTGGTATTGCACAGATAGGAAAGGCTTTCCGAAACGAGATTGTAGCTCGTCAGTTTGTGTTCCGCATGCGCGAATTCGAACAGATGGAGATGCAATTCTTCTGCCAACCAGGTACAGAGATGGAATGGTTTAACTATTGGAAGCAGTATCGTTTAGCTTGGCATCAAGCTCTTGGTATGGGTAATGACAACTATCGCTACCACGACCACGAGAAGTTAGCGCACTATGCAAATGCTGCAACCGACATTGAATTCCACATGCCGTTTGGCTTTAAGGAGGTAGAAGGTATTCACTCGCGTACTAATTTCGACCTTTCACAACACGAAAAATTCTCGGGTAGACAGATAAAGTACTTCGATCCTGAACGCAATGAGAACTATACACCTTACGTTGTTGAGACTTCTATTGGCGTAGATCGTATGTTCTTGAGCATAATGTGCCATAGTTACACTGAAGAACAATTAGAGAATGGTTCAAGTCGTGTGGTTTTGCGCTTACCAGAGCCATTAGCTCCTACAAAATGCGCGGTGCTTCCATTGGTCAACAAAGATGGTTTGCCAGAGAAAGCACAAGAGATTGTAGACGACTTGAAGTTCCATTTCAATACATCTATAGAAACAAAAGACTCTATTGGTAAGCGTTATCGTCGTCAAGACGCTGTTGGTACACCTTTCTGTGTTACTGTTGATGGAGACACTTTGACCGATAATACAGTTACTTTGCGTTATCGTGACTCTATGAAACAAGAACGTGTGCCTGTTGCAAAGCTACGTGAGATTATCGAAGATCGCGTTTCTATTACTTCGTTGTTGAAGAAACTTGATGTGAAAGGGTAAGATTTATATTCACATATAAAATAGAATTATGCAAAATAAGAATAAATTAAGAGCACAATTTCAAAGCTTCTTTTTCTCTGCAGCTTTGTTGTTTGCAGCTATTTTTTCGGTTGGTGTATTGTCTTCATGCTCGGAAAGCTCTGAGGAAGATGAAGAGTTTGCAGACTGGAAATCTAAAAACACAACGTATTGGACAAACCTTTACAATGCAACAAAGCAAAAAATAGATAATGGTGATACCTCTTGGAAACTCATATTGAATTATAGTTATCAAGACCAAACGCAGAAAGATGGAACCAAGAGTTATACTCCAGAGAACTATATTATTGTTCATGAGTTAGAAAAAGGTACTGGTTCGGGTTCTCCTTTGTTCACCGATTCAGTACTGGTACACTATCAAGCCGACTCATACCTTCTCCAACATATACCGCAGGCCTAATGTTTGATAGCAGTTGGGGTGGGAATGGCTTGGTTTATAACCCACAAACATCACGTCCTGCACAGCTTTTGGTAGGCGGAGAGAAGGGTGCTGTTGTCGAAGGCTTTGCTACAGCACTACAAAATATGCATATTGGCGACCACTGGGTGGTTTATATTCCTTACCAGTTAGGCTATGGCACAACTAAGAATGGCTCTATTCCAGCTTATTCTAACTTGATTTTTGACTTACGTCTCCACTCGTATTACAGAGCGGGAACTAAGGTTCCAGATATAATTTAAGGATAACCAACCAATTCTTAGCGAAGACTTATGGTGGGCTTTCAGTCTACCTTATCCACGCAACTTTATATATTATGGTGTTCAGCAAGACTGTAACCGACGCACTCTTGGCGAAAATCAGGAATGGTAACTCTATGACGATGAGCGAAAAGTTAAATCTCATCGTTCAATTAAGTATTCCGTCAATTCTCGCTCAAGTGACTACTGTAATGATGTTTTACATCGATGCCTCGATGGTAGGTTCGTTGGGGGCAGCCGCTTCGGCTTCAATCGGATTGGTAGAACCTGCCACATGGCTCTTTGGTTCGTTAGTTGCAGCGGGCGGAATGGGCTTTTCGGTGCAAGCTGCCCACTTTATTGGAGCCAACGACTTTGAGAAAGCGCGAGCCGTTATGCGGCATGGCTATATCTTTGGATTGGCTTTTAGTTTTATTTTGATGGCTGTTGCGGCATTGTTAGCAACGCCATTACCACGTTGGTTAGGCGGTGGTGCTGATATTCAGCATGATGCTTCCATTTACTTTCTTGTTTTTTCATTTGCAGTACCCATACATTTGGTAGAATATCTATCGGCTGCTATGTTGAAAGTGTCGGGCGATATGCGTCACCCAAGTCTTATTTCGGTGATGATGTGTCTAATGGATGTGGTCTTCAATTTTATCTTAATCTTTCCTACGCGTCCCCTAACTATACTTGGATTTCAGTTTGAAATGTTCGGATTTGGGTTAGGAGTGAAAGGCGCTGCCATTGGTACGCTACTCTCATTTGCCGTAGCTGCTATTCCATTAATTTACTTTGCTATCTTCCGTAGTCCTATTTTGGCATGGAAACTCGACACCAAACGCTTTGTATGGGTGTGGGATTACATTGTTCACGCTGTAAAAATAGGTGCGCCTATGGCTATGCAATACCTTTTAATGAATGGTGCACAAGTGGTTTCTACTATGATTGTCGCACCCTTGGGTAACTTCGCTATTGCTGCAAATTCGTTTGCTGTAACAGCCGAAAGTCTATGTTACATGCCTGGTTATGGTATTGCTGAAGCGGCAACGACACTTGTTGGACAAAGCGTTGGAGCGAAACGAAAAGATCTTTGTAAGAACTTTGCTTACATGACTGTATTCATTGGTATGGGCGTTATGGCTTCATGGGAGTTATTATGTATATCTTTGCTCCTGAAATGATAGGAATGCTTTCTCCAGTGAATGAAATCAGAGAGTTGGGAGTAGCTGTTTTGCGTATCGAAGCCTTTGCTGAGCCGTTCTTTGCAGCAGCTATTGTGGCTTACAGCGTATGCGTTGGTGCTGGAGATACATTCAAACCATCACTTATCAATCTTGGTTCTATGTGGTTTGTACGCCTTACTTTGGCTTATGCTCTCGCTTCTACCTACGGCTTACGAGGTGTTTGGTTCGCAATGGCTGTTGAACTTACGTTCCGCGGCTCAATGTTCTTGATACGGATTTACCGTGGTAGTTGGATGAAGAATATTACTGAAGCACCACCGGTAGAGCAAGCATCAGCCTCATAAATACGATATTATATAATTTTTAAAAGATATATTAAACAATGCATTGGTTTTCGTCTCTCTTAGACACACTTAATTATTGGACTATCTTTCTCGGTATGTATATTGAAGGAACGGTAATCCCCTTCCCATCGGAACTAATTGTTTCACCAGCTGCCTACCATGCAGCAGCAGGACATTTAAATGTATTCTGGGTGGTTATAGTTGCCACTTTAGGTGCTGTTACAGGCTCAACAACCAACTATGTAGCCGCTTATTATCTCGGTAGACCTATTATATATCGTTTTGCAAACAGCAAATTCGGGCATCTTTGTTTGCTAAACGAAGATAAAGTTAAGGTCGCTGAGAAGTATTTCTACGACCATGGTGTTATAGCGACCCTTACCGGACGACTTATTCCTGGTATTCGACAAATCATCTCAATACCTGCAGGTTTAGCAAAAATGACTTTTTGGAAGTTCATTCTTTATACCACTATTGGCTCTGGTATTTGGAATTGTGTTCTTGCAGTACTTGGTTGGTATCTTCATTCTGTTGTTCCAGAAAGTCAGCTCACTGCAAAAATAGAAGAATACAATAACTATATTAAGTATGTTATCTTGGGTATTCTTGTCTTAGTTGTGCTTTATTTTGTTGTAAGATATTTCCTAAAGAAGGCAAAATCAAATAAACAATAAAACTGAGAGCGAGTGTATTGAGATTCTGTCCCGATACACTCGCTTTTCTATACCTACCCTTTCTCTTTTATATGATATATTGAAAAGGTTTCTTTTATATCCTCTTATTTTAGTTTTAATATCCCTTTTATAATGTCTTGTTTGCAGAAAATTTATCCTTTTGTATGAATTGGATAATCTTTAAAGATAGCTTTTGTATTGTAAAAGTATTTCACAGAAAAATCAATAGAAATTGTTTTAGTTTGCAATAGCGGTTATTTTGCGTTGCAAAAGAGTCTGTTTTGTCTTGTAATAGTGCCTGTTTTGCAACGCAAAACAGGCACTATTACAAGATATTGATTATCAAAATGTTATACGGCTTGATGATAGTGATAAAATATTTACATTTGTGCTGCCTATTTGTTACCTTTGTTTAATAACATGAAACTGCAAAATAGGAGATAGAGTATGCTGAAAGTTGGTTTATGTAAGCAATTGTAGAAAGTACTTATTTGCTTACTTTGAACTTCCCATTAATAAACGAATAGCTGCTTTGCTTGTAGAGTACATTCTTTTCAGGTACCGCAACAATCTCCTTTAAGGTTATTTTATTACTTCCGATGATGTGATAATGTATGTAGCAATTCTCTATTTTATCTTTCCATTGTATGTCTTTAGCTGTGTAGATGAGTAACTTATCGGTTAAGTTATACTTACTATCTAATGCACAAAGGAAGAAACGTCCTTCGCCTTTTTGGTCTTTAGCAAAGATTAAAAGCAAGTGATAATTATTGATAGAGGGAAGTTTGGCAACCCGGCAGTCAAACAAATCTGTTTTATCATCAACCAAAGTGGCGATGAATGGTATTATTGCTTTACTTGGAGTTGTTGTTTTCGGCAGGTCTATTATAAACTCATAATCATATTCAAAAGGAAGTTGGAAAGTCGAAATATTCTTAAAAAAGGATGCTATACTTTCTTTAGTTGGAAATATAAGCTCTTTCTTTTTTAGGAAGTTTTCTACAAAATCCAAATATATTCTTTTATCATAGTTGAGAAGAATGGGCATTTCTGAGTCGTAAGTAATATCTTTTAGTGTGTTATTCTTAGTGTCAAGTATAAGCCAAGCTACTGAGTTTATCGTGTTTTCGCCCTTCCCATATTCAAACATTCTTATTCTATAGATTCCATCTGAAACTTCTTCTTCAATATCAGCATGTAGATTTTTCTTGTTTAATACAGTTTTGAAATTGGGGCATGAAAGTATTAAAATCTTTAATTTTTCATTTTTTGATATATCTGAGGGGATGTTTTCCAGAGTTAGAATAAGCATAGGATCATTTGTGTTTCTTGCATTGCAGATACAAGAAAACATAATTAGAATGGAAGAAATAATAAATACTCGCATATTGTTATGATTTTCGTTGGAGTAAATATACAATCAGATTGGCAGCATTATCGGGCGCAATATGATCGCCAAGTTTCTCTTTCATCAGTTCATACTCAGCAAGCATGGTTTCACGATAAGGCTGTCCAGGCAGAATACGATAGAGTTCGTTAGCTATATTCCTTATTTTGAAACGTTCAGCAAATAGTTCTTGCACCACCTCCTTATTAGCAATAAGGTTTACCAAAGATATAAAGCGCACCTTTATAATGTGTTTGAATGCGAAACGAATAAGGTTTGGTAGTGGAGTTTTGTAGCAAACTACTTGTGGAACATTAAATAAAGCAGTTTCTAAGGTTGCCGTTCCGCTTGTAACAATCGCTGTTGTGCAATGCGAAAGAAGTTGATATGTGTCGTTTTTAACAATATTCGCGTTAAGTTTACTTACAAATTGCTCGTAATAAGCATCGTCTATAGAAGGTGCTCCAGCTATTACCATCTGGTAATCTTCAAAGCGCGATGCAGCTTCGAGCATCGATGGCAGGTTATCTTTAATCTCTTGCTTTCTACTTCCAGCTAAAATAGCAATGATAGGTTTATCGTTTAGCCCATTGCGGTTACTAAATTCCTCCTTGGTTTCTGTGTATTGGCTTTTGAAAGTAGCTACTTCTTCTGCTGTTGGGTTACCAACGTAATGTATTTTATACTTGTGTTTCCGTTCAAAAAAGTCGATTTCAAATGGCAAGATAGAGAACATCTCTTTTACATCTCGCTTTATTGCACGGATACGCCACTCCTTCCACGCCCATATTTTGGGTGAAATATAGTAATAAACCGGTATTTGGGTGTTTTTATTAAGGAACTTTGCTATTTTAAGATTAAAACCAGGATAGTCTACAAGTATTACAACGTCAGGCCTCCACTTAACAATATCTTCTTTGCAGAGCTTCATATTCTTCATAATAGTAGGCAAATGCAAAAGTACAGGGATAAATCCCATGTAGGCAAGTTCCTTGTAATGTCGTACACGTGTCCCGCCAACGTTTTGCATAAGGTCGCCCCCGAAAAAGCGAAACTCAGCTGCTTCATCAAATTTCTTAAGCGATTGCATCAAACGAGATGCGTGTAAGTCACCCGATGCTTCGCCAACTATTATGTAATACTTCATTCCTTTATTGCTTGTTATAATATTATAAGAATGGGAATCAGATTTTATTTCTTACTCTTCCCATGCCTTCATCTTATCCAACATGTCATAATCTGTTATATCAATACGTGTAGGAGTTATTGTAACGTATCCTTCTTTCAATGCCCACTGGTCTGTATCAGTTGCCGATGGTTCGTCATTGCGATATTTGCCCAACATCCAATAATAATCAAAACCCCTTGGATGCTCGCAGCGAAGAGTTTCTTTCAGCCAACTTCCGTATCCCATTCGTCTTACTTTTATTCCTTTGAAATTATTTCTGGCAGGGAAGTTTACATTAAGGCATACACCTTTTGGTAAACCTTCGTTAAGAACTTGCTTGACGATCTTTACTACGTAGTGGCGTAAAGGTTCAAGGTTGGCATCTGGATTGTAATCACATGACGAGAAAGCAATAGAAGGAATATATTTTAAACAGCCTTCTCTTGCAATACCCATTGTGCCACTATAATGTGTGTTTACCGACGAATTGTCGCCATGATTGATTCCCCCTAGGATTAAATCAGGGCGTCGTCCATCTGTTAAAATCTGCTCGAAAGTAATCTTTACGCAGTCAACTGGAGTTCCTGAACACGACCATACTTCACAGTTAGGAATATTGTTTTGATGTTCTAAATGTAGGGGAGTGTTTGCAGAAAAGGCACATGAATATCCAGAACGTGGCCCATCAGGTGCGCAGACTAAAACTTCAGCGAAGTCGGATAGAAATGAAGCCAATGTTTTTATGCCATTGGCAGTGTATCCATCGTCGTTTGAGATGAGAATAAGTGGTCGCTTACAATTCATAAATTTTATTTTCTTTTGACTGCAAAAATACGAAAAAAGGTTTATAAATACCGCTTTTTCGCTTAAAATTATGTATCTTTGTCGGCAAAACAAGTATAGTAAAAGATAAAATGGGAAAAATAATCGCAATGGCAAACCAAAAGGGTGGTGTGGGTAAAACAACCTCTACCATCAATCTTGCTGCATCGTTGGCAACTCTTGAGAAGTCAGTTCTCGTTATAGATGCCGACCCACAGGCAAATGCATCAAGCGGTTTGGGCGTTGATATAAAGGAAGTGGAATGCTCGTTGTATGAATGCATAATTGATCATACTGATATTCGCGATGCAATTTATACTACAGATATAGAGGGAATGGATATTGTTCCAAGCCATATTAACCTTGTCGGTGCAGAAATAGAGATGCTGCAAATAGAAGACCGTGAAGAGGTTTTGGAGAAACTCTTGGCTCCTATTCAAAACGATTACGATTATATACTGATTGATTGTAGCCCATCGTTGGGTTTAATTACCGTAAATGCATTGACCGCAGCCGACTCTGTTATCATTCCTGTGCAATGCGAATATTTCGCACTTGAAGGTATCAGCAAGTTGTTGAATACGATTAAGATTATAAAAAGCAAGTTGAATCCGAAGTTAGAGATAGAAGGATTCCTTCTTACGATGTATGATAGCCGTTTAAGATTGGCACGTCAAATTTATGACGAAGTAAAGCGTCACTTCCAAGAATTGGTATTTAAAACCGTTATTCAGCGCAATGTGAAACTTTCCGAGAGCCCAAGTCATGGCTTACCAGTAATTCTTTACGATGCTGATTCTACTGGTGCAAAGAATCATCTTGCTTTGGCTAAGGAGATAATCGAGAAGAACGAAAAATAAAGGAATGCGACTAAAACCCATTAAAACTTACTAGTAAACATAATGGCAGTACACAAGAAATACAATAGAAACGCAAAAGTTAATGCGCTTGGCAGGGGCTTAGATGCCTTAATATCAACTGAAACGGTAAGTACGCAAGGCAGTTCAACTATAAGCGAGGTGCTCATTGATCACATTGAAGCGAATCCTAATCAGCCACGAAGAGAGTTCGATCAAATTGCATTAGAAGAACTTGCAAACAGTATTAAGCAGCTTGGCTTGGTGCAACCTATCACTCTTAGACAGATAGACGAAAATAAATTCCAGATTATAGCAGGCGAACGTCGCTGGCGTGCTTCACAATTGGCTGGGCTTAAAACTCTTCCTGCATACATTCGTACTATTAAAGATGAGAATGTAATGGAGCTTGCGTTGGTGGAAAATATACAGCGTGAAGACTTAAATGCGATAGAAATAGCTCTTGCCTACGAACATTTACAAGAGAAAAGTGGCATGACTCAAGAAAAGGTTGCAGAAAGAGTAGGAAAGAGTCGTGCTGCAGTTACTAATTATCTACGCCTATTGAAACTTCCTGCTCAGGTACAAATGGCTTTGCAAAAGAAGGAAATAGACATGGGACATGCTCGTGCATTGCTCTCATTGGATAGCCCTTCTCAACAAATAAAGTTGTTTCACGAAATTCAAAAGAATTCTTTCAGTGTACGAAAGGTCGAAGAACTCTGCCAACAGCTTAATAATGGCGAAGATATACAGACTGCTAAGAAGAAAATTGCAGCCAAATCGAAACTCCCAGAAGAGTTTAATATATTGAAGAAACGTCTTTCCAACTTTTTTAATACAAAGGTGCAGATGACTTATGGTGCTAAAGGTAAAGGCAAAATAACTATTCCTTTTGCTTCTGAAGAAGAGTTATTGTATATTATGGAAGTAATGGATAGATTGAAATAAAAAGCGAAAGCATAGTTTATAGTTAAGTGAAAGAAGTTCGAAACATATTCCGTATTTTATTGCTAACATTTCTTTTGGCGATAGGTTGCCCTGCAATTGCAAGGGCACAAGTGGAACTTGACGATTCTATTAAGGTTCTTTACCCTAACGAAGACGCTCCTAATACAATAACGAATGCTGAGAGTGACAAGATAGAGAGTAACCTCTCGCTTTCGTCTAAGAAGGTATCGAAACTTAATAAGGTTGCTGCTAAAGATAGTATGCGCCTAATGAAAGATTGGAATAAATGGCGACCGAAGCCCAAAAAGGCTTTATGGTTGGCGATAGCATTGCCTGGAGCAGGCCAAATATACAATCGTAAGTACTGGAAACTGCCTATTTTCTTTGGAGGAATAGTTGGTTGCATCTATGCAATGACATGGAATAACCAGATGTATCGCGACTATCAGAACGCCTATATGGATATATCTGACGACGATCCCTCAACACAAAGTTACAATAGTTTCTTACATTTAGGAACAACAATAACGGACGAGAACAAGAGTTATTACCAAAATCTGTTTCGGAAGCGTAAAGATCGTTTCCGCAGATGGCGCGATTTAAGCATCTTTGCTACTGTTGCGGTTTATGCATTGTCGGTGATTGACGCATACGTAGATGCGTCGCTTTCTGATTTCGATATCTCCGACGACTTGTCATTGCATATTGCGCCTGTTGTTATGAACGGCAATTCACCTGCCAATCAGACCAATCTGTTTAAAAATTCAGCAATCGGAATTGGTTGCAGACTTACGTTTTAACAGATTGTGGTAAAGGTTGGTGTGCCACGAAAAAGGAAATAATGATAAAAGAAAGAAAGATTTTTGCGATTGCTTTGCTATTGATGTGTGTTTGTGTAACATATGCACAGCAGCAGGTAGTAAAGGATAATCGTGGCAGAATAGTGCAAATCAATATTCCGAGTGCTGATGAAAAGATAAGCGGATTTGAGGTAGAATATACCGATATAAAGTTCTATGAACAAGAGAATGGGCTAAGTTCTGCTACATCACAAATTGAAATGGAAGACGAGACTGCTGCTATCGGCCGTCTTGTTAATCGAATTTCGGGTTCATTGCGCCTTACTTATAACCCAGAAGTGCAGAAGTACATAGATCGATATGTAAAGCAAGGTAGACGTTCTACAAGCTATATGTTGGCACGAGCAAGCTATTATAATCCAATCTTCGAGGAAGCATTGCGCTCTTATGGTTTGCCAATAGAATTAAAGCATTTGCCTGTAATCGAATCAGGTTTAAATCCGAAAGCTATTTCAAATAAAGGTGCTGCAGGCTTATGGCAGTTTATGCCTACCACAGGACGTCAGTACGATTTACAGATAAATACTTTCGTAGACGAACGCCTCGATCCAATAAAGTCATCTTATGCTGCAGCACGTATGTTAGCTGACCTTTACAAGCGCTTTGGCGATTGGTCTTTGGTCTTAGCTGCTTATAACTGTGGACCAGGAAGAGTGAGTAGTGCCATTGATAAAGCTGGTGCAGGTGCAGACTTTTGGAAGATTTACGAGTTCCTACCCAAAGAAACAAGAGGTTATGTGCCCGCTTTCATAGCTGCAAACTACGTAATGAACTGTCATTCCGAATACAATATATTGCCTGAACCAACAGGTTTACCCGAAAAGGCCGGCAAAGTTGTAGTTACAGCAGACATATCGCTGGCTAAAGTAGCAAATGTTATAAATATGGATATTGCCGATTTGCGTATGCTGAATCCGCAATATCGACAGGGTATCGTGAAAACCATAGGTGGTTCAGCAACTCTTTTGTTGCCGTCGGAGAAGGTGAAATGTTTTACAGAAAATTCTTCTCGGTTGTACGAAAACGAAGAAAGTTTGGAGAACCAAAGTTTGAAAATGGCGGCAAGGGTTGTGGTAGAAGCTGCACATACCCCATATAGTTAATCAACTAATCATACCAAAAGGAGGACCAAGGATATGGAGAAAGACAACGAAAATAGCAAAATTGACGAGGTAAAAGAAGACAAACTTATCGAAGATGCGTTTCAACATTTATTGAACACCTATTTGGCTTCCCCTCACCGCAAGAAGGTAGACATCATTACAAAAGCCTATCATTTTGCAAAACAGGCGCACAAAGGAGTGCGTCGCCTTTCAGGTGAACCTTACATCCTACATCCTATAGCTGTTGCACAGATTGCTTGTGAAGAGATAGGTTTAGGTTCTACAAGTATCTGTTCGGCCCTTTTGCACGATGTTGTAGAAGATACAGACTACACGGTTGAAGATATTGAGAACATATTCGGAGCAAAAATCGCAATGATAGTTGATGGCTTGACAAAGATTTCAGGTGGAATCTTTGGCGATAAGGCTTCTGCGCAGGCTGAAAACTTCAAGAAATTGCTTCTCACAATGAGCGACGATATTCGCGTTATCCTTATTAAGATATGCGACCGCCTACACAATATGCGTACCCTTGCGTCGCAACCAGCCAATAAACAGTACAAGATTGCAGGCGAAACACTTTATATCTATGCTCCATTAGCCAATCGTTTAGGTCTTAATAAAGTAAAAACAGAACTTGAAGACCTTAGTTTCCGCTACGAGCACCCTGATGCTTATAAGGCCATTGAGGCGAAAATAGCTTCTACAAAAGCGCAACGCGACACGCTTTTCGACAATTTTACAGACCCTATACGTGCTGCGCTGGACAAAATGGGACTGAAATACGACATTAAGGCACGTGTAAAAAGTCCTTATTCTATTTGGAATAAGATGCAGACAAAGCATGTGCCATTCGAAGAGGTTTACGATATTTTGGCTGTTCGCATCGTCTTTAGTCCGAAGAGCAGACAAGAAGAAGCAAACGAGTGTTTCCAAATTTATGTTGCAATAAGTAAACTCTACAAGAGCCATCCCGACCGATTGCGCGACTGGGTGAACCATCCAAAAGCCAATGGTTATCAAGCTTTGCATGTTACACTGATGTCGAAACTTGGCCAGTGGATAGAAGTTCAGATACGTTCCGACCGCATGGACGAGATAGCAGAACAAGGATTTGCTGCTCATTGGAAATATAAGGAAGGTGCAGAAGTTACAGAGGACGAGGGAGAATTGAACGACTGGCTACACACCATAAAGGAAATACTCGACGACCCGCAACCTGATGCTATGGATTTCCTCGATGCTATCAAGCTCAACCTATTTGCTTCAGAGATATTTGTATTTACGCCAAAAGGCGAAATTAAGATGATGCCAGCTGGTTGCACCGCTCTTGACTTTGCTTTCCAAATACACACGGTAATTGGTAGTCATTGTATTGGTGCGAAAGTAAACCATAAGCTCGTGCCGTTGAGTCATAAACTGCAGAGCGGAGACCAAGTAGAGATACTTACTTCTAAGGCGCAACGTGTGGAAAAGACGTGGATAAACTTTGTGTCTACAGCTAAAGCAAAGGGAAAGGTGCTGGCGATACTGCGAAAAGAAGCTCGAGAAGTACAGAAAAAGGGAGAGAATATGCTCGAAGAATGGCTGAAAAAGCACGACTTTGAAATGACAACCTCTGTGCTCGACCGTCTATGCGATCTACACGAAATTAAGAAGCATGCCGATCTTTTTGTCGCTGTTGGCGAAAAAACGATTATCCTTGGAGATGCCGATTTAGACGAACTGCATGGCAAGAACAAGCGCAAACAGAACAAGGTAAACAACGTTCCAATGTGGCGCAAATATGTTCCGTTCCTCAATCGTAACAAAGCTGCAGACGACGATAACACCAACGGAAAAGAAGGTGAAAAGGTTGTAACAGGTCTTATCGTTGTTGATAAGAACTTGAACAAGAAGAAACCTATCTTTATAAACGAAGATAACATTGCACGTTACATTTTTCCAAATTGCTGCCACCTTATTCCTGGCGACGATGCCATGGGCTTCATCGATAATAACGACCACATCGAAATACACAACAGGGCGTGCCCTGTGGCTGCGAAGCTTAAAGCTAGTTTTGGCTCCCGCATACTTGATGCAAAGTGGGATATGCACAAAACTATGTTCTTCGATGCTACAATAGAACTACGAGGCATAGACCGCAGAGGCATGTTGCTTGATATTTCGAAAGTTATTTCTGATCAATTGGGAATCAATATGCGCAACATTACCCTGAAGAGCGACAATGGAATTGTTGTAGGAAACATAGATATGGGAGTGCACGAGTGAAGATGTAGAAGTTATCAAGGAAAGTCTAATGGCAATAGAAGGAATGCAATCCATAACAGATATTTATTAAACACAACATTGCATGGCAAACTGCTTGTGCAAATAAATCAACGCTAAATAACAAAAATAAAAGGTGGGCAAAGATATTTTCTTTACCCACCTTATTTTATATAGTTGATTAAGTACAAACAATGTCAGAACGCATAGTCTTAATTAGTCCTCCCTTAAAAACCT